>NZ_JAKZGB010000008.1:0-180288 GCF_022549545.1 Acinetobacter sp. ANC 3882 | reverse complement strand
GACAGGTGCTCAATTGATTGATGTGACTCAAGGATAATGTTTACACAGCCACTAATTACGGGTTAAAGCAGAGGTTTTTTGTATAGGCAATGCCTACGCAAAGGAAGAATGACTAAACCCGTAATTTGTGGCAGTGATCACAACAGATTTAGAAATGGAAATGTAAGAATATGAAAAATGCTTATATCATCGATGCCATCCGTACCCCATTTGGTCGTTATGCCGGCGGTCTTGCACCAGTACGTGCAGATGATTTGGGAGCTATTCCCATTCAGGCCTTAATGCAACGTAACCCAAGTGTAGATTGGCAGCAAGTCGATGATGTGATCTATGGCTGTGCCAATCAGGCAGGTGAAGATAACCGTAACGTCGGACGTATGTCAGCATTATTGGCAGGCTTACCTTATCAAGTGCCAGCAACCACAGTAAACCGTTTATGTGGTTCGTCACTGGATGCAATTGCGATGGCTGCCCGTGCCATTAAAGCCAATGAAGCAGATTTGATTATTGCAGGCGGTGTGGAAAGCATGAGCCGTGCCCCTTATGTGATGGGCAAATCGGACAGTGCCTTTGGACGTAGTCAAAAGATTGAAGACACCACCATGGGTTGGCGGTTTATCAATCCAAAACTCAAAGAAATGTATGGTGTGGACAGCATGCCACAAACTGCAGAAAACGTGGCAGAACAGTTCAATATTAACCGTGCCGATCAAGATAGGTTTTCCTTAAACAGCCAGCAACGTACTGCAACCGCACAAGCCAAGGGCTTCTTCTCGAACGAAATCGTGCCTGTGACGATTCCACAGCGTAAGGGCGATGCCATTGTGGTAGAGAGTGATGAGCATCCACGTGCATCAACGACATTGGAAGCTTTAAGCAAACTCAAAGGTGTGGTCAAAGCCGAAGGTACAGTCACCGCAGGTAATGCTTCTGGGATCAACGATGGTGCTGCTGCCTTATTGATTGCTTCAGACGAAGCGGTGGAAAAATATCAACTCAAGCCACGTGCCAAAATCATTGCAGCCACCACAGTGGGTGTTGAACCACGGATTATGGGTTTTGCACCTGCACCTGCCATCAAGAAACTGCTCAAGCAGGCCAATTTGACTTTAGATCAAATGGACGTGATTGAGTTAAACGAAGCCTTTGCCGCACAAGCCCTAGCTGTGACCCGTGATTTAGCTTTGGCGGATGATGATGCACGAATTAACCCGAATGGTGGTGCAATTGCCTTGGGTCATCCACTCGGTGCTTCAGGCGCGCGTCTGGTGACCACAGCTTTAAACCAGCTTGAACAAATCAAAGGTGAATATGCCTTGTGTTCGATGTGTATTGGTGTCGGTCAAGGCATTGCTCTGATTATTCAACGTGTTGATCAAAATTAAGGAATAGCGAATGTCAGTTTTTCAATCTGCCGATACACAGATCAATTATCAAACTTTTGGTGATTCCTCTTCCCCTGCTCTAGTATTTTCCAACTCCTTAGGCACCAACTATGGAATGTGGCAGAAGCAGTTCAATTATTTTAAACAACATTTTTATGTGATTTGTTATGACACCCGTGGTCATGGTTCATCATCAACCCCAACAGGCCCCTATACGCTCAAACAACTGGGTGAAGATGTCGTCCGCTTACTTGATCATCTAGATATTGATAAGGCAATTTTTTGCGGCATTTCCATGGGAGGTTTGACTGGTCAATGGTTGGCAATTCATTATCCACAACGATTCAGCCACGTCATAGTCGCCAATACTGCGGCAAAAATTGGTCAAGAACAAGCATGGTTGGATCGTGCAACATTAGTCCGTGAACAAGGTTTACAACCCATCGCAGCCACTGCCGCATCGCGATGGTTTACAGATCCCTTTATCCAAAGCCAAACAGCGATTGTAAATAATCTATGTAACGACTTAAGTGCTGGCAGCGCTATAGGCTATGCCAATTGTTGTGAAGCTTTGGCTAAGGCGGATGTTCGTGATCAGCTTTTCGAAATCCCCATCCCGGTTTTAATTATTGCAGGCACACAAGACCCTGTGACCACAGTGACAGATGGACAATTTATGCAACAGCAGATCCCAAATGCTCAACTGGTCGAAATCAATGCATCACATATTTCGAATATTGAACAGGTAGATGCATTTAACCAAGCATTATTCAACTTTATTAACAAAACCTAAGTCAAAACAAAGCGCTGCTGCATGAGCAGCGCAATAACCCGATAGAATTAGAAAACAGATCAACCCTGTCCAATACAGTTTGGGCTTAGAACATGGATACCTATATTTGATTTTTTAAATGGATTTAGCGCCTATTGAATCTTTGATCGAAGTTCAGTGGCTCTCAGCATAAGGATGATGCAATGCATATCAACCCAGCTCAGAATAATACAGTTTCAAACCCGTTATTTACGCCTAAAAATATGAAACGGGCATGGTTAATTACAGCACTTTTAGTACTGTTTCAAATGATTAATTTTGCTGATAAAGCAGTCTTAGGCCTTGTTGCCGAACCAGTCATGGCGGAATTAGGACTCACGGCGACCCAGTTTGGTTTTATCGGCAGTGCCTTTTTCTTCTTGTTCGCAATCTCTGGGATTGCCGTTGGCTTTATGGCAGAAAAAGTTCAAACACGCTGGTTACTTTTAATCATGGGTTTGAGTTGGGCACTGTTACAGTTTCCTATGCTTTTAGGCAGTGGCCTCACCACATTATTGGTGACACGTATTGTACTCGGTGCAGCAGAAGGCCCTGCTTCATCAATCTCATTAACCCATGTCCAAGGTTGGTTTGAACCCAGCGCTCGGGGTTTTCCGAGTAGCCTTGTTGCTTCAGGAACAATGCTTGGACCGATTGTTGCAGCACCCATTTTGGCTTACATCATTGCCCATCCGAATTGGGGCTGGCGTTGGGCTTTTGGTTTTCTCGGTGTTGTAGGTATCATCTGGAGTCTGTTGTGGCTCTGTATTTGCAAAGAAGGTCCCTATAGTCATTTTCATAAAATTCAAGACTCAGCGACTCCTCCTGTTCCCGCAACCAAAGAGGTTGAGCACAACAGTCAAAGTATTATCTCTTTTGTTGATCATTTAAAACCTGTCCCTATTTTCAAGATTTTTTTCTCGCAAATGTTTATCTCCGCTTTTCTGGCTGGCCTAGGCTGTTTTTGGTCATTGGGTTTTCTAACCACATGGGCCGTTAAATATATTGCATCGAGTCACCAATTCTCTCCTGAAATGATTGCTTTTATTTCCAGTTTCCCTTGGATTCTAGGTGCGATTACCTTGGCAATCGCAGGCTATATTTCTAAAGTGCTGTTGCAAAAAGGGAGAAGTGTTCATGTCGCTTTTGGCGTGGTCTTTGGCTTACTTTTATTATTTTCAGGTTTTGCCTTTTATCTGCTACCTCTTTCAACAGGAAACCTTAATCTACTCCTCATCACAGTTGCAGCTGGATTTTCCATGTGTTTTCCACTGGCGACAATGACGGTCAGTTATAGCGTTTGCCCTCAACAACGTGCCGCCGTTATGGCAACCTTAGTTGCAACGGCATCCATTGGTGGAATGATTTCACCAACAATGGTGGGATATTTAATGGATCACGCAGGTTATATCAGCCCGGCCAAAGGTGTCCCACTCACAGCACAAATGCTAGAAAACCTGACTACAGGAATGAACCAAGGTTTTCATTATATTGGTCTCTATTTGGTGGTCGTTGGTCTAATCAATATTTTCTTTCTCAATCCAGACCGTTTAGCTAAAAAATTGATGCGCTGATTTTCCAGCACGTTAATCAACGATACAAGCAAAAAAATAATACTAAATAGGACAATATTTCTTGCATTTTTTCGGGAAAGCTATGCCAGTTATAGCTTTTCCGAAATCAAAAACAATAATCATTAGCATTAAAATCAAATCCCATATTATCCTGTTTTAAATTTAGTCAATGCCAAATCATCATTGTTGATTTGATCAAGGCAAAAGGACATTTATCTAGATTTAACAGGACATCAGCATGTTGTTACCCTCATCTAAAGCTAGCAACAAAAAAATAATCCGTATCTTTCAACTGACCATGATGACCTTACTTTGTAACTCTGCAAAGACTGCCATGGCTGATGATCATTCCATACCAATGAATCAGGCTCCTTCAAAAGTTGCTAAATCGACGCTTCCGACGATTAAGGTGGTTGCTGATCAGGTTAATCCCACAATTTATGCGGGCGGCCAAATATCTCGAACTGGGCAAATTGGAATTTTGGGCAATAAGGATTATATGGACACGCCCTACAGTCAGGTCAGTTATAGCTCAGATACCATTCGCCACCAACAAGCGCTCAGTGTTGCTGAAACACTGACTACAGCTGATGCTTCTGTTCGTACAACCACGGGGAGCACCAATCGCTACGACGCACTCACCATCCGTGGCTTTCGGATTGAAAATGATGATATGGCTTTAAATGGATTATTTGGTCTGGTTCCTGCTTATCGTGTTGGTGTTGATCCTGTTGAACGTATTGAACTGATTCGCGGTGCCAGTGCTTTTTTATATGGAATGTCTCCATTCGGTGGCATTGGCGGCAATGTCAATGTCGTAACAAAGCGAGCGGATAAGCAGTCGCTCACCCAAGTGACAACTGAATATAGTTCTGATCAACACTTCGGTATCCATGCTGACCTAGGACAACGTTTCGGTGAAAATCAAGAGTTTGGTCTACGACTGAACTCAGCATATCGTGATGGTGATACCAGTATTGACCATCAAAATTCAAGGAATAGTTCACACTCTTTAGGAATAGACTACCAAGCAGATCGTTTCAATCTTTCCGCAGATATCATTTATCAAAAAGATATGATGAACCGAGCGGTACGCGGTCTAACGCCTATCGTAGGAATTCGCATCCCCAAAGCACCAGACCCCAACATTAACTTATCCGCTTTATTTGATTATTCTAATGCTAACAGCTTAACTTTTTTGACCCGTGGCGAATATCAACTCAATGATACTTTCAAGATATACGGTGCAGTTGGCCATAATCGCTTTGAATATGACAAACAAGAAGCACCAGGGCTAACGATATTAAATAGTAATGGCGATACACGTTCGAACTCAAACTTCCAGCAGGGCCATAACACAACGGTCTCAGCTGAGCTTGGCACTCGAGCTACAGTATCTACGGGACCCCTTCAATATCAATTGGTTTTAGCTGCAAATACCTTCCGCCAACAGGGATGGTTTGGCCAAACTAAATATGGTAATTACCTCACCAATATTTATCATCCAACTTATCCAGATAGTCCAGGAGAGCCCATTTCTATTACACCAGAGTCAAAAAGTAATGAAACCATTTTAAAAAGTATCGTCTTAGCAGACACATTATCTTCGCCCCAAGAGCAAGTTCAATTCACAATCGGTCTACGTCATCAGCAGGTTGAAACCAGTAACTTTTCAGCTAATGGTGAAAAAACTAATCCTTATCATGAAAGTGCGACAACCCCTTCATTTGCTTTGGTATATAAACCATTTAAACAGCTTTCTTTTTATGCCAACTACATTGAGGCCCTAACCGCAGGTGCAAAACCGCCAGCCGATGCGGCAAATTTTAATCAGGTCTTCGCCCCTTATAAATCTAAGCAATATGAGATTGGGAGTAAATTTGACCTAGGTGCTTTTGGTGGTACATTCGCACTTTTTCAAATCCGTATGCCTACAGGCATAGTCGACCCAGAAACCAATATTTATAGTCTAAAAGGTGAACAACAAAACCGAGGTGTTGAGTTAAATGGTTTTGGAAATATTAGTCCTACACTGCATTTTCTAGGTGGTGTGACTTATTTAGATGGGAGATTACGTCGGACACAAAATCGTGAACATGACCATAATCATGCGATTGCTACACCGCAGTTCCTTGCCAATTTGGGTCTGGAATGGGATACCTCTTTTGCTCCTCAATTGACACTAACAAGTCGTATCATACATAGCGCAAAAGCTTATGTAAGCACAGATAACAGCCAATCTGTACCAGACTGGTCACGCTTTGATTTAGGTGCTCGATATCGTACCCAAATTGGTCATACACCTATTACCTTTCAGGCCAACTTAAATAATGTTTTTAATAAAGCCTATTGGGAAGCCAATCCTAGTAGCTATATGACGATGAGTACACCAAGAACGCTGTTACTCTCAACGACTTTCAATTTTTAAAGTTATCAACCTAGCTTCCTTCATTAAAGTATTGCCAATACAAGACTTTTTTCATTTCCAATAGAAGAAAAATATTAAAGCTCTCTTATTTAAAATAATTAAAACGCTTTTAAAGTATAAAGATATACCCACAAGGTAATGGAAAATTACATAGATAAATCATCATAATTTTATTCAATGAACAAGGCATGTTCATCTGTGAATCATTTCAGCATCAGAAATAAGATTTTCAAATTATTCACACTTAAATCATAGCGAAATAAGGATATCTAAAAATTGAAAAATCATGAACCTACTTATCGGTCAATCTATCAACATGCTCTGTTTAGAAATGGAATTTTAGGTCTAAGTTGTGCCTTACTGGTAGGATGTAATTCATCTTCAAATTTAGAAACGCCTCCTACGTCAAAACAGATCACCATCAAACGAGATAGCTTTGGTACGCCACATGTCTATGCAAATGACACCTATGGTCTTTTTTATGGCTATGGTTATGCAGTGGCAACCGATCGCTTATTTCAGATGGAAATGTCAAAACGTACAGGCCAAGGCACTGTTGCCGAAGTACTAGGGCCTGACTATCTGCAATACGATATTGCAACACACAGCCGTTTTGATCCAGAAAATATCAAACAGCAACTTGCCCAACTTTCCCCAGAAGACCGAGCTATTTTTGATGGTTATGCAGCTGGGTTTAATAAACGGGTCAAAGAGGTCCTAGCCAATCCAGAACTCATGCCAAAAGAATTCATCGATTATGACTTCAAACCCTCTACATGGCAGTCAGAAGATATTGCACTGGTATGGGTTGGCTTAATTTTAAACCGTTTCTTCTCGGCAAGTTCAGAAGTCGCAAATTTAGATCTGCTCACCCAATTACAAAAGGAAAAAGGTCAAGAGCAAGGCTTAAAAGTCTATCAACAGTTACGTTGGTTGGATGACCCAACTGCCCCGACCATTATCCAATCTGACCAGAAACCACAATTTTCAGCCCGCCAGCAAGCAAAGACCAAGCAGATTTTGCCGATATCAAGCACAGCCACAGCGCACTATTTAGCTCAAGCACGTATTGCCATGGGTAAAAGTGTGGTTGATGGGGTACCGACTGCAAGTAATGCTTGGGTTTTAACAGGTGACAAGACGGTAGAAGGACAAACCGTTTTATATAATGGCCCGCAACAAGGATGGTACACCCCTGCCATTACCTATGGGATTGGTTTACACGGCGCTGGCTATAATTTAACAGGCATTACCCCTGTAGGCTTACCTGCTATTTTATTTGGAACCAACGGCAAAATTGCATGGGGTTCAACAGTTGGATCCCTAGACACCAATGATGTCTATCAACTCAATGTCAACCCAAGTAATGCCAAGCAATACCTGTATAAAGGCAGCTATATTCCATTTGACTATAGACAGGTCAAAATCAAAGTCCGCAGCCAAGCCGACTATGTATTGGATGTCTATAAGAGCAAACAAGGTTTTGTCAGTGCACGGGATGAAAAAAATCATACCGCCTATGCACAAAAACGGAGCTGGGAAGGTGTCGAAGTTGATACCTTATTGGGTTGGGCCAATGCTGCGAAAGCGACCAATTGGGAGGAGTTTCTCAACCAAGCCAAACGTGTTGCAGCATCCATCACATGGTTCTATGCCGATACCAAAAACAATATTGGTGTCGCTGCGTTGGGACGTTTACCAATCCGTCTAGAAAACCAGCACATTCAGCTGCCTGCACAAGGTGACGGCTCAATGGAATGGCAAGGTTTCTACGATTTCTCGCATAATCCTAAACAATATAATCCTGAAAAAGGCTATATCAGTAGTTGGAATAATAAAGCGTATGCAGGTTTACGCTCTGATTCATCCAATTTTTCACATGTAGATCGCGTCAATGAACTGATTGAACCGTTGCAAAGCAAACAGAAATTAAGCCAACAGGACATTTGGGACATCAATAAAACAGGTGCGTGGTCGGATCTAAATGCGCGCTATTTTATTCCGTACATGATCAAGGCAGCGCAAAGCGAAGAAGCATCCCCTTTGGCTAAAAAAGTTGCTCCGCTATTGGCGGGCTGGGATCTCAAATTACGCCCAGACAGTGAAGCTAAATATTATCAAGGTGCAGCACCTGCCATCATGCGTGCATGGCTGAATCAAATGATTGTATTGGTATTAAAACCAAACTTATCCGAAAGTATTTATCAACGTTATACCGACACCCTTTATCCAGTCAATAATGATCCTCGCAGTGCTCAACCAGCTAGCGCATCAAAATTAATCTGGAATGCCCTACAAGGCAAACAGGCAAGTGTTCCACAACATGTTGATTTCTTAAAAGGTCAAAGCGCAGATGAGGTGGTGTTGACTGCGTTGGAGAATGCTTTAAATGAGCTATCCAAGCAATACCAGTCGACTGAACCGAGTGACTGGAAAATTCCTGTTGCGACCATGGGTTTTTCTGCCAAAAATTCAGTGGGTATTCCATGGGCTGATCTTGCACATCAACAAAAGCTAAGCACGTATGGCAATACAGGCAGTGCAACCTTTAGAGTGGTACTCAATCCGAATCAGGTCAGTATGTGTTCAATCTTAGCCCCAGGCCAAAGTGGTTTCATTGATCGACACGGCAAACCTGATGCCCATTTTGCAGACCAATTGTCATTATTTGAAAACTACACATGTAAGGATGATGCCGTTGATCAGAAGCAAATTGAGCAATCCAGTCAACAAAGTATAACTTTAGACTATTAAAAGACTCAGCTGACATTGAGGCTTCTGTTAAAGCAGCAAAATATCCACAAGATATTTTGCTGCTTAGATTACATTTAAATCATTATTTATGGAAATGATGCACAAATCTTAAAATCACACTGGTTCCTTGTGGCCGATTTTCGGCATCTTGCTCGAAATAGGCATTTGCAACCAAATGATCATGTTGTGAAAAGCTATACATTGCTCCGGGACCAATGGCCCAGACTTGCTCACGGCGACCTTTCACCTTTTCATCATCGACTTCTGTATCAGTGATTTGTTTTAACCAATACCCATTTAGCCCCAAACGGAGTTGCGGATTCACTGCATAGCTGGTTTCAAAGTTTGCATGGAAAGCTTGCCCTGCCTGCATGTCATCAGCATTGCCAAAACTAGAATTTGGATCATCATTTTTAAAGTTATACAGATAATGTAATCGCGTTGATACCGTCCATTGAGGATTTAACCAATAAGTCGCAGCCCAATACGGATCTAAAGACACGGCATTTGCACTTGGGTTAATGTCTTTGTTGCGATCATAGCGTCCTGTTGGAAAATTCATTTGGAATTCAAAACGATGAGAAAATTTTGGTCCATTTTCTCCCATAATCGGATCAAACTGAATAAATGGCCCAATCAGCAAATCACCTAATCCTCGTTGAGCCTTAATTGCCTGATGATTCAAACCATCATCCACATCAATATGCCCAAGGATAGGTACCAACATATTTAAACCGATATTTCCACCCGCCACTTTAATATCAGACATATAGCTGATTTGCTGGACGATCGCCTGATAATCAATTTCTGATCGAGGTAGTGGAATTTTGTTGCCTTGTGCATCTCGAATACTATCGGCACTATAATTTTGGAAATAGGTTTGTGCATACCAACCTGTCCCTGCAGGAACAGCACCATCGACGAAACTCGACATACCTAAATTAATGGTGGGTAGATCACCGGAATAAACAGCACCAGAACTGCACAACAAAGTTAAAGCGATCGATTGTTTTTTCATTTTAATATCCTTATTTTACGCAAAAAGATCCTCAAGGAGATGTCAAATGCCGACATCTCCTCGTTTTGCTGTTTAGAATGAATTGACTTAGTAGCGAATCATTACCGATTTCAACTCGGTATAGTCCTCGATAAATGCATCCGAGAATTCACGTCCCACTCCTGATGCTTTTACTCCGCCAAAAGGCACTGCTGGATCAAGGAAGGTATGCATATTGACCCAGATAGAACCTGCTTCCACACGAGGAATTAATCGTAATGCTTTCGACAAATCATTAGTCCATAAACTTGCGGTTAAGCCAAAGCGTGAATGATTCATCATTTCAATTAACTCATCATCACTGTCAAATGGCGTTACAGAAATCACAGGGCCAAAAGTTTCCTCCAAAAATAAAGGATCATTGATATCTTTCACCGCAAGCAAAGTTGGTTCGACAAAATAACCCGTTTTCTCCAGTACCTTTCCGCCTGAAATGATCTGCTGATTTTGCTGAGCCAAATCAAGATAATGTTTTACTTTTTCAAGATGTGGTTTATTCGATAAAGGTCCAAGCATGCTTGATTCATCTAGCGGTGAACCAATTTTCAGTTGTTGAATTGCAGCGGCTGCCTTTTGTACCAACTCATCATATTTAGAGCGGTGGACCAAGAAACGCTCAGGTGCTGCGCAGACTTGCCCTTGATGCACATAAGTTGCTTGCAACAAGGTAGGTAAAATTTCATCGATATTGGCATCCGCTAAAATTGCCGCTGCATTTTTGCCACCGAGTTCTAAACTGATATGTTTTAAATCATTGCCAGTTGCCTGCTTACCAATCGCAATTCCTGTTGGCACAGAACCTGTGAAGGAAACTTTTTTGACTAACTTCGAGTCGATTAAGTGCTGACCTGTTTGTCCTGCACCTGTTACGACGTTAATGACACCCGCTGGAATTCCCGCTTCAATCGCAAGCTCAGCTAAACGTAATAAAGAAAGTGTAGTGAACTCACTCGGCTTCACAACAATAGTACAGCCTGTAGAGAGTGCTGAACCAATCTTCCAGATCCCAATCATCAATGAAAAATTCCATGGCACAATGCCTGCCACTACACCAACAGGTTGACGTATGCTATACGCAGTGTATTTTTCACCATTTGCGGATGGAATCGATGGCTGCATGGTTTGACCATGAATTTTGGTCGCCCAACCCGCAAAATAACGTAGAAAAATAACAGTATTGGCTACTTCCAGATGTCTAGCCAAATTAATTAACTTACCTGTAGTCAAGGTTTCCAACTGTGCTAATTCTTCAGAATGCGCTTCAACCAAATCTGCCAATTTATTCAGTTTGATACCACGCTCGTAAGGCGAGGTGTTGGCCCACGCATTGGTAAATGCAACATGTGCACTGTGTACTGCTTTTTCGACATCACCCTGACTGCCCACAGCAATGGTTGAAACAACCTGTTCAGTTGCAGGATTAATTAATTCTATACGTTGCTGATTGTCTACATTAACCCATTTACCATCAATAAAATGACCATGTTGACGCTCAATAAATTGCTGAACACTCGCTAAAACTTGTACTTCACTCATCTTTCTATCCTCGTTTTAATACAACTAAAAATAAAATCATCAAGCATTATTGACGATAAAATCAGCACCGCGCTCACCAATCATGATTGCGATGGCATTGGTGTTTCCACTTGGAACTTGTGGACATATTGAGCAGTCGATGACTCTTAAATTTTGGAATCCATGTACTTTTAAGTTTTGGCCCGTGACGGAATCCTGTGCAGAATTCCCCATTTTGCAGCTACCTGCTGGGTGATAAACGGTCTTGATATTTTGGCGCATCCATTTATCAATCCCGGCGATATCATCTGGTTCAACATTTGCAGGCTCAATAACCTCTTTTACAACCGCCTTTAAAGCAGGTTGTTGCAGCAAACGTAGACCGGCCTGAATCGCACGAATATTGGCATCAATATCATCTTGATGACCCAAAAAATTAGGATCGATAATCGGCAATGCTTTAGGATCTGAGCTTTTTAAGCGAATTTTGCCTCGTGCTTTTGGCTGTATATGCCCTGCTTTGATCGTAAGACCATGGACTTCCGTTTCCGCTTTTTCGCCAGGGGTATTATCGAAATTATCCAGCACAGGTAAGAAATGGAACTGGACATCAGGTCGCCCAAAATTAGAAGTATCAATAAAACCCGCACCTTCTAAAATATTGGTTGTCAGTAATCCTGAACGGGTGAAATACCATTGAATTCCATGTTTAAGTGCTTTAAAACCTTTGTCATTTCCAATCAGGCTATTTTGTGTCGTGACTGTGGCATTGAGAGAGACGTGTAAATGATCATGAAAATTATCGCCCACAGGTAAATCTTGTCGACAGGTAATCCCGAGTTCTTCCAAATGTGCTTTCGGCCCAATGCCTGATAACATCAATACTTTCGGGCTTCCTATTGCACCCGCACTTACAATCACTTCCTTTTTAGCCTTTACGGTGACAGGTGTGGCACCTTTCACACTAAAAGTCACGCCTTTGGCAACATGCCCTTCAATTTCAATTTTGTGAACCAATGCTTCGGTTTGAACGGTTAAATTAGGATGATTAAGGACAGACTTTAAATAGGTTTTTGATGTGCTAGCACGCTCACCATTTTTAGTTGTGGTTTGATAAAAACCTACGCCATCCTGATCCCAACCATTAATATCCGTAACATATTTCATACCCATTTCCTGACCAGCTCGAATACAGGCCAAAGTTAATGGATGACGGTAACGGTTTTCACTCACAGGTAAAATGCCATTTTGCCCGTGATATTGATCACCTAAACTTTCATTATTTTCAGCTTTTTTGAAAAAAGGTAAGACATCCTGATAGGACCATTGATTACAACCCCATTCTGAAGCCCATAAATCATAGTCATGACGCTGACCACGGCAATAAATCATGCCATTCACTGAACTGCCACCACCGAGTACTTTGCCTTGTGCAAGAATCATTTCACGCTGATTACAATGCTGTTGCGGTACCGTCATATACGGCCAAGACTTTTGCTGAAATACTTTAATCACGGTTGCTGGAATTGTATGGAAAATACTGCTGTCCTTTTCACCTGCTTCTAACACGAGTACCGAGCCAGCTTTTGCCTCTAGTAACCGAGCTGCAACGACACAACCTGCTGAACCTGCACCTATGATGATGTAGTCGTATTCGCTTTTCATAATTGTCTCTACTTAAAATCCTTTAGTAGAATTTGACATTTATTGGGTCACTTGTTCTTGTCAAAATGCGACGGAGATAGGGTAAAAAAGTGACATGCAGACTATAAATAACAATAATAAGCTTATGTTTTTGCTCTAAACGCTTTAGGAGAGATCCCTACGATCTTTCTAAACAATTTTGAAAAATGCGCACTGTCTCCAAAGCCCCATTTCATCGCCATTTCTGTAATAGATAAGTTCTTATTTTTATTGTCTTTAAGATCATATTGAACTTTTTCCAGTCTACGCATTTGAATATATTTATGGATTGAGGTTTCTTCGTTCTTGAATAAACGATATAGCTGTCTGATAGAAATATTTAAATGATCCGCAATCATTTGGGCATTCAAATTAGGATGGACTAAATTTTCTAAAATAAATCGTTCTGCTTTCAACCTGTGATGGTCGATCATTTCGATATTTTTATAATTAATGGTCGGTTTAATTAAAGCAATTAGGGCATCTTCAAATGCATTGCCATCTTCTTCTGCATACCAAAGTTCAATGTTTGCTGCTGATAAACCTTGCAATAAACATTTGAGCAGATGACCACTCATATTTGAGGTAATTAATTTGCCAAAATAATCAGTTGTAATACCTTGCTTGAATAATTTTTCGCGAGAGAGGTGTACAGAAATATGTGTAAATAGCCCTTGAGGATACATTTCAATCGTTTCATTCGGGTCCAGTAGAACGATATCCCCTTCATTTAAACTAATGTCCTGATTCTTATAGCTAATACGCATTTTCCCCGTATGTTGCAAAACCAGAAAACAGAAACGATCGTTGACTCGGTCCGCCATTCCTTTTTTTCTTAAAAAATAAATCGCATTACTTTTAATAAAGACAATTTCAGTTTCGCCCAATAAAAAAGACTGTACTTCACCAATAAATAAATCAGGTTGCTTATCAAAACTGGTTTTAAAGTCACCACAAACATTTTGAATATTTTCAGACCATTGTGTCATTTCACTTTTTTTATGCTTATCCACCCTTATTTCCCTCGAATAGATCGATGAAATCAGTTTTAAGGCATCCTGCCTCTAATTAAAACATTTGGCCTATACAGTTAAAGAAAGAAGAAAAACCTGAGATTAGGCCTGGCTATCATCATCTAAAATCAATGCCCAATTAAAAAACCGACAAGAACATACATTCCTGCCGGTTTTCAGCAGGTTATGCAATTCCGGCAATATCTTTCAGAATCTTGATGAAAATCTCTTTTTCATCATCTGGATATTTTGCAAACACCTCATTTTGATGGCTGTCTGCAATATCAAACAGATAATGGGCTGTTTTCTTGCCTTTTTCTGTCAATTTAAAAAAGCCATCACTTTCAAGTAACAAACCATCTTTTTTCAAGATTGTCGCAGCTTGCTCGACTTCACGCATTGGCATGGCAATATCACGTGGCAAATCCGCTTTGTTTGAAGCTGTTCCACTGCCTAGTACTAATAACAGACGTGCCTCACTGGTACGGAATCCTGTCACTAATTGCTTTGGGATATAGTCAGTTTGATAAAATTTAAATGCGCGGCTCATCAGATAGCAAACATTGCCATATAAATGGCCCTGATACATTTCGCCTACATCCTCGTCTTCACCTGTCTCTTTCAACTGCAATAACGGATGTGGAATGACACCAGAATATGCGCCTTGGTGATAAACCAAAGGACTACGTCCTTGATCATGAAAATTCACTACTTTGCCAACGATAATCCAGTGATCACCACCTTCAATAATCTGATGGCGTTCACATTCAAAAACTGCTGAACAATTCTCCAACATTGGTGCAGAACCAGCGCCTTCCCGATAGTTTGTACCTTCGTACTTATCAATATTACGGCGTGAAAACTTATTGGACAGGTCAATTTGAGAACCTGACAAAATGTTTACGGCAAAATGCGAAGCCTGTTCAAACACGGGGAAACTGGATGAGTTTTTATCAATACTCCATAAAATCAGCGGTGGGTCCAAAGACACTGAATTAAAACTATTGGCCGTCACGCCCACTTTTTCACCTTGTTCATTTTGCGCGGTCATGATGGTGACGCCTGTTGCAAAATTACCTAGGGCACGTCTGAACTTCATTGGATCTATTGTGATTTCATCCATTGTTTTTAATGAGTTCATTATTCTCTCCTGAATCTTTTATCCTATTTTCGGCCTGTATCTGATAGGGATTTATCCTATTTAAATCCCTTAAATATCGAGTACCAACCGTGCTGACTTAGAGCGGGAACAACACACCAATATTTGCTCGTTGCTGGCTTTTTCTTCATCGGTAAAATATACATCGCGGTGGTCTGGTTCACCTTCAATCACATCGCACATGCAGGTACCGCAAACGCCTTGCTCGCATGACATCTCAATCTCAATGCCTTCACGAGCCAAGGCTTGCAAAATGGTTTCTTCAGAGTTGACCAAAATGATTTTGCCACTGCGTTCAGCCACCACTTCAAAAGCCTCACCACCTGTTTCCACTTCAACCTGAAAATATTCTTTATGAATTTGCTGTTCAGGAAAGCTTTGTGTAACCGCCAAATTAATCACCCAGTCCATAAAGCCATTGGGCCCACAAGTATAAATATGACTTGCAGCATCAATGCCCTTAATTGCGGATTGGAAAAATTCACGATGGCTGGCACCCTCAGATTTAAAATGAAAGGTGGTAAAGGGTGCTAATGCGCCTGTTTTAATTTCATCAACAAAAGCGCAGCGTTCAGGGCTAGCACCACAATAATGCAACTCAAAAGATTCGCCTTCTTGCGCCAATTGATAGGCCATGGTGATTAATGGCGTGATGCCGATACCACCGCCAATCAGCACTGAATGTTTTGCTTTCACCAAAGGGAAAAGATTTTTAGGTTCACTGACCTGAATCTGCATGCCGTCTTTCAATTCATCGAATGCAGAAATTGAGCCACCACGAGATTCTGGATCACGTAAAATCCCTAGACGGAATTTTCCGAGGTCATTCGGATTTTGGCAAAGTGAATATTGACGTACCATGCCATTGGGTAAATGCACATCAATATGGGCACCAGCCTCAACTTTTGGCAAAGCTGTCGATGTTGCAGATTCAAATTCCATGACTGCAACATTTTCACCTTCAACATGTCGGTTTTTGACAACAACATTATAAAGTGTAGTCATGATTAATCTCCTTTTACGCGTTAAACCAATGGCTTAACGCATAAATAATCCACCGTTAATATCCCATGTCGCACCCGTCACAAAGGCTGCACTTGGGCTTGCCAATAAAGCACAGGTTTCAGCAATGAATTCCATACTACCCAATGCTTTGACCGGTATATTTTGAATAAACTGCGACATTTTTTCGTCAGATACCACGCTGTGTACGATTGGCGATTCCATAGGTCCAGGAGCAATGGCATTCACAGTAACGCCCTTAGCTGCAAACTCTTTGGCAAAGATTTTTGTCAATGTCACAATGGCACCTTTAGTCGCTGCATAGTGCGCACCTGTTGCCGTCCCGCCATTTTGACCGGCTAAAGAAGCCATATTGACAATACGGCCATAGCCTTGATCTGCCATATATTTGCCAATGATCTGACAGGCTTGAAAAGTGCCACGTTGATTGACTTGCGTAATCCAATCAAAATCAGCAGCAGTGATGTCCAAAACAGGTGTTGCTTTGGTGACCGTGGCATTGTTAATCAGCACATCCAGCTTGGAAAAATTTTGTGTAATCCACTGCACAGCTGCATGAAAATCAGCTTCAACTGAAATATCTAATTTCAGTGGGAACAGATTTTCGGCATGTGGACTACGTGCTTTGGCAGCCTCAGCCTTTTCCAAGGTACTTGCAGACAGAATGACCTGATGACCCTGACTGGCAAAATATTCTGCAATGACATTACCCAAACCAGAAGCGGCGCCAGTCACTAAAACAACCTGTTTCATTTTTGTTCTCCTAGAGAATGTAACTGATACCCGCTAAAGTATCGGTAGAGTTAACTAAATTGATAATTTTACGATTGATTTTAAAGCCCTGATCGGTATCACGAGCTAAATGAAAGGTCACATCAGCAGTGTAATGTTTCAAACTTTCTTTACGGAACTCGCGTAAATTTTGTGCACAACGTAAGATAATTTCACCATCTTGATCTTTGATGATACGAACACGTGACACACTACGCACGGTATTGGCCTTTGGAGATGCTGAAATCGCTTCACCATTTTCTAAACGGGCAACACGTAATTTGCGCATATGATGATCGTCATAGGCATAGTTCAAATTATTTTCGTAATCGGTCAAACTTGAGTCGATTGGAATGATATAAACACCCTTTTCATTCCATAAATTAAGCCACGCATCATGTTCAGAATGATCCAACATATCGGCTTCAGCCCAGATAAACGCGGTCACTTCATTCAATAAATTTAAATCAATTTTCATCGCGCTCTCCTTAAGCCGTCATCAACTTTTTCCACTGCTGATATGCAGCACGCATGCCTGTTTCAGCGCTCACATCGCTCTTTAAACCGTCTTCAGTTTTGACTTCGCCAGGCAGACCGCGATTCAACATGATCCATAAATCATTACCTGCGTTGGCACCGTGCTGTACACGCTCCCAAGCCTCTGAATCATCTGGTGTACCGAAACCAAATGGGCCTTGGAAATGTTCATGCAGACGTAAACGATATTGGTTGGCAATTTGTGGACCACCATCCATGGTAATCACAGAATGGTGAATTTCAGTTTCATGTGCAGAAATCGGCTGCATCACTCGGAAGAATGCCATTGAACAGGCAATATTCGGGAACAAGTTCAAGTTGAATCCAGAACCACCAACTGCACGAACCATACGGCGAACTTCAAGTTCAGCATGACCTTCGTCACGTAGTGCTTGTGCTAAATCTTCGAAACGCTCCTGAATCGGACGTTCCATTAACTCTTCATCTAAATCAACTAGCTCAGGAATCATCACCATGACACTGTGGCCATTGCCTAAGTCTTCGACATAACCAGGTTGATTTTCAAAGTTAAATAATTCTTCAGTCTTTTCATCCACAGAACTTAAGAATGACTTGTGCACCAATGGAAAATGGTAAGCATCCGTAGTATTTTCCAACTGAATTTTCCAGTTACCTGGGAAACGGAAACGATGTTCACCCAAGACTTTAATTGGATAACCAGCACCTTGTTTCATGAACAGATCAATCCATTTTTTTGCAGCACCCAGAAAATCTTCTAAGGGTTCAATATCCTGTTTGAAGGTCGCGAAAATCATGCCGTTGTATTCTTCAACACGAAGGCTGATCAATGGAAATTCTGATTTATCCAGACATTCACCATAACTTTCTGGAGAAGGTACACCACGTAATGAACCATCAAGTGCATAACTCCAGCCATGGTATGGGCAGACAAAACTATTGGTTTTACCTTTTTTATGTTCACAGACCGTTGCAGCACGGTGACGGCAGCGATTGAGTAAGACATGCACTTTTTTCTTACGATCACGGACTACAACAACAGGTTGCTTACCAATATTAATGGTTTTATAGCTACCACCTTCTGGAATCTCGCTGGCATGTGCCACCCAAACCCAGGTACTGTAATAAATTTTTTCCATCTCATCTTCAAAGATCTGTTCATCTTTATAAAGGGAGGTATGCGCACGATCACTTTGCACTAAGCTACTGTAATCGATATCAATATTTTGCATTGGGATAATCTGATTCATGTCACTGATCCTTTTCAATTTGTCCTTTGCCTTAACGCTGGTCTGGTACTGGCAATTCAGCTGTACTGTTCCAATGCGCGACTGGGCGACTAAAAATATTTTCCGTCTGGAAATGTTTGATCTTCCAACGACCATCATTTTGCTGTTTAAATTTCACGCTGAGCTTGGCAGCATTTAAATGGCTACGACCATCTCTAAAGGTTGAGGTTTGCAACATCAGCCATGTTGCATTGGCTTGATCCTGCTCAATGTAAATTTGTTCAGAACTGACAAAGTGAGCATTCATAACGAAATGAGACTGCTTTTGGGTATAACTTTTAAACATGCTGTAAATTGTGTGCCATGAGTCATATCGACCAAAAGATTTGGCATATTTCTCGCCAATGCCTTCCCAAATACTGTCGGCATCAAACAAGTCCATCAGCTCATCTAGGTCAGTATTGGCATCTAGCGCATCACATATTTCCATATAGCGATTGATACAGTTACGAATCGCATTTTGTGCTTCAAGTTGCGCCAAACGTTGTAGCACTGTGCTCAAATCCATTTGCTCATTCATCCTCTGATCTCACATCCATTTTCTATCTCGATTTATAAACCTTGGTTTATAAATAGCCTGGTGCTGGTTTTAGACCAAAGCTGACGAGACCTGCATTTTGTAAGGTGGCATCACCCATAAATGCATGTTGGGTTACCACATTGGTGTCATTCACAAAACGGCTAAACACGTTATTGCTATAAATCGCGGTCATGCCTGCCAGCATTTGCATTTTGCGTGCAACTCGAGCACAAACACGCGCAGCATGTGTACAGGCCAAACGCATATCACTCACTTGCTCAACACTCGGTGTACGACCTGCAACCACTTCTGTCCAAACAATGTCCATCGTGTCGTAGAACCAGTTCCGTGCTGCTTTGAACTCGGCATCTGACTGAGCAAACTCATATTGAGTGACAGGACGACTGGCAATTTCAGCACCACCTGTAATCGAAGCCTTACCTGGCGCAAGTTGCTTAAATTCGTCCAGCGCTGCCGCTGCCACACCAATACCAACAACTGTCAACACTTGGGTAGCAAGCGATAAAGAAGGATATTTAAAAAAAGGTTCAGGTAACTTTGACGGTTCACCGCGGACAAAGGTCCACTCTTTACTGACCAAAACATTCTCTACCACCAAATCGTGGCTTCCTGTTCCCTTTAAGCCAACCGTGTCCCAAGTCATATCAACTTTGGCCTGATTGGCTGGCATCACCGCCATGCGTGGTAAACCTTGTGCCTCATTGTCTTTTTGAGGCGAAATCCCGACACCGACAATATCTGCCCCCATACAGCCACTCGAAAATTTCCAGCGACCGCGGACGACAACACCCTCATCGGTAATTTCGGCAGGTTGCGGTGGGAAAATGCCGCCAGCGAATACGATGTCTGGACTGTCTTTATATAAAGTCTTCAAGGTGTCTTCTGGTAAGCTGCCTAAATAAGCGGGACTCATGCCAAAACTTGCCACCCATCCCACTGACCCATCTGCTTTAGACAACTGCTCAATCAGTTCACAAAATTGTTTTGGCGACCATTCATTGCCACCAAAACGCTTCGGTACGAGTGCACGATAGACACCGAGTTTTTTTAATTTATCGATAATGTCCTGACTGACATAGGCTTGATCATCAAACTCGCCAGTACAGGCACGTTCACGGATTTCCTGACACAAAGCTGCCAATTCGGTGGCATTGGTATCAGCAACAAATTCCTGCATAGATAAATTATTCATCACCTAACTCCTTGTTATTTACAACACCGCCGCCTTGATATATTTCGCAATTGCGCACAACTGCGCATCGGCATTGGTTTTCCCTACAACCTGTAAACCCACAGGTAATCCTTCCTTTGTTTGCAGTGGTATTGAAATCGCAGGGTGTCCCGAAAGATTAAAAGGACGAACCAAACCTGTTAGATTCAACAGCGCAACTGTGTTTTCCGCATCCACCACTTGGGGTGGAATCTGCGGTAATGTCGGTAAAATCAGCGCATCGTATTGCTCAAGCAAACGATCGATTTCGGCAGTGAAAGTCGCTTTGACCTGCTTGGCTTGTTTGACTTGTGCCAATGTTGTCTCGGCAGCCTTGAGTAAACGTCCATTCACATCGGCACCCACCAAACCTGTTTTGGTTAAGTCGCCATAAGCCTGCCAGTTTTCATAATTAATAATTTGCATACCTGCATGAAACGCAGCTTCAAAAGAAGACGCTTCAACGGGAGTAGGCTGTAAATGAAGCTGCGCCAAATATTGCTCAATTGCAGCGATGACTTGTGGATCCGCATCCACCTGTAACCAAGCAAGCTTGGGTGCTTGCTGCAATACATTAGCTACTTTAAAAGTTGGGTCGATGATCTGCATTGCTGTTTCAATCATCTCGACTGAGTTTGCAAAAGGACCTACACAATCCAGTGAGCTGCTGGCTGGATGTACACCTTTACGGCTAACACGCCCAAAGGTCGGTTTTAATCCAAAAACACCACAACATGCCGCAGGCATACGGATCGAGCCACCAGTATCCGTTCCTAACGTAAAATCTGCTAAACCTGCTGCAACCGCTGCCGCAGAACCGCTAGATGAACCACCTGGAATAAGTGCTGGATATTTAGGATTGATGGCTGTACCAAAGGTATGGTTAATGCCTGTGATACCAAATGCCAATTCGTGCAAATTGGTTTTTGCCGTAATTTGACAGTCTGCTGCCAAAATACGATTAACGACGTCTGCATTTTCGATTGCAGGTTGGCTTTGCATCAGGGCTTTGCTGCCTGCCATCGTTTTTATACCTTGAATATCAATGGAATCTTTCACCATGACCTTTAAGGTACCCATTCCTTTTTGTACATCTTGTACAATAATATTCATTCACTTTTCCATGTATTTTTATTCCTAACACCAATATCGGAAAAAGTAATGTAATTGTCAAGTATTTTTCATGATTAAGAACAAAGAAATTGTTTCGAATTTTTGTATAATAGGTCACATCCTTTTTTATAAAGTTATCACTTTGCTATGCTTACTCATTTAGAACAATTTCTACCCAATAATGAACCTAGCAGTTTACAAAGCTATCCATTTTTCTGGATCTCTCAAGTAAATGGAAAGTACACGCAACTTATTGAAAAATCTATAAAAAAACTAGGTATAGACAATACTCGACGTAAAATTATTTTAAGCACCAATGCCTTGCAGCAAGCGAGCATTACCGAAATTGCCAACCTGTCTACCCTAAAATTAACCACTGCAACCAAAGCGATTTATCGCTTGGTAGAGGATGATATTGTTCAGGTTTTTTCTTCAGAATCAGATGAACGTATTTCGATGGTGAAATTGACAGAAAAAGGCAAAGAGCTAGTAGAACAAATCAATCAAATCAGTCAGGTCACTTTATCTGGCATTCTGAATGCTTTTGATGATGAGGAGCTGCATCAGCTCAATGCACAATTGAAGAAGGTATTTGATCTGATGCCATCCAGCTAAAAATCTAAATAATAAAGCCCATCACAATATGTATGGGCTTTTATCAAGGCTGAGCGATCATCAAGCTTGTGTAACGTTGAATTTTGGTTTCAGGTCATTTTTTTCAATTCGGTCTGAAAATGTACGCAATACCTGTAATTTATATTGCATCACATCAATGTCGTGATAATTATAAAAACCTTGCTTTTCTCTTAAACCATTACGTTGCCTACGCATATTTTCAGCAATAATCTCAGGCGTACGATAACGATCACCCAACTCCTTTTCTAGATATTGGGAAGCGTAATACAGAATATCCCCACCACCCCAGTCGATGAACTCCAATAGCCCTAGAACTGAAAAACGCAAACCAAAGCCCGTACGAATGGCGATATCGATATCTTCTGCGGAAGCAACTCCCTCTTCAACCATCCGCGCAGCTTCATTCATGGCTAAAGCCTGAATCCGAGGAACGATATAGCCAGCTTTGGCATTACAGACCACTGGAACTTTGCCAATTGCGTGCAAGAAGCTTTTCAGAGTGTTTACGGCCTCATTTGAGGTTTGCTCAGAGCGACTTAACTCGACCAGCGGAATCAGATAGGCTGGGTTTAACCAGTGAGCATTAACCACCCGTTCTGGATGAGAAATCATTTGCGCAATATCGGTAACCAAAAAAGTCGATGTGGTCGATGCGACAATACAGGCTGGCGTAATATATTGATCCAGCCAGGCAAAAATCTCTTCTTTGGCTTGCCTCACCTCAGGCACACCCTCCAGAACAAGATCACAGTTCGCCAAAGCAGGTATAGAACCGACTTTACTTAAAATCTCTATCTGCCCCAGAATAAAAGCCGTTTGTTCAGATTGAACAAATTGGATACTTTCCAGTAACTGTAACTCTTGCTTTAAGTCCACTTGGATCTGCGCCTGATATTGATCAAACTCAGCCTCTGTACGTTGTCGGGCATCAATCAAAGCTACTTTCAACCCTGCATAGGCAAAGGCAATTGCAATTGCCTTTCCCATACGACCCGCGCCCAATACGGCAACCTGTCGAATCGATGTCATATCAGACTCCTTGCTGTAAGGTCGCTTGTAATTCAGCTTTGGTTTTTTGCGCAAGACCTAAACTTTCTAGTGTCCGACCTTCTTGATATAAATCTTTGCCTGTGACGGCAGAGGCAAGGTTCAACAGACCTTCTGCAACAGGGGTTGCAACACCAGCCCAACGACCCACAGAAACCAAGAACGACAATCCCAAACGCGTATCTTCAAGCATATAACGATGCGACTGAAGATCAATATCCTCACGCCAGTCACCACTATCCGTTAATTTGCCATGTGCCCCGCGCCCATACATCCATTCATCACCTTCCCCATCTTTATTGTAATGATCTGCTAGTGGGAAATGTGGTGCAGAATAACCCAATGCTTCTCTTACACGCATCCGTTCTGCGTCAAGCTGATTGGTGACACGACGAATTGAAGGTTGCGTGCCTTCATTATGAATATCCCATGCCTCAAAATGCTCTAATGGTCCAGCATTCATCAAAATCAAAGGCGGATGGATAATCGGTCCCGCATTCATTAAAGCACCGCTTAAACTGTCTTCAATCGGTTCAACGCTTGGGTAGGCCTGCTTTAACAGCTCAAATGCATGTGCTGAAAGTACACTCGGGAATACACCTGTAGGTAAACGGGTAGCATAACCACTCACTACAATTTGATTCACGCCATGTTTACGGACCAGATAAGGCAATGTGCCAGTTTCCGCAAACGCGACTGGTGCCGTGTTGCCTGCCTCTTGCATGGCTTTTGCAAAGATAAAAGTTCCGAAAGTTGCAGGCGGTAAATACACCACTTGACCTGCTTTAAAAAAAGGTGCTGCTTGGCGAGCCAAATCAACATGTGTGGTGGCAGGTAAAGGGATAATAATCAACTGGGCATGCTGTATGGCTTTTTCTAAATTATCTGATAGGTTGATCTGCGAATCCGAAAAACCGACGGTAACACTGCGATCCCCCCGATAATCTTTAATATTCAAAACCCCAGTTGCAGCCAGTTGCTCCAGTGCTTGCGTATCTCGACGCCATAACACCACATCATGGCCTTTTTCTGCCATTTCTGCCGCAGCTGCATAACATCCGTGACCACCGCCCAATACTGTAATTTTCATGCTACATCCTCCTGATTGATTTCAACTCATCATAGAAGACCAGCACGCATCAGGCTTATCCAAATACGCAAGCTTGCTTCAATTTACGAAACCATCTCGGCAATTTGCACAGGATTCATTTTTAGGGTGTGAGAAGGCAGGCAGCCATAACGCTTCTTGTAGAACGTAGAAAAATGCCCAAAGCTTTGGATGCCATGACGTAATAAGATTTCGGTCACGGTTTCATTGCCATGACAATTTTGCAATGCGGCATGCACCCGCTCAATTCGTTGGTCACGAATATATTCCACAGGTGTTTGTTGCAAATACTGACTAAAGCCTTTTTGCAAGGTACGTACAGATACATCACAGCATTGACTTAATAACGATAGAGAAATCGGGTCTTGCAGATGATCCTGAATATATTGTTGTGCTTTTTTGATATAACCGGGCAGAACCTGCTGTCTTTTTACATTGAGCAAGGCACTAAAGTTATTGGGAATTTTAAGTAGAATTAATTCAATCAGATATTCAGTGAAGCTCGCGGAAATAAAGCTCCAGTTCTGAATATTATAATAGGCATGACACAGATAATTGAGTGTTTCGACAATCGAACGTATCCCTTCCGCAGTACAAGACAATCCTGTATCAAACAAGATCGCATCATGGCTGGTATGGCCCAACATCTTGAACAATTGTGTTTCCACATCTTGTCGGGCCAGTTTTAAAATAATATTTCGACAATGCTGATTGGTCACAATTTGCTGTCGGGTATTCGGATGCGTGACCGACATAATGCCAGGCGACTGTAGCAGCTGTTCATTTTCCAGCCCGACCTTGCATTGCCCTTCCAGAGTGATGCGAAATAAATAAAAGTTGGATGCTTCATCAATCGTGATCATCACAGGCGCACTATATTTCAAGTCATACAATGCCGAATTGCCAAAGCTAAAACCATTCAACCGCGTATTTAACGGCTCAACAGTTTCCACATCAAATTGGTGCGGGCAAAGATAATGGCTGATTTGATCTTTAATGATTTTATAATCATCTGATTTGAATAATAAAAACTCATCCAGATAATGCAGATGATCCAAATTGAGAGACTGTCCCATCACTTCACTCCATTGCGATTGATTGCGCAGAGAAAAAGCCAAAGCCCACTACAATCGAATGGGCTTGGGTATTGCATCAGATACTGATCCAATCAAGATCCATGTTCCAATTGCATACTGGCACTAAATGCTTTGCAACCTTTTTTCAGTAAGAAGAATGCCAAGACACATGAAATTGAACCGACAATCGAGAGTGACATACCGACCATGAGTGGATTTTCAAAAATCTTATCAGTAATTAATGCCACCAAAGTGGTACCAATACCAACGGCAACCAGATTACTGATCAACAAAAAGATCGCTGAAATTTGTGCACGCAATTGATTCGGTGCCAACATTTGCATTGCTGTGGTTGAAATTGGCATCGGAAAAGAAGCAAAAAACATGGCCGGGACCAGAAACACCACTGAAAGCCATAATTCATTTACTTGGGTAAAGATCATAATCGGTAAAACAAGACCGACAATACCAATGACACCCGTAATCATCGGCGCATCCTTACGTCCTTTTTGAATAAACCAGTCATTGAGCCAACCTGCGCAAAGTACACCAAGAATATTTGCAACCAACAACACTGTCCCAAGCATGTAGCCTGCTTCAGTTGGGGTTAAGCCATACTTACGCATATAAAATGCGGGTGTCCAACTGATTAGACAATACAATGCCATTGCATAAAAGGTAAAACCCAAATAATGACAACGGAAAGTCTGACTATGCTTTTTGATAAATTTGAAAGCATCTTTTATGCTGGTTTTTTCAACTTGTCCCTGTGCATTTAGACGCTGACCTTTACGTTGCGGCTCTCTTACGGTAAGTAAAACCAGTAATCCAATAAATACACCGGGTAAACCCACAATAATAAATGCCGCCTGCCATGCCTTTAATGCACCAAAGACAGGAAATACAATCGCATCCATATTTTTAAGCAAACCAATGACATAACCACCGACTAAAAAGGCAATGCCTCCACCGACAAATGAACCAATCGAATAAACGGCAACAGCACGTCCTAGTTTATCCTTACTAAACATATCGCTAAACATTGAATATGCAGCTGGTGAAAGTGCCGCTTCTCCGACACCGACGCCCATACGGCTCAAGAACAGTTGGATAAAGTTCTTACTCAAACCACAGAATGCAGTTGCGATACTCCAAAACACCACACCGACTGCAATAATTTTTGGACGAGAAAAGCGATCCGCTAAGTATGCCAAGGGCAGTCCCATAAAGGCATAGAATAGAGAAAAGGCTAAACCATGTAATAAACTAAATTGTGTATCTGAAATGCCGAGATCTGCCTTAATTGGTTCGATCATGAGTGCGAGTATTTGCCGATCAATAAATGAAAAAATATAGGCCAACATACATAGCAGGACTACATACCAAGCATATATATTTGATTGAGCACGTGCTGGCTCAGTTGAATGAGTATCCATGTTTCTTCCTTGTGTCCATGCCATTTTTCTAATGTCTTCTTATTGCAAGATGAAATGATCAGAACCTAGCTCCTTTTCTGATCCATCCTCAATAAGGTCAATCATCCCTCTGTATATTTATTATTTTTACATGGAATTTTCCATAATATTTCAGGTATAAAGTTATACCTTTTTTGCGATCTTTAGAACTTAAAATTTGAATAACTAACTAAAAGTTCACTTTAACAGTCTAAATATTTGATATGATAAATTTTTTAAAATATTAGATCAAAATTTTCTAAGTTAGCTAAAATAAGACTGATAAATTTATTTTAAAATTATATTGAATTTTACATTTATTTTTGTTTTAAAATAAAGCGAGATAATTAGTTTTCAATGGAAAAGGATATGGCACTTATCAAAGACCAGGCAATCGAAAGCATTCATAGTATGCATGTCTTGATTGAGAAAATTTTTAATGGAAAACACGCTGAACAAGACCTTCCCCTCCTAATTGATTATTTTGCTGATCATTTTGAGATGGTTGGTGCCGCGGGCAAACGTTTTTCACTTGAAGATGTCAAAGGCTTGTTTAGCAACAATCAAGGAAAAATGCCTGATATCCAAATTGAAATTTATGACGAACAAGTCTTGATGCAAAAAGAAGATGCAATTGTTTTGACCTATACGGAAAAACATACCAAAGAATCAGGTATCTTAATTCGACGTTCATGCGCTTTGATTGAAGAAATTAATGGCAAAATGGTCTGGAGCTATTTGCAAGAAACATTTCTAGCTTAAACAAAATCATGTAAAAGCTCTTGTAAAACAAGAGTTTTTACATGCCAAACATCGCCCAAACCAACCATAACAATACGCCCATCCTCTGGTTTTCAATCCATTTCAAGCCAACAGGAAAATCTCAGTCAGCTCCGTAGCAAACGCTAATCTACTCTGAATCTCCTCATTTCGATGTCTGGATAATTATTAAAGTACAAGTATTTACATGAACGATAAATATTTATGGCATTGTTCAGCTAAAATCAAAGCCAATAAGTGGGGTCTCTCACGTTGCTGATAGATGACATATCTTCGTGCTCAACGTGGTTAAACATGCTTCTGATTCAGCAAAATAAATTTGCTCCTCAATAAACAAAGACAGGATAGTTTTATGGACAAACCTATACTATGCCCTAAATGCGGTTCTACAGAAATTGAAACACGCAATCATGACAAGTTACTCAGAACCACAGGTGGCGTTTTACTGATGGCGGCTGGAACAACTGCAGGAACAGTTGGTGGTGCAGCAAGTGGTGCTTCTGTTGGCGCGGCAATTGGAACTGTGGCTGGGCCTCTCGGTGTAATTGTCGGTGGAACGGTAGGCACTTTTGTTGGTGCAATCAGTGCAGGTGTTACAGGTGGCGTCATTGGTAATATTTTTGGAAAAAAAGCAGGCGTAATGGTCGATAAAAATATTTTTCAGGATTACCGCTGCTTAAAGTGCAAGTATCGTTTTAAACAAAAGAAATAAGACGTCATTGAATTCAAATCAATGTGGGGAACAGATTTAAGTCAGTTCTCCAAACACCTCTAGATTAGCTCCCGATCTGAATAAATAATACCTCTCTCCCTGTTCGATAAGCCCGATCAGTCGTTTTTACAGCGTCTACTTTAAGCCCAAATAGTCGGTCGGTATTTTTCAAATAAAAAAAATCTCACACCCTTGGGGAAGAGAATGAGATTACGATAATAGACATTCCACAGAGAAGCTCATCGCGAATACGATACTTATATCACATAAATATATTATAAATAGATATTAGTCACAAAATAAATACATAACTGTCTATCTAAAGTTTCTTGCAGAAAGACCAAAATTTTTAAATTCGATCCAACATGCTTACATTTTGGTTGTGATTAAGCCTACCATTTACTCTCGCATTGGCGTTTCATACGTGGTTTGAGCGACAGGAGATACACGCCAAATCACATCACCGACATCATCCGCCACTAAAAGCGCACCTGAGAAATCAATCGCAACACCAACAGGTCTTCCAAATGCCTCACCCTTGTCACTTAAAAAGCCAGTCAATACATCTTGTGGTGGTCCAGAGGGTTGACCACTTCTAAACGGGACAAAAATCACTTTATAACCACTATGCGGTTTACGATTCCATGAGCCGTGCTGGCCAATAAAGGCCCCACCCCGATACTGCGGCATCAATTCAGTCGCATAAAATGCTAAACCTAAAGATGCGGTATGGTTGCCCAATGCATAGTCGGGTTTAATCGCACGCTTGACCATCTCAGGTTGCTGTGGTTTTACTCGAGTGTCCACGTGCTGACCATAATAGCTATAGGGCCAACCATAAAATGCACCCTCTTTGACTGAGGTCATATAATCAGGAACTAAGTCATTACCCAGTTCATCACGTTCATTCACTACGGTCCACAATTGACCACCCTGCGGCTGCCATCCCATTCCATTTGGATTACGCAGTCCAGTTGCAAATGGTTTAGCTTTACCTGTGGCGATATCAAACTCTAAAATCTGTGCTCGACCCTGCTCTTGCTCAATGCCATTTTCAGCCACGTTGCTGTTCGAACCAACCGAAATATACAATTTCGTGCCTGCTGGGTTAGCAATCACATTCTTGGTCCAATGATGATTGAGTTTTCCTGCGGGCAAATCCAAGACCTTGGTGCCAGGCGCAGTAATTTTTGTTGCACCCTCCTGATAATGAAAACGCATCAGTGCATCGGTATTGGCGACATAAAGTGTATCTCCCACCAAGGTCATACCGAACGGAGAATTTAGGTTTTCGAGAAAAACCGTATTTTTATCGGCAATACCATCACCATTGGTATCACGAAGCAAACGAATACGATTCGCGCTGGGAAATGAAGACCCCGCACGCTGCATCACCATTTTTGCGATTTTTCCGCGAATCCCTTTACTATCATCAGGTTTAACTGGCGCATCCGTTTCAGCCACCAAGACATCTCCATTGGGTAGGACATAGAGCCATCTTGGATGATCTAGTCCTTGAGCATATGCCTGAACTTTTAAACCTTCTGCTGGCCTAGGCATCACCCCTTTCGGCCAGCCTTTGGCAGGGGCAATATTGACTGTAGGCACTAAACTGGTTTGAGGTTTTGGTAATACAGGTTGTGAACCATAACTTGCTGTACTTGGCTGCTGAGATGATGCGGTACACCCCGAGAAAGTCAGCACAAGACTTGAAGCTAAAACAGAATGGGCAAACCGAGTCAACATGATGGATCTCCTTTTATTTTTCTCACTACCACAAGAATAATTCGATGTATGATTGAGAAATAGTTGATTTGCTTAACAGATTGTCTCTCATGTAAATCAATCATATTAAAATGCACTTGCTCACGACCCTGTTGCCTCATCCGTCTATAAAGGAAAACAGTATCAATATTATTTTAAGACCACTGCAATATTCAGAAATTGATCTCATCTGGCAACAGATTAGTCGGCGTGAGCTGATTACCCAAAACTATGTCAAGCAATCCTTGCAACTAGAGGACTGCTTCTATGACGTACAGCAATGGGATGATGACCATCTACAGCATGATCCGCCAAAATTAAAACAGCTTTATCAGCAACAGGCTGATATGGTTGGCGCGTTCAACTCAAAGGGAACATTGCTTGGCGTATCAGTCGTGTCCAATCAAGTGATTCAGGATTATCCTGAGGCTAAACTTTTACAGTACTTTTATGTCGATGCCGATCATCAAGGGCAAGGAATCGGTGTATTGTTGATGCAAAGCGCAACACATTCTACACATAAGCTCGGGGCTAAATATCTTTATATTTCAGCCACACCGAGCAAAAGAACGGTCGATTTTTACATGAAGTATGGCGCTAAACTACTCGATCATCCAGACCAGCAATTGTGGCAGTTAGAACCTGAAGATATTCATCTGCTATGTGAAATTTAAGACTCAAAGCAATAGAGAGACTGACTATCTGTAAAATGTTGTTCAAAGCTTTTATTTGAGCAAATCGCAACCATATACGTTTATTTCATAGTAAATAAACCAACAGTATTGTTATTCGATATTAATTCATTACTCATACATCAAAACAAGAGGTCGAAACCTCTTGTTTTTATTTGTTCATCATTTTTGAATATCAGTGATTATAACGTAACCATGGGGTGCTATGATTTTCATCAATTACCCAAATTGAGGTTGAGTTCGGATCTGAAACATCTGCGATATCCCAGCCTGCAAAGGTCAGAATTTGTTGTAACTCAACCGTGGTTTTTCCATCCCCTCCATCACTTTGGGTTTGCCCAGAAGTTTCTATATTCCAATAACTATTTTTATCGACAGAAACACCATTCATGTTACCAATCAGTCCTCCTGTGTGTGTGATGCCAGTTACTAAACCAGAAGAAAAACTATTTTCAACTTTTGATGAATAAGTTAAAGATGCATTACCAAGTAACCCACCTGTAGAATTTTGCCCTGTAACATTACCCAAAGCATAAGTGTTTAAAAGATATCCACCTTTAGTATTTCCTACTAAGCCACCTGTATTTTGGTATCCCTTCACATCACCAATCGCATAACTTGAAGATACAAGCCCCAAATTATTCAATCCAATTAGACCTCCGACGCTGGTACTTCCATTAATTATCCCTTTTGCATAGCTATTATGAATTACACCCTCTTCGGCACTTGTCCACCTTTCATTAAAACCGACAAGACCACCAACATTCTCTGTTCCCGTTACATTCCCTGTCGCAAAACTATGACTGATCTTTTCAGCGTTTTGTCCAACTAAGCCACCCACATTTTTTTCCCCAGTGACATGACCCTGAGCTGAACTGTTGAGAATCTCTGTTGAATTATATCCAACTAAACCGCCTACACTGTCTGTTCCTTGAACATCGCCTTGAGCATAGCTATTTTTTATAACACTTTCAGATAAATTAAAGCCAACCAAACCGCCTGTATACTCGGTTCCAGTGACTTTACCTGTTGCATAGCTATTTTCAATTTCAGTCTTATTTTGCAAACTTGGGAAACTATTACTGATTGAACCAACTAAACCTCCAGTTTTAGATGTCCCAATCACTTCTCCTGTTGAGTAACTATTTTTAACTTTGACAGCACCATTAATTGAAGCAATTAATCCTCCTGTTGTTGCAAAGGAAGACAGATTAGAAGCCGTTACTTTACTTGTGGAAAAACTGTCTTCAACTGATGCAATCGCATTGATATCACGAGTCGGATTATTGTAAACGGCCTCCAGACCAATAGAACCAACTAAGCCACCAACTCTAGCATTACCATCCAATTCCCCAGTTGCATAGCTTTGAGAAATTTTAGTATTTCCTTGAGAAAATAATATTGAACCCACTAGACCGCCTAAGCTGTCAATGTTTCCAGAAATATTGCCCGTCGCATAACTCTGAATAATGTCATTATTTATTTGTTGTCCAACCAGTCCGCCAACTGTTGAGGAGTTGCTTTGTTCTGAATGAATATTTCCCGTCGCATAACTCTCTTTAATTAAACTATAGCTTTTACCGACCAATCCACCAGCATTTCCTCCAATAAGTGGAGCAGGGAGACTTAACAGTGTAATTTCGCCCGTCGCATACGAATTCAAAATAGAAGCTGTACTTTGTTGATGATTTTCATCTCGGTAGCCACTTGCACCGATGAGTCCTCCTATTCCTGAGGTTCCTTGCACTGCGTTGGAACTGAAAGCATGTTTTACTACACCAGATTTTTGGAACCCAATTAAGCTACCAACATTACTAGTACCACTTACCATTCCTTCAATCGTTCCAACATCTCTCACCGTATTTGTCGTTGCGCCAAACAAACCCACTGAATAAGCATCAAAAACTGCTGGTAGTTGTGTCGGAATTTCATACAGCAATGGACTAGGCCTGTTTATATATAGTCCATTAACCGTATGCCCAAGTCCATGAAATTCCCCCGTAAAAGGTTTATCAATTGTTGTTTGAGTTGCAGTTATTCCACCTGGATTATTTGGGTCATTTAATATCGTGAGGATTGTGCCAAAACTACCAATTGGGTCAAAACCTTTACCGTTATTCCAATTGACTGTGTCTGATGCATCAATATTGCTACCTAGGACATAATTCCCAGTCAGGTTATTATTCATTCCTTGCAAAGTATTGATATTGGCATCACCTTCTTCGCCTAAATCATTGATCACAATGTAGGAGGTCCCATTGACCAATAAGGTCGGGGATGCACCACTGATATTAATCTGGGCACCATTGTTTAAGTTGTAATCCGAGCCTGCACCATAGTTCATGGCGAGTTTGGCCTTATCTCCACTTAAATCCAAATCACTATTAAAATTAATATCTTTGCCTGCGGTTAATGTCAGTGCGGTATTGGCATTCCAACTGGTGGCATCATTAATATTGATATTGCCTTGGCCTTCTGCTGTACCGATTGCATTCAAGCTGACGTTGCCTTTGTTTAAGGCATCCCCTAATGTACTGCTGCTCACACTGCCGCCAAAGAAATCGACATCGATATTTTTGGCTTTCAGCTCCCAGCCACTAGTGGTCGGCGGTAAACTGGTCGTGCTATTGCGCTGTGTTGTGATATTGCTACCCGAACTAACATGTACCTCTGCCGCAGAAGTTTTAATCTGCCCACCATTGCCACCATTTGGGGCTGATGCATCTAAGGTGCCGCTAACATTTACCGTACCGCTGCTTAAATCGCTGCCGAGCTCAATCACACCGCGAACATTATTCACCGTTTGCGCTTGGATCACTCCAACACTATTCACCACGGCATTGCTTAATTCATCAATGCCTTTGGCTGTAAGTACCACCTTACCACCATCAGCTTGAATCATTCCGCCTGAGTTAATCAAGGCTTGTGCCTTACCCTGATTAATGGTGTATCCCAGCAAGCTACCATTATTTAAATTCAGGGTAATATCACCACCTGCCGCCAATAATACATTGCCTTGCGCTGCTTTAATGGTGCCTGTATGTTTGACTGTTGGTGCAATTAAAGCCACTGTACCTCCAGTGGGTACAGTAATTTTGCCTCGATTCTCAACCGTTTTATTATTACCAGTATTGTTAAAATTGAATAAATTATTATTAAAATCATTATTACTCAGGTTGAGGGTTGATGCGACTAAACCCGCAGTATTCACCTGTGATGTGCTGCCAAATAACACCCCATTCGGGTTAATAATAAATACCTGTCCATTGGCATTTAACTGACCATTTAAGTTTGATGCACTGGTACCTGTAACTCGGTTTAAAGTAATCGAACTGCTGCTTGGCTGAACGAAATTCACAATTTCATTGCTATTGGTTGAAAAACTGCTCCAATCAATCGCGGCTTTTGCCGTTGATTGATTAATGGTTGTTGTGCTTCCTGCAGTTGAAATACTTGCTGTGCCTGAACTCACCACGCCACCTGTTGGCCCTGCAAATGCAATACTTGCACTCAATACATTCACAGCAAAGAATGCTGCTCGTTTTGCTGTGTCACCCACTACTGTTTTAGATTTGATTTTTGTTGTTGATTGCGATGCAACAATGCCACCTTTCGCCATTTCACTCACGGCTTGCCAGCAAAGATGTGTCGCATTCCAAACAATTCTATAAATTTTATTCACTTATATTTCCCCTTTGATTTTTAATATTATTTCAACTTTTTGTTGAGCATTTTTTTTACCATATATTTTATTTTTTTGATCATTTTTCGGATAAAGCGCATGCAGTAGGAACCCCCTACTTGATTCCCCTGATGAGCATTTTATTGAAACGAATAATGAGTAAGATGACGCTTGCTGAGCCTATATTCAGGTCTTTAACGCTCGTGCCTCAGCAATATTATGCTGCTCAACCAAAGTACGAATGGTATATTCATGATTGGTTTTCTGGTCACAAGCAAATTCACATTTTTGATCCAACGGCAACGCACTACCGCCAAGCAATGGACAACCAGCAAACAGCTCCGCTACCCAATCAACAAAGACTCTGACTTTGTGTGATAAATGCCGACTTTGCAAATAAACCACCGATATTGGCATCGGTGCAGGTGTCCATTGAGGCAGGACTTCTTTTAAGGTCCCCGCCTCAAAATGATTGGTCAACATATAGCGTGGGCCTTGAATCAGACCAAAGCCTTGCAAGGCCAAATCAATATAAGCGTCGCCATCATTAACAGACACATGTCCATTGACACTGACACTTTGGATTAAGTCATCGACCACAAAATCCCAGTCAAAATTACGTCCTGTTCGGCTGGAAAAGAAATGAATGGCTTGATGATTTTTTTGCAGATCATGAAGTGTTTTAGGTTCGCCATATTTTTCTAAGTAGCATGCGGATGCCGCTGTTGCACACTGAAAAGTTCCGATACGGCGTGCAATCAGACTCGAATCCTGTAATTCCCCCACTCGAATTGCACAATCTACAGCTTCGCCCACCAAGTCCACAGGGCGATCATTCATCCCGATCACCAAATCAATATCGGGATAGCGGTTATGAAATTCTCTTAATCGTGGAATGAGAATCAAACGACCAATCGACACAGGCACGTCAATACGTAATCGTCCTCGCGGTCCTCGTTCTTCATCATGGAAAGACGCTTCAATGTCTTCGACATCTGCCAAAATTCTAAGCGTACGATCATAATACACTGCACCATCAGGTGTGAGGCTGAGTTTACGCGTGGTTCGATTCAGTAAGCGAACTTGTAAATGTTTTTCTAAAGCCTGAATCGTGGTCGTGACCGATGCACGTGGTAGTCCAAGACTATCAGCAGCCAGACTAAAGCTGTTGGTTTCAACCACTTTATTAAAGACTTTCATTGCATGAAATAGATCCACGGGCCCACTCCCATTGATGCATTTTTTGGCTGTGACACATCAATTATTATAAAAATACGAATAGTGTTATCAAATTTAGTATATTTATTCGTAATTGACAAACTTTTATGCTCCTTTCATTCCATAAACCTGTTTCTCCCATACAGACCAAAACAAAAAGTCTGAAAACAGGGATTCAAATAACCAGGAGCATCCCATGTCACTTTCCCGCAAACAGCTGACGCTGTCTGCTGTCATTATTGCCATTTTAGCAACAGGTGGCAGTTTTATTCTCTTCCAAGAAAATGCAGATGCGAAAGCTACTCCAAAAGCAAGTTCACCGCCAGCCGCAACCGTGGATGTGGCCAGTGTACTCAGTAAAACCATTACGGACTGGCAAGAATATTCCGGACGTCTCGAAGCGATTGATCAGGTTGATGTTCGCCCCCAAGTTTCAGGCAAGCTGATCGCAGTCCACTTTAAAGATGGCAGTTTGGTGAACAAGGGCGACTTACTGTTCACCATTGACCCACGTCCTTTTGAAGCAGAATTGAATCGGGCCAAAGCACAACTGGCTTCTGCTGAAGCACAAGTGACTTATAGCTCAGCAAACTTGGGACGAAACCAGCGTTTAATCCAGAGTAATGCGATTGCCCATCAAGAACTCGATCAAGCAGAAAATGAAGCGCGTTCAGCCAATGCTAATCTACAAGCAGCCAAAGCCGCTGTCGAAACCGCCCGTTTAAATTTGGAATACACCCGTATTACCGCACCTGTCAGTGGCCGCATTTCCCGTGCCGAAGTCACGGTGGGTAACGTGGTTTCAGCAGGTAATGGCGCACAGGTTCTAACCAGTTTGGTATCCGTTTCTCGTCTTTATGCATCTTTCGATGTGGATGAACAAACTTATCTGAAATATATCAGCAATCAACGGAATTCAGCCCAAGTCCCAGTTTATCTTGGTCTTGCCAATGAATCTGGTTTTAGCCGAGAAGGCTATATCAGTTCTATCGATAACAATTTAAATACCACCTCAGGCACGATCCGTGTACGTGCGACATTTGATAATCCCAAAGGTGTGATGCTACCAGGACTCTATGCACGCATCCGTTTGGGCGGTGGGCAACCTCGCGCAGCCATTCTAATTAGCCCAACGGCGATTGGTGTTGATCAGGACAAACGCTTTGTAGTCGTTGTCGATGCGAAAAACCAAACCGCTTATCGCGAAGTTAAATTGGGTGCTCAGCAAGATGGCTTGCAAATCATTAATAGTGGTCTGCAAGTGGGTGATCGCATTGTCGTGAATGGATTACAACGTATTCGACCAGGTGATTCTGTCAAACCTCACCTCATTGCTATGCCAAACCCTCAAATTACTGTCGATAACAGCGCACAACAACCTCAGCCTACAGATAAAACCCCAACTTCGGCAAAAGGTTAATCCTTATGAATATTTCTAAGTTTTTTATTGATCGTCCGATCTTTGCCGGGGTGCTGTCCGTCCTGATTCTACTGGCGGGCTTACTCTCTGTTTTCAAATTGCCGATTTCTGAATATCCAGAAGTGGTGCCGCCCTCTGTAGTGGTGCGTGCACAATATCCGGGTGCCAACCCCAAAGTTATTGCTGAAACTGTTGCTTCTCCGTTGGAAGAATCCATCAATGGTGTTGAGAACATGCTGTATATGCAGTCTCAAGCCAACAGCGATGGTAACTTAACCATTACCGTCAATTTCAAGCTTGGGATTGATCCAGATAAAGCACAACAACTGGTACAGAATCGGGTTTCTCAGGCTTTGCCACGTTTACCTGAAGATGTACAACGTCTCGGCGTGACTACGCTGAAAAGTTCACCAACCTTGACCATGGTGGCGCATCTCACCTCACCAGACAATCGCTATGACATGACCTACTTGCGTAACTATGCCGTACTCAATGTCAAAGACCGTCTGGCACGCTTACAAGGTGTGGGTGAAGTCGGCCTGTTTGGTTCTGGTGATTACGCCATGCGCGTATGGTTGGACCCACAAAAAGTGGCGCAACGTAACCTCACCGCCACTGAAATTGTCAACGCGATTCGTGAACAGAATATTCAAGTCGCTGCAGGAACCATCGGTGCTGCGCCAAACAATTCGCCTTTACAGCTCTCGGTGAATGCACAAGGTCGTTTAAGTACCGAACAGGAATTTGCCGATATTGTTGTAAAAACAGCTGCGGATGGTGCAGTGACTCGACTCGGTGATGTCGCGCGTGTTGAACTTGCTGCTTCGCAATATGGTTTACGCTCATTGCTGGACAATAAACAGGCGGTGGCGATTCCAATTTTCCAAGCACCGGGTGCCAATGCCTTACAGGTCTCTGACCAAGTACGTAGCACCATGGCGGAACTGTCCAAAGATTTTCCATCTTCGATTAAATACGACATCGTTTACGACCCGACCCAATTTGTACGCTCAAGTATTAAAGCAGTGATTCACACTTTGCTTGAAGCGATTGCGCTGGTGGTTGTCGTCGTGATCCTGTTCTTACAAACATGGCGTGCTTCAATTATTCCGTTACTGGCAGTGCCTGTTTCAATCATTGGTACCTTCGCCTTGATGCTGGCCTTTGGTTATTCCATCAATGCCCTGTCACTGTTCGGGATGGTACTCGCCATCGGGATTGTGGTCGATGATGCCATTGTGGTGGTGGAAAATGTCGAGCGAAATATTGAAGCAGGTCTGAGTCCAAGGGATGCCACTTATCGTGCCATGCGTGAAGTCAGCGGACCGATTATCGCGATTGCGTTGACACTGGTTGCCGTGTTTGTCCCACTCGCCTTTATGACAGGATTAACTGGGCAATTCTATAAGCAATTCGCCATGACCATTGCCATCTCAACCGTGATTTCAGCGTTTAACTCACTCACTCTATCTCCTGCTTTAGCAGCCATGTTGCTCAAAGGACATGATGCTAAACCTGACTTTTTGACCCGTGTGATGAACCGTGTCTTCGGACGCTTCTTCGCACTGTTTAACCGTGTGTTCTCACGTGCCTCGGATCAATATGGTCGAGGGGTGAATCGAGTCATTTCCCATAAAGCCTCAGCCATGGGCGTATATGCAGCCCTGCTTGGCCTGACCATTGGTATTTCTTATATTGTTCCGGGTGGTTTTGTGCCTGCGCAAGATAAGCAGTACCTGATCAGCTTTGCCCAACTACCCAATGGTGCTTCACTGGATCGAACCGAAAATGTCATCCGTAAAATGAGTGATGCCGCGCTAAAACAGCCTGGTGTAGAAAGTGCGGTGGCTTTCCCAGGTTTATCGATTAATGGTTTTACCAACAGTTCCAGTGCCGGGATCGTCTTTGTCACCTTAAAACCTTTCGCTGAACGCAAAGCAGCTGATCTTTCTGCCAATGCCATTGCTGGTGCCTTAAATCAGAAATATTCAGCGATTCAAGATGCTTATATTGCGGTCTTCCCACCACCACCCGTGATGGGTCTCGGCACCATGGGCGGCTTTAAACTCCAGCTGGAAGATCGTGGTGCTTTAGGCTATGCCGAGTTAAATAATGCAGCACAATCCTTTATGAAAGCGGCACAATCTGCACCTGAGTTGGGGCCAATGTTCTCTAGCTATCAAATCAATGTGCCGCAACTGAATGTTGATCTGGATCGGGTCAAAGCCAAACAACAAGGCGTTGCAGTCACCGATGTATTTAGCACCATGCAGATTTATCTCGGTTCACAATATGTGAATGACTTTAACCGCTTTGGTCGCGTCTATCAGGTACGTGCTCAAGCCGATGCACCATTCCGTGCCAATCCAGAAGATATTTTACAGCTTAAAACCCGTAACAATGCTGGGCAAATGGTGCCACTGTCTTCTCTGGTCAATGTCACTGAAACCTATGGCCCAGAAATGGTGGTGCGCTATAACGGCTATACCGCAGCGGATATTAACGGTGGTCCTGCACCGGGCTATTCATCGAGCCAAGCCGAAGCAGCAGTTGAACGAATTGCCGCTGAAACCTTGCCACGTGGCGTAAAATTCGAATGGACCGACCTGACCTATCAAAAAATCTTGGCAGGTAATGCTGGATTGTGGGTCTTCCCGATCAGCGTGTTGTTGGTGTTCTTGGTCTTGGCAGCTCAATATGAAAGCCTCACTTTACCATTGGCTGTGATCCTAATTGTCCCAATGGGTATCTTGGCAGCACTGACAGGCGTTTGGCTCACAGGTGGAGATAACAATATCTTTACCCAAATCGGCTTGATGGTACTGGTCGGGCTAGCCTGTAAGAATGCCATTTTGATTGTCGAATTTGCCCGAGAACTGGAAATGCAAGGCGCGACTGCATTCAATGCCGCGGTAGAAGCCAGCCGTTTACGTTTGCGTCCGATCCTGATGACTTCAATCGCCTTCATTATGGGTGTAGTACCGTTAGTCACATCAACAGGCGCAGGTGCTGAAATGCGCCATGCCATGGGTGTTGCCGTATTCTTTGGCATGATTGGGGTTACCTTCTTTGGTTTGTTCCTGACGCCTGCCTTCTATGTGTTGATTCGTACCCTGAACAGCAAACATAAACTGCATTCGGCAGCTGTGCATGAAGCACCATTGCACAGTTCACATGATCACTAAGGAGCAGGATATGACAGGATTCAAACCACACTGGATACTCTCCTCGCTCATGGGAAGCCTGCTGCTTGCAGGCTGCTCATTGGCACCTGAATATCAGCCAGCCAAGGTTATTATTCCACTACAATTTAAAGAAGCGGATGCCAAACTGGATGATCCTAACTGGAGCATTGCCCAACCCGCTGATACACAATCTCGTGGTGAATGGTGGCAAATTTTTAATGATCCACAGCTGAATGATCTGGAACATCAAGCAATTGCGGGGAACCAGAATCTAAAAGCGGCAGCAGCCAATATTCAGGCATCACGCGCCTTGAGGTCTGCTGCGCAAGCTGAACGCTTACCTAGCATCGGCGCAGGTTTTGGCTCGACCCGTCAAAAGCCTTCACCCGCTTCTTTAGGACTTGATTCGGATGCATCGACTTCTGCACGTACACTGTGGCGAGCACAAGCCAATGTCTCCTATGAACTGGACCTATTTGGACGGATTGCCAGTAGTGTCAATGCAGCAACGGCTGATGTGCAGCAACAAGAAGCTTTGTATCATTCAGCATTGTTAGCACTGCAAGCCGATGTTGCCCAAGCTTATTTTTTGATTCGTCAATTCGATGCTGAACAAGCAATCTATGCGCAAAACATCAAATTACTGAGAGAGAATCAAAATTTGATTCAAGCACGTTATCGCAATGGCTTGGTCAGTGATCTTGATGCTTCTCGTGCACAGACTGAACTTTCTACCGCACAGACCAATGCACTCAGCATTGCACGGAGTCGAGCCAATACCGAACACGCATTGGCGGTATTACTTGGTAAACCCCCTGCTGATTTCAGCTTAGCGATTCAACCCTTGTCGGCCGTTGCAATTCGCCTGCCTGCGGGTTTACCGTCGACGCTGCTTGAACGTCGTTCTGACATTGCTGCCGCAGAACGCGCTATGGCAGCCGATAACGCCCGAATCGGTATTGCACGTGCTGCCTTTTTCCCCAAACTTGATCTTACAGGTGCACTGGGTTATGAATCTGCAAGTTTAGGTGATTTAGGCAAATGGTCGAGTCGAACTTTTTTACTCGGCCCTGTTGCGGGTACAATTTTGTCTTTACCGTTATTTGACGGCGGACAACGTAAGGCGGGCGTCGCTCAGGCACGTGCAGGCTATGAGCAAAGCGTGGCCAATTATCGACAGACCGTGCTGAATGCTTTCCGTGAGGTTGAAAATGGTTTGTCTGATCAACGTATTCTGGATCAGCAAATACAGGCACAGGGTCAGGCACTTGCTTCATCCCGACATGGCAATCAGCTTTCACATTTGCGTTATCGTGAAGGCAGTATCAGCTATCTGGATGTGATTGATTCTGATCGGAGTATCTTGCAACAGGAACAATTGGCTGCGCAGCTTCATGGCAGCCGGATGATTGCCAGTGTGGATCTCATCCGTGCTTTAGGTGGTGGTTGGCATACAGGACAAGCGGAGCTAGGAAGGCAATAAAGTAGATTTAAAATAGATTAGTGCAAAAAATTAAAGCCTCATCATGTATGGGGCTTTAATCCAATTGTTATTTTTCAATATGTCTAATCCACTGTACGATATCTTTTGGGTAATATAAATACTTATGTAAAGAAGTATCATCCAAGTCAAACATGTACACTAAAAAAGCGGCCTCAAATGCCCAATATCCCACATATGAAAAACTATTATCTAAATCTAAGTGACTATTATACCAAAGCGTGTTTTTATGAATCCCATACCAATCTGATAAATAATTATCTAGTACTTCAAGAGCATGCGCTTTATCATCTTTATCTAAAAGATTGTCTATCACATCGCATAAATGAGAGTAATCATAACTGTAAACTCCATCTTTATTTGTATCGGGATGCTTAGAGTCTAAAATTTTGAAAAATTTATTTATTACCTTATCCTCTCCTTATTGGTCTTCATTTCCTCCATTGATTAGCTCTTTTATAGTTGGCAACGTGTTTTTCTGATTAAGTAACACAGCCAAACTAATCATTGTTAATGCAATAAAACCACCTTCACCATTAATAACTGATGGCTTAGCTGTTCCTTTAAAAACTGCTAATGCTTCTGCCTGTTTCGTATAACCAGCTACTATATTTTCAAATGAAGAAATAAGCTCTTCTATAGGTTCTCCAGACGTATACCCTAAAAGAAGCAAATCCCAATATGTAAGTGTAATGGATTGCCATCTAGATGCCTCGCCACAATTATATTCATCATCTTCATATGCATCACTTTCTAGATATAAAGAAATTCCTTCTTCATGATATTCCTTCGATTTTATACAATATCTCTCTGTTATAAAAAGCTGTCTTTTCTTATTTTCAAAATCCATATTTATTCCAAACAAATAATGCCCTATAGGGCACTATTCTTATTCCACTAAATACCAAATCGTCAATCCCCATGGATTGTTTTTAATCTCAGGCATCTTTTCGCCTTGCTTAAAATGACGCTTTTCCATATTATTAGCGGGACTATACCAGTCACCTGTTTTTGGGCAATTTTCACCAGCTTCACATCTAAGCTGATTTCCTTGCTTATTGCTAACATCATTTGCTAGTGGTACAAAAGTCTTCGCAAATTGAACTAAATCTTTCGGATAATATAAATATTGATGAAGACTGCTATCGTCTTCAATTTCTAATAAGTAGACTGCTGCACCTGCTTCGAAAGCCCAATACCCAAAATTTCCGTCATCACTTAAATGACTATCATGTCAAGGAGCTGCTGATAAATCCTTATACCATTTTTTAGAAAATCATTTAATAAGTTTAATGCTTGTATTTTATTAGGTTCACTTAATGCATCAGCAAAAAGACCGTAACATCCAGAAACACAATCATCAGTTTCATACCGCTCTAACTCTTTAGAGTAATTAAGAAGCTCTTCTATATTGAAATCAATACCTGCATTTTCCTCATCCTCACCATCAACTAGACGAGCAACTCTTGGTAATAAATCCTGTCGATGCAATAAATAACATAAGCTTATTAGCCATAAATAAGGACAATACCCATCAAAAGATCTTATTGGAAATGCCATTTCATTTGGATCACCGCTATTTTGTAATAATGCCTTTAAATAATTTTCATAAGCAACAACTACATTTTCTAATGCATAGCGTAAACTTTCAATAGACTCACCAGCGGTATATGACAATATAAAATTATTAAATGTCCCTTCAGCTATACCAAACCACATTGATAAATGCCATCCAACATCAGCACCTTCTGATTTACTCAAATTATCTTTTTGCCTTTGCATTACACGCAAAGTTAAATCCCTAGTGCCATGAAAATTTACTTCCGTCAAAAACTGTTGTCTTCTTTCAGTCAAAAAACTCATAAAAAGTACCTTTATCTAATTCTTTTATCGCGTGATTTGTCAAAAATTTTTGCCTTATTGTCTGCCTCTTTTGCTATGACAATATGTCTTCATTGCTTTTACTTAGATGCTTATGAATATTCATTTGTTAACTGATTGAACTGGTTCCTCCACCATATTCTTAGATTACTTAGTAGAATTAAAAAAAACCATCCAAATGAGGATGGCTTTTTCTCAAATGATTCAATCATTGCTCTCTATATCTAAATACCAAATGGTTTCACCCCAAGGATTATTCGGAATTTCAGGCATTGTTTCACCTTGATCAAAATGACGTTTTTCCATATTAATTGCTGGACTCCACCAATCTCCTGACCTAGGGCAGATTTCTCCAACTCTACATTTTAATTGCCCATATTGTATTTCATCATTATCTGGATGATTAATTCTATCCCATGTTTTTCCATCAAATCGAATCAATTGCTTATAGCTAAGTACCCAAAGAACTCCATCTTTTTCGTCAACAGAGATGACCCCTTGTATATCACTTAACTCAGGAACGATGGAATAATCAGAATCTGCATATACATATAGTCCCTGCTCTGAAGCTATATATATAGCCTCTTGATAAAATGCTGCATTATAAAAAGTCGAATTTATACTTCTATTTTTTAGACTTTTAAACCCATCATCTATATTCCCTTCCAGAAGTGTGCCATCTTGCCCAGTAATTAAAATATTTTTCCCATCTGGACATAACGTAATCCCATACAATGCAGATGTCGAAATTCGATTAACCTCTATCCAATTATTACCATTAAAGAAAGCAATAAATTCATCTTCTTTTTTTGTCCCACATACATATAAAGCATTGTTATTAAATCCATTTATATCATAAAAGCATCGATTAAAATCTAAATCACTTTCATATTCTAAAAAGGATAAATCCTGATTTTTCAATTCAATAGGGTCTTCTTCCAGTCCTACTCCAATAGATTTCCATTCATTCTGGTTATTCTTATAGACTTGACTTCCATCTCCACAAGCATAAAGATCACCATTAATTACACGGATATGATTAAATTTCCCATAAACTTTTTCTTCTAATTTATATCTAATTTCTTGATGCTCATTATTGCTTTGTTGAAATATTCCTACATCCCCCTCTTGATCAAGCGATATAATGGAAGGTTCGCCCTCTCTACTTTGGTAAGCAACTGAAATAACTTTCCATCCTTCCAAATCCAAACATGACCAGTTTTGCTGTTCAAAATGTTTATAAATTATTGTTTTACTAAAGCAATCCCATGTATCCAATTCATCAATATTTGCTGATAAACAGAATCTATGGGCACTAATAGCGCATCCTGAAGTAAATGTAATAGGATTTTTCATATATTTGATCTAATAAATATAACCATTACTCACCATCGAATTGCCAATATACTTCGCCCCAATCAGTGACTAATTGAGGGAAAGAATCACCTTGTCTAAAATAATCTCTTGAATTAGGTTTCGCAACCGTATACCAGTATCCTGACTTAGGACATTTTTCATTAGCACTAACAGTTAAAGATATTTTCTGGTATTCTTTATTATCAGGATGATCAAAAATCCTCCAAGAAACCCCATCATATCTGCCCACAAGCTTATTCGTAAAAATCCATAAAATATTTTCAGTACAATCCACTTTAAATACAAGATTACTATCAATCTCCTCATGAACATTAACTTTGGTAATTTCATTTTCATGAAATTTATATAGACCACATGCTGAACCTATATAAACTACGCCATTAAATTCAGTTAAAGAATAGAAATCATCTTTTATACTTAAGTTTGTTTTACGGCTAAAATCAGTATTATCATTAATTTCTATTAAATTCCCATATGTTCCACATACAATTAATTTACCATCTTCTTTCAAAAGAATTGAATATAGTGTAGCAGGTGTAACTTTTTTCAATATATTCCATTGATTACCATCATAATTAGCAATTAGCCCATTATCTCCAATACGACCTACACAGAAATAATTACCATCCACCTCACATATATCAATAACAGAAATATCATCTTCATGATCAAGCGAATCAAAATCTAACGCCTGATTATCATTAATATTTAAACCACTTGAGATGTCAGACCACTTAAAATCATTAACATAAACCTGACCATCATATCCACAAGCAAATAACTTGCCATTTTGAAATTTTATTTTAGAGAGATAACCACGATCGTTATTTAAACCAGCTCCATCTATATGTTTAAATTTACTATTTTCACCATCAAACTCCTCAATCTCACCTTCATCACTTAATGCAACTAACTTTTTATTATTTTCAACATTATAGAAACATACATCCACTACAATAAAATTAACATCATGATAATACCATCCTTGCCCATTATCTTCAGTACAATCATACATAAACAATCGACTAAATTGCTGATTATCATCAAATTTATCCAATGAGCTCGATACATATACCATATCATCTGAGATAGCACATGCTGCGTTGAAAGTTACAGATGATATCTGCGTCATAGTTTTTTCCCACCTTGTTTTGTATTGGAAGCTGGTTTAAAAATATTTGAGTCTATTGACATTTTTCCAGTTGGATCAGCTGTAACTTTAAAATCAGGTCCCATACCATATCCTAAATGATAAGTTCTTAATTCTGCTAAAAGTAGAGCTTTATTACATTTCAACACTTTTGAAACTGAAATTGCCCCTATTAATTCAAGCTTTTCCAATGTTGTCACACCTTTAGGATTTGATACTTTTCCTAATACCCTTTCTTTTTTATCATAATAGGAATGGATTTGTCCGTGCTGAAGCTGCCGCCCTTTTCCAGTTACACATACAACCAAGCCTTGCCCTTCTGTAATTGCTCCTGGAATCCGATTACTAGTATCTGTCCTTAGTCCTAATCTAAAAGCTCTATCAGGTACCACATGATGACCTGTTTTACCTTGTGGTTTACATGTATCAGGCTTATAAGGTCTTAAAGTACAAGGATTGTTTATATCTTTATCTTTTGGTTTCTCTTTTTCTGGTACTTCTTTCTTTTGCTTATTAGTAACTTCTGTTTTCTTACCCGAGCCAACATTCGCCTCATAACGTCCTGTTGGAGTATTATGCCTACCTGCATTTCCAGCCCCTGCCATCGCTAGTGGTGGTTGAGGTAAGATACTTGCCATTGCCCTTTCGACTTCATCACAAAGCTTATCAATATATTGCTTAATCGTTTTAAGAATATGATTCAAAGTTGCTTGGAATCGAACCAAGGCATTTCTCAAAGCACCATTAAATTTCTTTAAGCACTCATTAATGACGGTCAAAATACGATTAATATTATTTTTTAATGCATTGTAAGCTCTGGTTGCCATCGCCTTCCAAGGCTTGGACCTTAACCATGCCTCTGGTGCTTTGCCCCAAGGACAATTCACCTTAAATTTACTAAGTAGCTCTTCATAGTACTCCATCGTTTTAAATAACTTTATTTTGGAGAAATCCTTTGCTTTCCTTAACTGAACAACGGACTTAATAGCAGAACCTACCTCTGGAATCACTCCAATAGAAGTAAGTGCAAGTGCCATATAGTTCTCTGTGTTTCTACTTTTTTCATCAGATAAGGTAATACTATTTGCAATTAAATCACGAACATCACAAACCTGATCAACAACAGGAATTAAACTGATTAAGCCACCAACTATTAATTGAGACATCGACGGACTTTTATTAAAATCCCCTTGTAACATTCCCCATAGCCAACTACTCTTTTCCAAAATAATTTGACTACTATTGTAACTTGTCACGCTCTGATTATATTGAGACTGTCCAATATAAAATAATGCTGTTTTCCACCAAGGCCACTTAGGATCAGGTTTGCTCGTATCATAAGTCATATAGCGACTATATTGAGCAGGATTATCGTTCAAGTATTTCGCTAATTTTTCTGCTCCATACCAAAATTCTTTCTGAATTTCAGTAGAACGTTTAGCTATTTGATTCCAGAATTGTTGATTTTGAGGATTTGGCATTTTCTTCTCTCGTTTTTATTCTTTACTACTATCTGAATCAGAATCTAAAAACCAATCATCAACTTCTGCAGACGGATATTCATCCTTACTTTGGTCTTCTCCATACTGTATTTTGGCTTTGCCTGCGGGAACACCACTCACCACAGCTTTGCCCAATGCATCTAATTTTCCTTTTCGTATAGATCCATCTGAAAGCAAGACTTCAAAGTCAGCGCCTTTAACAGGCGAACCATCACTATGTAAATACTCCAGAACCAAATCATCAGGTTTTAAATTCATCACAGGTAAATGAGGTAATACTGAATTTGCTTTCGCCCCACCCATAAATAAATGCTGCCCCGCTTTCACCTCAAACTTGCCACCCGTTGTCGGGAAAATCCCTGAGCCATTCAACTTGATTTGAGAACCACCTGCGGTAATCACAATTTCCTTAGGGCTGGTGATCTCAATACGGTCTTCGGTCGAAATGATCTGAATCCCCTGTTTGGCGAGCAAGTCCATCCCATCCGATTGAGCATGCACTTCAAACTTACCTTTGGCAGCCACCTGCTTAATGCCATTCTGCGCTGCAAAAAGACTAATTCTATTTTGAGCATGGCCAATCAGATTCTTCTGCGTACTTAAATTAATACTATCGCCTGCAATCTGATTGATCTGCCCATCTGCAGAAATATGAATATCTTCATTGCTACTTAAACCAATGCCTGCAGGCGAATGAAGTAACAACAACGCTTTATTAAATTTGGCAATCTTTGCCTCAATCTGTTCAGCAAATTGTTTTAATTGCTCAACTGATTCAATTTCATCCGTTTGTTGATTCTTGGCAACTTCGCTTAATGCTTTGGCATTACTTTGATTACTTTCAATCTGCTGTTTAGCTGCTTCAGCATCGAGATGTTCACCTTGCGCCTGATCCTGTTTCTGTGTACTGAGCAATAAGCCTTGCCCTGCACGCACTGCCCCCCATTGGTCAGTCCTAAGTTCAAAGCCTTCACCACGATCTTCGCTTTCAGCTTTATCTTTGGGATGGCTGAGTTTACCGAGATTGAGTTGGCTAGCGGCATGGCTACTTTGTAGTTGTGCGCTGATCTGACCCGTAGTGTCATCAAAACGAAGTTGGTTAAAACCTTCACCTTGATATTCTTTAGATTTAATTCCTGCTAGTTTCTTGGTATCAGGCAACTTGCCCGCATTGTCAAACTTGGTTGGGCTGCGCTGTGCTTCATGTATCCGCCCAACCACATAAGGACGATCAATATTGCCATCAAAGAAGTTGATCACCACGATCTCACCAATCCGCGGCAAGAACCGTGCACCATAGCCTTCACCTGCCCAGGGGGTTAATACATCAACCCATGCAGAATCGGTATCATTGTCATTGGCACCCGCACCACCATCATGGCTATGGTCTTCTGTACGGGTAAACAAGAAACGGACTTTAATTCTGCCCCATTCATCGACATGAATTTCCTCTCCACTTGGCCCCACAACTTTGGCGCGTTGTGGATGTGTCACAGGTCGATGTTGTAGCGGGTTGTATTCTGGTACCAGACTAATATTTCGTCGTTGCAGTGTTAATTGATTCGCTTGGCGTTCATCAGATTCAGCATGATGGAAAGGACTACTTTGCCAATGACTTTGTTGAAGCAAAGTCGCGACTTGATCATTTAAATCTTTGGGTAAATTATTCTGGTTATAAAAGGTTTTCGAGCTGATCAAAAACTCTTTATCTGCTCCTGAATGCTGATCAATCTCAGGATGTTCATTCAGTTCAAACCAGTAGCCGACATGAGTATCGCGCACTGTAGATGTCGCAACAAATTGCTTGGCCTGCGAATCATAATATTGGCTTAAGTTCTGATTCAGTTTCTCTATCTGAGCATTGCCCGCTTTGGTCGTACCATCCTCACCGTTTAAATCTTGAATCCATGCAGGTGAAAAATGCCATGCCTGCTCTAAAGCAAGTTGCTGGTTATCGTGCTGATCACTATGGCTGTGTTTACTTTGAACACTCCCTGCACCTTCATCCTGTTCCAAAGCATCGGCTTGCCAACGTTGCATGTGTACCGCGCTCGGTTGTAGTGAACGCTGTGCCACAAATGTGGTGATGCTATCTTGTGTTTCAGTGGCACTACTACGATGAAAACGGATATTACGGCGGTCTAAGGCTTTATATTGATTATTGTCATCGATTAATCGAAGTTTCTGCGCCTGAATTTGTTCGCTTGAATTCGATACTTTGAGTTGAGCCTCATCAATTAACCAGTTAATCCCTTCGCTTCGCATCAAACGCGTGAGAAAGTCATAATCAGTTTCATTACTCTGCATAATAAAGGGTCGAATGTCGTATTGCTGACTTAAACCACTTAAATCCAAACTTAAACTCGCCGCAAATAATGAATTCTTGGATTGCCATTCTTTAAAAATGGTCTGAATTACATCGATCACTGATTTCGCCATAAAAACACGGCTGTTACGGCGGTGTTTCCATAAGGCGGTCGGATCTTGCACACCAAGTCGATAAATCGTCAGTGAACCGTCACTTGCACCAATATCAGCGTGGGTTACGATACCTGTAATACGCGTAAGTTCAGCTTTATCCGTTACAATATCAATCGCAACCTGACTGCCGATAAAACTTTTTAAAGGGATAATCGCATTGGTCGAAAGACAAAGTAACTGTAGATCAATGCCATGATTCAGCTGATGGAGACCATCGATACGTTGCAAGAAAACTTGACTATTCAAAGATGAATTTGAAAACTGGGCATGAATCGCACGTTTCTGTGCTGTAAGCCCCAAACTCTCTAAAGCCTGAAATATATTATTCGACATCTTTTTTATAGATTATCTGCTTAAATTTAGCGAATTTTAATCAAAATATTGATTTCATTCCATACAGAACCGTCTATTTATGACAATTTACGTCACTTTTTTGTTGGATTTATTTTACCGAATTGGGAAAATTCACCTATGATTTTGAATTAAAAGTTTTTTTATAAAATACTCAAATGAAACAGCCTTACGTTTGTTTCAATTTTTTGATCACTGTTATCCATATACAACCCTTCATTTTGCTAAAACTGAACACTTACTAAACTTTTTCTATCTATTGCAAAAAAAGAGAAAACTTTTACAATTAAATTGATAATGATTATTATTATCAATAAAATGTTATTTTTATTATAAATGGAAAAAATATGAAAACTTTACGTAAAATTGTTCTATCAAGCTTGCTTTGTTCTTTCTTTTCAACGACTACTTTTGCTTATGATCAATGCTTGGGCCAACCAAATGGTCCATTACCACCTGCTGGTAAATGTAGTTGCCAGAATGAAGTAACAACTTGCCACGCTCGATAATTTAAAACCTCATAGGGTTGGTTTAGAAAATCTCTACTCCAACCTGTATGCCATACTATTTTTGACAAAATAAAGATTATTTGAAAAAATAATAAATTAAATATCAATTCGTTAATTTAAATATGCAATCTAGTATAAAAATTATATCTAAACTGATTTAGTCTAACTATTTCTTTATAAATATATTATTACTGAGATTATTTTTAATAACTATAATCTTAGTAGTTTAATAACTCTTCGCCACGGCCACTACAATTCATAATTTTATCTACAGATCAAAAAATACACATAAATAGCGTATCCAGATTTTTTCAAGTAAGACAATACACACCACAAAAGCAGCTTAAAAGTCTCAAATAGAGTAAGCTTAGATACTATTTATAATTATTATTTTTCAATCATTTAATAAATTTAGCATTGAATCATCCTCTCGCTCTAAAATACGTGGACCTGCGCCATCCTCACCCAATATATCTTCGGGGTTGCGCAAACGGCATTGTTCCAAAGATAAACATCCACAGCCAATACACCAGTCCATTTCATCTCTTAAACGTGTCAGTTTTTGAATCCGTGCATCTAAATCCTCACGCCAACGTGAAGAAAGTTCAGCCCACTGTTCTGCAGTGAGCTTACTGCCTACAGGATAAATACTCAGCGCATTTTTAATTTCATCCAATGAAATTCCAACTTTTTGTGCAACTTTGATAATCCCGATATAGCGCAACACAGACAAAGGAAAACGGCGTTGATTGCCGTTGGTTCGAATACTTTTAATCAATCCTTTTGACTCATAAAAATGCAGCGTTGAAACCGCTACACCGCTACGTTTAGCAACTTCTCCTACGGTCAGCATTCGATTGATATTTATTTTTCGTTCTGGTGTCATTTACTGCATATCTCAATATTACTTTAGGTTTTATAGTTCAGAGCAAAGAACTTTGTCAATTCAAGCGACAGTTTATCCTTCTGAAATGCGACTTTTCCTCTACATTCACACAACCAAAATCATTTCGATACAAAGCATCCTACGCCTCTTACTCCACTTTTAAACCGACCTTTTAATGACTCATTTTTCTCATCAAAACCCATTGACCTAAATATAACTTGAGGTTTTAGACTGCTTGGCACTGCATTCGTAAATGCAAATAAGCAATTAATTTTTAATGTTTTTCATCATTCAGTCTGATTCTTCGGGAAAAACGCTCATGCCTTACTTCATTAAATTGAGTTTGGAAAGCCAATGGTTATGGACACTGTCCAGATGCTGTCTGGCACTTTTATTTTTCAGCTCAGGCCTCAGCAAAGTGCTCGATGTGGAAGCGGGATTTCAAGAAATGCAAGCCGCGGGTTTAGAACCCACTTGGCTGTTTAATTATGGCTCTGCGCTGATTCTACTGGCTGGTGCCTATTGCATTCTGTTTGATCGCCATATCTGGCTTGGTGCTGCCCTACTTTCAGTCTTTTTAACAGTGACGATTTTTATCGTACATACCTTCTGGAACATGTCTGGTCTGCAAGCGCAAATTTCTCTCTATTTCGCGCTTGAACATATCTCGGTGATTGGTGGTCTTATCGGGACTGCAATTGCCAGCCATTTTCGTCAACAGCTTAAGCTCTGTGGAGTACTCGCATGAAAACTCAACTGCGTATTTTGCTCATCATCATGATTTTAGTTGTCATTGCTGTTGCAGCTTATTTTTATTTTAAATCACGTTCAGCAAACAGTCCTTCATCTTATAGCTACCCACCTGTCAAAGTTGCACTCAGCACTGTCAAACAACAGATTACGCCTCGAACATTATCCAGTATTGGCGAGTTAGAGGCGATACGACAAGTCCAAGTTTCATCTGAAAGCACAGGTGTCATTGAACAAATTTATTTCCAATCTGGACAGTACGTTAAAAAAGGACAATTGCTTGTTCAGCTCAAAACCAATGTTGAACAAGGCAATCTAGGTCAACTGCAAGCTAAGCTGAAACAGGCCGAAATGACCTATAACCGGACCAAACAGTTAATCGATAGCCATGCGATTTCGCGTGCGGAAATGGATACCGCCTTGGCCGATCGAGATATGACGCGTGCCGAAATTCAGCAACTGCAAGCGACCATTCAACAGAAATCAATCCGTGCACCATTCTCGGGAATTATTGGAATACGTCAAGTCCACCAAGGCCAATATCTACAGGCAGGTACAGGCATTGCCAATTTGGTCGATACCCAACAACTGCTTGCCAATTTCACACTGGATGAACAACTGGCGGCCCGTTTAAAAACGGGGCAATCGGTGCAACTTAAAATAGATGCATTTCCCGAGCAAAGTTTCTCTGCGGTTGTGAATGCGATTGAACCCATGATCTCCAAATCAAGAACGATCACAGGGCAAGCCACGCTCAATAATCAGCATCAGCAGTTAAAGCCAGGAATGTATGCAAAATTGGACATACAAGAAGCCAATCTTCCGAGTCTCGTGCTGCCTGAAACTGCGATTACCTATACCGCTTATGGCAATACAGTCTTTCTAGTTAAACATGACAACAAGAAACTTACCGTACAACGTGTGGCAGTAGAGCTTGGTGAGCGTCATCAAGGTTGGGTCGAAGTTCAATCTGGTGTTAAAGCAGGCGATCAAGTTGTCGTATCTGGTCAGTTGAGATTAAGCGATGGTATGCAGGTTGAAGCAACAGAAGACACCTTGCAACAGTCGCAATCCACCTTAGCAAAAGCCAAAATCTAAGGAGCGACCTAGCATGAAATTTACCGATCTTTTTGTGAAACGCCCTGTACTGGCCTTGGTTGTGAGTACGCTGATTTTGTTGGCTGGCCTATTTTCCCTGAATAAATTGCCGATTCGCCAATATCCTCTGCTTGAAAGCTCCACCATCAACATCAGTACCGAATATCCTGGCGCATCTGCTGAACTGATGCAGGGCTTCGTTACACAACCGATTGCACAAGCGGTTTCCTCTGTTGAAGGAATTGATTATCTCAGTTCTTCCTCAGTGCAAGGGCGTAGTAGTATCACGTTACGCATGCAGCTAAATCGTGACTCAACCCAAGCCTTAACTGAAGTCATGGCCAAAGTGAATCAGGTTCGCTACAAGTTACCCGAACAGGCATTTGATCCCGTAATTGAACGTTCATCGGGTGAATCGACGGATGTCGCCTATATTGGCTTTTCAAGCGAACAACTGTCTATGCCTGAATTGACGGATTATCTGTCACGAGTGGTTGAGCCGATGCTGTCAAATATTGATGGTGTAGCCAAAGTACAGACCTATGGCAGCCAAAGTCTAGCCATGCGTATTTGGCTGGATGCAGATCGCTTGGCTAGTCGCGGTGTCACTGCGGCTGATGTTGCCAATGCCATTCGACAAAATAACTATCAAGCAGCGCCTGGTCAGGTTAAAGGCGAATTGGTGGTTTCCAATGTCAATGTTTCCACCAATCTCACCAGTATTCAGGATTTTAAAAATCTGGTGATTCGCAATGATGGTCAAAACCTCATTCATTTACAGGATGTAGCAACCGTTGAACTCGGTGCAGCTTCAACTGAAACCAGTGCCTCAATGGATGGTAAACCTGCCATTTTCGTTGGTTTGCAAGCCACGCCTACAGGTAATCCGCTTATTATTGTACAAGGCATTAAAGATAAGTTACCTGAGATCGAAAAAACCTTACCGCCCAGCGTAAAGGTCAATCTGGCCTATGAAACTGCACGATTTATCGATGCTTCAATTGATGAAGTCCTACACACATTTATCGAAGCACTGCTTATCGTGATTGCAGTGATCTATCTCTGTCTGGGTTCGCTACGTAGTGTATTGATTCCTGTGGTGACTATTCCGCTTTCCATGCTCGGTGCTTTGGGGCTCATGCTGCTGTTTGGTTTTAGTATTAACTTACTTACCCTCTTGGCCATGGTACTGGCAATTGGATTGGTGGTGGATGATGCCATTGTGGTGGTAGAAAACGTGCATCGTCATATTGAGGAAGGTCTGTCTCCTATCGCAGCCGCTTTAATGGGTGCGCGAGAAGTCGCGGGTCCCGTGATCGCCATGACGATTACCCTCGCTGCGGTCTATGCACCGATTGGTTTAATGGGGGGACTAACAGGCTCATTATTTAAAGAGTTTGCCTTAACGCTTGCAGGTGCAGTTCTGGTTTCTGGGCTGATTGCCCTGACCCTTTCGCCTGTAATGAGTTCTTATTTACTGCAATCCAAACAGGATGAAGGCCGAATGGCCAAAGCTGCTGAATGGTTTTTCGAACGCTTAACTCAGGTATATCACCGCTTACTACAATTTTCACTACAACATCGCTGGATTACCGTCGTCTTTGCCATGGCTGTTTTTGCCAGCCTGCCTTTGCTCTATCAACTGCCACAAAAAGAGTTAGCGCCTCTGGAAGATCAAGCCAGTGTGCTCACTGCAATTAAAGCGCCTCAACATGCCAATCTAAATTATGCAGAACACTTCAATTATGAATTGGATAAAGTGTTCTGGGAACTGCCCGAAACCAGTACCACATGGATTATCAATGGAACCGATGGTCCAGCGGCAAGCTTTGGTGGCACGACCTTATCCACATGGGCGGAACGTTCGCGCTCTGCCGATGACATCCAGCAGGAACTGCAAGCCAAAGTTGGTTCGGTAGAAGGCACCAGTATTTTTGTGTTCCAAAATCCAGCTTTGCCAGGTTCAACCGGTGGACTCCCAATCCAGATGGTACTGCGCAGTGCTCAAGACTATTCAACGATTTACCAAGCCATGGAGAGTATTAAACAAAAAGCCCGTGAAAGTGGCCTATTTGTGGTGGTCGACAGTGATCTGGATTTCAATAATCCAATGATGAAAATTGAGGTAGATCGGGCCAAAGCCAATAGTTTGGGTATCCGTATGCAAGATATTGGAGAGGCATTGGCAACCTTGGTGGGTGAAAACTATGTCAATCGTTTCAATATGCTGGGACGTGCCTATGATGTCATTCCGCAAAGTATCAATAGCCAACGCTTAACCCCGCAAGCCTTAACACGTCAGTTTATTCGTACCGATCAAGGCACACTGATTCCCCTTTCTACCGTTGTGCATTTAAATGAAACAGTCGAACCGAATAAGCTGACACAGTTTAATCAACAAAATGCTGCAACCTTCCAAGCCATTCCAGCTCCTGGTGTTTCTCTAGGTCAAGCCTTGGCCTTTCTTGAACAAGTCACCACCGAACTACCCACAGGGTTTAGCCATGACTGGCAAGCTGATGCTCGTCAATATATGCAAGAAGGAAATACCCTGTTATTTGCATTCATGGCTGCATTGGTGGTGATTTATTTGGTTTTGGCTGCGCAATATGAGAGCCTGGTTGATCCATTCATTATTTTAATTACTGTGCCACTGTCAATTTGTGGAGCATTAATTCCTTTGGCACTCGGCTTTGCCACTGTCAATATCTACACCCAAATTGGTCTGGTCACATTAATTGGACTGATTAGTAAGCATGGTATTTTGATGGTTGAATTCGCCAATGAGTTGCAAATCCATGAAGGGCTAAACAAACAAGCTGCCATTCTTAAGGCAGCGCAAATTCGTTTACGCCCTATTCTCATGACCACGGCAGCAATGGTGTTTGGTCTTATTCCATTACTGTTTGCCACGGGTGCAGGCGCGCATAGTCGTTTTGGTCTTGGTTTGGTGATTGTATGTGGAATGTTGATTGGCACCTTCTTTACGCTGTTTGTGTTACCGACCATTTATAGTCTGCTGGCACGACAACATAACCACAGCTCTGCTCGCGTACAGGAACTAGAGAAAATTGAGGCGATGGAGTACAAAGCATGAACAAAAAATTATCCTTCGGCATGCCCTCTAATCTGTCGAATCAGCACGATTCATGGTCGAAAATTTCAAGTATTGCAATGATGATCGGAACTTTGGGCATTTCGCTGAGTGGATGCCAAAATATCAGCCCCAAAAAACCGATGATCCAAGCAAATATTGCCGAAACTTTTAACCATCAAGTTAATGCTCGCTCGATTGCAACACAGGGTTATCGGGAGTTTCTTTCCGATCCTCGTTTGGTGCAAGTGATTGAGTTTGCTCTTAGCAATAATCGTGATTTGCGGACGGTAACGCTGAATATTCAGCGGGCACAGCAACAGTACCAAATTACGCAAAACAATCAGCTGCCTGTCATTGGTGCGAATGCCAATATGACACGCCAAGTCTCTGTCAGTAATCCAAACAATCCAAGCTCAACTTTTCAAGTGGGTCTCGGAATCACAGCTTATGAACTGGATTTTTGGGGACGAATACGTCATCTGAAAGGTGCTGCACTGGATCGCTATCTGGCAACACAAAGTGCTCGTGATGCAATGCAGATCAGTCTGATCAGCCAAGTCAGTCAAGCTTGGTTGGATTACGCCTTTGCCAGTGCACATTTAAAACTTACCCAGCAAACCCTTAAAACCCAACTTGATGCTTATCAGCTCAATCAAAAGCGTTTCAGCACAGGCATTGAAAGTGAGCTTCCATTACGCCAGTCTGAAATCTCGGTCGAAACAGCGCGTCACGACGCCGCACGTTATCAGACCCAAATTGCTCAGGCACAAAATTTACTCAATCTGTTGGTCGGTCAACAGCTTCCAATCCATCTATTGGCACAACAGCCTATTAAAACCATGACGGCACGTGACATTTTTGGCACAGGCTTACCCAGTGATTTACTCAATAATCGTCCTGATCTCAAGCTTGCTGAATATCAATTACAGGAAACTGGCGCCAATATTGCAGTTGCCAAAGCCGCATTATTTCCAAGCATCTCTTTAACGGGCTCAACGGGATATGCTTCGACCAAACTCAGTGATCTGTTTAAATCTGGTCATGCGGTCTGGTCGATTGGCCCCAGTCTGGATCTACCGATCTTTGATTGGGGAACACGCCAAACCAATCTCAAGATTTCAAAAATCGAGCAGCAAATCGCGCTGTCGAATTATGAAAAATCGATTCAATCCGCATTTCGCGAGGTCAATGATACTCTCGCCACTCGTGCCAATATGGACCAACGGATGATAGCGCAGCGACGTTTAGTCGATGCCAGTCGTGCAACATATCAACTCTCAATGGCTCGTTTTCGTACAGGAATTGATAGTTATTTGAGTGTCTTGGATGCTCAACGTTCTGCTTATGCAGCTGAACAAGCGTTATTGTTACTCGAACAAGCTCAGCTCAATAACCAAATTGAACTGTATAAAGTCTTAGGTGGAGGCTCAGCGCGATCATAAACCTGAGAGGTTTCAAGAGTAGCTTAGGCTATTCTTGAAGCACACGACATGTCCACAAATAAACAATATGTTTAAGATGGATCAGAATAAAAAAAGAATGCGCAGTGAAGTTATGCGTTTTAAATTTATTCGAATTGCATGCCTGTTTTTTATTTTTAAAATTTTGATGGCTTTCATCTCCATCAAAAATATAGGCTTTAAAATTAAAATGAACCGTTGTTAAAAATTTAAGTTAAAACGCTAAACAATTATTTCTCCTTGATTAAGACCTTCTGCATAAAACTACCAATTTCATCTAAGGCCTGTTCAGACTTGTGAATAAAGCGATTAAACATCTGGAAGTTATGCCACATATTTTCATAAATCTGCAGACTCACCTGCACACCAGATTGTTGGGCACGTTCAGCTAAATGGGTCGCATCATCGACCAAGATTTCCTCGCTTCCTGCCTGAATCAACATCGGTGGAAGATCGGTTAAATCAGCAAAAATTGGAGAAATCAGCGGATTACGGGCTGCTAACTGCCCTCGATACCCATCGCCACCACGTTTCAAGGCATAGCTTTTAATCATCGGATCACGTTTGGCATTTTTATAAATAGAAGCTGAACTTAAGCTGATATCAACATAGGGCGAGATCATCACCATTCCAGCAGGTAAAGTATGCCCTGCTGATCTCAGTTCAAGGGCTAAGGCTAAGGCCAAAGCACAACCACCAGAATCTCCCCCAAAAATAATCTGTTCAGGCTTCCAACCATCATTCAATAAATGTTGATAGACCGATTTAACATCATTTAATGCGGCAGGATATGGATGTTCTGGTGCTCGACGATAATCCAGCATATACACTTTTACCTTGCCTCGTACAGCGAACTCGGTCGATAAAGCGCGATGTGTTCTCGATGAACCTGCAAAAAATGCCCCACCATGACAGTGTAATAACACTCCATGAGTTTCATCTTCAGGCGTTGCAACTTCAGCATGCACAATACGTTGGTCGAATGAGTCTCTCAATTTAATCTGTTTGACCCAAACATCGGCTCTTGGTTTAAAAATAGTTGAGCCCACTTCCATTGCGGTACGCAAAACAGGAAAAGGCAAAGCCAAACCACTGGCCAGCTTAAAACTCAGCCGCAAACCTATTTTCAGGCCCGTTTCAATTAGTTTCTGCTGCATTCATCCCTCCTAACATTACCTCAAACAGTTTTGAATTAACTGGCTTTTTTATTGATTTCGACATCCGTAAAACCAAGTACATAGTCTTTGAGATCACATTGTGATAATCGGGATCGCATTTCAAAAGTCGTCCACGGCCATAAAGTACTGTTACGTCCATTACGATCGATAAAATAGCTACTGCACCCACCCGTATTCCAGACTGTATTTTTTAATGCTGCCTGGATTTCATCATTATATTGCTGCAATACTTCAGTACGAATTTCAACGCTTTCAATCTGTTGTGCCTGCACCTTCTTCAACATATCCAAGATATACGCCAATTGCGCCTCAATGATGATCAATGCTGATGAACTCACGGCAATATTAGGACCAAACATCACAAAAGCATTTGGACAGCCTTCAACTACAGTACCGAGATAACCTTTGGCACTGCCCTGCCACACCTCATCCATGGTTTTGCCATGCTTATTGCGAATCTGCTTGGCAATGGGTGGATTACTCACTTCAAAGCCTGTACCAAAGATAATGGCATCGACTTCATGTTCCGATCCATCACTGGCAATCACGGTATTACCGCGAACTTCTTTTACCCCACTACGTAGGACATCCACATTCGATTGTGCCAATGCGGGATACCATTGATTCGATTGCAACACCCGTTTACAGCCAATGGTAAAATCAGGCAAAAGTTTTGCTCTTAATGCGGGGTCTTTTACCCCTAGACGGATATTCCACTTGGCTAAACGCTCAATCTGACCAACCAATTTCGGATGATGCATGCTTGAATTTAATGATTCAAACACCCCATATACGCCATAGCGAGTTAGGCGCTGTGTGACCGGCAATACTTTAAACAGTGCCTGCGCAAGCTTGGGTAGACTCTGATCCATTTTTGGCAGTACCCATTGCGGTGTCCGTTGAAATAAAGTCAGTTTTGCAACTTTGGTTTGAATTTCAGGAACAAATTGAATTGCCGAAGCACCTGCCCCGACAACGGCAACTTTCTTACCGGTTAAATCAAAATCATGATTCCATTCTGCTGAATGGAAATGAACCCCATTAAAGCTTTCTAAGCCAGTAATTTTTGGCAACACAGGCTCATGCATTGGTCCACCCGCCATAATTGCAAAGCGAGCATGAATTAAACCTTGATTGGTTTTAACGACCCAATGTTTGGCCTGATCATTCCAAGCACTTTCCTGCATTTCATAACCAAATCGTACATATTTTTCGACATCAAATTGTCTGGCTACAGTCTGAATATAGGTCTTAATCTCTTGCTGCGGTGCAAAGACCCGACTCCATTGTGGATTCGGTGCAAAAGAATAGGAATATAGCGCTGATGGAACATCGCAAGCACAGCCTGGGTAGGTATTGGCACGCCAAACACCGCCAATTTCATCGGCTTTTTCCAAGATCACGATATCGGTGAAACCTGCTTGCTGTAACTTAATCGCTGCGCCAATTCCTGCAAAACCAGCACCGATAATCACCACATGAAATTTTTCTATTTGAGCCATAAGTGCTTATCCTTATTTTGATTGCGCCAATTGGTTTAAACGCTGGGTATAGGATTTTCGATCATTCTGATCGAGACCTTTTAAAATGCGATCATCCCCAATGAATTTACGGAACCCTGTATTCAACCAGTGCGGTACCAATCCATAAGCTTTCGGGGTATGGGTTAAATAATTCGGCACCGCAATTTCAGCCAGATTATGCGCTACTGCTTTGATAATCGCATTCGCTACATCTTGCGGTTCTACGGTCGGAATCGGCAAACTGTCTCCTGTTCCAGAGGACAATTCGGTTAAGACCTTGGATGGTAAAACAGCGGATACACCAATCGGCGTGTCTCTTAATTCCTGTTGCATTGAAGCAGTGAGTCCTACCACTGCAAATTTCGTCGCGCAATAAATACTGGCACCTGGAATCGGATATTTACCAGCGAGAGAAGCCACATTGACGATATGACCTGTTTGGCGTTGCAGCATTTTAGGCAGTACTGCTTTCATGCCATGAATCACACCGCGTAAATTAATATCAATTTGCGCATCAGTAATCGCAGGGCTTTCATCAATCATTGCGCCCATCGGCATAATGCCTGCGTTGTTCACCAAGATATCTACGGGCCCAAGTGCTTTTTCAATTTGTTCAATTAATTCATGAAATGAGTTTTGTACCCGCACATCCAAATAGCCACCAAAACCTTGCACTTTAATGGCCGCTTGTTGCGCCAGTTCCAGATCAATATCACCGATTGCCACTTTAGCGCCAAGTTTTCGGAATGCGATTGCTGTGGCTAAACCAATCCCTCGCCCACCACCCGTGATGAGTACAACTTTGTTTAAAAAACTGAGTTTATTCCCCATTTTAAACATCCTTTGTTGAGTTAAAAATCACCAATTCGGAACATAATGTCATTTGCGGAATGATGTGTCAATTTTCTTAAATTTTGTTTTATCGTATTTCCGATAAAGTTCTGATAAAATTTTTGGCATGAATGATCAAACAACTCTCTCGCGTGCTGAGCGCCAACGTATTCAATTACAAGCAGAAATTATTGAAGCTGCTTTTTTGGAATTTTCTGAACGCGGTTATCATCAAACTGCGATCTCTGACATTGCCAAAAGACTGGGTATCGGTCATGGTACTTTCTATCGTCATTTTGAGAATAAGCGAGATATTCTGGATAAAGTCATTGTCGATACCATGTTTAAAATTACAGCTTTGTTGGCCGATGAAAATGCGCCAGATGCAGTATCGACCTTAGACGCTTATCGAACGCAATGTGAAAGGATTTCCAGTAAATTTCAGGAATTTGCCAAAGATAACCCACGCGCTGTGCGCTTAATTCTGCTCGAAGCCACTTCAATTGATAAAGAAATGACAGCACAGGTGCATAACCTGCTACACCTCGGTGGCTTACTTACCGCAGACTATTTAAAAAATGGCGTTAAATGCGGTTATTTAAAAGCGGATCTGGATACCGAAATGACTGGGCATGCCATCGTCGGTATGATTATCGCAGGTGCATTTAAGTTCTTATCCACACCTGCTGATTCTGATGTGCTCAAAAAATATAGCGATGCTGCTATTCAAATGATGATGGCAGGCATCGCCTAAAGTGAAAGAAGCGTTCCTATCTAAGTTGGCTTAAACTCAGGCATATTGTTTAAATAAGCCAAGGCTTGTGCTGTTGAGCCTTCATTTAAGGGACTATGATTCGGGTTAAAATAACGTAAACAGGCACGTGCAATATAGCTTGCTCGCGGCACGCGATCCTGTCTCGCTGCACGAAAATAATCTTTATAGCGAAAACGATGTGGCAATTGAGGGTCTTTAGCCACCAAAGTTTCTACGGTGATATAGGCCAATACAATAAATAAAGGAAAAGTAAAAACAGCTGCACCCGTGCGTAGCAAAATATTATTACTAAAGTGTCGAAACATCGCATCTGCCACTTCACGATGCTCTACTTCTTCAGCGCCATGCCATTGCAATAAACGTAGCATTTGTTCATCGACAGGTGCTTGCTGTAGTCCCTCAGCATTGAGCACCCAATGTCCTAGCACGCCGGTTAAATGCTCCGCAGCTGCGACCATGGCAAGGCGTGTGTTTAACCACGTGGATTTTAACCGAGTGTGCTTTAATGCATAACCCAATGGTTTTGGGCCAAGTAGGTCGTTAAATATCCAGTTCATCATTTTACTATAGCGACTTAAATCAATCCCTAAGGCTTCGATATGCCGCGTCCCTAAAGTATGTCCATAGCTATGCGCACCTTCCTGTTTAATGAAAGCAATCACAGCTATTTTTAATTGCTCATCTTGAATAAAAGGTAGTGCATCTCTAAAAGTCTGGCAGAACCAACGCTCAGGTGCAGGGGTAATCGGATTAATTAAATTCAGCATCTGCGTTGCCATTGGATCATCATAAATCCAGTGGCTCGGTGTTTCTGCAAAATCAAATACTGGACGTCGAGGAATAATAGGATGGGTTTCCTTGATTAAACCTTTCATAAGTTAGCTCCTGATCTAAAAGCTCGTGACCACTATTCCTGCGTCAAAATATTGAATCCCATACGCGGACCAAAGGCCACCAAGGTTTTGATCAAGCCCTTAATCGCTTTCGGTTTTTGCCCACGACTGATACGACGGAATTGGGCGGCATGCCAAGCCAGTTGCAGATAGGCATCGACGGGCTTATAGCCAATAGCTGGAATTTTTGCATCAGCAACAACGGATTTACCCGCCAAGAGCTGTTTGGCTAGATCAGGTTGCATTGCAAATGGTCGAGCAAGTCCCACCAAATCTACAGTGCCATCAGCCACAATACGATTCATCAGCTCTACATTGCGTAACCCACCCGTGAGCATCAATGGTAATTTGCTGTGTTGACGCAATGCCTTGGCATAATCAAGAAAGTAGGCATCGCGCTGAGCCTGACGCTCAGGTGCATATCCCAATTGAGCTGGTGACTCATAATTCCCACCTGACACTTCCAGTAAATCGATACCTTCAGCTTCTAAGGCCAAGGCAATCTGCACCGATTCTTCCTGACTCAAGCCCCCCTTTTGGAAATCGGCAGAATTCAGTTTGACACTGAGAATTTTATTTTTACCAATGGCTTGACGCACAACTCGAACCGTTTCGATCAAAATACGGCGGCGATTTTCTGGGCTTCCACCCCATTGATCGGTACGGGTATTCGCCAAAGGTGATAAGAATTGCGACAACAAATAACCATGGGCAGCATGGACTTGTACCCCATCAAAACCTGCTTTTACAGCAAGTGCCGCAGTCGTTGCAAAACGCTGAATTTGTTCCAATATTTCTGTTTCAGACATCGCACGTGGCACACGAATCAGATTCATTGCAGGCAAATCTAGCCCCACTGCTGATGGTGCAATGGGCTTTTTCAATAAGGGTAAGACCGCAACACGACCTGGGTGGTTGATTTGCATAATAATCTTGCTGCCATTGGCCTGTGCTGCTTGTGCCCAGAGTTTATGGGCCTGCAAGAATTGCTCATCTTCTAAAACCACATTTCTTGGCTCAACAAAGGCACGATGATCAATCATCACATTGCCGGTGATTAGCAGACCTGTTCCACCTCTGGCCCATTCGGCATAAAGCTGCTGTATATCAGTGGTCGGCGAGCCATGTCGATCTGCCAATTGTTCACTCATGGCGGACTTTGCAATTCGGTTGGGAATGCTAGTTCCACATGCCAAACGCAGCGGTTGCTGTAAAGCAGGATTTGAGAACGTAGATTGTGTCATTTTCATTCTTCCTAAATTATTCATGTATAGATAAACCACGCGATTGCTGGTCCTCTGCGATGCCAAAAGGTCACGCTAAATATTGCTGTTTGAGTCGATTGACCTGATTACGATTGTCATGCTGCCAAGGATGAAAATCTGCTGAGAAAAAATCGCGATACGGCCTGCCAATCCTTCTGATTAAACCTTTTCGTCCAAACAAATAACTGAGCCCTTGATATAGCCCTTTCAAATCATCTTGTTTGCCTGAATGCTGTAAAAGCTCGATGGTTCCACGCATAGTGATCATCACAAAAGAAAGAGTTGTTTCCAGCATCACCAACCTCAGGAAATAAGGTCGATTAACCAAACTTTGATACACATCAAATGCCACCGCTTTGTGTTCGGTTTCTTCTATGGCATGCCACGCCCAGATTTTTCTCACCTGCGCATTAAACAAAGCCAAATCTTCAGGTGCAGTCGCAATAAAATAATCCGCAAGAATTGCCGTTAGATGCTCCATGCATACCGTACACGCCAACTGATGCGCAGGAGAAAATTGTGTCTGCATCAAACGATTCATCTTTTTAAATCGCTTATAAATTCGATCGACTGGATAACCCTTTTTCAGCATCATGGCATTCAATACATCGTGTTCTTTACCGTGGTGTGCTTCTTGACCAATAAAGGCACGCACTTGTTTCAGTAAAACAGGATCTTTGATCTGTGATTGATAAAGGCGCACGCTATGAATAAACTGCCGCTCTCCATCAGGAAATGCACTGGATAAGGCAGTCAGCAACATGCTCAGTAAAGGATTCTGGTGAAACCAAAACTCTGGGATTTCATCTGGAAAAGAAAAATCCATGTTACGTACATGAATCTCAATCGAAGCAGAAACTTGACGATAGTCAGCAATCGTAGGCTTTGAAGAAACAGCAACAATATTCATCACCTGACCCTCCGTTATAAAACACGCGGATTAAATTGGCGCAGTAAAAATAATGGGGTGCGTAACCGTGGAATCTGAATGGGCGGAATAAGGCCACCAGACAAATCCACCCGATGCAAACGCGCATCCACCAACTTGCCTAAGCCCATTTCATGCAAAGGATCATTCACCGTACCGGTAAAGCGTAATTTCATTTCGACACGGCGAACTTCAACAGGATGTTCTTTTGGAGTAAATCGCACTTCTCTTGGTAAACCTAAGCCTAAACCACCTGTCATATTGCGATGCGGCAAACCTAAAATGGGTGGTGCATCCGTTATTAACTCACCCAGTTTGGCTTCCATTTCAATCAAGACCGTTCCACGGCGCGATGCCTGACTGAGAATGCGAGAACCATTATTGTCCCAACTGATTTCCCCCATTTTTTTCGGATAACCCAGCAATTCACGCCCAATAATCATGGCGCGATCATCATCCAAGATCATCCACGGGCAAAAGATGCCTGTTTTATTGCCGACCTGAATATGCACAAATAAACCTGCCTCGTGATACGCCCCTGTATAGACATTTTCTGGGAAATAGGCACAAAACAAATCCGCTCTGGCAGGTTTGGCCAGCTTCATGCCAGCAGGTAACCAACGAGCCATCGCCTTCTCATTCACCTCGACGACAGCAGTTAAATATTGCGCATTGTGATAGAGCTTATTTCCCAGATTAGCAAGGCCGATGGGTGTTCGCAGGTCATTAATCAACTGTCTCATGCTTTTAACCTCGAAAAGACTTGCTTTAATATCGGTAACAGGATGATGCGCGGGGTATAGCGTCCACCAAGGGTTTGGGCTTGAGCAAGCCATCCAGGAATCACAATCCGACGATTGCATTGCATGCCTTGAATCGCCTCTTTGGCAACACGTTCTGCCGACACCCAGACCAGATTGCCCCCAATTCCATCAATTTTGCTGATGCCTGCCACTTCATTGAACCCTGTTTTGGTTGGGCCAGGTGCCAATAAGGTACAGCTCACACCCGTGCCGCTCAGCTCACTATGCAGTGATTCAGCAAAAGAGTTGGCAAAGGCTTTGCTTGCGGCATAGGTTGCGTTAGCTGGTGTTGGTTGATGACCTGAGGTCGAACCCACAATCAGAATTGCACCTGTTCGACGCTGAATCATTTTCGGCAATACCGCTAAAGTCAGATCCTGCACTGCCACCGTATTCACTTCGGTCTGTTCACGTTCCCGATCTGCATCCAATTCGTGCAAACGTCCGAAAGTGGCAAAACCTGCGTTATTGCATAGCACAGCGACATTGATCTGCTCTAACTCTTTGCGGAACGCGGTTCTATCTTGACGATCCGCAAGATCACAAGGACGTAAAGTAACTTCAACTTGGTATTTTTCACGTAGATGACTGGCAAGTGCTTCTAATTTATCGACACGTCGGGCAACCAAAATAAGTGAATAGCCTCGTGCTGCAAATTGTTTTGCCAATGCTTCTCCAATACCAGAGGACGCGCCGGTAATTACAACGGGGGAATCTTTAATAGGAAGAGGTAAACTCATTACCAATACTCAGATCAATAGAATAATCCTAGTATCTAAGAGCTAAAACTTGAGCGTGAGCGGTAATTCAGCCATACTGCTAATCATTTTCGGCCAAATTAAAACAAGAAATGAAAGATCCCTATGGCTTATCCAAAGCCAGTATTCCGATTTCTTATGTGCATTTACTCTTGGAAATTATGGTTGAAAAGCAATTTTCGGCATCAGAAATTTTGCAGAAGAGTAGAATCCCATCTTCCCTGCTACATCAATTAGATGCACGCATTAGCCCAAAGCAATGGTCAAAATTAGCCTGGATCTGTTTAAGCTTGGCCAAAGATGCAGGATTAGGCTATGAATATGGATTGAAACTACGTCTCACCGCCCATGGCCCAATGGGCTATGCTCTGATGAGCAGCGCTTCTTTACGACAGTCGATTGAACTCGCAACACAATTTTTCAATATGCGGCTCAAAGATTACCGAATTGATTTTTTTGAACAAGAACAACATTCCATTATTGAAATCAAGCAAACCCATCCTGTCGTCAGTCAGCATGCCGAACAGGCGGAAATTTTAAGACGATTTTTTTATGAATGTCTGATGATTGGTATTGTACAAACGGGACGCTCACTAACCGAGCGTGATTTTTCAGATGTTCAACTTCAGGTGGATTGGTCTGAGCCACCTTACCATCAACAATTTCAAACTCAGCTTCCACTAATCCATTTTGATCAAACCAAAAACCAGATTTGCTACCCAGCATCCATCCTCAACCATACCACCAAAATGGCAGATCCTACTGCTTTTCAACAGGCTTTAGCACAATGTGAAGCTGAACAAATCCGCTTTTCCGAAACCATTCAAGATATTGGCTTACGTGTTAAAACAGAATTAGTTCTCATGCCGCAAAAAGGTTATCCAAGTCTAGATCATGTTGCGGAACGTCTGCATATGTCGAGTCGTACCTTGCGACGACATTTGGATGAAGCAGGTTATTCTTATCTGGGGCTATTAGATGAAATAAGATATCAGGAAGCACAAAAACTTCTGCACAACAAGCATATGGAAATACAAGATATTGCGCTGTACTTAGGCTATCTACAGCCTGCCAACTTTGCCCGTGCCTTTAAAAAATGGAGTGGTGTGACACCGAGCCAATTTCGTCAAACCCAAATTTAAAACACGAACAAGTGAAGTCAGGCCGATTGCGATCACACATCGACCTAACTTCAAAACAGTTTTAGTTTACCGCAGCCTGTATCAAACCTTTTAATTGCTCGATTTCAGCAGCTGTCGCACTTTGCAAAGGCTGTCTTGGTGACCCAACTGAAAAGCCCAAGAGATTGAGCCCCGATTTCACTGTTTTCGGTAAGCCACCTTTGACAATGAAACTCAGTACAGGGAGTTGCTTATAAAATAGAGCCTGTGCGTTTGACAAATCACCCTGTTGAATCGCTTGATACAATTGCTTTGGCAGGACACCGAGTAAATTCGGTGCGGCAGTACACCATCCTGTCGCCCCAGCACAAAAGGCTTCCAATGCTAAGGGGTTAGAACCGTTATAAAATGGCAACTGACCCTGCGTTAAAGCATGAAATTTATGCATACGCTGAATATCACCCGTACTATCTTTGACCATGCAAATATTATCGATCTCGTTAAACATCTTCACGATCAATTCAGGTGACATATCAATCCCACTGGTGGCTGGATTGTTATAGACCATAATCGGCAACTTTACCGATGCAGCAATCTGCTGATAATAATCATAAATTTCTTGATCAGTGAGTTTCCAATAAGACACTGGAATCACCATAATCACATCTGCACCCAATTCCTCTGCTTTCTTGGCTTTTTGGATCGCCATTGCAGTGGTCAGTTCAGAAATTCCAAGAATTACGGGAACACGCTGATTCACCACTTCAATTGTGGTTTGCGCCACCTGTTGCCACTCTTGCCACGACAAATAAGCACTTTCTCCTGCACTGCCCAAAGGTGCAATCGCATCACATTGCGATTGCAATAGTGCATTCAAACTCATGCTCAAGGCTTCAAGATCAAGTTCTTGGCTGTCTGCTTTAAATGGTGTCACCGGATAAGCAATAATGCCTTCAATTTTCATGTGGTTCACTCCTCGATACAATCTTGATGGTTTTTCAAAGCCTTACGCGCGTAATAGGCGAAATTGACTTTGTTTCGCTTATCAGTAGACAACCAGTCATGTGCTTCTTTTGCCAGTTCATGTGGAATCGGCTGAATTTGCCCTGCTGACATCGCCAACAATTGCAAACGTGCTGCACGCTCAATCAACAACGCTAAATTACAAGCTTCCTCAATGGTCTTGCCTGCCACCAACTGACCGTGATGAGATAACAATACCGCCCGATTTTTTCCCAGTGCTTCAGAAATAAAAATGCCTTCTTCATTACCGACTGGCACCCCTGGCCATTCACCGACAAAAGAGCAATCTTCATAGAGGGCACAGGTATCCATTTGCGAAATAGCCAGTGGCACACGTAACATCGACAAGGCTGCAATATGGGTGGGATGGGTATGGATAATGCAATTCACTTCTGGATGCTGCTGGTAAATCCAAGTATGAAAACGGTTGGCTGGGTTGGCCATACCTTGCTGATCTAAAGGTTTAAGGTCTTGATCGACCACCAATAAATTGGCTGCGGTAATTTCATCAAAACCCAGACCAAAACGTTGTGTGATAAAGGTATTTTCTTGCTCGGCACGACAGGTAATTTGCCCGGCCAAGCCTGCATCGTGGCCATGATCAAATAAAATACGACAGGTCAGCGCCAATTTCTGTCGATCCGTGTAATTGATCTCTTGGATCAAATTCATGTTCTGCTGTGCGCTTTGCATCAATTGCTGTTTGCTGAGTAATGCGGTTTGCATAAGACCACCTCGCTACTGTTGATTTGTGGATGGGACAGATGCAGAATACGAAGTCTGTGGATGAGTTAAAATATCCAGTTTATAAAACTTATATGGTCCAGATCCGCATGCAGCAACCATGGAAGATCCGTCTTCATCTTGAAGAGCGAGAAGAAAAAACCATCTTTCTTAAGTTGGCCAATCAGATTATCGAAGACATTTTGTCTGGACGGTTAGGCTCAGGTTCGCGCCTGTCAGGCTCACGCTCGCTTGCGGATGAATTAAAGATTAATCGTAAAACCGTACAGTCGGTTTATGAAGATTTAGAAGCGCAAGGTTGGCTCATCTCCAAGCCACGGCAAGGGACGTTTGTGGCAGAAAATTTGCCTGAGTTAAAACATAAAAAAATGAATGCTGCGCCAAAACTCACGCCTTCACTCAGCACAGCAAGCCCAATACCAATCAAAAATGATGGCATTCCAGATACGCGACTGATTCCTTATGAACTATTTTCCCGTGCTTATCGACATGCTTTGATCCAAGTGACCCGTTCTCAAATCATGGGTTATGGCGATCCACAAGGCAGTATTGAATTACGTCAGGCATTGCTGCAAATGCTGTCAATGGAGCGCTTTATCAAAACCAGCGTGGACAATATCTGTGTGGTTCGCGGCAGCCAAATGGGGATTTTTTTGGCAGCTCGTGTTCTTGCTAAACAATCCCCTCAACGCAAGGTGATTGTGGTAGAGCAATGGTCTTATCCCCCCGCGATTGAAACCTTTCTTTCTCATCATTATCACATCGTTCGGGTTCGGCTGGATCAACATGGTCTTGATATTGAGCATCTTGAAGAACTATTAGAAAATCATGCTGTCGCTGCGATTTACACCACACCGCATCATCAATATCCGACTACAGTGACCATGCCGATGGATCGGCGCTTAAAATTATTGGAACTATCGAAAACTTTTGATTTTTATATTATTGAAGATGACTATGATCATGAATTTCATTATGACAGCCGCCCGATTCCGCCACTCATTAGCTTGCCGCATGCAGAAAAAGTCATTCATATTGGATCACTGTCTAAAGTCTTTGCCCCAAGTTTAAGAATTGGTTATGTGGTTGCCAATCGAGACATCATCCAAGCCATGAATCAGGACATATTATTGATTGATAAACAAGGCAATATCATCACTGAATTGGCGATGGCGGAGCTGATGCAACAAGGTGAAATTAAGCGCCATATTCGAAAAATGCGTAAGATTTATCAACAACGACGTGACTTTGCAGTGAATAACTTCAAGGCTTTATTTAAAGATCGAGTAGACATTAGCCCTCCGTTGGGAGGGATGGCGCTGTGGGTCAAATTCAAATTTCCTTATCGTGCTGAATATGACGAACTTTTGAATCAGCTGCATATTGATGCAGAAGCGCATTTTGCTGCTGAAAGCCAAGCATCAAATCAGCATTTTCATATCCGTTTTGGTTATGCCGCCATCAATGAAACTGAAATTTCACACATGGTCAGCCTGCTTTATGAGGCGTTTGACTCTAATCAATGAGTGATTCAAAAAGCGAAGTTTTATACGCCAAGGCGCAACTCCTGACTCCAAGTCGAATTAGGCTGCTGATACAGATGCCAACAGGTCTGTTGCAGCGATTGCATAAACTCACGATTGGCACTTTGCCAATGTGGTAACGCACAATAGACCACGTGAATTCCCTTGGGATGAAACTCTCGGGCTAACGACTGTGCCAAGGCTCGAATACTGTCAGATAGGCTTTGACCGAATAAATCTTGCTCGGATTGAACAGGCTGCTGCTGCCCTAAAAAAATCAAGGTGCCTTGCTGTTTGGGCAGCATCCGCCGAATCACAACTTGAGCAATACTGACCGCACTTAGACCAGTGTTTTGCCAATGGAACTCAAGCTGTGCAGCGGACAATGCATGGCTATTTTCAGGGAATACAAAGTCAGGTTGGAAAATACACAAATCGACAAAATGCCCTGCTGTTTGAATATGTTGCATACATTTTTTTAGCGCAGCAGCATCCAACAGATTCAGTCGCACACCGATCAGTCCTTCTGCTTGAGCTTCAATTTGTAGCTGTGTTTGGGTCGCATCATGCTGGAGTTGATAAACAGGGATATCACCATATTGAGCTTGCTCAGCAAAAAGTTGACTCAATGCTTGCACATCATTGCCCACAATCACCACGCAGGCCTGAACTTTTTGTTTGGATTGAAACCATTGTGGCAGTAACTTACTCATCTTAGAATTTCTCCTGATAAGGACGTACATCTAGTTCATGCGTCCATAAGTCAACATTTTGCTGATACAGCATCCAGTAATTTTCAGCAATCGCCTCAATATTTAAACCACCCGTGCCACGGGTTAACCGTGCCAGCCGTCCCAAGCCCCATAAGGCTTTATTAACACGATCACCATCGACCATTCCATCCACCACCACATGCGCCACATGGATATTTTGCGGGCGATAGAGTTCAGCCAAATTCAAGGCATAACTTCTCAACGCAGACTTGCCCATGGTAAATGCAGCAAAAAAAGGTTTACCTCGCAAAGATGCACTGGCACCGGTAAAAATCAGCGTGCCCTGCTGCTGTTTTTGAAAAATGCTTAAACTACGCTGCGCCACCAACACGGCAGACAAAAAGGTGGAACGCCACATTTGGCTAAAAAACTTCAGACTACTTTGTAAAAAGATAGAGGGAATATTACCGCCAACATTATGAATCACCGCTGCCAATGATTCTGGCTGATTGTTTAAATGATCAAATAAGGTCTGCACCTGCTGCTCGTTTTCAGCATCCAGCGCATAGGCAACAGCCTGTCCACCTTGGCGATTAATCGCTGCAGCGACCTTTTCGACCTTCTTTAACGTTCGCCCCACCACATAGACTTTGAATTTTTCCTGAGCAAAACGGCGACAGACAGCTGCACCAATCCCTTGCTCCGCACCTACGCCAACCACTGCAACAATAGCAATTGGCTGCGCTATATCTTGACTCGACCGATTCATAATAGTTGTATCCAATGCTGAATATGTGGATAGCTGTTAATTTTTGGTCCCCAAATTTTACTGGTTCGAACCACCTCTAACAGTTGAGAACCCACTGCAATATCAGCAATGGTTTTAGTCTCACCGACCAACCAGCCTGTTTGGCCTAATACCAGCTCAATCCGTTCTAAGTGACGTGTAAATTCTGCTTCGATATCCGCCTTTGCCATTCGCCCCGTACCTTGCATCTTCACTTGCATATTCAAAGCTGCTTTGAGCAAAGGTTTCATCAATACAATCTCATGCTTCGGACGACCTTCAGCACTAATGGCTACCGCATGATTCAAGGCATCAGCATCGCTCACCCGAAAGTACACTTCATAAAAATATAACAACTCGTCAGACCAATCTTCCCACAATTCAACATAGGCTTTTTGCAACGGATCCTTAGGATATAAAAGTGGCAAATCTGGATAAGCGTCATCCAGATAACGGGCAATTCGAGTACTGTCCTGAATGCGCTGTCCATTGATATCCAGTACAGGGACTTTACCGACTTTACTCAGCCTTGGCACTTTAGCCCCCAATACACCGTTGTAATTCACTGTTTGAAATGGAATTCCTTTAAACTGCAACATCCGTGCGACTTTTTTGCAGAACGGTGAAATTTCCCATTGATGTAAGACCACTGTACTCATTTTTATATTTCCATCTTTTATTGAATTAATCTGAATGACAAGCAAGCAGCACAATGCTGGCTCAACTTATCTTACAGATATTTATCCCTTTGGCGATGTGTAAGCGAGGATGATTTTTTTCTCGCTGATTAATGAATAAAAGTCGATTGTTCAGGCGATAAACCAATTTTGATTTTGGTTTTTGCTACGATTTCAGATTCATCAGTATCATTCGGATGGAAATCACGACGATAATAAGAGAAAAATTGCGGCACCAGTTTGCGATAGGCCTGCACGGTAAATCCTGCAAACTTAGCCCACGATTTCAGATTGAGTAATTGTTTGTCTCTGGACATCAACACCACTTGGTAGACATTCGAGAAGGTTGTAATGAGTACCAAGCTCAAACTAAAAATTGCGACGCGTGGAATATAGGCATCCAAACCTTTGCCATAGAGATATTCATACATATCATAGGCAACCGCTTTGTGTTCAGTTTCCTCAACACTATGCCACAGCCATAAATTACGGATCGTGGTATCAGTCATTAATTCATTGACGTTTTTCATCATTTCCACCACCAGTACCGCGGTGTAATGTTCCAAACCAACCGTAACCAAGAGATTCCACTTTTTCGGAAAGGTGCGTTCAATCGCCTTGAGGATGATGCCTGTCACTTTCTCCAGTGATTCTGGGTCTAGACCATATTGTTGCGCACTCACATGAAAAGCGTGATGTTCTTTGGAATGCATCGCCTCCTGACCAATAAAAGCCCCAATATCACGATCGAGTTGAGGGTTACTTTTGACTTGATCACGTAAAGCTCTTACTGAACGGACAAAATAAGACTCTCCTTCTGGGAACAGCGTGGAAAGGCCTGTGAAATAATGGGTAAACGTCGGTTCATCATTACACCAATATTTTGGCATGTCCTGAAATTCATAATCCATACGGCGTACTGGAAATGATGCAGGTATCTTTTGCTTTGATTTTTCTTTCAACTCTGACATAGACATAACTCACCTCAAGATAGATCTCAAAATAATAAGTTCCAAAAAAGAACTTAATAGAAAAATATAGATGGCTTGATAAGTTGTCAATAAAGAGAATATCTTAATCACTCAAGTTGTCCTAAAATGACAGCCTGCTTCCTGTAAAGACATATAGATGGTATTGCGATGAAATGGCATGAGCTCGGAGAAATGAATTGTCCAATTGCGCGGACTTTGTCGATTTTTGGCGACCGCTGGACCTTGCTGATTATTCGTAATGCCTTTATGAAAACCCGACGTTTTGATGATTTTCAAAAGCAACTCGGGATTACCCGTCATTTGCTGACCGAGCGTATTAACCGTTTGGTGGAACACAAGATTTTTGAAAAGGTGCTGTATCACGAAGCACCAAAACGCTATGAATATAAATTAACGGAAAAAGGCTTAGCCCTGTACCCGATTATTGTCACCATGAGCACTTGGGGCAATATCTGGCAGAATGAAAATAAGCAATTTCCCGAACTGCGCTATCTGCATAAAAGCTGTGGTCAGCTAACCAGCCCAAGTCTGACTTGTGATTGTTGTAAGCAACCCATTGATGCCAGAGAAATGGCGCCTGTTTACGTGCCAATTGGTGATGAAGAATAAGGATATTTAAATATGCTTATTTATATTCAGTAATGAAGGTTTAACAATTTTTAAATCAAATTCAGTAATTACAATAAAAAAATCCAGTATCTAAACTGGATTTTTTATACGTTTCACTTACCAGTTAATTTTCAACCCCAGTGAACCATTCAACGCTTCACCAAAATTGCCTGCACCATATCCCCCCCCTGCCCAATATTTTTTATTGAATAGGTTATTAATATTGGCATTCAATACCGCATCGTATTTATTCAGTTTAAAATTATACGATGTTCCCAAATTCACAACCGTATAAGCGGGCACTTTCATTTCGTTGCTATTGGTAATATACGAAGATCCGTTGTAACGGACATTGCCATGTACACTTAAGCCCTCAAGCATAGGCAATGTATATTCAGCACTGGTAACCGCTTGCCATTTTGCAGCAAATGCAGGGCTATTCCCTTCAATTGCTTTGTTCTCATCCGAGACACGATTAATTTCTCCATCTAAACGAAGAAATCCTAAACCGAGCTTTAATTGGTCTGACGGTTTATAACTCCCGTTCATTTCTACACCCTGATAGGTGGTCAAACCATCTTGGGTCAAATATTTTAGGCCATCTCGAATAATATCCATCGCTTCGACACGCTCAACTCGGAATAATGCAGAGCTCAAGCTGAATTGATCAAGATCATATTTAAATCCAGCTTCGTATTGTTTACTGACCGTTGCGTCGAGCTGACCACCCGCATTCGCATAAGGTGCTTCGATCCGCTGCCCCCGTTCAATTCCCTCAACATAACTGGTATAGAATGTGGCTTCTGGAATCGGTTTATAAATGAGTGCGACGGTAGGTGTTGCCTTTTTAGTACTATAGCCATTTGCAGCACCACTAGCAGCTTCGTTATCAAAATAGGTATAACGAAGCCCTAGAATTGCCTGCCACTTTGGACCAAAATGAAGGGTGTCACTGAAGTAGCCATAAGTCTGGCTTTCTGGTGTGCTTTCTGGAGATAAAGCAAAATCAGCTTTATGGGTGATTCTATAATCTGGTTTGCGGTAAATGTTTCCCTTGAAATAATCTCCCCAGAAAAATTCTGAATATTTATCAAAGTTTCTAATAAAACCCGTGCCTGCAACCAACTCATGATTGATGAATCCTGTTTGCACATTGCCCGTGATTTGCAACTGATTCAGAAAGTATTGGGACAAGCCTGCAAAGCTATATAAATTTCCTTCGTAATCGCCCTGTTCATTTGCAATGTTGGCAAATATTTTATTGGATAAATGCTTTTTGCGGGTATATCCAAAGTCATATTTAGCAGTCCAGTCATCATTAATCTGCCACTTTAAATTTGTAGATGCGACTAAAGTGGCTGTCTTGTAGTAAGAACCATCAATATTTAAATTAGAATAATCATAGGTAACTTTGGGTAGCTTGCCTTTACTACCTAGCACGTCATAACTATCGAGGTAGAATTGAATCGGTTCATGCTTTCTATCGTTATATTCATAAATCGCGTTTGCTTGCCAGGTTATACGATCTGTCAGTTGTTTATCCACTGCAAGCGATGTCAAGAAACGGCTATTGTCTGTATCATTATAAGCCTTCCCTGTATCCCCACCGATGGTAAAACGATAATCTAAATCAAGGCTATCCAGATGATTACTGTTGTCTACGTACGCAGAAAATAAGCTACTGTCACGATAGTCGAGCTGAACACTACTTTGTGGCGTCGCTGTTGGTCGCTTGGTTTGATAGCTAATCGCCCCTCCAGGGGTACCAAAACCATACATAAAACCTGTCAATCCCTTCAAGGCGGTGACACTATCAGTAACTTCTACAGGGAAATCCCCACCCCAAGATAAATACATGGGAACATCATCAACATAATAATTACGGACCCCCAGTCCTCGAATTTGTGTTCCCCACCAATCTGTCGTCATCGAGTTGGTTGGCGTATAAACAGAGGCATCATTGGCAAAAATTTGCCCAATAGATTTCGCACCACGTTTTTCAATATCACTGCGCTCAACCACCGTGATAGAAAACGGTGTATCTAAGATAGTTTTATTCCCTAATACACCTGATTTTGTTTGTTTTTTTAAGCCTGTCTGTAGATCATCCGCAGCTACTTTAATCACTGGAAGTTGGGAGGTGTTATCTATCGCCGCCTGTGCTGAGCCATTCACCGCAATATTTTTGAGTTGTCCAACTTCACGAACCTGTTTTGCTGGAGGATTTTTAATTTTTTCAATGCTCCAGCCGCCATGATCACGCTGAACCAGTTGTAGATTGGTCCCTTTCAAAAGTTGCTCAAACCCTTGAGCAATACTATAAGAGCCACTTAAACCTTGTGTATTGATTCCTTTGGTTAATGCAGGGTCAAATGACAATGCTATACCTGATTGCATTGCAAAACTGGATAATGCTTGCCCCAATTGTCCTGAAGCAATTTCATAATGATGCTGTACTTGTTCATCTGCTGCATGGACTGCAACCGAAATGCCACATACGGCTGTGAGTAAAGCGATCCTAATTGCTCGTGTGAGCACAGTTTTTCCCTGTTGAGCGTACATATTCCCCCCTTATCAATAAGAATGGTACCTTCCTTATCTATGCCAGTTAAAAAAAGAAATCAGCTCACGGAAAACAGATTTTTTTGTTTTTATTTTGCACTTTGAATCATGGTCCAATAACCGCCTGCATATTGCTCAACCTTTAAAGCATAGGTTTGCTCAAGCATTGCATAAACCTTAGGCAAATCATCAATCGGATAAGTCCCCGATATTTTTATATTTTCAATTTCAGCATCTACACGAATTAAACCTTTTTGATAAGGCTGTAAACGACTAATAAATTCTTTTACTGTCAGATCATTCACCATTAAAAAGCCTTTTGTCCAAGCTATATGACTCTCATCAAGCGGTTTTATTTTGTCGATTTTTTGCTTATCAAAACTGAGCTGTTGTTTGATTTCAACAATTTGCTTTTGTTGTGATTGATAGGGAGAAACCAGCACCTTTCCTTTGGTAACCGTGACATAAGAAGACTCAGGCATCATTTTGACCAGATATTTTGTCCCTAATGCTTGTACCGTCCCTTGTTGAGTCGTCACGATAAATGGACGATTGAGTGAGTCATGTTGCGTTTCGATCCAGATTTCACCTTTACGCAAAATAATCTTTCTTTGATGATCTGTATATTCAACATCAATTGCAGAAGCTGCATTTAGTAAGAGCTTTCCGCCGTCTGGTAGAACAATGCTTTTCCGTTCCCCAATTCCACTACGATAATCGGCAAACCATTGTTGTTGTTGACTAGTCAAATATAGGCCTGAAAAAATAGGGAACAAAGCCAATAACCAGAGATATTTCTTATCATATTGCTTTGATGAGTAGCTGACTTTTTGTACAACCGGTATCGCAACTTCAATTGGCACATCTGAAAATTTGGATTGTAGCAGTAACGCTTTTTGCCAAACTTTTTGGTGCAGAGAACTTTCTTGCTGCCACTTCTGTAACTGTTCGAGTTCCTCTAATGAAAGTTCCCTTTCCTGCATACGCATAAGCCATGCAATCGCTTGCTCTAAAATTTGCTGCTTATCCACGTTGGACATAAGTCTAAATATCCTCAGCAGCCAACATTGCATTCAAACAATGCAGATACGCTCGCTGGATATTACGTTTTACCGTACTGACTGAAATACCGAGCCTATCCGCAATCTCTTGATATTTTAATTTTTCCAACTGAGCATAAAGAAAAGTTAAAAGTACCGTATAAGGTAACTCCGCCAGTAACTGCACAATTTCGGTCAATGTTTCAATAATTAAAACTTGACGCTCTGGTGATGGATGTTCATGTGCAGGTTGTTCAACAAGAATCTCAAGATAAGTTCGCTCAATCTCCTTCCGCTGTAACCAATTCACCATGAGTCCTTTTGCAACATGGACTAAATAAGCACGGGGTTGCTGTAATTCGAGTTGTTGTTGCCGAGCCAGAATCCGAACAAAAGTGTCTTGCGCGAGATCAGCAGCATCGTCTGAGCTTCCTAATTTTTTATACAACCAATGATAAATCCACGTATGATGTTGCTCATATAATGTTGTAAGCTGTTGGTTGATTGCGGAAGAAGACATGGAATAGCCATTCCATCATATAAATAATAATTATTATCATTTAAAGTTTATTTAAATTCAATTGTAATTTATCGCAAAATATAGCCTCAGCTTAAGCTCTACTCTATTGATACTCTCTACCACACTCCATAAATATAATTAATATAAATCAATATCTTAAATAATTATTATCTTTTACGGTTTTAAAAACTGACAGCCCGACATTATGCACCAATCAATCTGGTAGAAATCATTGCATAATCTCTACGCTTAAAATCACTTTAAGGAAGATGTTTTAGTCAGAACGGACCGTATTGGATAGTGAAAAGCTGTGCAAAATAAAGAGGCAATCAAAAAATAAATATCACATTAGAGGCTTATTTTGATGGCGAATTCGGCTGTATAGTTCAAGTTAAATAAATCACATAACACAATGTTATATATCAATTTTTACTTATATTTAATTTCATTTTTTATTCAATCTCTTTCCATTTCCCTCTCTTCCTTAAAGACATTAGCTATATATAAAATAAAACTAAGACTAATTTAGCCCTAGTTTTGTTGACAAATAACTAAGACAAAGTTAATCTCTGTTTAAGCAATAACTGTTTTGAGTCTTCATGGCATATATAACCTCGAGTGTGGAATACGGAATTCATTGCCTTCTGTTCCTTGTAAACAATGAAGAAAGACCACTTAGCAGCCGTGACTTAGCTGAATTACAAGGTGTTTCACCGAGCTTTCTAGCAAAGATATTTCCCAAGTTAGAAAAAGCTGGAATTGTGGTCGCACAAGAAGGTATCCGTGGTGGATATTTACTTGCACGTCCTGCCAATGAAATCAGTTTTCTCGATATTATTGATGCGATTGAGGGTGTTAAACCTCTTTTTGACTGTCAAGAAGTTCGCGGAAGATGTGCTGTTTTTAACAATGAAACTCCTGCATGGGCGACTGATGGTGTTTGTGCAGTACACGCGGTCATGCAACAAGCAGAAAATGCCATGAGAACTGCATTATCGACCCATTCTCTGGCCGATGTTTCGGAACGCTTTGGTAGAAAAGCCCCAGACGTATTCTTTAGTGATGTGAATGGCTGGATTAATAACCGTATGAATGGAAGAACCTCAAAAATGCGGAAAAGCTCCTCTTCTTGAGACAAACCCTAGTTCATTCCAGATAAATCTATTTTTTAACACCTTATTTTTTCTCTTATTTCTCGATTTATACGGGAAAGAATTTGCTCACCCTGAATTTAATGTTTGAACACAATTTAAACAAACTTATTTGCGGAACAAAAAGGATAAACTCATGACTAAACGTATCATCATTGCAGGTTCTGGCTTCGCTGGCTTGTGGGCTGCGATCTCTGCTCAAAGAGCAATTGCCCTCGCAGATCAAGAAAGTGACATTGAAGTACTCATGGTTTCACCATCCCCTCACCTAGCGATTCGGCCACGACTTTATGAACAATCACTTGAAAATATGAATCCTGATCTTTCTCCACTGCTTAATGCAATCGGCGTAAAGCATATTGCGGGCATTGTGGAACACATTGATGAAAATAAGCAGGAGGTTCAAATTAAAGAGTCCAATGGTAAAAATACGATTATTGCTTATGATCGTTTTATTTTAGCGACAGGCAGCACTGCATTTTTACCGAATATCCCAGGACTTTCTCAATATGCTTTCAACGTCAGCAATCTAGCAGGAGCAGAAGAACTTGAACAACATCTCAAAGGCTTAGCTCAAAAACCATTCAGTACAGCTCGGAATACCGTGGTTGTGGTTGGTGGTGGTCTAACTGGAATCGAAACTGTAACTGAAATGCCAGAACGATTACGCAATATTTTAGGTTCAACTGATAGTCTTCGTATTGTGCTGATTGACTCATCTAAAGAAATTGGGAGTGCGATGGGCAATACAGCAGCAACTATTGTCCAAGAAGCATTCACTGAAATGGGCATTGAAGGCAAAGCAAATGTTGTGGTTACCGCATTAGATTCATCTGGTGTAACACTTTCAAATGGCGAAAAAATTGAAAGTGATACCATTATTTGGACAGCAGGTATGCGTGCACATCCACTCACCGCCCAAATCTCAGGTGAAAAAGATCATCTAGGTCGCGTACTTGGTGATTCTTTCTTGCATGCGCCTGCTGCAAAAAATATTTTTGTCACAGGTGATACGGTCAAAGCCGCTACAGATGAGCATGGCAACTTTACCGTTATGTCCTGCCAACATGCCTTAAGTCTAGGCCGCGTTGCAGGTCATAATGCTGCTGCTGAACTAGTCGGGTTAGCTTCTCATCCCTACAGCCAACCTAAATATGTAACATGTTTAGATTTAGGCGCTTGGGGTGCTTTATTTACCGAAGGTTGGGATCGTCAAGTTCGTATAGTAAGAGACGAAGCAAAGAAAGTTAAACAAGAAATTAATACTGTCTGGATCTACCCACCAGCACCTGATCGTGAAGCGGCTTTTGCTATCGCAAATCCTGACTATATTATTGTTCAATAAATGCTAGACACCTCTCAATACTGCTATTGAGAGGTATCTTTACAATTTCAACATGCTCATTTTTTGACTTGCGTTAAGCTTTTTGGTTAATCAGTCATTAGAAAGGTATGACATTGGAAAGACTTAATTCAGTCTTTGTATCAAACCCAATAACCATATGATGAAACGCTTTGCAAACTGGATGCATGGCGGTAAAAATGAAATAGAGATGGGAGAATTACAGACTGACTGAACCTGTCGAAAGCCTGTCCAATAAAAAGCCATTTAAAAAATGGCTGATTTATATGAGGAGTTTTGGTAGAGATAACATCTGTTGAATTAAATCAATAATGTCATGCTTTATATTAATTTTATTTAAGAATTCAAATTTACCCAATCTTGCTCCACACCCTTTTGTACATTTTTAATGGGTTAAAAACGCTCACTGCATAAGCTTAAAAGGAGCATATTTACTTTCTAATGTACTTTCATGTTTGCTTCAGTTAAGTAAGCTTTCTTGCTAGTTTTGTTCCATAAACAGAGTTCTTGACCCGTTTTGTTTTTCATATGTGCTTGCGGATATTGCCCCTGAATCAGGAGTGCAGAGTATCCAACACGATCATCAAACAGCATGATATTACTCACTGGCTTGGCATTTTTAAGTTGGCTAGCTTTTATGCAAGCCATTTTTATTTCTTGATCATGTTTGTTCCACGCCTGCTCAGAACTTGCAAAAGTCACGCTTGTGATGGCAGAACTTGCCACAAGCCCCAAAATAGAAAAACATTTAAAAAAGATACTATGCGGTACTGCCATGATACTTGTCCTATAAATTCTACTATCTGAATCCATACTAAATAATCCTATGAGGGAATCTAGCTATTTATACATGTTGTAACAGCACTCATTCAGGATTACACATAATCATTAAAAGTTATTCATTATTTATTTTTCACAATACAAATTAAATACTTAAGAAATTAAGCTCCCTTCTGAAAGCAATCTGCAATGGCTGTTATAAAGCTCTTAAATATATTAAATACGAGGCAGGTCATACAGTTGCTGACGTACTTCTGTTTTTTGATCCACTATCCAAGTTCTCTTCACTTCCCACCTCAAAACTGGTATTGCCGTAACCTTGTCGTGCCACAAATCCAGAGGCTCTTAAGAAAATCCTGCGTCCTTGCTCTTTTTATTGATTAGTTTGCTAGATGATGAAACGCTATGCAAAATGGATGCATGAAGATAAAAATAAGGCTGAAATTGCAAAGCTGAAAATTGATTAAAACTGATTTCTATTCATGAGACCTTTTTAGGTCTCTTTTTTTACGCCACATTTTAATGTGGGGAAAATGTGGCAATAAAAAAGCCACTTAAAAAAGTGGCTTTTTTATATAACGAATTTTGGTGGAGATGGCGTCAGTTGAATTCAATCAATAACCTACTGTTTTATTTATTTTTTATTTTCATGCAATTCAAATTTACCCAATCTTGACCCATTATCTCGATGTTGATTATTGCTCTGATCTTGTCTCATCCACATTGAGCTCCTCAAAAATATCAATCGTATTTTAAAGCTAGCATTACTCTCTCCCTGTCTTGATACATGATCCAAAGCTTCTTGATAAAATTCTGCTGCCTTGCTGTGTACCAATCTGTTTAGCTGAATAACACAAGGTTAAGTCAAGATAATAAATCAGAATACGATAACTTGACTTGTACTTTTTCCACACTGGGTTAACTGTAAGGGTAAACAAGAAAGTACGTCACCTGCTGCTGCATGGTAGCAACTCAGTTTTGCTGCCAGAGTTCAGATGCTGTTAAAGCTAGTAGTTCTAAAGATAAATGAGTCCTACACATTGGATTCATATGACGCGAAAGGAAGAATATGTCAGAGAAAACAGATGATTAGTCATCTTCAAAAAGCTGCTGTATAGTCATGGCGACCAGTGAACCAGACACAGCCAATAACAGTTTCATGTACCACATGCCATACCAAGCTTTTTGCTGCGTAACGATAATCTTAGTATCATTAGCTGCTGCCCAGTCAAGTAAGGAATAGCTAGAACTTTTTAATGAATAGAAATCTAGTAAAGGATGGAAACACAGGGTAGCGACTGCCCCTGAAATTGCAAAGAAAGTTATTCTGGAAACAATCAATACTTCATTGTTGTATTTGCCTATAATGTATAATAGCGGGATTATTGTGGCTGTAAATAACAATGTCCAACTCGCCGTCTTATAGTCATAGCCATATTTTAGACTAAACAAACATTGAATCATGAGCAGTAAAAAGATGAAACTTATAATTGATCCCATAACACTCCATTGTTAATCAGATAATTATTCTTACGATTGTTTTCAAAAACAAAAAAGGGAACTATTTAGTAAATGATAACGAACCAAGGACTGTCAGAATTATTTAAGTTATCACCTTAATACAAATTACCTAAGATAATTAGTAATCACATGAATACACTTACAGATGAACATACTCAATTCATCAGACTAATTTTGAATGATGGAAAGTCTATTTCTAATATTTACAGAACTCATGTAAACCCCTTGGACATGAATGTTGTTCCATACAGTTTTATCTAAATCTCTGGCATTTCACCATTGCCCAAATAGATTAGCTGCCAAATAGGGTATATTCTGCCCGAAGATTCATTATTGTTGAAAATTATTCAGACTAGAGGTTCTAAGTAACTGAAGACTAAATTATGATGTTGGACTATCAGTCCTTATCCAAACCGCAGAACGCCCTAATACTGACACACCGATATAACCTCTTACTTTGAGGCGTTTACCATCTTCAGATAATCGCATCTTGCCTGAATAGATTTTTCCTGAAGTTGGATCAATAAATTTACCTTTTACATAGGTACTTGGATCTTTAGGATCTTGAATCAAATTTGTCATGAACTCTAAACCTAAGCGTGGTTTATTGGTATAAGGAGCTGGACAATTTGTACAATTTTCTGAACCTGTTCCACCTCTAAGATTCGGATAAATATAAACCGTTTTTCCCCGATAAGTTCCATCCCCAGCTTTCTTGATTTCGATAATGGCTGATTGTTCACTTGTACGGTCACTAATAACCCTCCAATACCCCTCAACCGAAGCTGCAAAAGTTGTTAGGCTTGTGGACATAATAGTGAGACACACGATTCCTTTCATGAGCACTTTTTTAAACATGTTTACTCCATATTTTCATAAATTTAAGCTGATTTAGTTTTTTAAGGGAGTTACTCCGTCTCTTTTCCATGAAGAATCGAATTAACATTCTTACGGTAAGAAAAAGACCTAGCTTTCTCTTACCGCCTTGAAATTTTTATTGTTGTTGAATTTGTTGTGAAAGTTTCACGTCATTCCAACGATTGGCACGTTTAAATGACCCCACATCATTGAATCTTACCCCCATGTCACGCATGACTTTATGTGCAACAGGTACTGTCATTTGACGAAGATAAAATGGTTCTTTGACAACAAAGTGGTGAATTGCATGAGTTGAACCAAAATTAAAGCAGAACAATTGAAATGGCATCATCCACCAAGGTGTCAACACCTGCGTTTGCTGAATCACATTCCCTAGTTCAACGTCACCATAGTAGTGCATATTACTGGTGACAAAGTGCAAGCAGAAGGTACGTAATACATTAGGGGCAACCCAAATCACAGTTAAAATATTGACAATACTCATTGCTTGTAATGTGGTTGCTGACCATGCAATCGGTGCATCGGCTAGACTAAAAACGAAACTGAGTGCGTGGAATCCAAGGAAGACGTACCAAAGTCCCCAGTGAATCCAACCCATTGGAAAATAAGCTGCCAAACTACGTTTGATAATGCGTTTACGTGTATCCCAATCTTTGATCGAAAGTGCTCTAAATAAAACAGCGAGGCCATTATCACCAGTCGCAAAAAAACGACGAATTCCCCAGCGCTCTCCATTCCACAATGCTCTTTCTTCAATATCACTTTCTGTACCAGAGGTTTTGTGGTGGTTGAAATGTAATTCACGACGTGCCCATGGGTTAATGGTACTTGGACGAGCCAACCAAACCAATCCCATCATTAAATGATGAGCCCAAGGCTTTTTACGGAAATACATCCAGTGAATTAAATCATGTTCTAACTCATGGGTTAAAGATGCAAAAAAGGCAATCAGTGGAATAGTCCACCAGACAGAGAGTTGCTGTTCAATATAGAAATAAGCAGTAACCACCATCCCTAGTAATGAAAAAGCTAAAATAAAAGCGCCAATCGCATTTTGATGATTCAAAATGGGAAAGCGTTTTCGCAAGGCAACACCTTCAGCTGTTACCACACGTTTAATATGCTCAGTTTTTTGAGCATCAGTCATACCTGTTGGATCTTTATAAGAGTAGCTCATTTATTTTTCCTTAATCTCCTAATGGTTCTACTTTATTCAGATCCTTAAAAGTGTTCTTAACTGGAAACGCCAATTTATTGGCTATTGATGCCAATTCATTATTGAAGATAGAAATCATTAAAATTATTTTAAAAAAATCTTTTATACTGAACTGAGGAAATTGAATTAAAAGTTATAGGATATAACATGCCACAGACTGCAACAGCCTTGACGAGTTGGGTTAAGGCAATTCAAAAAGCCCTTGAAAAAGCAGGTTGTGATAGTAAAAGTTTAATTGAACAAGCTGGTTTAGATATTCAGGCGCTTAATAATCCAGATGCTCGATACTCATTACAGCAGACAGCACATTTATGGAAATTAGCAACGGAAGCGACTCAAGACTCCTGTTTTGGACTTAAAGTCGCCAGCCAAGTCAATCAACATACGTTTCATGTACTCGGACATTCTCTTGCCACAAGTACCACGTTGAAAGAACTGTTCTTAAGAATAATCAGATATTTTAGGTTAGTGACCGATATTCCTAATCTAGAATTTTATGAGAAAGGTCAAAATCACTACTTTGTTATCCATGTTCCTGATGAGGTTCAGCCCGAATCAATAGATGCTTTTATTTCAGTTTTTATCCGTTCCAGTCGAGCTTTACAGGGTTCACTTTTCTCTCCCTTAAGAATAGAGTTGAGACGTTCTGAACCAACGGATATAGAAACCTATCGGAGTATTATAAAAGCGCCACTGATTTTTGATGCTCCTAAAGACATGATTGTTTTTGATACAGCAAGTATAGAACTGCCATTAGAGGGCGCTAACCCCATACTTTCTCAGGAATATGATGAAATTATCATGCGCTATCTAGCTCGCTTTGATAAGGAAAATATTCAGGCACGTATCAAGGTAAAAATCATTGAAAATTTGGCGGCTGGCGAAATTCAACAACAAGAGATTGCAAAAAGCCTTGGACTTAGTACGCGTAGCCTGCAACGTAAACTTTCGTTAGAGAACACATCTTATAGTGAAATATTGGATAATACTCGGCAGGAACTAGCTATTTCTTATATTAAAAACAATTCATATAGTATTACGGAGATTGCTTATATTCTTGGCTTTACAGATGTGAGTAGCTTTACACGGGCTTTTCGACGCTGGACCAACTTCTCCCCTTTACACTATCGAGAACAATGTAATTAAGTTTGGATTCATTGTGCAACACTTTTTTAAGTATTAAAAAAAGCTACCTTGAAAGAGGCAGCTTTTTTAAGTGATTATTTCTTATTTAAGAGTTCTAACATCGAAACCGTTGAGATCTTTACTCCCATTGGTAAGGCTTTTAAATCCACCACATAATTTGGACTATGAGGAAGATAAGGTACAGGATGCCCTTTTAGTCTTGCTGCTGCAAAGGTTAGTGGATTAGCAATACCCACAAACATAAAGGTGAATGGAACATCTTTATATTCACCTGTTAAATTGTGGACATCTTCGGATGCCATAAATGCTGGGAAATCATTAACAACTTTTTTATCTCCCAATAATGCTTTCAAAGGTCCATTTAAACGCTCTGAAAGTGCTTTATCATTGATCAAAGGCGGTGTTGAGCTTCTAATACTAATCTCAGGAAGTTCATTTTTTTCCATACCCTGCATTTGTGCCACACCATCGCTCATTGCATGAATACTTTCCAGCATACCATCACGTACTTCTGGTTTGAACCAACGAATATTCATCTTCACATTTGCAGAAGATGGAATTGCATTGTTTGTCGCACCCGCATTAATAGCTCCAACAGATAATGCTGCTGGCTCTTGCGGACTCACCACATTACCAACGATCGTCTGATATTGGGTAATCGCATTAGCCGCCATATTGATTGGGTTTTTAGTTAAGTGTGGTGCTGAGCTATGCCCAGCATGTCCTTTAAACAATACATCCAACTGGTCTGTGCCCGCCATTCTTGGCCCAGGCGCATTTAAAACCATGCCCACAGGTACAGGTGTCGTGTGTACAGCAAAGAAATAATCTGGTTTTGGTAATTTATATTTACTCCATAAACCATCAGCCAACATTGCTTTTGCACCCGAAACAGGTTCTTCAGCAGGCTGGGCAATCAGGACAATGGTGCCACTCCATTCATTTTTCAGCGCTACCATTGTGCGAGCCATACCCAGCATCCATGTCACATGTGCATCATGACCACACATATGCGCAACAGGAGTTTCTGTACCATCAGGAAGGCGAGAGCGAACTTTACTGGCGTATGGTAAACCAGTTTCCTCCTGAATCGCCAAGGCATCCATATCAGCTCGGTACATAACCGTAGGGCCTGCACCATTTTTTAAAACTGCCAAGACACCTGTTTTGGCAACCCCTATAGTCACTTCAAAGCCAAGTGATTTTAGCTCATTGGCAACAATGGCAGAGGTACGTGTTTCCATGAATCCAAGTTCAGGATGCTCATGGATATCCTTATACGTTTTAGTCAGCCATTCCGTTTGATCATCAATAATTGACAGTGCTTTCACAGAGACGGCTGGCAAATTTTGCTGTGTATCCTGTGTCGCACTTACCATTGTACTGATGACTAGTGTAGAGCCGCCCAGCAATTGGAATAAAAATTTAGTCATGTTATTCAAGGTATCTATCCTTTTAATAGGTCGTCCATTAAGCTTGATTGATTGTACTATTGATGCTCCGAGGAACATCTCTCTTCTCTAATTTGTTTAATAACATGCCAAATAAAGCCGCCACAATGTACATAAATATTGAATAGATTGCCGCGGGCATCGCTGCCATTGAATTAGCTATAACAGTAAGTGCTATTGTTAATGCCAATGTGCCATTGTGAATACCAATTTCAAAAGCACATGCCTTCGCTTGGAAGTTACTAATACCAAATAAACGAGGTACAAAATAACCAATTATCAAACTACAGATACAGAACAGAAATGTTGCACTGCCAACTTGTCCCAAATAAGCCAATAATTTTTGATAATCTTTGGCAATAGCAAGTGAAACAATAAAAAGTAAGAAGACGATGGCAAAAATACGAATGGGTTTATTTAGTTTCTCTGCAAAATACGGAGACAAGTGTCGAATGAACATCCCAATAGTTACAGGAACAACAATAATGATAAATACCTGAACAATCTTGGAAAATTGTAATCCAACATTTTGTTCGCCCGGCACAAAATGCTGTAGAGCAAAGTTGACAATCAAAGGCAATGAAAAAGCAGCGATCACTGAATTAATTGCAGTGAGTGTAATATTGAGCGCAACATCACCTTTATATAAATAACTATATAAGTTGGCGGTCGGACCGCCTGGTGAAGCGGCTAGTAACATTAGGCCCACAGCAATCATCGGCGGCAAAGCAAAAACTTTGCATATCAGAAATGCAATACTTACCAAAACAACCAACTGGCAAAACAAGGCAATAAACACTGCTTTCGGATGCTGACGAACACGTTTAAAATCATTGAGTGTGAGCTCTAAGCCCATACCAGCCATAATAATTGCTAAAGCGATAGGTAAAAATACCGTAATCAGCATTGAATCCATTGTCTAATCCCTTTTTTAAATTATTCTTTTGGCAATTCCATTGTATTAATTAAAATTTATAACCAATCTTTAAGCCATAACTGACTGAGTGGTTATCCTTGAACTCAGCAACGTAATAGTCACTTCCCGCCTGAGCACCAAGTTGCCCTTTGGCATCACCCAGCCAGAAATATTTTGCTCCGCCTGAGATAAAAGTTTGTGGTGTCGGGCTATATTGAGCACCTATCCCTAGATTGTAATATCCCTTGACTGGACCACCTGTTGAAACTTTATCACCTGCTCCAGAATCCCAGCCCACAGAGACATTACCTAGCCATTTATGTGTAAATCGCTGTCCAATCCCGAGATTTGCAGACCATTGATCCTCATAAAAACGAACTAAACTAAAGCCATCTGGTCGACTAGGTGTAGATAGAGCACCTACGACTTTCGAAATTTCCCCAAAGCGGTAAGGTTGAAAATTCAATTCACTCCAATTCACCCAACGTACACTACCGAATAACAATGTACCTTGACGTAAACCTGTCTGGAATTCTAGGTTGACTGAATCTGGAGTTTTGAATTCTGTAGTGCCTGAGTCTTGCGTATTCGCTAATCCTGCAACGATATGGTTCAACGCAGCTTTTTTCTGTTGAGTCATTTGCCCAATAGAAATCATGTAATCTAAATGTTGATCTACCAAACTACGTCCTTGCTGGGTTTTCAACATATCAATCAACGGTGCATTTTCGGTTGCATTCACTTTATGCTTAATTTCAGATCGATAGGTCACAGAAGCTTTAATCGCTTTTTCAGGTATTTGATAGGCTAATCCAGCCAACCATCCCCAATCAGCGACGCTCTTGGCATGAAAGTCATAGCCATTGTAAACACTAAAAACATTCCCTCTTAAATCAACCTGACTTTTAAAGCTTTGATATACAGGACCTGCATAAATGTTCCAGTTCTTATTTGGTTGATACCCAAAAATTAAACTGAGACTCTGGATATCAAAACTCGATTTAGAATTACCTTCGGGCACTTCTCCTGTGGTTGCCTTAGCAAGTCGAGCTGTTGTAATACCAGGTAACATCACTGTATCTTTGGGTGTAGCAACAAAATTATTGCTTCCCGTATATTCTGTATCAGAGCCAAAGGGTTGGTCATATAGCAACCCAAATGAAAACTCTGGAGCTAACTGTAATTTCAAAGCCGCTGTTGGGCGGTAATCAGTATGAGCGATATCAGAAATCGTACTATTCCCCGTATTAGTACCCGCTTCCTGACCTTTTAAAGATGCATCCGTAACACCAAGGCTGGCTTCAAAATAATTACCAGGCTGTAAAAATGCAGAAATTGATTGACCTGTTTTATCAAATGCAGCTGCATACAAATAACTTGTACAAACTGATGATATAGCTATTACCAATATTTTCTTTTTCATCATAACTCCCAATCCATCCTGGATTTTTTATCTTCTTTTATAAATATATGGAACTATGCAAAAATGTGCTTAACCCTGAACGCCAAACACTTGGCTGTACATGCCAAGATGTTTTAATAATCAAAATCTCCTATGAGTCAAAAATTAAAATTTCAGATTATTTTTAAATATCAATAGACCCTAAGCTAGCATTAGCATAACTTTGCTACGTGATCTAAAATTTCCTGAGAAAATTCTACTGCCTTGCTCTTTTCAGAGATTTGTTTGCAGATGATGAAGCGCCATGCAAAGTGGATGCACGACGACAAAAATAAGATCGAGCTGGGAAAACTCAAGAAAGACTAAACCTGTCAAAGCAAACATGCACCTAGTTAGGTGCATGTTTTTATATAACGAATTTTTATAGAGATGGCGTCAGTTGAACTAGATCAACAACATACTGTTTTATTTAAATTTTATTTTGATAAAAATCAAATTTACCCAGTTTTGGCTCTATACCCTTTCTGAATATCCTGAGGATGGGTCTATTCAAGAATACTCTAAGTTTGCTCTGATTTTGGCTCATCCGTGTAAAACTCATCAACAATTCTATCCCCGCTTCTTCCTCTACCTCAGAACTGGAATTACCATAGGCTGGGAGAAACAAACATATTCAACATCGAATAACTTCAAAATAATAGCCACTTAAAATATGAATACTAGCTGAAATTCTAAGCACATCTGCTCACCTTTTGATCGAATTTTTCATGATCAATGAGGCCGTTCAAAAATTCTATAATTTGAATAGTTCACTACAAATTGAGTGCTTTTCTTCATTCGTTAGTTCATGTGCCAACAATCCTTCCACCGTAAAAATCGCAACTTTTACTTTCGCTTCAATTCTTTGCTCTTCAACTCCCGATTGTTGCAACTCTTGCCGTAATAAGTTTTCAACAAGAATATGAAAGCGTTCATGCCAAATATTAATTTCTGGAGACACATGCAATCGTGCATGAACTGTAGTCACGAGTTGTTTTACCAATTTAAACTGATCAATTACCCATAATAAACGCTCAACTATGTTTTTTTCTTGAAGCTCTATATAACCCGAAAAGCGCTCAGTAAGTTCGGCATTGAGGATAGTGATTAATAATTCATCTTTATCTTTAAAATACCAATAGATTGTGTTTGGTGCGACTCCTGCAATATTCGCAATGCGGCTCATAGAAGTTGCGTCATAACCTTCATTTAAGAATAAAGTACGTGCGGCACTCATAATTTCTTTTTGTTTCTCTTCACGGTCTTGTAAACGTTTATTACGAGCCATCAATATCCCCTATTTCTCAGCACAAAAATTTATAGCTCAGAAAACCATTTATCGGTTTTATTTTACACCATCTTGAATACCGTTCAAGAAATGATTAAATTCAGCTCAATCTTGAATGGCATTCAAGAAAATAATGAGGCCGTAATATGCAGAAAAACTATACAGAAGAAGATTTGCGACTACTTTCAGTGCAGGAGCTTCTTGATTTGTTTCATACACTTAATTCACCAAGTATTGAAGAAATGAATGGTGAATACGCTGCATATCTGTTATCTCAACCGAATTGGCTAGCAGATAAAATCGGTCATATCACTTTAAATAATTTTTTTCGTCAGTGGCTGAGTAAAGCCTTTCGGCCTTTAAATGCAACAACTGGTCAAGGCTACAACACATTCCAGCAAGGCCATCGCATTGTGCAGTGTTATCCAATGATGACCATGATTGCTCCCTCTCGCTTCGACAACCAACCTGCCTACCAACTTGTTTACCGTCAATTTCATTCGACTTGCGGCAGTATCAATATGGTCGATGAGATTAGAAGAGTTTCACCCAATTTATATCTCGGCATTGGTACATATGGCTTTACCCATCATCAACGCCATATTCCTTATCCGTTCTTATTAAAAGGTCCACATACGCCTTACAGAGGTGATATTGGTCGTAAACGGGATGGTTTTCAGATCAGTCCGCGAGAAATTCCAAGACTATTTTAAATTTCATATAGGTAAATAAAATGACTATGAAAAATCGTACTGCACTTATTACAGGTGCTTCTGCTGGGATTGGTAAAGCATTTGCCCATCATTTAGCTAAAGAAAAGTATTCTTTATTATTAGTCGCACGACGTGAAGAGCGATTGAAAGAATTAGCTGCTGAATTAGTTGAAAAATACAATATCACCTGCAATATTTTTGCTGCTGATTTGAATGACCCATCCGCACCAGCTGCAATTATGTCTTATGCTGATAGCTTAGGAATCACCATAGATATTCTTATTAATAATGCAGGTCTGTCGGGCAAAACTGCATTTGCTGAAACGTCATGGTCAAAACTAGCAGCCGAAATCCAATTGATGATCACGAGTGTGACAGAACTTTGCCATAGAGTCCTACCTAAAATGCAGGAAAATGGTTGGGGACGTATTATTAACCTTTCCTCACTCGCAGCATTTTCGCCGCCAGGTGCAAGTCTTCTTTACACTGGAATCAAACATTACGTCTTAGATATTTCTCAGTCACTGGATATGGAATTGAAACCACAGGGTATTCATGTCACGGCACTTTGTCCTGGATTCACACATAGTGAATTTCATGACGTGATGGGTACTCGTGATGCAGCGAATAACCTACCCTCAGTTCTTTGGCAGGAACCAGAACAAGTCGTCAAAGAAGGCTGGGATGCTGTCATGAATGGTAAGCCTGTATGCGTACCAGGTTTAGTTAATAAAGTGATTGCGAGTAGTGTTCGTCCTTTACCAATTTCACTTCAATATTTTCTTGGTAATCACATGAATCCTTTTAAACAATAAAAGTGAGCTGGCTCAATTTGTTACCGTTTTAATAGCAGAGAAAAGTGAGAAAACTATGTCAAATCGTATTTATCCAGACATATCAAAAATAGAAAACTTAGCCCAAAAATCTACATTCTTGATGGATGGTATAACATGTGCTGCGACACTCCACACCCCGTTGGAAACAGATAAAAAGCAATATCCCGCAATTCTAATGCTAGGTGGATGGGGAAGCATTCAACAATTACTAACGCTCCCTTACATTAATCATTTTGTTAAAGCAGGATTTGCTGTAATGGAATTTGACTATCCTGGTTGGGGGTTAAGCAGTGGCTGGCCTCGTCAGGATATTAATCCATGGACACGTGTAAAAACTGCTAATGCTGCTTTGGCACATCTAAAAAATCAAACGCAAGTAGATGCACATGCGATTTACTTATGGGGCACTTCATTTGGGGGTGGGCATGTTGTTGACCTTGCTGAGCAGCATCCTGATTTAAAAGGCGCCATTATCCAAGTTCCTATGCTAGATGGCTTGGCAGCAGTTCGGGCTGTCCCAATTACCAAATTAGCAAAATTTATCAGTCTGGGCTTTGTAGACTTTGTTAAACCAGGTTCACCTGTACATATACCAACTTTATCAGAGGCAGGAGAATTTGGCTCAATGGATAAAGATAGAGCTTGGGAAGCACTTCAAACGGCATTACATGCTCATAATGCTAAGAAATACGATAATCGTGTAACCGCTCGTTCTTTATTAACAGTAAGCTTTTATCGATCGTGGAAAAAATTAAAAGATATAAAAATTCCAATGTTAATCATTGGTGCAACACATGACACGGTAGCACCATTTGTACCTGAAAAAATAAAAGATGCTGGTAATCCATTACTTAAGGTGATCGAAATGGATGCTGATCATTTTGATCCATACTTCGAACCCTGTTTTCCAAAGACAGTTAAACATCAATTGAACTTTTTAGAACAGATACAAACTATGTAAACATCCTAAACCTCATGACTAATACTATTAGTTTTTTATGTTAAAAAAAATAGCCCAAATATGTTCTTGGGTTATTTTTATAAAGCACCAATATCATTTAATTGAAAACTTGCACTGACTGCTGTAACCCTTTCTGGGTATTCTGTGCATGTTTAAGATCATGCGTTTGCTGCAGCTCTAATCTGAATTCATCTGTACAGAACTTTTCAATGATATCCAGCCCCTCTTCACCACCCATTTCGAAATTGGCATTACCATAGCCCTGTCGTGCCAGATAATCCCAAGCTTCCTGATAAAACCCTACTGCATTGCTCTGGTCATCAATCTGTTTAACAGAGCTGATAGCCTTCTATAAATAAACACTTCAATCAAATTAGGCAATGAAATCCAAAGAATAGGCAAGCACGAACAAGTAGATACATTGATAATAATAAAAATTTCTCTCCCCTTCGCAATATGAAAAGGTTCGCTAACTCTATGTGGTTTGCTTTTGCTTTTATTCTCGTATTAATTACTATGACAGGTTGTCTATCAATGCAACATCCTATTTTTGGTAAAAATCCATCGGGCCAACGTTTAGAGGATGTACAAAAATCAGATCATTATAGATATGGTAAATTTCGAAATCTGATTGAAAAACCAGGTATGACAGAACGTTCAAATATTATTGCGGAAGTGTATAAAACATTTTTCAAAACTATTCCAAATCGGGAACCAACAGATCCGATTCCATCAATCAAAACAGATCTAAAAAGTCTCGACCTCAATAAAGATATAGTTATATGGTTCGGACATTCAACTATTTACATGCAATTACATGGCAAAAAATTCTTAATTGATCCAGTCATGAGTGGTAAAGCATCTCCTTTTCCTTGGGGGACACGTGCCTATAAAGGGACAGACATCTACACTGTGGATGACTTACCAGAAATTGATTATCTCCTCATATCACATGATCATTATGACCATTTAGACTATGAAACTATTTTGAAATTAAAAGACAAAGTGAAATTAGTAGTGACTGGTCTTGGTGTAGGCGAACACTTTGAATATTGGGGCTATCCTAAAGATAAGCTTATTGAAAAAGATTGGGGAGAGAAAGTTGAATTAGATGATGGTATCTCCATCACTACTGAGACTTCACATCATGGTTCGGGTCGTGCTTTGGGGGGCGGCAAAAACTTATGGGTATCGTTTATTATCCAATCTCCAGAAAGAAAGATTTTTTATTCTGGGGATGGTGGCTATGACCGTCATTTTGCTGATATTGGTAAGAAATACGGTCCATTCGATTGGGCATTTATGGAAAATGGCCAATATGATCCTGCTTGGCATTCAGTCCATTGTCATCCTGATGAAGTTGCCCAAGCAACAGAAGAGCTTAATGCTCGTAATATGATTCCAGTACACCACTCTAAATTTAGCTTAGCCAAACATGCTTGGTTTGAGCCGATTACTCGTATTTCAGAATATTCAAAGAATAGAGACTATCGTCTTGCTACCCCTATGATCGGTGAATTAGTGGAATTAGATAATGAACAGCAAGTATTCAAAAAATGGTGGGAAACAGTTAGATAAATAAATTCTATTTACTATAAGCCCCCCCCTTTGCCTCATCATTTGATGAGGCATTTTTTATTCCAAGTTTATTATTTCTATAGTTTTTCTTCTTTGAAATATAATTCGTTAAATTAGACAAACAACTCACCATTTCAGGTAAACCACTCATTCCTATTTGTTATTAAATAGATCTATCAGAAATAAAGAGAACGGGAGTCTAAAAGCCGTTTTCTTTAGGTAATATAACAAATCAGGTGAATGAAATGAAAAATGTATTAGTTCTTGGTACAACAGGCCAAATCGCAAAATGGGCCGTAGAAATGCTAGGAAATCAGGCAGATATTCAACAAACCCTTTTTGTCCGTGATGCTAAAAAATTAGCTACGATACCAACAAATGCTAAAGTTGTTGAAGGTGATGTGCTTAATCTTGAGCAATTAACGCAAGTTGTAAAAGGTCAAGATATTGTCTACGTAAACTTAGCAGGCGAACTTGAAACACAAACTCAAAATATCATTTCAGCGATGAAAGAAGCAGACGTAAAAAGAATTATCTTTATCAACTCACTGGGCATCTATGATGAAGTTAAAGGTAAGTTTGGTGAATGGAATACCAAAGAAATTGGAGCCTACTTAGGTCCATATCGTAAAGCTGCTGATTTATTAGAAGCTTCTGATCTAGATTATACGATTTTACGTGCTGCATGGTTAATGGACGAAGATGAAGTTGATTATGAAACAACTGAACGTAATGAAAACTTCAAAGGTACAGTCATCTCTCGTAAAAGTGTTGCTGCTTTAGTGGTTAAAATAATTCAAAATCCAAGCTTTGCATCTCATCAAAATTTGGGCGTCAATAAGCCAAATTCAGATGCAGATAACCCTTTCTGAATGTTCTGAACATTAGTCAAATCATGATTTTTTTGATGTTCAGATTTGGAATCCTCCGTATAAAACCCCTCAACAATATCTAGATCTAGGTTTTCTTCACCGCCCACGTAGATTCAAAAATCGTCCCAATGGGGAGAAAAGCTATATTAATTTTTTAAGTTACCTCAAAAGCACAATGGTTTGATTTTATTAGAAAACAAAAAAAGCCCACATAAAGTGGGCTTTCACTGTTCTAAACTAATTAGATAGCAGTGATAAGAGTTGCTTGTGGTCCTTTTTTACCTTGTCCAGGAACATAAGAAACACGTTGACCTTCATTCAAAACCTTGAAACCATTGCTTTGAATTTCGCTGAAATGAGCAAATAGATCTTCGCCAGAATCAGCTTGAATAAAACCAAAACCTTTAGTTTCGTTAAACCACTTAACAGTACCAGTAGCTTTATCAGACATATTTTAAAACCTTTTAAACTTCGTTTATTTATGGATCAAATCAAACCATTTCTATTGATTCAATCCAATTAATCTTTATTAAAAAAGATACTACTATTGTGTGAATTCTCTACATCAATCGATAAAGCTGATTAACATCAGTATAGAAACTGTTCCCATCTAAATTGAAGTCAATCTCCTGACCAGAATCTAAAAGTATCTTTTTTCCTACTTCTACCCATTTAGAACCATTCAACGTATTTTGTTGACGTTTAAGTGGGATGATTTTCACACAAATTTCATTACCATTACTGGCTTTGGCTACACGCCAATCATTAATAATTTTTAACACAAAATCACTCTTTTGAGAGCTCAAATGATTGATTTTATTTACCATAACACTAGACAGATAAAAAATAACTGAATTTCTAGAATTTAATAATATTTAGCTTTATTTAGGATTATATAAGCTAATTTTAATTGCTATTTTTTCTTTCCAGAATAGCAACTTTAAATACATCATAGAGCAAATTAATTTAGTCGGTTGGTAGCGGGAGCTGGATTTGAACCAACGACCTTCGGGTTATGAGCCCGACGAGCTACCAGACTGCTCCATCCCGCACCGACGAGTTAGCTTTATAGGCTCTTTAACCTTAATAAGCAAGCTTAATATTGAATATAAGGGAAATAAGATCAATTTATAGAGTATTTATCTATATTTAAGAGTTTAAACACCTATTTACTCAAGTTTACGCTAGTATGAATTCCTAACAAAATAAGGAACTGATATGTTGACAAGTTTTAAGATAATAAAAAAACAGCTTGAAATTCAAAAGGACTTCACACAGCAAGAATTTTCTAACCCAATTATCGAATTCTGGGAATTCTTTGAAAAAAATACTCAATATACATTATTAAGATATGAACATATTATTGATGGCATCAAAGCCATTTATTGTAAAAAATAACCCTCCTTAGAGGTTTTTTATACATATTCAAAACTTCAGAATAGGAGTGAATGAGCAAAAACTTAACTTGAAATTCAATTGTTAGTTTTTCTATTTAACTGGTTCGTATTGGCGAATTTTTGAGTCATATGGAATTCTTGTCATTCCATTTTTTTAATAACCAAAGTCATTAGGCCTTGTCCTAACGTAAACTAACCTTTGTAACTATCGCTTAGTCTTGAAAGTATTTTTCCCGCTTGCCCTACCGATATTTCCTTTACTATACAATGGTATATGTAGAATTACTGCATCTTTAGGCTTATCCTCTTTTAGAACTTGACCTAGTTTTTCGATATTTTCTAAATATGAATAGAAATGTTGAACGTATTCAGGATGAGCTTTTCTAACTCTCGACTACCAATCGATAAGCTATGTACCAATAAATCCACACCTTTAGCTCGCTTAACTAAATGTGATGAATAGATTGTATACAATAGAATGTCCTTCATAATCAACGTGAAAACCATAAGCTGGCTCAACATATCCATGATCAACAAGAAATGCCGTTATCTTTACACCATCTTTGTTATATACAACCCCACCTTTATCAGGCAAAAATGGTCGTTAATTTTAGTTGCAGGTTCGTTTGTTTCACCACCTTTTAAGCGGATCTCATTATTAAAGGTCTACCCTCAATTTCGATAAGCAATCGTAATTTCACAATATGAAAATCGAACTACTTATGCTTTGTATGGATAGGCTGGAATTTACTTTAAAAACCTACTCCTTGATCAGATAATTCTTTCTTTTAAAGCTGCCAAACCTCTAAATAATTTTATTTAGCCTTCGGCAAAGGCATATTACATGGCTTTGTTTTATGCTGACCTTTTCTTATAAATTGGAAGTATCTGGCTATATTCATAAATATCACCCATTAAAAACCCACCGAAGTGGGTCATGTTTATTCTATATAATAGCTATTGCCATCGGAGCTATTGAAAACTAAATCTAGAGTAGGAAAAATAAATTCACCTTTTAACAGGATATATTCAACGTTAGGTTTCTGAACTCTCGCTGAATGATTGATTTTATTAGTATTTACTTCTGTATAGTGCGCCTGTGCTCTTTTTTCTTTACCATGGAAATCAACAATTGTAATGTCTTTTAGCATTAATATGCTCCAATTTAATCATACATACTATGCTTAACCACATTTTTATACTATCAATATTTTGCAGACAATTAGAAATAATTAATTTTTATAACTTTTCAATTAAATATACTGAGAAAATTTATATATGTGTTCTTTATGTACTCCCTCTTGAAATTTAGAAAGTGCAATTCCAAGATTTAAAGGATAAAACTCAAAAGCTTATATATAATTGATTTTATTTATGAAATAAGTCATCGAGATAAACATCTCTTCTAGGACATATCTACACATATAAGTCTTAAAACTACCGCATTGTAAAGACGTTTAAAGTGTACTATGAACTCTCCCTAGTAAAGATAAGAAGATAAAAATGTCAGGTTTTAAAAGTTTTTCTCAAAATACAACTGACCATGCCAATGTCATCAAAGCTCAATCAAATGAGCATACAGAAGTAAATTCCCCTAATGATTCTCAACCTTCACAAGTTCCTGGCACCGTAAAAGATCTGCCTGAGAATAATGAACAACCTGATCCTAATAACAAATAATTTCTTATTAACAGCGCCGCAGAAGAAATTTTAAGGCTCTGTGACTATAAAGAATAAATTAGTGCACTGATTTATTATCCTATCAACTACTTTTATCAATTTGATTTGTTTAGTTATTTAAGAAATTGCAGCCATTCATACCAGAAAATTGATATAACTAGTCTCTCAGATATGGGGGGCTTTTTTAATGATTTACTTCCTATAATTGAACATCACTAGATAAGGTTAAGAAAAAACAAGCAGACATGCTAAAAATAAAATTTAGAAGACACTGTTAAAAGCGACCAAGGCAGCAACGAATTGATTATCGCCACATGCTAAACCGTTCTAAACCAAACCATTGCAACCTTGGGCGAAACCCATCAAGGTTAAATCTGTCTACTATGCAGTATAGCTATGCAAAAAATGATAGCTCATACAAAAAAATTATGACATGTACGATGACCCAACTTCGCTTAAGACCCAGCCGCTTAATCTACTCACAACCCTGTTTGGCTAAACAAATGACCTCTTGTTAATTGCTCCCATCCCGTACAGTTAAGTTGAGGTAATCAATCTAAATACAATGTATCTATATTGCTCTTGATCACCAATTTTCATAGTTTATAAAAACCAATCATGTTAATATCATTTAAGTAGTAACTGTAAAGTTTGTTAATTTTATGACTAAAAATACCAACCTTGAAATCTGCCCTATTGCAAGAAGTCTATCCATTCTTGGCGATGCTTGGAGCATGTTGATATTACGTGATGCCCATGCAGGATTTACACGATTTGATCAGTTTCGTAAAAGTTTAGGCATTGCTCCCACGATGCTAACTAAACGTTTATCCGCTTTAGTAGATGAAGGATTACTTGAAAAACGACAATATTCTGAACATCCTCCTCGTGAAGAATATATACTCACTCAAGCTGGTAAAGATTTTTTACCTGTTTTATTTATAATAGGTGCTTGGGGTCGTAAGCATAAACCTTTTGAAAATCCTGAAAAAATGCCTATATTTCTTGATGCTGAACAAGGTACAGAAATTATACCGATTGTGATTGATCAAGTGACAGGTGCTGAAATTGGCTCTCGAACTATTCACCAAAAAGCTGAATAATAAAAAAGCACTCTCATAGGAGTGCTTTTTTATAAATTTAAATGCTAAATTATTATTTCATTCGAGTACGCTGTGTCTTGTACGTTCCCCAACCACTTCTTAAAACTGATTTGATAAATGCCCATAGGCCACTTTCATTAGGTTTTGGATTACTACCTTTGGCAATACGATTGAGTTGTTGGGTATACCAAAGTACTTCCATAATCCCAAGTTGATCAATCTTTTTTATGCCTGTCTTAATTGGTTGAACTGTTTGCTTACTATTGGTTCCTGCTAATAGATATTTGGGAGCATCAGGATCAATTGCCATCAGTCTAGCAATCCCGACTACATCAAAAGAATTTGATCCCAAAGCTTGATTCATGCCTTCAACACTTCTAAAACCACCTGTAATCATTAAAGGTGTTTTTACTTGTGCTCTAACCTTTTCAGCAAAATCAATAAAGAATGCTTCACGGGCAATAGTCGATGCTTTTTGAGGTGCTTTAGCTACCCCTGATTCGTAAGTACCACCTGAAATCTCAATTAAATCAATGCCTGCTTTAGACAGTGCTTTGATGGTTGCTAAAGAATCTTCTTCTGTAAACCCACCTTTTTGAAAATCCGCTGAATTAAGCTTTATCGCAATTGGAAAATCTGCGCCGACTTGTTTTCTTATTTCTGCATAAACGTCCATTAGAAACTTACGACGTTTTTCTGGAGTACCGCCCCATTCGTCATTTCTTAAATTGTGTAGTGGTGATAAGAATTGATTAATCAGATAACCATGTGCAGCATGTATCTCAACACCACTAAATCCAGCCTTTTTACATATCAGTGCACTACGACCAAAGCGCTGAATGATCTCTATGATTTCCTGATGGGTGGCTTCATCTGGAGTCGCAAATAAAGATTGCATTTCAGCCCCAAATGGCACTGCTGACGAAGAAATGTTTCGTACATTTAATCCTTTTGGTGATTGTTTTCCAGGATGATTGAGTTGTGCCCATAATTGAGAGCGTTGCTTAGTCACGGTTTTCGCCCATTGCTTTAAAATTGCAAAATCCCGTTCATCTTCTATAACAACATTCCCAGGCTCCCCTAAGGCACGTCGGTCGATCATAATGTTGCCCGTGATAATCATGCCAATCCCTGATGCCGCCCAACGCTGGTATAGTCGTATATGCTTTTCAGTTGGGTTATTGGAATAGGTTGCTAGCGTTTCACTGGTTGCTGCCTTAGCCAAAAGATTTGGAATTACGAAACCATTCGGTAACGTTAAAGGCTGATTCAGGAGATTTGTTTTTAATGGCAAGTCAGTCATGGGCTTCGCTCACAAAATTGAAGATGATTTAGGCTGAGGTTGAATAAAGTCGACTAGACTTTGAAACCACATGACATCGACAAAGTTTCCAGTAATCACAAGATCCTGTGTCCTAAGGGCTGTTAAAAATGTATTGACATTATCTTTAGCTGATAGCACAGCAAAACCTGTACTGCCATTTTTAAAAGTGAATGTAAAACTTGGGGATTTACTTCGTCCAGCATGAGACTTTATTTTGCCATTTTTGACTTCAAAATAACGTCCTTCACCCCTAGCCGTTTGAATTTGGAATGTGACATTTTTATCTTTCACATAAGCAGCACATTTTGGATTATTTTTTACAGTTCGTTGTAAAAGCTTAGACAGCATCCACAGTAATAATTTAAATTTCATCATTTTAGTTCTCTGTTCATCAATATATGAAGATACTTAGGGAATCCTGATGCATTACTCATTTAGAAACTGTATTGCATGCTTGAGGAAACGTTCTGGGTACTGGAACTGTGCTCCATGACCAGCATCGGGATAAATAAACAGCTGTGCATTTGGAATATTAAGTGCCATCTGATAGGCATTGATGGTTGGAATCATCACATCATCTACACCATTAAGAATAAAGGTTGGCTGTTTAATCTCGCGTAAATGAGCAAAAGGATCTTGTTCATCAAGTTTCGGTAAAAAGTGCATATTGGCTTCAATTTGAGCCTGCATTACGCTGTCTGAACTTGGTGGGTCCTGATTCTTACGTTGATGGCGACGTTGCCAGAAATCACGTCCTGCTTGAATTGCTGTTGCTGATCGACCAAAAAATAAAAATAGAAAGTCATCTTCAGACGGTACAGCACTGGTAGCATGCTTCAATACTAAAGCAGCAACATCAGGATCATCACCTCTAGGTTTTCCACCTCGAGGACCTGTCCCTAAGAGCATCAATTTTCTGACTAATTCAGGGTGGCGAAGTACTAAATCTTGTGCTTGAAAACCGCCTAAAGAGAAGCCTAGTAAATCAACTTGTTTCAGACCTAATGCCCGAATCACCGCTGCTGCATCGTCAGCCATATCTTCAATCCGAGTTCGAGGTTGTCCAGTTGATGAAGCGACCCCTCGCCCATTGAATAAAATAACTTCTCGATCCGCTGCTAATCCATCTGTAATGAATGGATCCCAATTGTCTAAACCACCACGGAAATGTTGTAGAAAAAACAAAGGCAATTGCTGTGTATTTGCATTACCCCATCTACGGTAAGCAAATTTGGCTCCATCAACTTCTATAAATTGTGTTTCAGCGGTTTGATGATTAATCGTTGTCATAGTGGTTTTCCTATTTTTATACATGATTAAGTTGAAATTTATTTCGCCAAAAAAGCTAAAGATTGCTTTACGAAGTCTTGATGAAACTGAAAAACTCCACCGTGTCCTGCATCTGGATAGATGATGAGCGTGCTATTTGGAAGGCGTTTTGCCAAATCATAAGTATTTATAGTGGGTACCATTCGATCATGATCACCATTAGCAACTAAGACAGGTTGCTGAATGATAGAAAGATCAGCTGGTTTCTTATTTCCCCATTTTTTTAATGCTTTTAGTTGAGCACGATACGCAGAAATGGTGATTTCTTTGTCACGATTTTCAGTACGTTCATTAATCCGTTGAACAAACTGTTTCGCAGCTGCTTTACCATTGTCAGTCCGAGTAAAGAACAAATAGACTTTAGGATCTTGGCGCGTTGCCATCCCACGGACTAAATCCCAATTAGAAACACGGCCAACTGTACTGATGCCAGTTCCTCCAGCAGGTCCTGTTCCTGATAGGATCATCTTTCTTACTAAGTTTGGTTGTTTCAATACGATTTCTTGTGAAATCATGCCTCCCATTGAAAAACCAAATAAATCAACTTTGTTGAAACCTTTTGCTTGAATAAAGGTAATTGCATCATCTGCCATTTGCTCAATCGACTGAGTAGGTTTACCTGTAGAAGCACCAACACCTCGGTTATCAAAAACCACCACATGATGTTTTGCGGCAATTCCATCAATAATTCTTGGATCCCAATTGTCTAATACAGCAGCTAAATGATTCAGAAAAATAATAGGTGTTCCACCATTTTGTTGACCATATTCTCTGTAGGCGAAATTAACTCCACCAGCATTTATAAATTGAGTGGGTACATTCGTCCAATTCGTAGCTAACAGAGGATTTTGAACAGCTTGCTGATTGATAATAATTTTTTTTGACAGGTCTTCACCTTTAGCCACCGAGTCACTAAAAGAGATCGATGCCACTGTTTCGGCTTGAGTTAATGGCGAAATAAAAACAGAGACCACCGTCAATCCCATCGCAATTGTATTTAATAAAAAATTCATTTTTTAATCCTCAGGATTAATACATAGAGTCGATTTCACTGAATTTCATGAATTATTTCTTGTGATAAGGAAATAAAAAATCAGGTCAGTATCAATTTAATATCAACAATACATCAACAAAAATGTAATGTCACTATCTTTTTAGTAGTAACTATTTTAATTTTAGATTATGATCAAAACATCAAGGTGAAATTGGTTATTCCATCACCAACCTATTACGTGTGAGAAAATTTGTATGACGAGTAAAGTGATTCTTATTACAGGTGCATCTTCTGGTATTGGTTTAGCAACAGCAGACCTTTTGCATGATGAAGGCTTTATTGTTTATGGTACGAGTCGACGTAGTGATTCATCTCAATATAAATTCAATCTGATTGAGCTAGATGTAAATAATGAAGATTCGGTTAATCATGCAATTGGAAAAGTGATTCAAAATGAAGGTCGAATTGATGTTTTGATCAATAATGCAGGATTTGCAATCGCACCTGCTGGCGCTGAAGAAAGTTCAATGCAACAAGCTCAAGCTATTTTTGATACCAACTTCTTTGGTGTTGTCCGAATGACCCGAGCAGTCCTTCCAGTGATGCGTGAACAAAAATCTGGACTTATTTTAAACATTAGCTCTGTTTTAGGACTTCTACCAATGCCCTTTGGAGCGCTTTATTCAGCATCAAAACATGCGCTTGAAGGTTATTCAGAGTCCTTAGATCATGAATTGAGAACACAAGGGATTCGTGTTTCATTAATAGAACCTGCTTACACCAAAACTTCATTAGGCATAAACTTAATAGAAGCAGATGCAAAAATCTCAGCCTATGACCAGATTCGCGAGAAGCTCCATCAACACATGATAAAAGCAATTAATAAGTCAGATGATCCGGGTGTTGTTGCTAAGACAATTTTAATGGTAATCAACAGTCAAAACATTTTGCCTCGTTATACATCAGGCAAGACAGCAAGATACTTAAAGAATTTACGAAGATTTGCCCCAGTAAAGATCTTTGACACATTGATTCAACGCAGTTTGAAAGTTTAGCCCAACTTAATAAATCCATTTCTAACGATTAAAAAAGAAATATATAGAGGTCCCAAATGAAAGCAGCCTATATTAACCGTTATGGGAAAATCGATGATGTACAGCTAGATGAACAGCCTAAACCATCTATTTCAAAAGATTCGGTACTTGTTAAAGTTCATGCTGTAAGTATCAACCCGCTTGACTTACGAATATTAGAAGGTGAATTCAAAGCGATTTTACCTGTTAAGTTTCCATTTATTTTAGGTAATGACTTTGCAGGAGTAGTTGCTCAAGTTGGTTCAAATGTTACTCAGTTTAAAGTCGGTGATGAAGTCTATGCCAAGACAGATTTAAATGGTGCTTTTGCCGAATACACAATCGTTCAGCAATCCTCACTTGCACTAAAACCTCAAAATATTTCTATGGAGCATGCTGCATCACTGCCACTTGTATCCTTGACCGCATGGCAAGCATTAGTAGAAATTGCAAAAGTTAAATCAGGACAAAAAGTATTGATTCATGCTGGCTCAGGTGGTGTAGGCTCGATTGCAATTCAACTTGCTAAACATCTCGGTGCAACTGTTGCAACAACGACAAGTGGTAAAAATACTCGCTGGGTCAGAGAACTAGGCGCAGATATTATTATTGACTACAAAACCATGGATTTTGAGCAAGAATTGAAAGATTACGATGTGGTCTTAGACACTCAAGGAGGAAAAACTCTAGAAAAATCGTTGAACGTTATAAAGCGTGGTGGTCGTATTATCAGTATTTCTGGACCACCTGACCGTACTTTTGCTGATGCAATTAATGCAAATTGGTTACTAAAATTTATCATTCCGCTTTTAAGCTGGTCAATTCGTAATAAAGCAAAAAAAAGAGACATTACCTATTCATTTTTATTCATGCAGCCAAATGGTCATCAGCTCTATCAAATAGCCGATCTTGTTGAGGCTGGGAAAATTAAACCTATCGTTGATAAAGAATATCCATTCTCACAAATGAATGAAGCTCTTCAATATGTAAATACTGGACGTGCAAAAGGCAAAGTCGTTGTACAAATCGCAGACTAGTTTCTCAGATAAAAATAGGCATTTTTGATGCCTTTTTTTATTCCAATCCTGAACCTATCGCTGTAAACCTTTCTGAATGTCTAGAACAGACTTTAAATAATTAATCTGTTGATGTTACTCTCGCATAGCACTAGGTGCATCTTCGATACCACTACTATTGGTATGTAAACAAATGAGTTTTCCCTACTCACCAGCTGCTCTCCATGTGGTGTAAAGCCCATCAATATCTTTTTTGGTATGATTTTACAAAGCAAAAACAGTATCACCAATCGCTAATAATTGTGCTCGCATTAAATTAAAATCAACTGCATCTTTACCAAAAGAAGGTGCCCATAGTAACCAAGGTCAAAACTAGGACTGTTAAAAGCCTTTCTAATAAAAATATTTTTAATAAATTGGCTGATTTAGATAAAGAATTTTGGTGGAGGTGGCGTCAGTTTAACTAAACCAATAACACATTGTTTTATATTAGTTCTATTCATAAAAAATAGACCAAATTTACCCTTTCTCCCCCTCATCTTTTTGAAATTTTCTTTATAGATTAAAATTCTTATCTAATAATATTAGAGGGGATACACGTTTTCTCAATCCAAACGTAGGGTGAGTTTTTACTCTTCGATGATTAGTACATCAGATCACAAGCCAAATATAAATTATATGGGAGCTTCAACCTAACGAAATTAATACTCTTTAATAACTCAAATAAGTTCAAATAATCAAGTAACTACACACCTAAAAATGTCCAAAAATCTGCTCATTTAGAAAGTTAAAAAAATCAGTTCCTAAAGTAACTCTATCCCCTTGAAATTTTCAAACACATTAAAAAATAATATATGTAATAGATTAAAATAACTTTAAGAAATTTAAATAGTTACCAATTTTTGTAGAAGTTTATCTCTAAAATATTGGTAACTTTTTACATTAATCTTATCCTAATCAAATTTTACCAATTTAAAGGAACTAGAGCTGGAGGTTTTTTCCAAGGTATTTCAACTAGTGATTGCTGAAACCAATCATCACTTAAATTTGCATGTTCTGTAACAATAATTTGAAAATCTTTAACTTCATATTTAGAATAATCATATAATTTTTTAAAAAACTTTGTTACAGCTTCAATATCACCATCAACCATACTTTCAACTGTTCCATCAAGTTGTTGATAGCTTTCAACAGTAGGAAAATAAACTTGTGATGGCTGATCTATCATTAAAAATTTTGGTAACGGCCTATTTGCTGTATGAGCATATTTATGCAGAGCAAGATATGTATCCACATGATGGCTTAAATGATTCTGAGCGCTACCAGTTCTATTCATTTTAATTGGGCTACCAAGCCTATCAAATACAACAGTTAAATTTTTCAAGTCAAATCTAGCGGGATATTCACTAAATTCTGTTTCAGAATTCTTAAGATATTGACTTAAATAGATAGAAATATTTGATAAAACAGAATCTAATTTAATATCAATAGACTCACTATCAATATCTTTTTTTAACCTTTCTATTAAATCTTGACACCTATCACGATCGTTCACAACTCCAGTGTCAATTGAGGAGAATTGAAATGTTTCTAAAAAGAAACTAACTCTCCCTTTAACTAGGTTTTGTTGATCTACAATAGTATTATTTCCATCACCATTCAAAACTAAAAGAGAAGATAATCTTAATTCTTTTTCTTCGATTTCACTATTAATATTAAATATTTTATTCTCTATATTTTCTATCAATTCACCTAAAAATGGAATCTCTACGTTAGAAGAGTTCAATTCTTCTTCTAAAGATTTAATTTCATTATTTATAGATGTAAAAATATTACCGTCGGGAAAGTTATCAAACATACTTTCTTTTATACTATTAAACACATATATAGACCTCAGCCTATCAATTTGTTCATCTACTTCCCGATTAAAACCCAAAGTATATTTCTCATTTTCCCTTAAATACTTAAGATTATCTAACAACTCTCTTCTTTTATGTTTCAAATCCTTCAATTCACCTTCAATAAGATTTATATCTAAATCAACTAAACCTCTTACAATATTGCCTTTATAATCCTGAACACCACTTAAAGCATCTATAACCTCTGAAATTGAGAATACTTCATCTAATTTATTTTCAATTAAGTTAACACTTAATGCTTCTAAATATAGTTGTTTTGCTTGCTGCAAATTCTCAGCACTATCATCCTGTAAATTTTTAACCCTTTTATTTAAGATTTTCAACTCTCTTTCTAAATCTCTTAATCTACGCTCTTTGGCAATTTGTTCATCATCTACTCCACCAAATATTATTGGAAAACTATCTTTTATAGTTTGAGGCTGATAGGACTCATTTTGTCTATATAACAATTGATCTTTATTAGTAACAAGGCCTTGTTTTAAAAATAAGTAATAAAATGTATGTTTAACATTTACCTTAAAATTATCACGTGAGTGATGAACTGCTACATTAGTATGATTATTACTTATACCCAAAGCATCAGAAAGTGTATCTACTACGTAATCATCATCTGTATTTGGGTCTAAGTCTTCATATTCTGGTGGAATTAAATTCACTCCTCTTCTGAACATTACCTTTGAACAAGAGGAGTTACCATGAACAGGTGATGGTTTTGCTATCATTATCTCCTCATCTTCAAAAGAGTATATGACAGCAAACCAAGATACCTTTTCTTTTATAACACCTTCGGGAACATTAAAACTACTTCGTCCCATGCAATACTCTATTATTTCAAAAATAGCAGACTTACCAGTTGAGGATTTACCAGTAATCACATTTAAGCCATTTAAGTTAAAATTCAAATCCCGTCTTTCCCCAGAATTATTAAATAAATGTATGGACTTAATTTTCAAGGTTTAATCCCCAATGAAATGTATATAGTTGAACGATCTTTAATTTTTGCTAACTGTTTTCCCAAGTATGAAGCTAATTTAATTTTGTCTTGTGACATCTTACTGTTAAAATTTAATTTCTTAAAATTAATTTTTTTAACATTGACTTTACCTTTATCATCAATATGAATAGCATCAGCATAAAGTAGGAAAACAATTGCCTCTAACGTAAAAAAATTTAAATCTTTAACTCTCTTATCTAGTCCACAGACTATTACAGGATTATCTTTTATATTTTTTAAAAGATAAGTTCTATTCTTAGATAACAAATATAAAGATGTAGGTTCATGAAAGCATAATGGTAAGATTAATAAACTAAGAGAAAATGGCATACCTTCACCACTTACTATTTGATAATTCTTAATAGCATGATAAATATTAAGTGCACAAAAAGCCGGATTAAATAGATTTCTTACCTCAACAGGCCGTTCTTGCCAAATATTCATTCTATACTCTCAGATAATAATAACGATTCTAGTCTTTCCTTGAATTCAAGATGCCACCCTACGCAACTATTTTTATCATGAGCTAGAATATGATATCCCCCCCTAACGACAAAGGGCTCACTTACCCTTTCTCTTAATCTCAAAGCTGGATAGTTGCCTGTATCCATTTCAGCCCATTTATATAATTTTTTACCAATTTTTATCATTTCTTCTTCAACAGCAATATCATCACAATCATCTATAAGGACGTCCTTATATCTTACTAATTCATCAACTAACCTTCTTTCAAATGATTCTATTTCACTAGATAAGATTAGGTGATGACGGAGCCATTCTGCTCGCTGTTCAAATGCTCTGTAATAATCAATAATTGCTGAACGGATACGATTAGTAGAAATATTTACTAATTTTAACTGTCTTACGAATCTCCTATTATCTGTATCAGGATCGATATCATCTGGCTCAATATCTCTCCATGTAATTGGTAAATTATCTAATTTGTATTCATCAGCTAAAGAAGTCATTTTGTCAGATACTTCATAGCCGCTAAGCGGTTCTTCTCTTTTTCCTATCAACAATGCAATAATTTCTTGATTCCACCAACTTTCCAATCTTTCAAAAACATATGCTTTACACTCACGGCGTATAGTCCTTAAATGTCTTTCTTTTATTAGTTCTGCAATTTTATCAATACGTGGGCTATCTTCGACAATGACTATTCTGGATATAAAGTCATTTAATATTTCTCTTTCTTCATATTCTTTAAATTTAACTAATACTTCTCGTACAATTTTAGCTTCACTATCTGTAGCTATATGAGTTAGCTGCTCTTTTAATGATTTTTCTAATCCACTTTTATCAAAACCAGGTTTGAAATATTTTAAAATAGAGCTTTCGCTAATGGTATTAGTTGTCATTAAATAAAATTGAAGATTACTATTTTCGAAACCATATTTTTCATAACGATCACACCAAACTCTGAGCGACTTCCAGAAATCAGTTGCTAAATTAGTTAATCTTTCACCTTCTGCCTTATGCTTTAATGATGCTAAAGTCTTTATATTTTTCTCATTATCGACAAAGTCTAAGTCATCATCTTTTTCAATAAAAACAGATATACTTTCTGGAAGCTCTAGCAAGTGATATAAAGCAAATCTAGGTTGGTAAATATAACCAATTCCTTGCGCCCCTGCTGAAAACTTGTCTTGCTTAGTCGCCATCCCCCAGCCTCTGAAATTAATAATTTATTTTTTATAAATATTAAATTATTAATAATCCAAAAACAATCTAAATTATCAATCTAACCTTAAAAATCTTAAAAAATTAAATTATATGAGCCTAGAATGTCTTTTTCAGCGTGATCAAAGGATTATTTTTACCTTACAAGTTCAGTCTAAACCATAATAAATTTTAAAAATATTTATCTTAGGTTATGACTTCATCCAATAAAATCTTAATATGATTCATAGAAATAATATATTAATTTAAATTAAAACTATTCTATAAGTAAGCAAGTCTTCCTCACTTTTCACTTCAAAGCTGTTTCCCATGTAACATGATACTCCCTACGGCTAATACTGTTTGTATTTACTCTATTCAATCATATCCAGTCATTAGAGAAAGCTTACCATTGTTATTCTTTAATTTTACTATTTCTATGATTCAACTCTGATTTCAATTTTATCAAAAAAATAAATTCAATTGAAAAAAATAGGGAGCATCTGCTCCCTATTCACGACTAGCTAACTTAGCTTCAATCCATTGATGAATCTCCCAAGCTGACCAAGCAATACGTTTTTTCGAGATCGTAACTTTCTTTGGAAAGGTTGGATCATAGTAAGGCGAGTTTTCATCCATCATTTCATATATTGTCGAACGACTTACGCCTGTAAATTCAATAACCTTTTTAATACTAATAAGTTGATTCATTTGAAAAGTTTGACCTGTGAACGCATTCATGATGTTTTCTCCCAATCAATGATGCGAGCGCAATTTCGCTCAAATAATAGAGCTCGCCGTAAGAAAAAACATTCTGCTTTCATCCGATCAATTCACCGATTGGACCGACTGCTGTAATCCTTTTTGAATGTCCTGAACATGAGTTAAATCATTAGGTTGCTGACCCTTCTTTGAATTCGCTTCATCCGTATAAAACTCTTCAACAATATCCAAGCCCTCTTCACCTCCTACCTCAAAATTAGCGTTGCCATAACCTTGCCGTGCCACATGATCTAAAGCCTCCTGATAAAACCCTACTGCCTTGCTTTGTTCCTCAATCTGCTTGGCAGAAGTAATTGCCTCCTGCAAATTGATACCATCCCGTAGTGTCAGGTCCACATAGTAGATCGGTGTTCGATAACTTTGCGTCGTGCTCTTACCCCGCAAGGTCAGTTGCAATGGCAGACATGAAAGTAGATCACCTGAAGCTGCATGGTAGTAACGTAGTCGTGCTGCCAAAGTCCGGATACTGTTAAAGCCTGTGGTTCTAAAGATGAATGTCCCTAGCTCATCCGACTCATCTAAGTTGACGTAAAGTCTGCCATAAGGCTTACACTGTCCACCATGAGCCAAAGGACATAAATCAGGTGATGGACATGGATGTTGTTCAACTCCGTTTTGTCCAAGTCGCTGACAGGTTTCACCATTACCAGTACAGATTGGCCGACCAGTTTGTCGGTCGAATAGAGTGTACTCAGCTCGTAGATTGAGTTCTGGATCATTAAAGATCATACGGACTGGAATAGTTCTGAGTTTCTGGTTTTGTGCCTTGGCTCTTAGCTGCTCATCCAGTGGGTGTTTCACCCAGCCATCCTTATTCTGAATTTGGCTAGTAATCGTAAATTGATCATCCTTTTCAGGGACACGCTTGCCATTTTTCTCGACGATCTTGCCAATACTGATACGTCCCAATACGGGTGGCGTGATTGCTAAACCTTTAATCATGTTGTTTTCCTCTGCGGTAATTTTTGACGATTGCCCCTTTGATATGTGTAAGAAGCAAACATTTTTTAAATGCATAAATTCTGCGCAGAACAGTCCATTTAGTCGTCAGTAAGTACTTCACGGTACTTGCTGGCGACGGGGGCTGTTTTGCGCTTTTTTGATGAAATCGGCTTTGGGGAAGTGATGTGGAAGTTCAGTAGGATTTGCTTAGGCTAATTCAGTTGGATTAATCAGCATCTGTATAAATCTGGAATCGACGTGTGCCCTGTTTGTTTTGTGGGAACTGTTGTAAAAACTCAGGATGCTGTTGCAGTAAGGTTCTACTGTCTAAACTGACCGAATCTTTCGATTTCTTCCAAGTGACTGAACCTGCCTTAAATATGGCTCGTTCTGAGTCCTGCATCTTGACTTGGATTTGATACTTCAACTGATCAAAACTGCTCTGGTGTTGTTCCAGCAGATGACGTTGTTGCAGTAATTGCTCAAAGTAATGATTGGCTGTGACATCCTCAGATAGATCGGTAGTGCTGAGTGGTGTGTGGACTGGATATAAAAGTTGTAGTGCTTTGGCTGCTGATTCAGATGCATCGACATCAGGCGGTACATCCTTTTCTACACATTCCCAGAAGTAGCGCTCTGCATCCACAATGTATTTGATCACTGTTTCACTGCGCGTCACTTTAAAGATTCGGGTTTCATGTCCACAGATCAAGGCACATATATGGGCTGCCTGTTTTCCTGTGACTGCCAGTTGATGTTGTACCTGGCATAAAACATAAAGCGGTACACCATCCCGCCAGAGTTTTGAACCATATTCCCCTACTGTTTTACATTCCAAGATCTGAACTTCTTCATGACCCACCACGGCATAATCCAAGTTAGCCAGCATAAAATGTTTGTCTTCATCAGGATGCTGTAGCACTGCATTGAGGCGACGAACTTTGTGATTGGTATGCATGCTGTAGTATTGCGCCACCAACGGTTCAAGCTGCTTGCCCCAATATAACGGTGCATAGCCTGCACTTTCATCCTCAATGTTTTGTTGCATCCTTCCTGTTTTGATCATCCACAACTCTAGCATCGACATATACGGATTGAGTCCGCAGGCCGTTGCTGCATCACTGCTGCCAATGCCCTGTTTTCTGACTTCTAGCCATTGTTGGTAGTTCAGTTTTTTGGTGTTAGCAAGTCGTTTTGCTGTAAGGGCTTTAGTTTTTCGTGGTTGTTTATTCAGTCGGTCTCGTTTGGTTCGAGTTCCTACTTCAATCTGTTGAGTGGATTGATTTAAGTTGGGGAAATAAGGCTGTAGCGGTGGATGATTTAAAGTGTTTTGAATTTGAGTAAGACTATTCATTACATCTATTCCTGTATGAGTAAAATCGTAAAAGCTGAATTTTGAGCATAAAAAAAGCCACATCTGGAAATGTGGCTAAAAGGTGTTGCTGTGCTTGTACGGTGTTACCGTATGCTTAGGCTAAAGGAGCTGGCTTAATTGAAACTGAATTTAGGCAATCATTCGAAGTGCTTGTTCCAAGCCTCGTTGCTTAATTGCTGCTCCTGCTCCAAACCAAGCTGAATCGAGTCGGTGATCGGTACTCATGGCTCGACGTTCATGGTCACAAAATTCTGTGATGCTGCACAATAATCCATAAGCGGTATCCTTGGCTGAACTAAGTTCTGCCCCTCGTCCATGTCCATTAAACATGGTCATCACTTTAGACATAGCTCGTCCATTCGGTTCAGTTTTATTGTCTGATCTGGATGACTGAGTTTGCTTCGGCATCGCTGCATTTCGATAAAACTGAATAATGCTTTCATCCTGTTCTGCCACACTGAGATTGGTATTGTTAAATACTGCATCAAAGTAAGCTGCCGCTTCTTGCTGTGTCACTTTACGCTGACTCAGTTGTTTCATTTCATACATGTGTTCATCCCATGCACGAACGGAAATACCAAGTTGCTGTTTGACTTTCTCTGCATCGAATCGAGTGCTGTGTGGCACTTTGACCACACCTGCACTACCTTGCTGACTGCGTAAGGCAATGGCTAAGGTGTTGTTACACACCACTCGAATACTGGTGAATTGTGCCGTGGTAGCTAATGTGCCATCACACGCAGTTGCCAATAAAATATAGCCATTACTGACATCCTTACCCTTGAGTGCTGATGTCTGTCCAGTCTTAGCCAATGCCCAAAATTTCTTACCACCTTTCAACACACCTGCGGTTTCCAGTTCAAAGCCAGATTGTTCTGTTAAGTCTCGATAGAACTCCATAATTTCCATCGGTTGGACTTCTTGAAAGCGTTGACTCACCACAGATAAAGGCTCATGCGTGTCTGAGCGATATAAGACCCGTTGTTCCTGATACGGCAAGATCAGATTTTGCTGTTTGTGGTTTTCAGCCATATAACTGACATCGGAGGACTCAATCCGCCAATCCATACCTGCCTGCTTTGCCCACACCTCAATCGGTTGGTTTGGGCTCAGTTGATTACCTAAGCCATGCCAAGGGGTTTGTCCAGTGAATGCCATTGTTTCAACTAAATGTGCCATAAGAATAATTCCTGTATCAATTTTAAAATGGGTAAAAGGTTCGGTTTGAATTTTGCTGAATACTTAATTGCGTAAATTAGGGCTAAAGCTGCGGTCACAGTGATTGCAGTAATACTGTCTGCGATAAGTTGGGTGTAGCGGTTGTTGCTGTTCATCCTCGGTGATCAACATCCAAATACCGCCAATCAACACTCCAACAATTGCACCTGCAATCGGAGGAATGTTTAAACTTTTGGAAACACTGACACCCAAGGTGGCAAGTGCCATCGGTGACATCACGCTATTGGAAATAGGGTTATTGGTTGAAGTACTGGGTAAATGTTGCGGGGATTGTAGTTGTACCGTCTCTCGGGACTGGCAATAAGGACATGGCAAACTCATTGTGGTATTTCCTCTAAATGAATAAAAAAAGCCTGCTGGGGAAGCAGGTAAAATGATGGTTGTGTATTTGAAGCATTGCTCTCATTTAGATGCTATGTATTTGTATTTTTTTAGAATGCGTTTTTTATCATCAGTTTTAGGTGATTTTTGAATGAAGGTTAAACAGATCAATTGACCTGTTTTTTATCAACGATTATGATGCAAGGGCTGACCTACATTGTCAGTCGGTTTTAGCAGACCGTTGTATATAGCGCATCAGACTTATTCTCTTCTGAGGGTAAGTTCTATGTGAAACCTTCTCGTCCCCCTTTACGGTAGAACGGGAGGGGGACGCGTTCGCGCGTGCTGGTTCTATATGCCCAGTCTGCTAACCCCTTTTCGTTCTGCCACCATTATTTAGCAGTAATGCGGTAGAACTTCTAATGCATATAGGAGTCAACCATGACACATTTTACTGTGCTTTATTCCCCTGCACTTTCTAAGCCTCTCTGGCATTTCATGCCAATTCATTTATCGCACGCTTTCGCTGTGTCCTGATTAATTCAAGGCATTAATCAACTACTGCATCCATTTTGGTCAGTGGTGTTTTGTGCTGGATAAAAATCATGAAATTCAATGCACCGCTTAATTGGCTTGTCCTAATTGTGCTCAGTAACAGCATAGTTAGAGCCTATGACAGCCAAGCAGAATGTATTTGAAATTACAGTCAATTTCATAATTCATTTTAAAAACTTAAAAAATATTGGATGGGGAAATAATAGGATGAAATACGTTTCAATTGCGCTGCTCACCAGCCTTACGTTGGTCGGCTGCTCAAAACCACAACAAGATGATGTACAGAAAGAAGAGCTATCTCAAAAGACTGAAAAAATGTCATTGGATGATGATACCCCTACACAGGCTGTTTCTTCTCCTTTGATTATCGCTCGCAATCAAATTACACCTCCGCTAACAAAGACTGGAGAAAACTTTCAGGAACTCATCAAAGATGAGGGATATTTTTCTTTTTATCCGCCGTATAAAACCATCTCTGGATTACAGATGTTTGCTGAAAATGACGATGTTGCAGAGTATTGTGGAAACTGCCTGCATTTCCAGTCCGTTCTGAATGATTTAAGAAATGTGTTGGCTTTAAAAAATAATCAAGTTTTAGTAATCGGACATACAGGTCAACAGTTTCCAGCATTCACTTTTGCTTTAGGTGATGACTACTCTTTGCGTGCAGCTCATGATACAGCTATCAATTATATAAGATCGACGATGCAGGTGACTCCACCGCAAAAAGATCAATTTGAGAGTACAGAACAATATCAACAACGTATTCAGACACTTCAAAAAGAACTGGATACTAAAAATGCCAATCTCAATTATGACTTAAAGCTTTTAGAAATCAGTCTAAATGCGACTTCTTCACAAAGTCAGTTCATACCGAGCAGCTACACACCCAATGATCGACCAAGTGGTCCGATTGATGATTTTGTTTACTACGATGCTGACTCGAAACAATTACATTTTGAGAATATGAATTTCTCATCTGATCTTATTGTGAATTTTACTGCCCCATCTACGCCTGAGTTAGCACAAAATATCATTACGGCTGGTGGACAAAAATATGTCGGTTACATTTTTAACTTCAACAATCATAAATTGGAATTAGATAGCTTAGTCATTTATCAAGCCAACAATACGCAAGCTGATTCAGCAAATGAACCGATCGCAATCCTTGAACCAAGTACCATGTCCTTTCAACGCAAACATTTCGACGGCATAGAAAATGCGCCATTAAAGAAATTTGATGTGACACTTAAAAAGCCAATCCCTTTTGATTTTAGCTTGGATAACTACACGCCGATCGAGAAGGTATTTAAAAAGATCGATGAGTAATTCCCACTTTTATAAAAGTAAGAAATTGATTGACCTAACAATTAAATACACAGGGCTAGGCTTTCGCCCAACCCTGTAGATCACAATATTCGATTAAATATAGGCATGTGTAATGAATTTTATTCCATCTGTTGTTTTATCCAGTGTGTTGCTGCTGACTTTAACCGCATGTAATTCAGGCAATGATGCATCAAAAAAAGACACTCAAACAAGCGAGCATAGCAATGCTGATGCTACTGAAACGCCCCCTCAATCCGAGGATGATTTTCCAGCCGTTGATAAATCCTTTTTAGAAGATGAATCATATAATGCTGAGGAAGTGACTGAACCCACGGTGCAGGAACAATTTGAAGTCCGTGTCCGTCGTGAAGAATCACAATACTCTATGACAGGTTATACTGACCTATTGAACATTATGTCCTTGAGCGATGCTCCAACCACCATCACAGGCGTTTTAATCAACCGTGGCAATTGTAGAAGCAAAGGCACTTATGATTACCAAAATATGCGTTATGGCTCTGTGGCAAAGGTCTACTTAGGCTGTTCCGCAGAATACGTGCGTGAAGTAACGGTCACCACTAATAGTGGCTTGACCTATACCTATAATTTCTAGGCATTCGCCCATTCATGCTTCAGTGGATTAGTGGTCTAAGCGCATTGTTTTTCTTAGACCACTGTTGAACTACAACTCAATTGATTTTACTAAACAAAACTAATTCAGCTTTAAAGGGATGCGTTCGCAGTCAAAAGTTTTGCGACGAGTTCGCATCACCCTCAAATAATGATTTTTACTATTCGCATTAAAATCACTCTTGAGCAATTGCAGGATACGCTGAATCTGCCTGTCATCTTGGCAATTCACTGACCAGCCTTTCTTGGCTTGCTCCTCAATGTGGGCTTCACCATAACCATTACTGAGTTCTTCCCACTTCGCTGCCAGTTTATTGGCATGGTCAGATAACTGTGCTTGCCCTGCGTAAATGAAGTAGATCTGGAGGTAGTAACCTCGTTCAGGATGATGTTTCATTTTCCAGATCACTGAATGGATGCAACGGAATAAATTGATCTCCCTTGCCCTAACCTCTCTTAACAAGGCATAGACATAACATTCAAATTCGTGAAATGCTAATGACGATACATCTTCCCTGATACCCAACCGCATTGGAAAGATCATTAAGCAGTCCTTGTTTTGTACTAAATCCAAGAAGAAACGTTCAACCTTTTTCATTTCAGCTTTATTCTGCTTCTGATCGTATTGATGACCATGCTGTATCAATTCAGATTTTGACTGGATATCAGCGATCATCAACTGAATCACATGATCAGGTAGGTCTTTAATATTTTCATACAGCTTAAATTTATTGGCTTGAAACAAGGCTCGTTCAATCTGCTTAAAAATAATGATGGAATCAACATAGTCATAACCCGCAATAAAAAAACGTCTAGACTTGATGATTAAAGGAACAATTTGTTCCTTGAATTGTTCACAACTGATTTGGTCATCTACCACATCCTTGATAAATTTTTCAATTTCACAAAAGGTTTGAGCTTCGTTGTAGGTCGTCATGAGAAAACACATCCTAGGTTATTTGTTCATATCACTAGGAGTGCCGTAGTTTTTTAATTGTTGTTTGACTTAAAATCCACATATCTGCAAGGTTTGAGCAACACCTCTACGCCAATGCACTTCAAATTGACCTGTACCAAAGCTACGCATATACGGTATCTTTGCTCGTAGATGTTGTGCATACTTTTCAGGGTTGACCAGATACATGGCAGCATTTAATGCATTCGTTACTTCCACGGGATTATCGCATCGAATAGGTCCTACCCCTAAGCGATCATTCAGCATAAAATGCTGCTTATATTCCGTAGTATTACAATTAAAGTGCACGCCGATATTACCCGTAATACTGTTCCACATTTGCCAAACCTGATCAGCAAGATACCAGTCATTCTGACGTTTGGATGGATCATAAATCAGCAATAAGTGGCAATGGTAGCCTTTATCTACACCTTGCTCTAATGCCCATGCATATCCTTGTAACCCCATGAAACAACTATCTTGATTGGCTATACGATTTCTTAAAATGTTCATATGTTGTTGAACATTCTCGATACCAATATAGACCTGTTGCTCTTTGAGATAGCCTAAATCGACACGTACAAATAACAACTCAGAATAATGTGTAATGAGTTTAGTCAGATACTGATACAGTGACCTTCGATTCTGCTCTTCTTGCTGAATAAAGCGAACATGCTCATTCCAATAATCGTTTCGATATTGGCTGAGTACACAACATAGGGTTTGAACCTGTTGAATATTAAAATTTAAAATCTGTGATGTAGATTGCCCATTCAGAAAATGATCAACCCAGTCCTTACACTGAATAAAATATTGGGTGGATACAGTGTAGTGAAGCTGTGTTGAATAGAAGTACTGAAAGGCTTCATATAATGTACTCAATGTTTGTTTGAATTGTTGTTCACCCATCTGCTCAAAACAAACGTCGTAAACAAAGTCTTCTATCGCAGTACAAATACTAGATTCATCCCAAAGAACTGTAGTCAAATTCATGTCGTGATACTCATCATGTTAGGATTCATATCACTGACTGATCTGTAAAAAATTAATAGCCATAAATTAGCTTATAAAATATAGCCTATACATATGAATCAAAATATATAGAAGTATTTAATAATATTAATAACCAGCTAAGCTGGATAGCTACTCGTCTCTAAGAACACCTTACAACTCGACACTTCCCTAGCCTAAACTTGCTCAACATGAACAAGCTAAAGTTAGTTTTAAGCAGCAATCTGTAATTCACCATCTGACTTTGATCCTTCTTTATGGGGATAGGTTAAAAATTTACATCAGCTTAATTTTTAGAAAATTGATATTTGGCTACATAATTTTTACTTTCTGTGCTTATAAAAGGCCTATTTTTAGCATAAAAGGCTCTATATCTACATATAATAGTACATGATAATTACTTAAAATTTATTTATGATTCACCAAAATTACACTTGAAATTTATAAAAAAACAATTAATATTTTATAAATAATTCTACACAGTGATAAAAAAATGAATAATCATAGTAATGACGATTGGATGGTACTAACTGGAGAAGGACCAATTCCATTAGGTCTTGAAAGTTTTGGAGACAGGGAATTTCAATGGTTATGGTCTTTTACACAGATGTATAATTTATATCCATTAGGAATAAACTCTTCAATCACACAAAAAAAGCAAATACTAATAAATCATATTAATAATCATCAAAATAAAAATGAACACATAAGAAATCTTAAAATTAGTATTGAAAATTATCTGATACCCCTTGAGCATCTAAATTGGATACAAAAAGATGATAATAGAAAATTAATATGGTTATTAACCAAATGTCCATTGGAACTTAATACTACAATACCAATTGGAATTAACAGTACTTTATATAAAGATTTCTTATTAATATTAGACTCCTGCCCTTTAGATGCAAACTCAAAAATAAACTTTATGCAAATTAAAAAAAGAGAGTGGGAAAAAATTAAAACACCAGAAAAAGAAATTAAATGGCTAGATAAGTCAAACGAAATACAATTATCTTGGGCGTGGGAATATTTAAAAAAATTCTACAAAAGTATTGACCCTTTTCATCCACCTCAAAATATTGATGAGCTTTATAATTCGGTACTTTCTTCATTTGATAATATGTCTTATGAAAATATATCAGATAAAAAGTTATTTATGGATCGTATGAAAAAAACTTGGAGCCAAAAAAAATTTAGAGACTCTGGAAAAGCGAAAAAACCATATCATATCCCACTTACAAAAAGTACTCGGACACAATTAGAAAAATTAGCAGAATTTAAAAATCTACGTAAAGATCAGGTCATAGAAGAATTAATCATGAAAGAATACGAATCTACGCTGATAGATGAGAGAGGGAAAACTAAATATTAAATATTTTTGATAGATAGAGATCGTTAAACTAATGATCTCTAAATCCATTTTTAATCTATTATTGAAACCAACTTTTAACGTATTCCCCATACCATTCCATAATTTTTACACGCTCGTCCCAATACTGTGCACGGTTGTAAGCAGAGCGAATACGATTTTGAGGTACATGTGCAAGCTGACGTTCAATCGCATCAGGATTGAATAAATTAGATTCATTCACCACGGTACTAAATAAAGACCTAAATCCATGTGTAGTCATTCTTCCTGCATAGCCAGAACGTTTAATTACAGCTAAGATTGATTCGCTGCGCATAGCTTGCTTGTTATTTAGTCGGTGTGGAAATAATAGATCCTGATTATGTGTCAGACGCAATGCCTGAAGCTCATCGATCATCATGTCTGTTAAGGGTACACGATGGGGTAAACCATTCTTCATACGCTCAGCAGGGATGTCCCATTTACGCTCATCTAGATCAAATTCATCCCAACGCGCCTGCAGTAATTCACTTACTCGAACGCCAGTAAGCATGATCAGAATAATTGCATGATGGGTTTGAGCATCTGCTGGATAGGTTTTGATACGTCTAAGGAATTCAGGCATTTCGCTTTCTGATAATGAAGCTAAGTTCTTCACTTTTTTATTCTTAAGTGCATAGACCAAATCACTTGCTGGATTATCGTATCTATAGCCATGAGCTATGGCATATTTCATGACCATACCACAACGTGACAAGGTGCGCTTAGCCACCTCTAATGAGCCTCTAGCTTCGATCTTTTTGATTATCTGCAATATCTCTGGTGCTTGAATTTGATTAATACGTTTATTAGCCAGAGCAATATAAAGCTCATCTAAGGATGCCCGCACATTACTGATATGTTTAGAAGACCAAGTTTCTCTTTGGTTCTCAAACCAGTCTTCAGCCACCTCTTTAAAGAATGGCTTAATGTCCTCGTGCAACACCGACTTGGAATACTTGTATTTTAGTTCAAGTGCAAGCTCCCTTGCTTTCTTTAAACTCATATCAGGATATGGACCAAGTGACTCTGACTTACGCTCACCAAGAACAGTAAAGCGTATGTTCCAGTATTTTTGCCCTGATGGCGTTACGAGAAGTGATAGACCGTTCTCATCCGAAAGGCGATATCGCTTTTCTTTTGGCTGTGCTTTTCTGCATTCTGTATCAGTAAGCTTCATCTGTATTTACCCTTTATCTAGACTAAAATAATTGGGTAAATTTTCCCAATAATTACCCACATAAGGCAAAAATAAGGTCAAATCAAGTCGGATAATATCGGACTAACAGGCAAATAAAAAAGCCTTTAAGTATTGAACTTAAAGGCTTTTTTATATCGGATCGAACAATCCCGAATAATATTTTGGTGGAGATGGCGGGAGTCGAACCCGCGTCCGCCAGCACTACGCCCGAGAATACTACATGCTTAGATATCGTCTACTGTTTTAACTCTTTGTGACCCGACGAACAGGGTACAAATCGCGATCCTCTAAGTTTAGTACAAAGCCCCGAGGCTTGGCTTTATACGGACTTGTGTGCGTGCGCTTCAGTCGGACTCTCTAACCACAAGTATTCAGAGAGGCGGACAAGCTGCCCTTAGGCAGCTAGAGCGTATGATTCGTCGTTTGCGACTAAAAAATGCAAATTTGATTTACGAGAGGAAATGCGCTCTCGGCATGCATCTATGAGTTTCATCACCAGCGTCGAAGCCAGGAACATCCCCAAAGTACAGCGCAATCATAGCATAGATAGTTAAAATTTAAATCTCAATTTCTAACCAATCAGCAAAATATACGCTTATTCATCAATATTGTGTCTCAACTTGTTTTTTCAAGCCCCAAACTAAAAAGCTGCCGCAATGACAGCTTTTAAATGTGAACTATAGTGCCCCATTACCTAAAACAATGCCTTCACGTCGAGGATCGACTCCACCCGCGTATTTACTTTGATCATCAATTTTGACTTTCATAATCGTCGCAATACCGCTGGTTTGTGCAGTGTTGGAAATCCCATGCCCTTTTGCTTTCAAAGCTTGAATCAATTCAACTAAAGATAACTGATCATTTGAGCTATCAATATTGGTATTTGGGCTATTGGTTGCACCAAAATTCACCAATGAAGTTGCCTGCTGTGCATTCAAGTTCCAGTCCAATGCCCCAACCAAGGTTTTAACCACATATTGAATGATGGTACCGCCGCCCGGTGAACCTGTTGCCATGTAAAACTCATCCGCTGTCGTACCTTTAAACACCAAAGTTGGCGCCATAGTACTACGCGGACGTTTGCCACCCTCGACCCGATTCGCCAACAATGCGCCAGTTTGATCGACAGGATTCGCACTAAAATCAGTTAACTGATTGGATAACAAGAAACCATCGACCATATGGAATGAACCCATGCTGGATTCAACGGTCGATGTCATCGAAACTACATTGCCATACGCATCGACGATCGTGAACTGAGTGGTTCCATGCTCAACAGTCTTATCGATGCCAGCATTTGAATCGAATTGACCGGCTTGCGCTACACCCATACTTTGATTAGGATTAATCAATGCAGCACGTTGTTTTAAATAGTTTTTATCAATCAGACTGGCAATTCCTTTGGCAGGTAAAGGCACAAAATCAGTATCTGCAACATATTTATCACGGTCTGCATAAGCCAAGCGTTCTGTTTCAGAGACCAAATGTACACCCATGACATCAGGCACCCCACCTTCATTTTCTGGATTTTTAGGTGGATATTTATTCATTTCAAAGTTTTCTAAAATACCCAGCGTTTGTGCAACCGCAATTCCACCAGAAGATGGCGGTGGCATGGTACAAACATAAAAACGGTCTCGGTAAGTGGTACAGATTGGCGTCCGTTTTTTAACTTGATAATTTGATAAGTCCTGTAAAGTCATTAAGCTAGGCGTAATGGGCGTACGGGCTGCATCATCCCCTATGGTCTGACCTGCTTTTACCACAATATTTTTAGCCATCGGCCCACTGTACATCGCTTTTGCGCCTTGGGTTGCAAGTGCTTCCAATGTTTTGGCATACGCTTTATTGGTCATGGTCTCACCGACTTTACGAGGTGTACCATCTGGATAGAAATAGGTTGCTACCGCATTTGCATCGAGTGCCAAATGGCCTGCATTACTGGCAATCGCATCAGCCAAACGTCCAGGAATACGAAAGCCATGATCAGCCAAATCAATCGCTTGATTAAAAAGTTGATCCCATTTCAGTTTGCCATGTTCCTGCTGCGCCTGTTCCAGCAAGCGCATTACCCCAGGTACACCAATAGAACGTCCACTGCGACGGGCACTCGGTACGGGTGCTGGAGACCCTGGATCATGTATATCCTGTCGAATCAGATAGTACTCATTGGCCGCCGCTGGTGCAGTTTCTCGTCCATCATATGCTGTGACAGTTTTACTTTTCGCATCGTAATACATCATAAAACCGCTACCTGCGATGGTACTGGATTGCGGCTCAACCAAACCCAATACTGCTTGTACAGCAACTGCCGCATCGACTGCACTTCCGCCCGCTTTTAAAATTTCACAGCCGGCCTTTACTGCCAACGGTGTATTGGCAACCACCATATATTTATCGGCATATTTCACCGTATTATTTAAGCGATAACCCGATGCACCTTCAGGCGCGGCTGGATCACCATTCTGATTGGAACCTACGACAACACTGGAACCATCCTGTGCCAATTTGCTGCAACTACTTGGGTCTTGATCAATGATCAGATTGGGCTTGGAAGGATGATCTGTATTTGAATCTTTACTTGATTGATCTGATGAGGAGTCATTTCCACATCCCTGCAATACACCAACAGCCAATAAACTGCTGAAAAAAAATGAATATCTATAATTCACGTGATAACTCCATTTTATATACCTGCCTATCCATGCAATTGTCATGCTAGTTTCTTTGTTTTTAGGTATAAGGGTTTTAATCTTTGATAAAAATTAACTTCTAATAATATTGAATGATTTTTGGCTTTATCTCCTGAGCCCAGTAATGCTCCTCCTTGTTATTGCATTGCTATCCTTATCGCCTTCAAGTGGATTCTGGCATGCTTTCTCCGCAAAAAAACAGGCAAAATCTATCAATTCCAAGTTAAAACACCATTTTTATACATAAAAAAAGCACCTCCTAAGAGATGCTTTTCAATTCAGAATTTCTAGTGGGTCGGCATGCCACCCGTATTCCCTTTCGGTTTTGGACTCAACCAGATCAAGGCACTAGCAAATACAAACACAATCGCCAACAGCATAAACACATGGTTGGCCGACATGGTAATCGCTTCTTTATCCACCAAATTGGCAATCACACCCAGCGTTGCATCGGGTGAGAATCCATTCTGAAGCAGGTTATTTTGGACTTCTTGCGGATGTAGATTATTGACCATTTCGCTACGCGCCACTTTGGCATGATCATCCCAAATGGTGACTGCAATTGAAGCACCAATCGCCCCTGCCATGGTTCTGAGGAAGTTCATCAGACCAGCGGCCGATGCCATTTCTTGTGGCAGTACTGAGCCCATTGCAATATTTGACAATGGAATAAAGAAGAATGGCACTGCAAAACCTTGCAAGATTTGTGGCCATGCCAAGGCCATAAAGTCAGCATCAGTCACCCAGAAGGCACGCATTAAAGTCACGACACCCAGTAAAGCCAGACCAAAACTGGCCAATGCCCGAGGGTCATATTTAGTCGATAATTTGGCCACAATCGGTGACATGGTGAGACTCCCAAAACCCATGGTGGCAGTGAGATAACCTGCCCAGGTAGCGGTATAGCCCAAATTGATCTGTAACCACTGCGGAATCAATACGATACTGCCAAAGAAGGAGCCGAATCCAAAGGCCAGTGCCAACACTGAAACAGCGAAGCCCCGATGCCTAAATACATACAAATTGACCACGGGATGCTTTTCGGTCAGTTCCCATATCATGAATACAATAAAGCCGACCACCGCGATCAAAGCCAGCATAATAATACTGCTGCTATTAAACCAATCGCGTTCATGTCCTAGATCCAGCATCAATTGCAATGCACCAATCCACAACACCAATAAACCCAGACCAATCGCATCGATGCGCATTTTTTCAGTTTTGGTTTCAGCCACAGACAATAATCGAATAGAGGCTAAAACACAGAAAATACCAACTGGAATATTAATAAAGAAGATCCAGTGCCAAGACAGATTGTCACTAATCAGTCCACCAAGGATCGGCCCTAGAATGGGCCCAATCACTGTGGTCATGGCCCAAAGTCCCATCGCCTGTGCATGTTTTTCAGGTGGGAAAATTCGCATCAATAAAGTTTGGCTGAGTGGCATTAATGGGCCACCACACAAGCCTTGTCCAATTCGGAAAAACACCAACATTTCCAATGAGGTCGCTAAACCACACAGAAATGAAAAGATGGTGAAACCAATCAATCCGAACACAAAGACTCGTACCGTACCAAAGCGTCCTGCAAGCCACCCTGTTAAAGGGACACAAATCGCTTCAGCAACTGCATAGGAGGTAATCACCCACGTCCCTTGAGAACTGGACACAGCGAGGTTGCCTGTAATATGAGGTACAGAAACGTTGGCAATTGTGGTATCCAGTACCACCATAAAATTTGAGAGTGCGATCACGAAAGCTGCAAGCAGTAATCGCCCGCCACTGAGTTCTGCAAAAGGGTTTTGCGTTTTCATGGCTGATTACTTCGATACGAGATCAATATCCGCTTGCATCGAGAGCCCCACACGCAATGGATGTTCTTCAAGTTCTTTCGGATCAAGGCTAATACGTACAGGTAGGCGCTGTACCACTTTAATCCAGTTCCCTGTGGCATTTTGTGCAGGGATCAAGGCAAATGCTGCACCAGTACCACCCGAGAAACCTTGCACAGTACCGTGATAAACCACATCATCACCATATAAATCAGAACGAAGTGTTACCTTCTGCCCTGCTTTCACCTTGGCGAGCTGGCTTTCTTTATAGTTTGCATCGACATATAGTGCTGAAACAGGGACGACTGACATCATTGCCGTACCTGGTGCAACACGTTGCCCAATCTGAATATTACGCCGCGCTACGACACCATCAACTGGTGCACGAATCACAGTACGCTCTAAGTCCAGTGCTGCCTGTTCTACATGTGCTTTCGCCACCAATACATCTGGTGTTGATGCTTCATTTACACCTTGAATCAATGCTTCATTTGCAGCAAAGGTACTTTCCGCTGCTTTGCGGCTAGAAGTTGCTTGCGCCAAACCTGCTTGAGTCAGCTCTAAACTGGCTTTGGCTGTAGACACTGCACTTTGCGCCTTACTCAACTCTTCTTTAGAAATGGCGCCTGTCGCAGCAAGTTCATTACGGCGTTTCAGCTCCAATACCGCACGATCATAATCCGCTTGGGCTTTGGTCACTTGCGCTTGTGCACTGGTAATCTCATCGTTGCGAACCACGACTTGAGAATTTAATGAACTACTATTTGCTTGGCTTTGTTTGTATTGACGTTGCGCTTTGGCTAACTCAGCTTGTGCCTGTGCCAGTTGAATCTTGGCATCACGCTCATCAATACGGACCAGTACATCGCCTTGTTTGACCTGTTGTGTATCTTTCACCAACACTTCAGCCACTTGCCCACTGACCATAGACGTGATTTGTGCAGTTTCTGCACCCACATAAGCGTTGTCTGTACTGACCGAATGATTAAAGAATAACGCCCAAATGCCATACAGAATTGCAGCGAGAATGAGAATGAGCGCGAAAAATCCGAGGAATTTTTTACGTTTTGCTTTCATTGCATCATCTGATGCCGAATCTGAAGCAACATCCTGTTGGTTGGCTTGAGCGTCAGTCATAAGTTATTCCTGAAAATTAAAGAGATTTTTAACTTTTGGTTTAATCAGCCGATCAGTTTAATTTTGCAAACTTAACTGAATGTTAAAAAAACCAAAACGCAAAATAAGAGCAAAAAATTATTCTGCATTTTAACGACAAAAAATCACATGGCGAGATTAAAAAAAATAACTGATGCGTTCAATTCTTATAAATTGATATTTCAACAATGATCAAAAACTTAAAGTTTGGTTTTTAATTTCAGCATGTTGAAACCGGTGAATAGCCGCCTAAATGGCAACATAGCTCGACATACCTATAAAGCATAAAGATATATCCTCTCAATACTTGTGTATTTGTCAAAATTTGCTCTAATAAGCTAGAGTGGATAAGTGTTTCTCGCAAAGCCCTTATCCTCTCAGGCCAGAAAACCGCTGTCATTTATGGATCAAAATGGCATTTTTCTTGCTGCTAAAACAATAAGCTCTTAGCTAGGTGAAAGGACTATGACATCACTCAGCCAAAAAATGGATCTTATCCATCATTCGCATCAGGCCGACTTTGCCCAAAATGTGATGTCGATGATCTGTGGCGAACATCGTTTAGATACACTATCTCGAGATACACTCGACTTTCACTATGATGGTATGCGCTTACCGCATAAACAAATGGCAATTGGCACCATCAGTTATGGCGCCAATGTTGCGATCAATATTTCTAATTTGAAAGCCTATAGCATCAGCCTGCCTTTTCATGGCAAGCAAACACTCAGCATCCGCGGCGCCAAATATCAATCTGATGCCGATACAGGCCTCATCGTTTCTAATCAAGATTTGCAGGACTTGGTCATTAATCAGGATTGTCAAAAATTTCAGGTGGTGATTCCTGAAAAAAGTCTGCATTTAGTCCTGTCAGAACTCCTCAATAAACCACTTGAACAAGCATTGGTATTTAATCCTGAAATCTCACTCAGCATGACGGGTTTAATGAAAGCTTGGTGGAATAACATCGAAAACTTTTTACAACTCAAATCACATTATGCTGACTTTTCTGGCTTACCGATGTTTTCTGAGGATTATGAAAATTTTGTGATTAAAGCGCTACTGCTGTCTCAGGAGAATAATTATTCTGCGGCATTGCATGACCGCTGTAATCAAATGGAACCTGCATATATCCGAAAAGTGAAGAATTTTATTGTACAACATGCCCAAGACTCCTTCGATGCAGAAAGTCTACACCGTTTAGCAGGTGTATCTAAATCCAAACTCTATGAGGAATTTCAGCAATATTATGGTCTCAGTCCGATGGCCTATTTACGCAAATATCGACTGCAGCAAATCTATAAAATATTGAGTCATACCACCAAACATCAAAAAATTTCGATCTCCAAACTGGCCTATGATTGGGGCTTTAACCACCTCAGCCGTTTTGCTCAAGAATATAAAGATGAGTTTGGCGAAAAACCGAGTGAAACCCGTAATAAAACCGAATGAAATATCAAAAAAGATAAAAGCCCAGTGTCTGAAAGCACTGGGCTTTTTCTTAGGCATCGGTTAATTGATACTTAAGACAGCATTGGCTTTATTGTTTTGACGCATTGCTTTCAAACTCAATGCAATAAAGGCAATAAAGGTCGGCAAAGCTAATAGATAGAAAATACCACCGAGACTAATTTCATAGGTAAAGATATAAGAACCGAAGAATGCCCCAAAAATTGCGCCGACGCGTCCAATGCCATGCATCCATGACACGCCAACCGCACGACATTGTGACGGATAGAATAATGCAGCCAATGGTAACAATGATGATTGTGCCCCAGTGAGCAAAGCACCTATCAGGAAAATACCGATCCCAAGGAGCAGAATGCTTGAGCTGACAAAACCTGCAACGATAAAGAGGATGAATGCCATTAAATACGCATATTTAATCACGATGGTTGGATTAAGTTTATCCATATACCAACCCATGATGACAGCGCCAATCACCCCACCAAATGGGAAGATTGCAGCAATGAGACTAAACTGCTGGGTACTAAAACCTGCTGTTTTTAAAATCGTTGGCATCCAGCTGGTCAGTAAATAGAACACCAAAAGACTCATGAAACAGCACAGCCATAACATGACTGACCCCCATAGATATTTACTTAAAACCATTTTGACTGGGCTTTCAGCATGATTGACACCCACTAGAGGGAGTTCAATCCTGACCTTGTCGATGAACGAGTGGCCTTGAATTTTTTCAAGAATGCTTTGGGCTCTATTTTGCTGTTCTGTTTTAATCAAATACGGGACTGATTCTGGCAATTTCAGCAGCAAAGCCACCACGAGGAACAAAGGAATAATACCACCTAAAATCACTACCTTGGCCCAGCCTAAGTTTTCCAGTAAATACGCAGACAATAAACCACCACAGGAAATCCCCAGCATAAAACCACAACCAGCTAAACCCGTCAGAAAGGCTTTACGTTTTGCGGGCATATACTCTGAAACAATGGTACTGATATTTGGCATCGCCGCACCCAGCCCAACACCGGTAATAAAACGGTATATCATCAAATCTTGTGTGGAAGAAGCCAAGCCACACAGAATGGTAAATATAGAAAATAATAAAGTCGTGAATACAATCACCCCTTTACGGCCAAACCGATCTGCCAGTGGCCCTGAAATAATTGCACCAATTGACATCCCCACCAATGCCGCGCTGAGCACAGGTGCCAATTGTGGTTTGGTAATCCCCCAATCATCCAGCAAAGCAGGTGCAATAAAACCAATAATCCCTGTATCTAAACCATCACAAAAAAATACCAAGAAACCCAATGCAAAAACCAACCATTGCAGTGGCGATAACTGATCACGATTGATCACTGTATTAACATCAACTGTCTTCATCTTTATTCCCTTAAAAAAGCAAATTCTGTTAAAACTTTCCTATGTTTAAACCCTTCAACAGGTGAACTACACGACCTACTTATTCAATACATTCAATGCTTTATTCCATTGAAAGGCTTTTTAAATTTTTACAAATATTTGTTCTCAATCATTTAGAAAAAGGATGGTTGCTTGTGTCCACCATCCTTTTCATTTGACTAAGTCTCTGCTGAGTTACGAGCAGTATTGCTCTGTAAAAACTTTTCGCTATATAGTCGATAGTTATTTAAAGCATGTTGATCGAGCCAACTTTTGACGGCTTCTATCATCGGTGGCGGGCCACATAAATACATGTCAAATGCCTGTTCCGCGAGTTGATCTCGATTCAGGTGCTCATGGATATAACCTGTTTTACCTGTCCACACATCAGATGCTTGAGTCACGACAGGTTGATATTTGAAATTCGGCAAACGTTCAGCATAAGTCTGCAATCGAGATTGTTCACATAAATCAGCTTCTTGATTGACCCCGTAATACAACTGAATTGCAGGTGTGTCCGCCTGTTCTGCAATATTGTCGAGCATGCCTAAAAAAGCCGACAGCCCCGTTCCTCCAGCAATAAATACCAAAGGACGCTCAACTTCACGGAGGTAAAAACTGCCGAGAGGTGCTTCCATCATGATGATTTGACCCACTTGGCAACGATCACGTAAATAATTACTCATGACCCCATCGGGTAATAGGCGAATTAAAAACTGCAATTGATTGCTCTGATTCGGACGATTGGCAAAAGAATAAGAACGCCAGTCATCAGTATCAGGAATCTGTAAGCGTGCATATTGACCGGGTAGAAACTCTAACTGCTTAGTAGATGAACTGGCATCGACATGCAAAATCGCGGTTGTCTCGGACACCAGCTCAACCTGAGTCACTTGCGTTGCAATTTTCAGTGTCTCGCCAGCGTTACAGATTTCAGAACTGTGATCGAAATAGAATGCAGCATTGGATTTGACTCGCGTTTGACAAGCTAACATTTTACGCTCTGCCAAATCACGCTCACTTAAGGCATCTTCATCCACATATTCCTGTTCATAACTGCCTGTTTCACACTGTCCCTGACAGGTTCCGCACACGCCTTCACGGCAATCCAAAGGTAAGTTAATGCCTTGACGAATGGCAGCATTGAGTAACAGTTCATCTTCCTGTACCGAAATAAAGAAGGTTTTCCCATCGGCAAAATTAAGTGCAACTGAATGTCCCATCATGATGCTCCCTTAAACATGATAAAAATCCAACACCGAATCAATTTTGTCATTCAGCAAAATCGTGTGCTGACGGCGAATACGGAATCCTTCAGCAGTTTGTCTTAACAAATAAGTGGCATGCCCATAGAAGCAACCTTCCAAACCTTGACGATTATATAAGGTGCTCCATCCGACTTTGGCTTCAATCAAACCATCTTGCAGGCTTTTAACCTGTACATTTTGAATACTGTGCTGAGTGCGTGGTAATGGTGTCGCCGATGCCGCTTTCCCTGTACGGATACGGAATACGCGGTCTTCTAAACCCGATCGATCTGCATAATAGATATAAGACAAACCCTGATTTGGATCTTCGACATACTGATGATCGTCAATCCATTGCGGAATGTGATATTCACTATCTTCATCATAAAGTTCCAGATAGGCATCCCAATCATAACGGTCGCATAGTTCTGATTTCTGATAAAGGAATTGCGAAACAGCAAAATGTAATTCAGCAGTCATGACTTATACCTCTTCAGTTGCTGTATCAAGTTGATAAGTAATATCCTGCATTTTTAAGGCTTTGCGATTTAAACCATCCAGCATTAAGCGTTGCCATTGACCATGTTGATTGACATACAAACCTTCATGCGTCAGTTCACGCCCCGTAATCACGGGTTTGATCCCCAAGTCTTGTGCATTTTGAGTCATGTCATAACACCAAGTATGATGACCGCGAGAAATATCACTCCAGCGTTCCAAACGCGCTTGGAAACCTTTTTGCTGTTCACGGAACTCCACCAAATCATCTGGCGTACCTAAGCCAGAGACATTGAAAAAGTCTTCAAACTGTCGAATACGATTACGACGCGCTTCTGTTGACTCTCCTTTTACCGCGAGACATTGACTCACCACTTCAGTTTTATTCCATGCCACGGGACGGACAATACGCAGTTGTGAACTGATCTGATCCATAAAGAATAAACTTGGGTATAGGTTCAGGTTTCTTAAGCGGTGCATCGCCCATTCCGCACGCTTGGTACCATATTTTTCGACGAGATAAGGCATGACAGTGTCATAACCTGGACGCACCGCTGGATTAGGCATGTCACTGAATAAAACACTGTGACCATTTTTAAAACTGAACCAGCCATCATCGGTCTGGTTATCGCCTGCCCCTAATTTACTGTAGTCCAAAGTATCCAGATCATCGCCTTTGGCTGCATTGACTTGCTGACGGTGTTGCACGGTCGAGACATAGTTATAATGCACCGTGCTGACGTGATAGCCATCAAGCCCATTTTCATTTTGCAGCTTCCAGTTTCCTGCAAAGGTATAGGCCGACTTTCCTTGTAAGACCTCTAGCTCGCCTGTAGGTGACTGCTCCACCATTAAATCCAGAAAGACTTTGGCATCCCCCAAGAAATCTTCAAGGCTATCCGTTGCCTGCGTATCAAGACTAACAAAGACAAAACCACGATAACTGGCAATACGCCCTTGCTTGAGACCACGACTGGACTTATCAAAATCTTCACAATATTCAGCAGGCGCTTTGACTTTGACCAAACGGCCATCTGATTTATAGCACCACGCATGGAACGGACAGGTAAAGGTCGATTGATTACCTTTGACAACGCGCGTTAGGGTCGCACCACGATGCTCACAGGCATTGACCATGGCATGTAATTGGCCTTGACCATCACGGCTAATAATTAGGGGTTGTCGTCCAATCTGAACCGTTAGGAAATCATGATTGTTGGGAATTTCACTTTCGTGGCAGGCATAAATCCAGACTTTTTCAAAAATGAATTCCATTTCCAAATCAAAAAGTTCAGCCTCAGTGAACATATCACGTGCAATACGAAACACCCCATCCTTAGGGCGAAAATCGAGACATCCTGTAATAAAATCCTGCCATTCGGCAATATTACGTGTTGTCATTTTTATGTCCTCCAATCAATAAAAACCTTTTCTTGATTGAAGCGTGATTTAGTTCTTGGCTCTATCCACTTTTTCCAGATCTCTATCCAGTTTGTGAATAATTTTAATGAGACTACCGAGCAAAGCCTATTTGAAAAGAATGAGCGATGAATCACTTTTAAAAGCCGATCTAAAAGCGAGGTGCAGGATAAATGAGAATCGTTGATCAAAAATCAATCAAGTATGCATAATTAATTTTTAATGGCGCGAGTGGCTAGAAAAGTTGGCATAAATTGATCAAGTAGAAAGCGAGGATTTGGTTGATCATCTTCAAAAAAGCTCTGAAGTAGAAAGCCTGCGGCCAATTGCCCTTGAATTAAATCAGTTAGACTATGCCCAAAAACCACTGCTTCACCACGTTGTAGCTTGGTATTGAGCACATCTGTACTCAGATCCTTAAGATCAGAATATGGCAATTTATAAATTGGTCGGATCAACCCTTGTTTGGCGTATTCAGGATCACGGTCTCCTATAAAAACTGCAGGGTTATAAAAACTAGCAAGCAGCACACCTTGAGGTTTTAATACCCGAAAACATTCTTTCCACACGGCATTAACATCGGAGACATATAGATTTGAAATAGGGTGAAATACCAGATCAAATTCAGCTGCTCGAAAAATCTGTAAATCAGACATGTCACCCTGTACCGTGTTGAGCTTCAACCCTTCTCGCTCAGCCACCATTCGGTCTTGCTGTAACTGCTGATCGGACAGGTCAAACACCGTGACGTTGGCTCCTGCTGCGGCTAACACAGGCGCTTGCTGTCCACCGGCAGAGGCTAAACAAAGAATATTTTTCCCAACAATATCGCCCAACCATGCCTTTGGAACGGGTTGGGGTGTGAGATGTACATCCCAATCACCATTACGTGCTGCGGTAATCAGTTCATGACTGACAGGACGTGACCACGGTTGCTGTTCTTGCGCCTGCTTATCCCAAGCTGCACGATTATGTTTGATAAAATCGAAATGGTACGTTGGCTTAGGCACAACAATAGCTCCTTTTTCTCAGTCGATATCACATGACTGACTACATAGAAATACGATATCAAAGCAGAAAAAGGAAGTTGAGTTAAAGACAGAAATACGTGCCGAAAAGACAATTTAAGCTATACCCTCCAATTTAATAAGCATAAGAGGCAATTGCAGTCGCAATGGGCTTGTCTTCATCATTGACCATGGTCATGCGCATGGTGCAGCCTTTACGACCTAAACGTAAGGTTTCGGCACGCGCAATAAAGAATTTTCCCCGCCCAGGTGCCAGATAATCGACACGCATATCAACCGTGGCCAAGCGTGAAACTTTTTTGATGGTATCTGGTAAATCTTCTGGTGTGGCGCGGCGATACAGCTGCTCCATCGCCACAACACCACCAATACTGTCCAGAATCGTGGCCGCCACACCACCATGCAGAATCTGAAACGCCACATTGCCGACCAACTCAGGCTGCATCTCCACATAAGCTTCAATTTGATCATCGACCACTCGCATGACCATGCCACTGTATTTAAAAAATGGACAGGCATTAAATGCTTTACACAGCTGTTTCAAGACCACTTGGTGATCTGCTTTTGTACCTAGCTGAATATTGCCAGTCCAGTTTCTCTTTACATCATTCATACGCGGCCTACACTCAATGGAAAGAAGAACTTTCCATTATTTTGCACAAATCTAAAAATATGGGGCTACAATAGCGGGGTTCTGTAATTGAGCAACACAGCTAAGCTCTCCCTAGCGTGACTTAATACCTCAATTATTCCTATAGTGTAATACTGAACATCGAGATTGTTATGACTTATACGTTCAATCGTCCAGCTTTTCCTGCGACTCGCATGCGCCGTATCCGTAAAAATGACCAACTTCGTGCCATGGTCAGCGAAACTCATTTAACGGCAGATCACTTGATTTATCCAGTGTTTGTACTACCAGGACAACAACAAACTCAAGACATTCCAAGCATGCCAAATGTGCAACGTTTGTCGGCTGATTTACTGCTTAAAAAAGCAGAAACCTTACTTGAACTCGGTGTATCAAAACTTGCTTTATTCCCTGTAACACCACAACAAGATAAAAGTTTAACGGCAGAAGCCGCTTGGGATGAAAACGGTTTAGTTCAAGCCACTTGTCGTCTACTCAAAAAAGAATTACCAGAAATGGTACTGATTACCGATGGCGCATTGGACCCTTATACCACACACGGTCAAGACGGCATTATCGATGATACAGGTTATGTGCTGAATGATGAAACCGTGGAATGCCTAGTGAAACAGGCATTGAGTCATGCTGCGGCAGGTGCAGATGTGATTGCACCAAGTGATATGATGGATGGGCGTATTGGTGCCATTCGCCAAGCGCTTGAGCAAAATGATTTTATCTATACCAATATTATGGCGTACTCTGCAAAATATGCCTCTAGCTTTTATGGCCCTTTCCGTGATGCAGTCGGTTCTGCCAGCAATCTAAAAGGCGGCAATAAATACAATTACCAAATGGATATTGGCAACCGTGCCGAAGCACTGCATGAAATTGCACTTGATCTACAAGAAGGTGCAGATATGGTGATTGTCAAACCAGGTATGCCTTATCTGGATGTGGTGCGTGAAGTAAAAGATACTTTTGGTGTTCCAACGTTTATTTATCAAGTCAGTGGTGAATATGCCATGCTTGCTGGTGCCATTCAGAACGGTTGGTTATCTGACAGTGTGATTTTAGAGTCATTGATGTGCTGCCGTCGTGCAGGTGCTGATGGGATCTGGACGTATTTTGCTGAAGATGCAGCACGTAAATTAAAAGAGATGAGATAGAAGTTATATTTCATCTGTCTGAAAATGATAGTATCTACTCCAGAGTCTTGTTGAGCTCTCATCCTTTTTCAGGATTAGCCTTCGGCTCGACATACTTTTCTTTCGGGAAAAGTAGGCAAAACCATTGTCATTCGCAAAACCTGTTCACTGCTTACATTTTTCTGATATTGAGGATGTATAAGAGGACTTCTTTTAGCGTATATCACGCAGGTTGCGAATGACGTTTTCCGTGTAGCAAATTTCAAGATACGTTTTATCTTAGAAACCACTTAAATTAAAGTTATGCATATTGCCATCATTGGTGCGGGTATTAGCGGCTTAATGTCAGCATTAGAACTAGCTGAACAAGGCTGCTCTGTCGATATTTTTGACCAACAACACGCAGGCCAAGCCGCTTCATGGGCAGGTGGAGGCATCCTCTCTCCGATGTATCCATGGCGTTATGCGTCCGAAGTCAATCAGCTGGCCCAATACGGAAAGTCACTCTACCAGACATGGAATGAGAAGCTCCTTCCCGTCACTGGCATTGATTTTCAAATCCACGATACAGGGATGCTGATCTTTGATCAGGAAGATTTCGAGATCGGTCTTAATTATGCCTCTCGATACCAAGAGCCCATGCAACAATGCGAATTGCTCAATCGCCCGCAACTCGAACAAGTTAATTCCCATATTTCCCAACAATTCCAGCAAGCGATCTATTTTCCACAACTGTCCAATGTCCGTAATCCACGTTTATTACAATCCCTGATCTGCTATTTAAAACAACATCGATTGGTCCGTTTTTTTGAGCATTGCCCGATTGAAAAGCTGATCATTCAAAATAAAAAAGTCCAAGGCATTGAAGCTGAAGATGGCCAAAAATTTATGGCAGATCACGTGCTTATTACTTCAGGTGCATGGAGTCAGCAATGGGCTACGCAATTACAGCGCAGCATTCCCGTGCGGCCTATACAAGGGCAAATGCTATTATTTAAAACTCCTGAAAACTGGCTACCCACCATGTGTATGAATCGCGTGATGTATCTGATCCCACGTCAAGATGGTCACATTGTCTGTGGTTCTAGTATGGCAGAGAGTGGCTTTAGCACGGCAGTTGATGAGCAGACGCAACAAAATATTTTAACCGCCTGTCTGGACATGGTCCCTGAGTTGGCACAATTTCCAATTGTAAAACGTTGGGCAGGTCTCCGCCCAAGTGCCCCACAAGGTATTCCCTATATCGGCGCCGTTCCAGAGCTAGAGAATTTATGGACCAATTTTGGACATTTCCGTAACGGACTATGTATGGGTGCTGGTTCTGCCCGACTATTACGTCAACTCATGTTCGGGCAAGAGACGATTGTCAATCCAACCGCTTACTCGCCCCTACGCCTGAAAAAAGAAAGTCTGGCTGTTTAGAACATTTTGTTAGCCATTCTTTGTGCTTGCGGTCCATAAAACCAATAGGTAATTAAGAATAGTGGCACGGCAATGACAAACCACATGGCCAATACGGTGAGTAAAAATTGTGGTTGTTTCAAATAGAGTAAAAAGATCTGCCAGATTTCAGGATCTTTTCGTGCAAATATTAACAGCCCCAGTAGTAGACCACATGCATTGTAGCCCCAGAAAATCAGACTAAAGCCGATGGTTAAGCGCTTTTTTTCTTGTACCGTTGGCGCACGGCGTTGTTTCTTCAAAAATTTGAATAACACCACAATGATTGCAATTAAATAAGGAATCGCGGTGAGCACCCCACCAATACTATTCGGTAAAATAGCTGCCAATACACCTGCCAATAAAGTAGAAGCTAAACAAATAATAAAAAACCAGATATAGTACAAACGCAATGAAATCATAAAGATAAACCTAATTAGACTGGCTTTAAGAAATAATTATAAATTTTTTTCACTTTTTTTTCATTTTTATGTCAACCAATCCTCAACCAGCAGCGTTATATAGGGTACAAGGTCGCAGCAACCGATTGGACATTGCACGGCATCCGCAATGTTTTCGGTGACCTTTCATTATGACTCTCCATCTTTAACAATGGTTGTGTTAGCAGCCAGAACCATTGAAAAAGATTTTGACCGACGATTTATCATCACTCGAATCGTCGGTTTTTATTTGCCTGAGATTTATGTTTAAACCCTATCGGCAACATACATTTTGATCGGCACACCTTCATCATCTTTAACCATTGCTAAAAATGACCAGCCACACTTTTCATAAAAATTATTTAAATCAGTCACTAAATACAACTTTTCAATACCTAAAGTTTGCATCTCCATTCGGGCGAAGTCTAATAGTTGCCTTGCAATATTCTGCTGACGGTAAGATGCTTCAACGAATAATGCACATAGGTTTGGCCTAAGGTCTTGGCGATCATGGAAATCATTTTCGATCACCCCCGCGCCAGCAATAATCTGCTGATCATTATCCAACATCACATACCATTGTGGAATTCCCCCCTGCTGTTCTATCGAGCTCTGCATACTCTCTCGATAGGCTTCAACTGGAATCTCCCATTTATTTGAAAACCAACTTGCCGCTTGCTGCAAAAGTTCTGGTCGATTGACTAATTTAATAATATTCATCAACTTTGAATTGATCCCTTCATTTTTGGCTAGGCTATTAATCGTCGTTTAATAAAAGTCCAAACTTACCGCCCCTTAAACTGCGGTGGGCGTTTTTCTAACATGGCACGAATTCCTTCCTGCGCATCTTGTGATACAAACAATGGCATTAAATAGTTGTTCATTTTCTCAAATGCGACAGTCTGACCTTGCGTTACTGCATCAGTTGCGGAAGCCAATAACGCCTGTATGGCAAGTGGTGCAGAAATGCAGATTTCTTTAGCAATTTCGAGCGCACGCTCTAGTTGTTGACCATTTGCAACCACCTCAGAAACAAGATTCAGTTGATCAGCAATTTTGCTGTCAAAGGTTTTGCCCGTTAATAAATACGGCATGGCTTTTTGCCAACCGGCAGCCTGTACAAAACGCACCGTCGCACCACCAAATGGCATGATGCCACGTTGTACCTCAAGCTGACCAAATATGGTATTTTCACTGGCGATGACCACATCGGCATTGAGCATTAACTCCACCCCAGCGGTATAACAAATCCCCTGTACCGCCACCACAACAGGTTTGGTTCTATGCCGACCCGCTGTTCCCCAAGGATTAATCTGCTCTGCTGCAAAATTAAAAATACCCTCAGATATTTTAGACTGTAATTCAACTAAATCTAAGCCTGCGGTAAAATGGTTGCCATGCGCAAAAATCACGGCACAACGTAATTCAGCATTGTTTTCATATTCTGTTAAAGCAAGGGATAAATCCTGAATCATATGACTATCAAAGGCATTACGCTTTGCAACTCGATCTAAACCAATCAACATAATGTGATCAATAATTTCGCGGCTTACTTTACCTAAGCTCATTTATATTTCCTCATTTTTAAAATAATAACCTCGATAACAAACTAGTGGATCGGTTAAAAATGATCAAGCTGGATCTTGTACTGCTTTTTCTACGGGGCAAGACCCTCCTTTCTACTTAAATACGTGCTACCTTATTCTGGTTCATTTCTTTTTTAGATTCATTTATGACTGTGCGTTTTTTTCATACTTCTGACTGGCATCTGGGGCAATTTTTTTATAATCACTCCCGCCATTATGAACATGAACAATTTTTAGCATGGTTACTGGAGCAAATTAAGGTAAAACAGCCACATGCCTTGCTGATTGCAGGTGATATTTTCGATGTCATCAATCCAAGCTCGCAGGCACAAAAGCAGCTCTATCAATTCCTTGCCGATGCCCATGAGCTGGCACCACACATGCAAACCTTGATGATTGCAGGCAATCATGATTCAGGCTATCGCATTGAACAGGTAGAACCTCTTTTAGAAAAATATAATGCCAAAACCGTCGGTGTGATTCGCTGGAATACAGATAAAACACTCGACCTAGAACGCCTCATTCTGCCAATTTATGATGAGCAAAAACAGATTGTCGCGTGGTGCATTGCCCTACCATTCTTACGTTCAGCTGAAATTACTGGTTTTAATGAACACACCACAAATAGTCAAAATGCGATTGCTTATCTGCATCAGCAGTTAATTGACGAGGCTAAACGTCGCAAAACTGATGATCAAGCCCTTATCCTGATGTCACATGCACATATGCAAGGTGGAGAAACTTCGGACTCAGAACGACCGATTATTATTGGCAATGAAGAAGCGCTTTCGACCTCACTTTTTGATGACAGTATCGATTATGTTGCGCTTGGACATTTGCATAAACCGCAAAAGGTACAGCATCCACATATTCGTTATAGTGGTTCACCGATCCCTTTGTCATTTAGTGAGATCAAATACAATCATCAAGTGGTAGAGGTCAGTATTGATCCTACAAAAGCTGAAGACCCTTTTATCTTTGACGCTCTGGCTGTACCAAGAAGCATTCAGCTCTATAAAATTAACGGCGAGCTAAATAAGGTCATGCAGCAGCTTAAAAACCTACCGAGTGGGCCTATCGAAAATATTGACCACCGTGAATATGTCGATATCGAATATCATACGGCGATTCCCCCACAGCCGAATTTGCGCCAACAATTCGAAGATGCCTTACCGAAGGATCGCTACCGTCTGGTGCGTATCTCCAGACAATATTTATCGAATGAAAATAATGCCGAAAATAAGCAGAGCATTAGCCTAGAGCCACCAACACCAGAAAAATTATTCCAGCAGATCTGGGAGAAAAAGGGCTATCACGCCGATGATGAAGTCAGTAAAGACTTTTTAAGCTTGGTCATTGAAGCACAGAAAAAACTTGAAGATGATCAGAGTACTTAAGGATTTGCCATGAAAATTTTATCGATCCGACTGAAAAATTTGGCATCTCTTGCAGGTGAGCATTTTATTGATTTTGAAAGTGAACCTTTAGCCAATGCGGGCTTGATTGCCATTGTCGGAAAAACTGGCGCTGGAAAATCTACCATACTAGATGCCATGTGCCTTGCCCTATTTAATAAAATTCCACGCCTGAAAGAAAGTGATGGCAAGCTCTTGGATGTAGATGGTTCTGAACTGCTGACCAATTCACCACTTACCGTTTTACGTCGTGGCACAGGACATGGTTTTGCTGAGCTGTGTTTTGTGGCACAAGATCAAAAACATTATTTGGCCCGTTGGGAAATTAAACGTGCCCGTGAAAATGCCAGTGGTAAATTACAGAGTGTGCAACGCTCTCTGAAATGTCTCACTGATGGTGTGGTGATTGCCGATAAGACCAAAGCCGTTGAAACCCATATTCAACAAATTACCCAACTCAGCTTTGAGCAATTTACCCGTGCCGTCTTACTCGCTCAGTCTGAGGTCACCGCATTTTTAAAAGCACGTGATAATGAACGTGGTGAACTATTGGAATATCTGACCAATTCCAATATTTTTACCAAAATTGGACAATTGGCTTATCAAAAGACCAAAGAAATAGCTGATCAACGCAAGCAATTAGAAAATGTTTTAGGTCATATTGAAATCCGCTCAGATGAAGAAGTTGCAGCATTACACGTACATTTTCATCATGCACAGCAACAGGTTCAACAACTTGAAACTGAGAAAACTCAACTCAATCAGCAACTGCAATGGTTTGAACAGCAGCATAAGCTCAATTATGAAATTAGCCTAAAACAACAACAGTACGATCTTCAGTTCAAAACCTATGAGGCATTGACAGCTGAACGTATCCAGTTGACTCAACTCGAAAGCTTCTCAGCTATTCGCCCTATTGTCTTTCAGCAGCAGCAACTTCAAAAAAACATCCTGCAACTCGAGCCACAAATTCAGCAAAAGCAAAATAGCTTTACGGCGTTAATCACCCAATTTGAGCAAGAAAAAAGTCGTTATACTCAAGCTGAAACAGCATTGCATCAATTTCAAAGCTTTGAGCAAACCCATCAAAATGAACTCGCACAAGTCCGTAAATATGTTCAGGAACGCGAATACATCGCAGATGAATACAAAAAAACAAAGAATCGTTTAAACCAGATTGAAAGCCAGCAACGACCTTTACAGGAACAACAACAACAGTTTGAACAAAGCCATCACAGTCTCTCAATACAATATCAAACCAATCTTGAGCAACTGCAACAAAGTATCCAATTTACTACGTTGGACAATGGTCTGAATGCCCATATTCAACAACTTAATCAATTTATTCAGCAATACCAAAAAGTAGAACAGAGTTTAGGTTCAATCCAGCAAGCTCAATCCAAACTTGAACAAGATAAAGTCATTTTGAATGATCTCATCCAACAGTTTGGTACCACTCAGCAGATCGAATCTCAACTTGAACAAAAACAAAACTTGAGAGAACAACAGCAAACGCGACTCAATCAATTGGAGCTGATTCAGCAGAAGTTACAGCATTACTTTGAAGTCATGAATCAAAGGACTGAGCTCAATCAAACACTGGATACAGCGCATCAGCAGCAGTTGCAACTTGAGCAACAACTGCAAAAAGTCGAAACAGAATTCCAGTCCGCCAAGACCGAACGTGAGAAATTACAGCAGATTTTGCAGCAGCAACGTTTACTCCACGCAGAGAATATTGAACATTTACGCGCAGAATTAAAACCAGGCGAAGCATGCTTAGTCTGTGGCAGTATAGAACACCCCTATCGTGATGACACCAGTCAGCTCTCCAAAGCCTTATATGAGCTACAGCAACAACAAGAACAACAAGCCATCCAACATGAACAACAATGTTTTCAACGTTGGCAAAACACTCAGCAACAATTTACTCAAAATCGAGCTGAGCATACGCAATTACAATCTGCGATGCAGCAAAGCCAAGACAAATTCAACAGTCAACAGCATCAATTAATTAGCCAAGCAGCACAGTTTACAGTCGCGCTCGATTTGACCCAATCACAAGCGCAGATCACAACAGCTCAGCAACAGTGGCTTGCTGATACGCTACAAAGTAAGCAACAAGCAGAATTGGATTTACAACGACTGGGACAAGCCCATAAAGACCAATATCATCTCAACCAAACCATTCAAAATATCAGCTATCAACTTGAGAACGTACAACAATTACAACAGCAGGTTCAGCATATTGTGGATTGTCTGGATGTAAATGAAAAAAGCGTATGGCAACACCACCCTGTTTCCTGCTCACAACAGGTCTTGCACCGCCTACAGCAACGTGCACAGCAGCTTGAGCAAACTGAAAACTTAAACAAGCAGCAACAACATCTGCAACAGCAGCTTAATTTATTAAAATCAAATTTGGCTGGATTAACAACGCAACACACTGAGTTGAGTCAGCAGCTCAAAGACATTGAGCTTAAAGGTAAACAAAATACAGATTCAGCGCACCAGTTGATTGTTGCAATGACGGGTTTGGCAGAACTTAAAGCCAATGAATGGTTGAATCAGCATGATCAACAACGTCAACAATTACAGAGCCAATATCAGCAAATTAAACAGAATTTCGAGCATGCCCGCCAAAACTTTGAGCAACAAAAAAGTGAACTGGAACAGCTCAAAACACAACAACAGCATAACCAATCTAGATTGACAGAATGTAAAACTGAAATCAGTATCTGGTTAGCAAAACACGCTGATTTTAATGAAGATCAATTGCTTGAGTTACTTGCAATTTCATCAGAACAAGAGCAGCAGATACGTCTATCCCTACAAAATGCGGAACGCTTACGTAATGAAGCAGCATCTGCGCTGAAAACCGTACAAGAGCAGTTACATGCACATCAACAACAGCAACCTGAAATCGAGCATGAGCAGCTCACTGAGAACATCCGTCTAAATCTTGAAAACTTGCAACAGCAGTTGGAGCAACGTGATCAACACAAACTAAAACTGGAAGTTCATCAGCAGAATGTCGCCAAACAGAAACAGTTTGCCGAGCAGATTCTACAAATTCAGCAGCAAGAGCATCGCTGGAATAAGATTTCGAGCTTGATTGGGGATTCAAAAGGAAAAGATTTCCGTGATTTGGCACAACAATATAATTTAGATATTTTGCTGGAATATGCCAATCAACAATTGGCGATGTTGTCACAGCGTTATACCTTGAAGCGTTTAGATAACTCACTCAGCTTGGCAATTATCGACCATGATATGGATGGTGAAATCCGTTCGGTTGCTTCACTCTCAGGTGGTGAATCTTTTCTCACTGCCCTCGCGATTTCTTTGGCGATTGCCAATATGGCGTCTGGTTCCATGAAAATCGAATCGCTATTTATTGATGAAGGTTTTGGTACCTTAGATGCCTCGTCATTGCATATGGTAATGAATGCGCTGGATCAGTTGCAAAGCCAAGGTCGTAAAGTGATTTTAATTTCTCATATTCAGGAAATGCATGAGCGGATTCCCGTACAGATTCAGGTACAACCTGTTGGATCAGGTTCGAGTCGGATTGAAATTGTTGGTTAAAGCATTTTATGATGCTTAAATAACCACAATACCGAGCTCTAATGAATCTGAAGAAAGCCGTTATCTTTGATCTTGATCAAACCATACTGGATCGAACAACCTCCCTAATAAAATTCTTAAATTGGCAGATCAATTTCTTTCAATTCGTTCCTGCAATCAAAAAGGAGCTATTCATTCAACGCTTTGTTGAGTTAGATGATAATGGCAAAGTTTGGAAAGATCGTGTTTATGAAAACCTGATTCATGAGTTTCAGATTAGCCATGTTTCAAAAGACACTCTTTTAGCAAGTTATATTAATGATTTTAATAAATTTTCATGTTGCTTTGAACATGTAGAAAAAACGATGATCCAATTAAAACAGCAAGGATATTTAATTGGCTTAATTTCTAATGGTAGAACACCTTTTCAAGAACATAATTTTTATGCCCTAGGTCTGACGGAGTTCTTTTCAAGCATTATTGTTTCTGAGGCTGTTGGACTCAGAAAACCAGATCCTGCAATTTTTCTATTATCTTGTCAGCAACTAGGTGTTAGGCCACAAGATTGTATCTTTGTAGGGGATAATGAATTAGCAGATATACAAGGTGCAAAGGCGGTAGGAATGAAAACGATTTTCTTTCATCCTGATCCATCGATTTCCTCAGCTGCAGCTGACCAAAATCTGCATCACTTTAGAAATTTCCTCGAAATTTTAAATTATTTATAACAAGCTTATTCCATAAAAAACACTTCAAAACCATGAATTTTAAAGTGTTTTCATACATTTTTAGTTTTTATCTGCGGGAAAAGCCTTCGGTGGTGGTGCATATTTAGATGACTTTTCTTGCTCAGCTGCATCAGTTGAATTTAATGATTCAACTTGATAAATCGCTGTTCCAATAATTCCTGTATTTTGAATTGAGCCATTATCCGAATTTGCAGCATAAGCATCCTCTGGCTTACTAAAAGTAAAAGAAGCAACAGCAGAGTCACTCTTACGAAAACCTTCTATTGTAATCTCACTATTCGGATGGAGCACATAACCTGCATTATTCCGCGAAGCAGCACTGCCATCTAAAACGTCAATCCCATCGACACTTGCAACGACTTCATAAGTATTATCTGAATGGTTTTCATATTTTAATTGATAGCTTTGACCGTCTTTTGCTGAGAGATAATAATTTTGACCATCTCGAGATAAAGCGAAGGGTTGATTGGTATCATCAATAATAGAAAAACTAATTTTTCCAGCTGCCAAAGAAATACTATTTACCGTCTTTCCTTGATATTGTTTATTGGCATAGCGAACTTGTGATTCAGCAATAGGTTGCTCTGTTAACCGGCTTAAATTAACCTCAGTAACATGTGAGCTAATTTCATCTCCCCATTTTGTACCGAGCTTTTCCTCTACAGCTACTTGAGCATTACTATCGCTCGCTTCTGCAGCCACATCACTCTGTTTTTTACTACAGGCTGCTAAAAATAAACATAAAATAAAAGAGATTAAAAAATAAAGTTTTTTCATTCTAAACGTGATCCTAAATTCAATTTTTATCTTTGTAAAAAAGTTTATTCATTTATAACTCTATTCCATATAAATGAATAAACAAGGTATTTTAAATTATGCTGTTTTTTTCAACAGCAAATATATTTTATATAATTGTAATTTGTTTTTGTATTTGCGAGTCTTTATTAAAATGGCTTCATGCTAGTTTGAATAATCCCTTGCACCAAATAACGCTGTCCCGACTCTCACCATGGTTGAACCTGCCGCAATTGCAGCTTCCAGATCGGCAGACATGCCCATACTTAAGGTATCCCAATCTTGAGGTTTTACATGTTGAGATTTCACTTGATCAAATAAAACTTTGGCATCTGCAAATGCAGCATGATTTTCAGGCGCAGGAATCACCATTAAACCACGTAAACGGATCTGTGGAAGCTGGCTGATGTGTTGAACTAGCTCAGCCACTTCTTCTGGCTGACAACCATCTTTAGAATCTTGCCCATCAATATTCACTTGCAGACAAATATTTAACGGCGCTAGCGATTCTAAACGCTGGCCAGATAAACGCTCGGCAATAATCAAACGGTCAACCCCGTGTACCCAATCAAACTTCTCAGCTAGATGCTTGGTTTTATTACGTTGCACATGACCAATAAAATGCCACTCGATCTCCAGCTCTTTGAGTTCTTCAATTTTTTCCAAGGCTTCCTGTAAATAATTTTCACCAAAACAGCGCTGCCCAACTGCGTACATTTCACACAGGCTTGAAGTAGGATGTGTCTTTGAAACAGCCAACAATTGCACAGTCGCAGGATCACGTTGAACACGCTGACAGGCTTGTTCTATTTGATTTAAAACAATTTGGCGGGATTGTTGCGATTGATTCATTGACACAGTTCTCATTTACTAAATGTTTTTTTGCTTTCCCATTCTTTAAGGTGTTGGTAAGCCTGAATGAAAGCCTTATATTATTCTACAAAATAATGAGACTTTTGAGTTTGTTTCGGGGAAATTATGGATATTACAGAATTACTCGCCTTTTCGGTTAAAAACGGTGCATCAGATTTACACCTTTCAGCGGGTATGCCTCCGATGATTCGTGTAGATGGTGAAGTACGTCGTATCAATTTACCAGCACTTGAACATAAAGATGTACACCGTTTAGTGTACGACATTATGAATGATAAACAACGTCGTGATTTTGAAGAAGATCTAGAAACTGATTTTTCATTTGAAGTCCCGAATATTGCCCGTTTCCGTGTCAATGCATTTAACCAGAACCGTGGTGCTGGAGCGGTATTCCGTACCATTCCATCGAAAGTGTTGACCATGGAAGATTTGGGACTCGGTACAATTTTCAAGGAAATTTGTGATTATCCTCGTGGGATTGTGCTTGTCACAGGCCCAACAGGTTCGGGTAAGTCAACCACGCTTGCAGCGATGATCGACTATATTAATGAAAACCGTTATGACCATATTTTAACGGTAGAAGATCCAATCGAATTTGTACACCAGTCGAAAAAATGTCTGATCAACCAGCGTGAAGTACACCGTGATACACATGGCTTTAATGCCGCACTTCGTTCCGCGCTACGTGAAGACCCTGACATTATTCTGGTCGGTGAGATGCGTGACCTTGAAACCATTCGCTTGGCATTGACCGCTGCAGAAACAGGTCACTTGGTGTTTGGTACCCTGCATACGACTTCTGCGGCAAAAACCATTGACCGTGTTATCGACGTCTTCCCTGCTGAAGAAAAAGACATGGTTCGTGCCATGTTATCTGAATCTTTACAAGCGGTCATCTCTCAAACACTATTGAAAAAGACTGGCGGTGGTCGTGTGGCTGCACATGAAATCATGATCGGGATTCCAGCAATCCGTAACCTTGTGCGTGAAAACAAAGTCGCACAAATGTACTCTGCCATTCAAACGGGTGCCAACTACGGTATGACGACTTTGGATCAAAGTCTGAAAACACTGGTGTCTAAAGGCATAATTAGCCCACAAACTGCACGTACTGCAGCAAAACAACCTGAATCATTCCTATAAAAATAAATGGACTAGAGAAATATCATGGACTTTAATGATTTACTCAATTTGATGATTCAGCAAAATGCATCTGACTTATTTGTCACTGCGGATGTTGAACCTTCAATGAAAATTAACGGGCAGATTGTGCCTGTTTCCAAATCAAAACTTTCAGGGGAAATTGTCGGTCAATTGGTACAATCCATTATGACGGACAAACAACGTAAAGAATTCGCAGAAACCCGTGAATGCAACTTCGCGATCATGAATCGCGAAAAGACTGCACGTTTCCGTGTTAGTGCATTTCAGCAACGTGATATGCCAGGCATGGTACTGCGTAAGATTGAAACCCATATCCCTACCATGGATGATCTGAAACTGCCTGAAGTACTCAAAGAATTGGCGATGACCAAACGTGGCATCATCATTTTTGTAGGTGCAACAGGTACGGGTAAATCAACCTCTCTTGCTTCGATGATTGGTTTCCGTAATCAAAATTCTAAAGGTCACATCATTACCATTGAAGACCCGATCGAGTTTGTACATCAGCACGGTGGCTGTATCGTGACTCAACGTGAAGTCGGAATTGATACCGACTCATTTGAAATTGCACTGAAAAATACACTACGTCAGGCGCCTGACGTAATCTTGATTGGTGAGATCCGTTCACGTGAAACCATGGACTATGCCATTGCTTTCGCAGAAACAGGTCACTTGGTACTTGCGACCCTGCACGCCAACAATGCCAACCAAGCATTAGATCGTATTATTCACTTCTTTGAAGCTGACCGTCACAGCCAGCTTTATATGGACTTATCACTCAACTTAAAAGCATTGGTGGCTCAGCAGTTAATTCCGACGCCTGATGGCAATTCACGTCGTGCAGCGATTGAAATTTTGATTAATACCCCGCTTCTGGCCGACTATATCCGTAAGGGTGAAATTCATGAGATTAAAGATCTGATGAAACGTTCGCGCGAATTGGGCATGCAAACCTTTGACCAAGCATTATTTGATCTTTATAAAGCGGGACAAATTACTTATAAAGATGCGTTAAAGCATGCAGATTCGCCAAACGACTTACGCCTCACCATCAAACTTTCCGAAGAAGGTGCAGACCAGTTATTAAATGCCAGTCGAAATATTACCTTTGATGGACAATAATTAAAACTAAGCCATTAAAAAAGGGAGGGTTTTTGTAACCTTCCCTTTTTTATTTGTTCAATTTTCGTGAACATTTAAATTTTTACTCAATACAGCTTATTTTTTACGATAAGCCTCTTGGCATTCCGCATCGCTACAGTAGCCATATAGATTTAACGAGTGTCCAGTTAAGGCAAATTGATGTTTATCTGCAACTGAGTGCTGCTCTTTCTCGATAATATCATTAGTAAATTCAACAACTTTATTACAGTTTAAGCATACTAAATGATCGTGATGATCTTCTTGCATGATTTCAAAAACTGAATGATTGTTTTCAAAATGGTGACGCTGAATAATACCCGCAGCTTCGAATTGTGTTAACACACGGTAAACCGTTGCTAAACCAACATCTTCACCTTGCTCGAGCAAAGTTTTATAAATATCTTCAGCACTCAAATGATGTTGTTTTGAATTTTCTAATAATTCCAAAATCTTAATACGAGGAAGGGTAACTTTAAGTCCAGCTTTGCGTAAGTCTTGATTAGAAATCGGCATAAAAAAAGGTCTCTCAACAAATCTTAAGTTGGAATAGGCAATAGAGTTTAGATGCAGTATGATCTATCCTTGAATCAAATGCATCATCATTTATCAGGATAGTGTAGCAAAATGCAAAAAATCATGCTGGCGTTGTTCGTCACTACAGTACTTAGCGGTTGTTCAGTCTTTGGTGTTTATAAAGTTGATATTCCACAAGGAACACCATTAACCAAAGCACAAGCTTCTCAAGTACAAGTGGGCATGAGCTTTCAGCAAGTCCGTTTCTTGCTTGGTAGTCCAACAGTAACAGATCCACTGAATCCACAACGTTGGGACTACATCTACAACTATATCCCAGGCACTTATGCGAAAAAAGCAAAAATACCTGCGGCACACGGTCAACATTTAAAAGTTTATTTTGATGCAAATGGTAACGTAGAACGCTTAGAAGGTTTAGATACGATTCCAGAATCACAACCTGGTTTACCGGCATCAAAAGAAGCTATTTTGACTGCGCCACCACTATAACGGCTTTCCAGTAAAAAGAAACCCCTCATCGAGTCAATCATGAGGGGTTTTACTTATCAGCTTTATGCCTTAAAGCGATTACCTTTAATAAATCGTCCAACGGGGTTCTTTGCTGCCCGATTACGACGAATGTCGTTCGGGTTAATGGTGAGTGCCCGATAGATTTCAACACGGTCACCTGCATGCAGGACTGTATCTACTTCGATCCGGCTACCAAAAACCCCTAACTGTAGAACCTCTGGTAAGACCGTCTGCACTGCGATGCCACTGGTATCAATTGCCTGCTGGGCCGTCATTCCCTCACGAAAGCTGACCGCAATATGGAATTGCTGTTCAGGGCTTGAGTAAGCGACCCAAACTTGTTTCGCCTGTTCCATTAGACCACTTGTCCAATCACAGCAACGATTGCCACAACAATTGAAAGTGGTAAAACGATGCGAATCGCAATACGCCAGATGTTATAAAACAATTCACTACTAAAGCCCATTGCTTTACGCAAATGGCTAATCTTCATAATCCAGCCAGCAAATACGGCATAAATCAAACAAATCACCAATCCCCAAAGCATAAGCACGGTATTAAAAATTTGTTCCACTTGTGGTACAGCCCAAACAGCGATAGCAGCAAGCAAAATTGCCCATTGAACCACGATCGCCAGCTGACGCTGTGCCAACTGTTCTTTTGCAAATTGAATCAAAAGTGCCGCTGACATAATGGCTGCAAACACCCATGCCAATGCAGGTAACTGTGCTTGGACAGAGAAGAAACCAAAGGCGATCACAGCAAGTAATTGCGCCACCCAAATCGGCAAGGCTGTCGTTGTTGCTGCTTCCTGCTTTTTCACAGCGGCTAAACTCGTTTGCCAATACAAACCAAGCCCTAAACCACTCGCAACCAAAGCAAGAACCGTGGCATTGCCCCATTCTTTAAACTCAAGTCCAGTCCAGTGCCAAGCTGGCAAATGTGTCCCCATGACATTGGCAAGAATGAAGGCTGCAATCACACCAATCATTGTCAACGCAATTAAAAATTGGCGAGGAATAAAAGAAAGTCCAAGCGCAATAACGGCGAGGATTGCAAAAACAACCTGCTCAGATACAGCAAGCGTAAACTGCTGGCTCACCACATGTGTGGTCGCAGTCAATACACTGCCTGCAAAGAATGGAACGAATATGACAGCCAACCAGCCCACAAGACGCCATCTAGGTGAAGCATCTGCATCACGTGTTAAGGTTGAAAGTGCTTGTAATGCTGTGGTCTGCGAACGCTTTGCTAAAGCAATTTCAAGATAACCGATGGGTAATGCCAACAGAATCATAGTACCTAACCAAAGCAGCCAGAAATCGAATTGACGATCAATCTGGATTCCAACAGTCGGTGCCAATGTCGTAATCATGACAAAAGATAGGCAAAACGCCATCACTGGTGCAAGCCAGCGTGACAGAGTTGTGTCCTGCATAATGCATTCCTTGAAAAATCTTTGAACTCATTGCACTTTATGGAGTTTGCAATGAAATATTCAATCTATTTTGCCTTTCTCAAGCCTGAAAATCAAAACAAAAGATCTCGAAAGAAAGAAGCAAATCACCTTACGGTGATTTGCTGCGCACGAATTATTATATTATTAAGTAGATCCCTTATGTATCACTCATACCACACCTTATTATTATTTATCATAAGGGATCTTTTATTATTGTCTTATTATTATGAGAAGAATCGAGAAAACCAGTTTTTCCCTTTTTTCTTTTCATTTTCTTTAATGATTCCAAGCATATTTTCTTTTACCGCTCCAACATAATCAGCATCATCATGCCGAATATGGTTAATCAACCATTTTGATAGTGCCTCATGCAACTCGCTATCAATTTCCTGCCCGAGTTCAAAACGTTGACGATAAGTCTCTATCTTTTTGATAAATAAGTCATGTACACGTTTATGTGGTACACGATATTTATAGTTTGCTTCTTCTTGTAAGCTTTCTTCAAAAGTGAAATGAGACTGGGTATAATCAATAATATTATCTAAAATACCTTTTAATTTTGCACGATCATCACTATCTTTTAATTCATAAATTTCATTAATATAATCTAGAATACGACGATGTTGATCATCGATCACCTCGATTCCTGTATTATATTCGACAGACCATTTCATACCCATATCGAACCCCAAACCATATTTGATTTATTGAATAAGAATATAATATCGGCAAATGAATTAAATAAAAACACAGCATTTTTGTCAGAATTTAAATATTTTCAAAGAAATAAATTAACCTATTGTTTTCTATTTATTTTAATATTTATACCGATCAAAACACTCAAGTATTTTTTAACCAATAAGAAAAATTATCTATCTAATTTTATTGATATAACTAGAAAAACAGCAGTCAGGTTTCATCAAAAAAACCTGCTAAATATATATTCTAGTTATATCTTATATATTAATACTGATCGGCTTTGGTTACTCGTTTTAATGCTGGGTTTTCTGCTTCTCGAATTAAACGTTCCACACGCGTAAGCGCATGCTGAATCGGTTTACCGTGCTGGAATAAAATCATTTCCCCTGCTTGGTATGCCTTCCATGCTTCATTATGCGTCAAAGGCTCTGTAGTGATCACTGCAACGCGATCTTCCGGTGTGGTGACCTGACTAAAATCGACTTCAACATCGAGATCAATTAAATGCGCAGGTTGAAATGGATATTCACGTACTAACCAATGCAGCTTAGTGGTCGCATAGCTAAATAATGCTTTGCCATTGGACAAACAGAAATTGAATGTGCCGTGTTCTGCAATTTGTGGTGAGATGCGTTCTAATAGTGAAAAGATCTCTTCTAAACTGGGTTCAACATAGCCAAATTCTTCCACAAATTGATCCAGTAAATAGCAAAACGCGAGTTCACTATCCGTATTACCGACAGGCTCAAATCGTCCACTTAGTATAGGATTGAACTCGTGTAAATCACCATTATGGGCAAAAATCCAATGTCTGCCCCAAAGTTCACGCAAGAAAGGATGTGAATTTTCAAGGTTAATTTTACCTTGTGTCGCTTTACGGATATGTGCAATGACATTGCGAGACTTGATCGGATAATTACGTATCAGATCGGCAATTGGCGACTCGACCGCAGATTGATTGTCAACAAACAAACGGCAAGCTTTATCTTCAAAAAAAGCGATTCCAAAACCATCACAATGATCAGACGTCACCCCTGCTCGTTGAGAAAAACCACGAAAAGAAAAAGTGATATCTGTCGGGGTGGCGCAATTCATTCCTAATAGCTGGCACATATCTTTTAACTATCTAACATCTATGCCTATTGTGCATGAGGTGCAGATGCCTTGTAAATCTTAATATGTGCTCACTATTAGATTAAGAATGATAAGGCACTAACGTTGCACCATTTTGTTCATCACAAAAGAAGTAGCAATTTTATTCACTTCAAGGAAAACAAAATAATCCAAGCATTTAAAATCTTCGTCATAAAATGCTTGTTTCGATAGTTTCGACTGCATTCCTAAATAGGTCTGAAACAGTTTTGGCATGCGTTCATCTTGTGGAAAGCTATAATCGGGACGCTCTGGCTCAAAGCTACGTTTTGAACGGATATCAATGGTCTGATGATCACCCAACTGTTGAATCTGACGATGGGTATAATAGGCACGTGCCAAATTATCATCCAAATGGATACTGACACAGCCCATTAAATACTTAGCACGCATTGACCAAAGTACTTTAGGGGTCAAGTTCAACCAGAGCATTGAGAGTGCTTTACCCGAACGGAATTTAGGGTGCACACAAGTACGTCCAATTTCTAAGACACTGGGTAAGTGAGATAAATGCGGGACAATTTCGAACTCTTGGGCACTATAACTTTGCCCTATCTCATTGCCTTGGAACAATTTAAGACGGGTATAAGCGACAATTTCGCCTGTCCATTTTTCACGTAATACCGCATGCTCACAACCAAAATCATAAAGGTCTTGATCTAGACCGTCTTCAAAGTTCATACCAAATTGATGACTAAATTGCGTTGCTCTAAAGCGTTGTACTTCTTGTAATTCTTTTAAATTATCCACCCATTCAAAACGGAATTGATTTTGAGCTGGCTTGTGGCGTAAAGGTAAAGTCAATGTCTGGCGATATTGATTTAGTTTTTCTAGCATAATGAAAGCTCCTTATGACTAGACCTACCTTAAATTGCTTAAATGACATTGCGATGACTAAAACATGAACAGGTCATGACAAAAAAAGAGACCTGCTTGAGGTCTCTTTAAAACAAATAAAATTAATGTTTCGCGCGATTGGTAATGAGTGTACCCACACCATGATCAGTAAAGATTTCCAGCAAGCTCGCATGTGGCACACGACCATCGACAATATGCGCACTGACCACACCGCCTTTAACCGCATCTAAGGCACAGCCAACTTTTGGAATCATACCGCCATAAATCACGCCTGTTTCGATCAAACGATCAACTTCTTGCGTACTTAAGCCTGTGAGCAGGTTCTTATTTTCGTCCAACACACCCGTAATATTGGTCAATAAAATCAACTTCTCGGCACCCAAAGCTTCGGCAACTTTACCAGCCACGAGATCTGCATTGATATTATAAGTATTGCCTTCTTCATCTACACCTAATGGTGCAATGACAGGAATGAAATCACTTTGGGTAAACATTTCCAGCACATCAGTTTTCACGCCAGTAACTTCACCAACCATACCCAAATCAATTTGCGAAATAGAACCGTCCGTCTCCTGTTTTTCCATCAGCAGTTTACGTGCACGTAGTAAATTACCATCTTTACCAGTCAAACCAATCGCACGACCACCATGTTGATTAATCAGGTTGACGATCGATTTATTGACACTACCACCAAGTACCATTTCAACCACTTCCATGGTTGCTTCATCGGTCACGCGCATGCCATCAATACGATCAGACTCTTGTCCTAGACGTTTTAGCAATGAATCCACCTGTGGACCACCACCATGCACAACGATAGGGTTTAAACCTACTGTTTTTAACAACACGATGTCACGGGCAAATGAACTTTCCAGCTCAGGATCAGTCATCGCATTACCACCATATTTTACAACCAGCGTTTTTCCTGCAAAACGTTGGATATACGGCAAAGCTTCGATCAAAATTTTTGCTTTATCAATGCCGATATGCTCATGTGGCATGCGTCTCTCCTTTTAGGCCTGTGCGAGTTCTTGTGCAATCTGTGGATATTGGTCTTGCAACATAGAAACAAACTTCTGACGAATTTCAATTAATCTGTTCTGATTATCAGCATCAAAACGGACGGTAAAATATTCACCAGTATTTGATGCTCGAATAATGCCAAATCCATCGTCAAAATCAAGTCTTACGCCATCAATTTTACTTAAACGAGCGCCTAAACGGTGACTTAAAATTTCAATATCATTTAAAACCTGCTTAGGATTGGTATCATGTGTCCCAATATAGGTATCTTCAGTGCAAAACCGTTCTGGATACGCTGCCAATAAATCAGACAGGCTGGTTGCCTCAGATTGGGTTAAATACTCCATCACGCGTAGCGCAGCATACAAGCCATCGTCATAGCCAAAGCCACGTCCATCATTAAAAACATAGTGACCTGCATATTCACCACCGAATATCGCACGTCCTTGCGATTGAGACAAATAAGTACGCAGGAAACTACTGCCTGTGCGGATCATTTTCGCTTGCCCATTCAAACGCTGTACGGTATCAGCCACCATACGAGAACACTTCACATCAAATACAATTTCTTTATGTGGATGTTGCTGCAAGCACATCTGAGCAAACAGTGAAAGTAAACGGTCAGGGCTAATAATATGTGCATGTTCATCCAACAAAACTACACGATCCCCATCACCATCCAATGCAATACCAAGATCGGCCTTTTCAGCAAAAATAGCGGCTTGTAATTTTACTAAATGTTCTGCATGAGACGGGTCTGGTGCGTGATCAGGAAAATGTCCATTGGCTTCGCAGCGTAAAGCAATCACCTTGCAGCCCAGTTTTTCTAAAACCAGTTTGGCGCAACGCCCTGCCGAACCATGTAATCCATCTAGAACGACTTTTAATGGTCGTGCTAACTGAATGTCACTGAGCAATGCATCCTGATATTGCAAACAATATTGGGCAACAATCTGATGTGCAGTATTTTTTAAATGCAGAATATGTTCAAGATTGGGTATAGAAATTTGTGCGAACTGCCCCACCTGTTGAATGGTTTCTGGGGTTGGGGGTTCACCTTTTAAAATCCATTTAATTCCATTATCAGATTTCGGATTATGGCTGGCTGTCACCATCACACCATTACCCCCAAAGTCACGGGCAATGTAATACATCATTGGGGATGAGCAACAACCAATATTGGTCACCTGTAGACCCTGTTGTTCAAAAATATGTTGAAGGATATGAGCATAGGTTGGACTGGTTAAACGTGCGTCATAACCAATCACAACATGGGTTTGCTCAGCATTTTTATATTGTGATGCTAAAGCATAGGCGATAGAACAAATAATATTCGGTGTTAAATTGCTCAACTTTCCGCGAATATCGTAGGCGCGGAAAATATTCAGAGGAAATGTATGTTTTATATTCACTGTAAGCCCCTATTTTTATAATCTTTTGATCCATAAAAAAAGCAGAAACTATTAAGAAATTAACTCACCCTTATTCAGAAAAATTAAAATAATAATTTGTCAGCTGCTTTGTAATATATATCGAGGCAACAATCAATATGAAAAATGCAACGTTTTTCAGCAAAACATTGCATTTAAAGTGATAATTACTGAAAAAACTTATTGTTTTCCTGTGTGCCCAAAACCACCTGCACCACGCTCAGTCGCAACAAACTCGTCCACTTGTTCGAATTCTGCCTGTACCACAGGAACCAACACATACTGTGCTAAACGTTCACCAGGCTCTAAACGGAAGGTGTTTTGTCCACGGTTCCAAACCGACACCATCAACTCACCTTGATAATCTGAATCAATCAAGCCTACCAAGTTGCCTAATACGATACCGTGTTTATGGCCTAGGCCTGAACGCGGTAAAATTAGACCAGCAAAGTTTGGATCTTCAATATAGATCGCCAAACCTGTCTTTACTAAAACCGTCTCACCTGCAGCAATATCAATCGCTTCATCTAAACACGCACGTAAATCCAAACCTGCTGAACCTGTCGTCGCATAAGAAGGCAACGCCCACTCTTGACCTAAACGTGCGTCTAATACTTTAACTTGAACTTTCATAAAGCTAACCTTTCAAATATAAAACTTCTACTTCCAAAGACTCGAAGATATGTAATCAACTAATCTTTTAAATTTCTCATAAAATCTGAAAATAAATCCCAATCTGGTTGATAAGTCTCAATAATTTTTATTGGATAAGTTTGCTTATCCTTTAAAACTTGGTAGAGTTTCTTTTTCCAAACAATGGGATTTTTTACATACCAAACCCATTCTTTTCTAGAATTTCCAGTTACGACTAAAACAAGCTGGCTTAGATCTTTGGTATCTAATTTAGAAATATCTTCTTCAAAATCAAATTGTAAATCCATCGTTGTAGCATCGGGCATCCCACTCTTGTTTATATCTGAATATTCCCAATAAATTCTTAATAAATATGGATAATTTGATTTAACAACATCTTCTGCATATTTACCACGGAATACTAGAACTTTCCCATCTTCATGACCTTTTGCAGTAAAGTACGTTTCCTCTGCTGCTACAGTTTGACTAAAGAACAGCAATGATAGAAAAGCGATAAAAATGTACTGCTTCACGATAATTATCTTTTCAACAATGCTTTTAAATTAGCGAGGTACTGTTGAGCCTGTTCTTTCGGATCAACATTGGGTGCCAATTTCTTTTTACGACCATGCCATTCCAGATCATCTTGTGGCATCTCGTCCAAGAAGCGACTTGGTGTCATTTGACGCATTTGCCCGCCATTCTTACGCTGCTCCGCGAGGGTTAGCGTTAAGCCTTGACGTGCACGGGTAATGCCCACGTACATCAAACGGCGTTCTTCTTCGACAGTTTCAGATGCGATCGAGTTTTTATGCGGTAATAACTCTTCTTCCAAACCAATCATATACACATAAGGGAATTCCAAACCTTTCGCTGCATGCAGCGTCAACAAATTCACCTTATCGGTATCTTCCTCTTCTTGTTGCTGCTCAAGCATATCTAGCAGCACCAATTTACGAATCACGCTTTCAATATTCTTCTCATCGACATCATCAGTACGATTCAATAAATTTTGAATGCTGCTATAAAGGCTTTCGATACTGTCGAGCTTGGTTTTTTCCTGCGCAGGCGTCGCTGCCTGTTCACGAATATAATCGATATAACCTGCTTCATTGATCATCTGACGAACCTTTGGCATTGGTTCATCATCATCGAGTAATTCACGTGTAAATGTCGCGATAAATTCGGCAAACTCATGTAATTGAGTTGATGCCTTCTTCGGCAAGACCATTGCCAAACGCTGATCTGAAGATGCTGTCAGCAAAGACAAGGTATTCTCTTGTGCGAATAAACCAAGTTTTTCTAAGGTCACAGGACCAATCGCACGTTTTGGCGTATTAATAATACGTAAGAACGCACTGTCGTCTTCAGGGTTAATGATCAAGCGTAAATAGCTCATCACATCCTTAATCTCCGAGCGTGCGAAGAAGGATTGACCACCAGACAATTTATAAGGAATCTGCATTTGACGTAGTTGCGTCTCAATCACACGCGCTTGGAAGTTTCCGCGATACAGCACCGCATAATCTTTCCAGTTTTTACCATTCATCAGCTTATGCGTGATCAAATCTTTCACCACGCGTTCAGCTTCATCATCATCGTTTAAACAGGTGATGACACGAATGGTTTCGCCATGACCTTTATCACTCCACAATTTCTTATCAAAGATATGCGGGTTATTCTCAATCACGGCATTGGCTGCTTTTAAGATACGACTGGTCGAGCGATAATTTTGCTCAAGTTTAATAACTTTGAGATTATGGAAATCATCTTTCAGCAAGGCCATGTTTTCAGGCTTTGCACCACGCCAAGCGTAAATGGACTGGTCATCGTCACCTACAGCGGTAAACTGCCCCATCACCCCCACGAGCAGCTTAACAAGCGTATATTGCGCAGTGTTAGTATCTTGATATTCATCCACCAATAAATAGCGCACACGGTTCTGCCATTTGTCACGGACTTCGGCATTTTCCTGTAACAAACGCGTTGGCATTACAATCAAGTCATCAAAATCGACTGCATTGTAGGCACGCAGATTTCGCTCATACAGCTGATAAAGATGAGCAAATTGGACGTCTTCAACCGTTTCACAGGTCGAATGCGCTTGTTCTGGTACGATCAGATCATTTTTCCAATCTGAAATTTTCTTCATTGCCTTAGCAAGAAGTTCTTTACTCTCTGCACCAGACAAATTGTCACGCTGCATCAAATCCATCAAAATTCGTTTGCAGTCATCGGCGTCTAAAATAGAGAAGTTATTTTTAAGCGGTAGATGTTTTAATTCTAAACGTAATAAGTTTAAACCAAAGGTATGGAAGGTCGAAACCGAAAGACCTTTTGCCTCTTCACGAGAAAGTAGCTTTCCGACACGCTCTTTCATTTCACGTGCAGCCTTATTGGTAAAGGTCATTGCCGTAATACGATAGGCAGGAATACCACACTGCTGCACCAGAAACGCAACTTTTCGGGTAATTACAGAGGTTTTACCAGAACCTGCACCTGCAAGTACCAGCAATGGCCCCTGAACATATTTCATGGCTTCAAGTTGCTTGTCATTGAGTTGACTGGCAGATGACATGGGACGTACCTCTCTCGTTTCCGAGCCTGTTTTTTCGAGCACAATTATAGACATCTCTGTTTTAGAATCCCAATAGTAAATCTAGGGATATGTATAAATTATGATGTTTCAACTTTTAATAACGACACAATTTGTCGCTCAATACAAAAAGTATAATTAGAATATTGGTTTTAATTATCTTAAAATGAATTTTTGATTAAAAAATAAATCAAGATTAGATACAAACATCTATATTTATTAAGGAATTAGCATGAAGTTTCTAGCGGTACTTAGCCTAATAACTATTCTATCTGCTTGTGCAACCACACCAACAACATCTGAGAGTGCAAATGTTGTACCTCCTCAAAGAATCTATCAACAAAGTTACTTTACAAAAAGTGAAGGTACCTTAGAAGCAAAAGTTGTGTTCTTCCGAGATAAAGGATTAACAGGCTTTGGTTGTTCGTACGATTTATATATTAATAATCAAAAATCTTTTTCGCTCAAACAAAATGAACAAGCAACAATTTTTTTAAAACCTGATTCTTATATTTTTAGACTTGAAACTAGTAAAAATAACCTTTGCCCCTCAATTGTTGACTCACAAGAAGCCAATATTAAATCAAATGCTGAACTAGAATACAGAATATCTCTCCCATCTGATGCAAATGCTCGTCTAGTCAGAATCAAATAATCAAGTTATAAAATTTTCAGTAAGGAATTCTTCATTTTACAAAAGAATTCCTTTTTAATTTTAATTCCAATAAAAAAACCACCCGAAGGTGGCTTTTTCAAATCAGTAAAAATTACTGTTTAGCATAAATGCTGATTTCTACACGGCGGTTTTGCTCTTTACCAGAAGCAGTCGCGTTTGAAGCGATTGGGTTCGCTGAACCTAAACCTTGCGCATCAATACGGCTACCCGCAATACCTTGACCAGCTAAGTAGTTTTTAACTGATTGAGCACGTGCTTGAGATAATGGGATATTGATTGAGTCATTACCCGTGTTATCTGTATAACCTGTTACAAGGATCGCACTCTTGTTATCTTCACCTAAAGTTTGCGCTACTTTATTCAAAGTACCGTAGAAATTAGGTTTGATGTTTGATTTGTTTGTATCAAACGTAATGCTACCTGGCATGATCAATTGCACAGAACCATCTGGGTTACGGCCTACTTCTACACCAGTACCCGCCATTTGTTCACGTAATTTTTTCTCTTTGTTGTCGAGGTATAAACCACCAGCACCACCGAGAATCGCACCAATTGCCGCAGCACGGTTGTTTTGCTTACTTGAGTTTGCGTTACCCTTAGATACACCATAACCCGCAGCTGCACCAATTAATGCACCTAAAGCAGATTTGTCATACTCAACGCCGCCAATGTTATTACCTGTTGTTTGGCAACCAGAAAGTACCAATCCAGCCCCTACGAGTGTTGAAATTACTAATGCACGCATCGCGTAGCTCCTGTCTATGTATTTTGTTGTCTGGACAAATAATGAATGAGAAAATTGAGCTAGACCATTGATATTTTGTTAATAATAAACACTTTATTTATATTTTTGTAATATTTTGATGCATTTTACTTGAACAGAACCACACAATCCCTTCATTGTTGCATCAATTATCATAAAAAATATTTTTAGAGATATTCATCACACAAAACCATCTTGCAAGTTTTAGTAATTGGTAAGCGAAAGATTTGCAACGTTGATCGGAAAAAAGCCCCTAAGCCACCTAAATATATAAAAATTGTCACATCAATCAAATATACAGTTGTATTTCAACCTCTGTTGTTTATAGTTGAACCACCTCTTTTCCAAATATCTGCACTCAAGGTTTGATTTATGTCTACCGCAAATAAAAAAGCATCCTTATTGCAAAAGACCAGTAAAGGATTGGCCGTCAGCTCAGTGATTACAGGCAGCACTTTTTTTCATGGCCCTCCTGTTCTGGCTTTAGGTCTCACCAAATTATTCAAAAAATCAGCGAAAATAGATGAAACCAATATTCAACTCGCCAACAGTTGGATTAAGGTCAATAACCAACTCATTGAACATATATTACCCAACTTAAAATGGGATATTAGTATTGATGAAAAACTCGATCTCAATTTACAAGGTCGATATCTCATGATGTGTAACCATCAAAGTTGGGTGGATACCACGGTGAATCAATATTTTGGTTTAACCCGTATGCCGCTGACCCGCTTTTTTACCAAATGGGAACTTATTTTTATTCCTTTCGTTGGACAAGCATTCAAAATTTTGGGCTTCCCGATGATGAAGCGCCATACCAAAGAACAAATTGCAAAAAATCCAGAGCTAAAATCACGTGATATGCTGGAAGCGCGTAAAGCATGTGAACAGTTACTCAGCCAACCTTTTACTTTATTGAATTATTTAGAAGGCACACGTTTTACCCCTGAAAAGCATGCGCAACAGCAATCGCCCTATCAAAACCTACTCAAACCGAAAGCAGGCGGTTTAGCTTTGGCACTGAATATTTTGGGCAATCAAATTGATGCTTTTGTGGATATGACCATTGTTTATCCTGATGGTGCACCAGGTTATGGTGAATTTTGGCTGGGAGATGTCTCACGTATTGCCGTCGATTTACGTAAAATAGATATTCCAGATTGGGCACGTAGTGGTAATTATGAAGATGATCCCGTTTATCGTGAACGCTTCCAAAAATGGGTTGACCAAATCTGGACTGAAAAAGATCAGTTAATTACCCAAATGAAATCCAAGTATCATTAATAATCTCATCAGGGATTGAGCACAAACATGACCCAGCAGGACTCAGGAAAAAACTCTAAATATAGCTATGTCAATCCGAGCAGCAAGTTCTTCAAGCTGTTCCTTGTCTATGACATTTTCATGGTGTTTATTATTGTTTTTAATTTGTTCTGCCTAGGCATGAACTTTTTCTTGATGAGTAATATTGGTGCATGGTTTTTTAATACCATCCACCTCCCGAATGTACTCGATTTCTATCGTAGTTATTTACATCCTTGGGTGATTACCACCGAAGCATGGTTCATTATCTTTTTGATTGCTGAACTCTCGATTCGCTGGTTCCTCTCTATTGTACAAAAGCATCATGCGCGCTGGTGGTTCTTTCCCTTTATTCATTGGTACGAAATCATTGCGATTATTCCGCATTTCCGTTTTTTACGTTTATTTCGCGCGGGTATTATCGCCTACCGACTGCATGAACTGGGCTATAAAGTGGTCCCAGATGGAATTCGGACCAAAGCCCTTTTCTACTATCGCGTGGTGATGGAAGAGCTGTCTGATCGTGTTGTCATTACCGTCATTGATGGAATCCGACATGAGCTGCAAACCAGTTCCAGTCATAAAAAAATTATCCATGACCTTGTTGACCATCATCGACAATTGTTCACTGTGACACTTTCATCCATGTTGCAAGAATCTTTAGCGACTGCTTTACAGCAACAACAACCTGTGATTACTCAAAAAGTAGGTGTTATTGTCAATCAAGCCATTGAAGATACGCCTGAACTGACGCAATTATTGCGTTTGATTCCTATTGTGGGTAGCCGAATCGAACAGCAAATCCAAAGTATTGGACAACGCTTAGGCGAAAATATTAGCGCAGGTTTAATTGAACCATTTACATCGGGCTCAGTTCAAAGACCAAATGAAAATTATCAATTTATTGCAGAGAAAGTCAGTGAGCTGAATATCGATAATCAGTACTTAGAAGAATTGGTCGAATCCGTGGTATTTGAAAGCCTTGAAGCGATTCGAAAACAAGTAAAAGTAAAGCAATGGCAGCAAACTTTGCAAGAATATGATCAATTGGATAAAAAAGCAGAATGATTACAAGAAAAATTACCAATCAAGCTAGAGAATTCGTGTAATTTGTTCTAGCATTTGCTTTTATTTACAACTGCTTTAACACAATAGAGCGCTTAAAAAGCCCTGAAGGATAAATTATGGCTGATATACGGATTACGGGCAGAATGGTGAATTTTAGTCGACTGACTTTCGACACAAATGACCATAATGCAATCCGACAGCAACTTACCAGCACGCTGAACGAAGGTTCTTATCTCGGAACATTGGTCATTCTAGACAGTACCGTTGAGCAAGAGCTGATCGCATTAATTCAGCTATTAATCGATTTAGGTTTACAGCCTATGGCCGTTATTGATGGCATTTTGGGTGATGAGGCGCGTGCCATCCAATTCCCTGTTCTTCCTACAGATCAACCGTTACAACGGATTAAAGCATCAAAAGAACAAGTGGTTGAGCATGCTCCTGCTAAAGCAGTCGATAACTCAGCAATACAAACACCACAAAAAAATACATCGAATGCATATATCACCTCTTATCATGATGAGATTTTGCGGACAGGCCAATGTTTGGTACAAGATCAAGGCGATATTATCTTAAATGCTGGCATGAATAGTGGATCAGAAGTGATTGCATCTGGAAATATTCACATTTATGGCAATGCTCGTGGTAGAGTCATTGCAGGTGCAGGTGGACAAGCTGCAGCGCGTATTTTTTGCCATTCGCTCGAAGCAGAATTAGTCTCTATTGCAGGGACCTATTGTGTAGCAGATGATATTCCTAAAGATATGATCAAAAAGCCTGTACATATTTATTTAAATAACAAGCAAGAACTTGAATTTGAAGCCTTGCAGTTTTAATTTAACAAATGAAGTTTTAAAAGCACCAATAAGCCCTTTTAGGGGCGTATGACCATAAATAGGAGTGGATTCGGTGGCCAAAATTGTTGTCGTAACGTCAGGCAAAGGTGGTGTAGGTAAAACTACAACAAGTGCATCTTTTGCAACAGGTTTAGCCCTACGTGGTCATAAAACTGTTGTGATTGATTTCGATGTGGGTTTACGTAATCTTGATTTGATCATGGGCTGCGAACGCCGCGTAGTGTATGACTTTGTCAATGTCATTAATAATGAAGCACGCCTACAACAAGCACTTATTCGTGATAAAGAGATTGAGAACTTATACATTCTCCCTGCGTCACAAACACGTGATAAAGATGCGTTGAGCGATGAAGGTGTTGCACGTGTGATTGATGAACTTTCTCAAGAGTTCGATTACATCATCTGTGACTCACCTGCGGGTATTGAGCGCGGTGCAATTTTAGCGATGTACCATGCGGATGAAGCAATCATTGTAACAAACCCTGAGATTTCATCAGTACGTGACTCGGACCGTATTATTGGTATGCTGGACAGCAAGACCAAAAAAGTGGAACAAAACGAAGGTCGTATTCGTAAGCACCTATGTATTACACGTTTTAACCCAGAGCGTGCGGATAAACAAGAAATGCTGACGATCGATGATATTTCGAAAGATATTTTACGTGTGCCAACTTTGGGTGTTATCCCTGAGTGTCCGAGCGTACTTCAAGCATCGAACGAAGGTAAACCAGTGATTCTCTATACAGAAGAAAAAGCTGGACAAGCCTATGATGACTTAGTGGCTCGCTTCCTTGGCGAAGACCGTCCTTATCGACACATTGCAGTACAGCCAAAAGGTTGGTTAGCTAGACTATTTGGAGCGTAATTATGGCAGGATTCTGGAGTAAACTTTTTAGCAGTGATGAAAAACCATCAAGTGCACAAACTGCCAAAGATCGTTTAAAGGTAATTGTTGCCTCTGAACAAGGTTTAGGCCGTCGCCTAGGCCAAGACAAAATCGACCAAATGAAAAAAGAAATCATGCAGGTTGTGAGTCGTTATGTTCGTGGTGTGGATGAACAGCATATCCAAATGCAAGTTCGTTCAGAAGCAAATATCGAAATGTTAGAAATGAATATCAATTTACCTGAAGATCGATAGAAGTTTTTTCATTAGCGATTTTTCGCAAATAAAGGCAGAATACGCGGGTGGATTTGGAAAGTAGGACTTTCCCCACTCCAAGTATTTTGCCTTTATTATTTTATAAGACTGAGGAGATTGTCATGGCATTATCACAGCCAGCAACTTTCAATGAAGAATGGTCAGATGAGCGTGTGTTTGCCTACCTTAACCAACTTCCTCCAACTGGCGTAAATGCTGACTTTCATGTGCTCTACCATGCATTCAAACATATGCGTCCAAATGATTATGAACGCTTGATTACCCAGTTTTTGGCTGATGGTCGTGATCTCAATGCAACCAATCCTGAAGGACAACGCATTCATGATGTGATTGCGCAGTTCCCACGCCAAAAAGATGGTTTCTTGGAAGTTTTGGCAAAGTTTGCTTAAGTACTTCTCGAATAAAGCCACATAATGTATCTGTGCTACTTATACTCAGACTTTCAATTATGTGGCATCATCTAAAGACTGCCATCTCACTATTTTTCAATTTATTAAAATAAAACCAAAACAATTCTATTTTCAGCAACCTATTTTCCAAGAAAGACAATGACAAACTCAGACATTGATTTAATTGAAGCCCCACCAATAAAACACCACCTTGCTGATCTGAAAATTATCAGCATGAAGAAGTTTATCGTCTTATCCATCATTTCTTTTGGCTTATATCAAATTTGGTGGATGTTTAAAGCATGGCGTTTTTTTGCAATCAAAGATAATTTAAAAATTATGCCTGCCGTGCGTGCCATTTTTTCAATCTTCTTCTTATATTCGCTGTTTAATAAGATTCAAAGCTATGCCCAAGAAAATGGCTATACGCGATCATTCTCAGCAGCATGGCTGTTCGTTGGCTATCTACTCATAACATTTGCCTGTAATCTGCCTGATCCTTATTGGTTGATTAGCCTATTCAATTTTATTTTCATGATTCCTGCTTTTGTCGCATTTAACTATGCCAAAACACAGTCTGATGAAGTTAATAGCCTAATCCAAGAAAAGTTTAGTACTGCACATGTGGTTGTCATTATTATTGGCTCACTGTTGTGGCTATTAGTACTCGCGGGCCTATTGATGGGATCAGCATAAAGGAATATCGTTTGCCCTAACCTAAAGATTAATCAATAAAAAAGCCTCTATACAAGAGGCTTTTTTATTAGAAAATTTCTATTAAACCAAAATATCGCGCTTACCATTTGCGCCCATCGAGCTCACGATCCCGTTCTCTTCCATTTGGTCTATAATTCGTGCTGCACGGTTATAGCCCAAGCTAAATTTACGCTGTAACGATGAGGTTGATGCTTTACGTGTTTCCAAGACAAAGGATACACATTGGTCGTAAAGTGCATCACGACTTGGATCACCATCGCCATCTTCAAAACCACGTGATGTCGGTTCTTCATCAAATGGAGTCAGAATTTCATCGACATAGTCTGGCTCACCACGCTCACGCCAAGCATCACAAATACGGTTGACTTCATCATCGCTAATAAAGGCGCCATGCACACGCTCAGGTTCGATCTTACCAGGCCCAAGGAACAGCATATCACCATGGCCAAGCAAGTCTTCTGCCCCACCTGCATCGAGAATGGTGCGTGAGTCAATCTTACTGTTAACACGTAATGCAACACGGGTCGGAATATTGGCTTTAATCAAACCAGTGATTACATCTACCGATGGACGTTGCGTTGCAAGTAAAAGATGGATCCCCGCTGCACGCGATTTCTGCGCCAAACGGGTAATCATTTCTTCAGCTTTTTTACCAACTTGCATGATCATGTCAGCAAACTCATCCGCAACAATCACAATCGACGGTAAAGGTGCTAAACGCGGTGCACGCTCACCAACAACTGAATCACTGGCTTTCCATGTTGGATCAATCAGATCCTCACCATTGGCAATTGCTTCTTCAACTTTACGGTTATAGTCGCTCAGTTTACGAATTTTTAGGAATGACATGAGTTTATAACGACGTTCCATTTCATTGACACACCAATTGAGCGCGCTGACTGCATCTTTCATGTCAGTCACAACAGGTGTTAACAAATGTGGAATATCATTATAGTTGGCTAATTCAAGCTGCTTTGGATCGATTAAAATTAAACGTAACTGGTCGGGTGTGTATTTCAATAACATCGAAAGAATCATCGAGTTGACTGCAACTGATTTACCCGAACCTGTCGTTCCCGCAACCAACATATGCGGTGCTTTCCCAAGGTCAGTAATTACTGGATTACCTGAAATGTCTTTACCCATCGCCATAGAGAGCAAACCCGCAGGGTCTTCAAAAGCTGGCGTTTTCAATAACTCAATCAACCGTACCATTTCACGGCTACTATTCGGTACTTCAATCCCGATATACGGTTTACCCGGAATAACTTCAACCACACGGACAGAAGCCATCGACATAGAACGTGCTAAATCGCGGGAAATATTGGTGACTTTAGACGCTTTCACACCAGGCGCAAGATCCAGTTCAAAACGCGTAACAACAGGACCCGGCTGAGCTTCTACCACCTGTGCTTTTACGTTAAATTCTTGCAACTTGATCTCAAGCAATTCAGAAAGACGTGACAACTGCTCGGCTGTAAAGTTCACTTTCTTATTTGGATCAACTTCATCCAATAGCTCTAAACCAGGTAAGGTTGGTAAATCACGGCGTTTTTGTGCAACTTGCATTGAACGTGACATTGGACGGCCAAATGCATCTGTCAACGGTGCATCTAAATCAAAGTCATCTTCAATTTCTAAATCAGACTCAGGCTCGGCTTTACCCGCGGTTTCTTGCCAAGCTTCAATGAAAGCTTCTTTAGATAAAGTCTGTTTGGCTACTGAGTTGACTTCAATCGGTGCCTTCACGAAAGCAGATGATTGCGCATAGCTGGTGCTTCGAGGACTGCTGTTTTCAGGTTCATCGTCTACCAGAAGATCATTAAAATCATCCAATTCTTCATGGACAGTACTGTGCGTTTCGTCTTGAGTCGGATGAGCTACTGTTTGGATTGGAGAAGAATATGATTGCTGTGTTATTTCTGTCGATCGTGCAGATTCGGTAATTAAAGCTTCGATATCTGCTTCAAATTCAGCTTCAGGTACATGATGGTTTGCAACTGTGGCAGGCTCTTGTGTAAATGGAGTATGCAAATCTGTCGCTGTCTTACTGTTCGGTACAGCAGCCAACAATTCATCAAAGATTTGATCATCATTCCAATCTAAGTTGCTGGTGTTCGCTTGCTGTGTTGACAAGTTGGTCCCTGCCGCAGGCGCATAGTGTGCTGAAGCATTCGCTGAATCATCAGCCGCTCTTAATAGCGCATCAATCTCCTGCTTATGACTGGCATCATCACGTTGTAATGCGCGCCATACTTCACCGGTTTGCACCAGACGTTGACTTTCTGTCTCGAACTGATGAGCGCGTTGTAAGGTCTGTTCAAAATCTTCGACCTGTTCTGCAGTTTGAGGTTGCGAACTGTGCTGTTGCTCTTTCGCCACAACATCGGCAAATAATTTTTCAGCCATCAATTGATGATGTGAATCATCAATTTTAATCAGTTTCGCCTGAACTTGAGTTGTCTTATCTTCAACAGGATTCTGTTCTGGCTCTAGCTGAGCCTGTGCTTTATTTTTAATCGCAGGTGTTTCAGCTGTTGCCAATTGCTCAGTGAGATCATAAGCAGATTCGTGCTGCGGCACATTTTTATAAAACAGATCTTGTAAATAGGCAGGCGTATTTTTCAGAGTGATCCAAGTCTTATTCCACTGGATACCAAAGGCTAAGGTGAGCAATAAAATACTAAATGCCAGTAAGAACAGGGTTGCACCGTAAATGGTTAATAATTGAGATAAACTCTGCCCCAACTCATAACCAATAATGCCGCCTGCCGCATTGTCCAATGTATCCGCTGGTGTGTTCCAATGCAGATACAATAAACTTGAAATTGAAAGAATTAAGAAGAACTGGGCAGCATAACGAAATGGACGGTTTAAAAAGCTTCTTGGCCACCAGACCTGAATGGCCTCGATAAACAAGAACAATGGAATGAGCAAGCTTGCCCAACCCAAAAATCCAAACAGTAAATCTGCGATCCAAGCCCCTGCTACACCACTTGCGTTTGAGACCTGTTGGGTATCACTGGAAATATGCATCCAACCCGGATCAAATGGTGTATAAGTCACTGTGGCAAGAAATAAATAAATGCCAAAAGAAATCAAAAATAATGTCATTAAAAAGCGTTGTGCATAAACACTTGACACCGCAGTCATATACAGTCCTGTAACCCAATTCGTTATTTGTTAGTATCTTTTAAGGTCTAAATTACCTTAATCAATAAGTTTTATATTATGCACTCGTTCTTACAAAAAAGATGCACGATTGTTTACTGTTGTTGTTAACATCCTGCTCGGATATAGCTCAATTCGATTGAGTTAATCAGTATTATCCCGATGGATTTAGCCCACTCCCCTTCGGATTCACGTATAATTTTAGCAGTTTTGATATAAAAAGGATGTTCTTTAATGAGCGCTCGTCACTCACGGTTAATTATTTTGGGTTCTGGTCCTGCAGGTTATAGCGCAGCAGTGTATGCAGCACGTGCGAACCTCAAGCCAACACTGATTGCGGGTTTGCAATTAGGTGGTCAATTAACAACGACCACTGAAGTTGATAACTGGCCAGGTGACCCAGAGGGATTAACTGGTCCTGTACTCATGGAGCGTATGCAAGCTCATGCAGAACGTTTCGGTACAGAGATTGTCTACGATCATATTAATGAAGTAGATCTTAAAACCCGTCCATTCGTACTTAAAGGCGATATGGAAGAGTACACATGTGATGCGTTGATTATTGCAACAGGTGCAACTGCACAATACCTAGGCCTTGAATCTGAAGCTGCCTTTATGGGGCAAGGTGTGAGCGCATGTGCAACATGTGATGGTTTCTTCTACAAAAACCAAAATGTCATGGTTGTTGGTGGTGGTAACACTGCGGTTGAAGAAGCACTGTATTTATCAAATATCGCAGCACATGTAACACTGGTTCACCGTCGTGATAGCTTACGTTCTGAAAAGATCTTGCAAGATCATCTTTTTGCCAAAGAAAAAGAAGGCAAAATCAGCATTATCTGGAACCATCAAGTGGATGAAGTTTTGGGTGACAAGACTGGTGTAACCGCTGTTCGTATTCAATCAACTCAAGATTCAAGCACGCAAGATGTTCAAGTTCAAGGCTTGTTTGTTGCAATCGGACATAAGCCGAATACGGGTATGTTTGATGGCCAGCTTAACTTACGTGATGGCTATATCCAGGTGCATAGTGGTACTGCCGGTAATGCGACAGCGGCATCAATTGAAGGCGTATTTGCGGCGGGTGATGTTGCGGACAGCATCTATCGTCAAGCGATTACTTCTGCAGGTTCAGGCTGTATGGCAGCATTAGATGCAGAGAAATATCTCGATAATTTAAACTAATCAGGCCAGAATAACTAAAACCACCAATCTTTGGTGGTTTTTTTTTACCAGCCCCCCTACAATCGAAAAATTGACGACTTTTTAAACATTCATACAATCAGTCTATAGGATATATAAATGACAACGACCTGGACGAACGGCTATCAAACTGAAGTGAATTATACTTACGGCTATTATCGAGATCTCAGTCCGAATTTCCAAAAGTTTTGCTTATTGTTAAACGGTATTGATAGTCCCGATTTTCAGGAAAACCAAACCCATTGCGAACTTGGTTTTGGTCAAGGCGTCAGCATCAATATTCATGCAACCTGTAATGAAGCAAAGTTTTATGGTACGGATTTTAACCCTGCCCATGCAGCACATGCCAATCAGCTGGCTGAACAAAGTAAGACTGAACATTATTTTTATGATGACAGCTTTGAAGAATTGCTCAATCGCCAAGACTTACCAATGTTTGACTCAATCAGTTTGCATGGGATCTGGAGCTGGATTAGCTATGAAAACCAGCACATTATTTTAAAATTCATCCGTAAATTTTTAAAACCCAATGGTATTGTCTATATCAGCTATAACTGTGTAACAGGTTGGGCAGCCAATATGCCGATCCGAGAGTTATTTCATAGTCACTTCAAGTTCAATAGCAAAAGCACCAATCCCTTACAAAAAGTCAATGAAGCCCTAGAGTTCAGTGATGAACTACTTAAACAGAATCCTATTTTTGCACAACGCAATCCGAATGCACTGCAAAAAGTCGCGGATTTAAAGCAACAAAATCCAAATTACTTGATTCATGAATACCTAAACCAAGACTGGCAATGCTTTTCTTTTCAACAAATTGTCCGTATTTTAGATGAAATTAAACTGTCTTATGCAGGTTCAACTGATTTAAGTACTCATCTAGATAACATCAATTTCTCCGAACAACACCAAGCATTTTTAAATGCCATTGAACATCCAATTTTCAAAGAGCAATGTCGAGATTATTTTGCCAACACACAATTCAGACGTGACTTGTTTATTCGCGGTAAAAATAATTTAACGCCTTTGCAAGTGCAAGAGCGACTACGTAAGACGGCCTTTGTCTTGCTTACGGCTAAAGAACAACTGCCAACCAGCATCAATGGTTTATTAGGCACCTTTAATTTAATCGAAGAAATTTATAAACCAATTGGTGATAAGTTCGCGCAGGAAAATTATCGACCATTGACCATTGCGGAATTAGAGCAAAGTTTTCCACAGTTAAATTATGCAAAAATTCTCAACGCCTTGGTAATTTTATCGCACCTCGGTTTGGCGCAACCTTGTCAAATATTGGAACCAAAACAAGAAACGCTGGAACAGTGCCAACGCTTAAATCACTATTTACTCAAGCAAGCCAACTTCCATCAAAACTATAGTGTCTTAATCAGTCCATTAACGGGTATTGGCATCCCAACTGAGCATTTCCATCAATTGTTCTACCGTGCACATTTTGTTGATGGCTTAGCGGCAGCAAGTGACTTTGCAGATTATGTTCAGGATGTCATCAGTCAGTTGAATTGGTTGGTTTTAGACAGTGAAGGAAAAACCGTCACTGATCGAGAAAAAAGCCTCGAAATTATCCAAGGCAAAGCGCAGCTTTTCTTAGATAGCAACAAACTCCAAATTGCCAAACAGCTGCGTCTATTTAACTAAGCCCAGCGATTGAATGGCAATGACAAAGATTGCCATTCAATACAACTTCAGTTAGCTTAGAATCAGTCTCATTAATTTTTTCTTCTATGCAACAGCTCCCCCCTTCACAATATATTTTCCCCAATCCAATTGAAGCTGATCCCGAAGGTCAAGGATTTATCTGTATTGGTGCAGATCTTTCACCCTCGACTTTATTTGAAGCCTATACGCATGGCTTATTTCCTTGGTTTAATGAAGATGAGCCGATTTGTTGGTGGAGTCCTGAACCACGTTGCGTGATCGAACCCCATGCCTATACACCGAGTAAATCTTTAATCCGCAATATGAAAAAGCATGATTATCGAATTACCATTAACCATGCCTTTGAAGAGGTGATCCGTTCTTGTTCATTGCCTCGAAGCTACACCAACGAAACTTGGATTAGTGACGATATTATTGATGGCTACTGTGCGCTATTTGAAGCTGGTTATGCTTATAGTGTTGAAGTCTGGCGGCAGGATAAATTGGTCGGTGGACTCTATGGTGTCAGTATTGGTAAAGGCTGTTTCGGTGAATCGATGTTTAGCACTGAAACTGATGTTTCTAAAATGGCATTCTATACGCTAATGCTGATCGGACAGGAAAATCAACTGCCTTGGATTGACTGCCAATTGGTCAATGATCACCTTTTAAACCTCGGCGCGAGTACACTTTCTCGCCAAGACTATCTTAAATCGTTACAAGATGTAATTATTGCCCCCTCTATCAATTGGAAAAGTTATCAAGAACGTGTATTTTCAAGTAAAACAATAGCAGTTTTTGCAAAATTAGACGGTTAACGGATTAACACCTTGGAGGGACAGATTAATGAAATCATATCAACCCAAGTCCCTTTTAAATGACTTACAGTATTACATTACGCCACCACATGACTGCAGTTATCTTGATAACAAATCAGCGCGAATGGTGTTCTTAGACCCAATTCACCGTATTGATGTGGTGACTTTGTCAGAACTTTCTCGTGTTGGTTTTCGTCGCAGTGGTGATTTTGTCTATCGTCCAGAATGTCATTTATGTCGCCAATGTTTATCCTGCCGCGTTCCCGTTCAAGAGTTTAAAATGAACAGTAGCCAGAAAAAGGCATGGAAACGCAATCAAGATTTACAAATGAGTATTTTGCCGACCTCGCAAGCCACTCAACAACACTACGACCTATATGAACGTTATATTAATGAACGTCACTCAGATGGCGATATGTATCCTGCCAGTCTGGATCAATTTGAAAAATTTTTGGTGCATAGCTGCACAGAGAGTTTCTTTATCGAGCTTTGGAAAGATCAAAAGCTGATTGGTGTTTCAACTTGTGATTTGATGGATGACGGACTTTCAGCCGTTTATACCTTCTTCGATCCAGATGAACAACGCCGCTCTTTAGGTGTGTTTGCAATCCTCAAACAAATCGAATATGTACGCACATTAAACCTAGACTACTTATATCTAGGTTACTGGGTGCCACATTCATCTAAAATGAATTATAAATCGCAATATACACCACTGGAATTATTACTAGATGGTCAGTGGCGTAGACTCAACCGCCCACTCTCAGATAATGAAATTCATCAACTTGGCAACTCATTGATGAGTACTCTACCCTCTGAGTGGAATAATTTAATTATTAAATAAAGCCGCAAAATCATCAGTGCATGTTTTGACCATAATCACAGCATGCTCTCTTGAGCCATCCGTATTTGGGTAATAATTTTTGCGTAAATCAATTTGATGAAAACCTGTCTTTTCATACAATCGAATAGCCGCTGTATTACTTTCACGTACTTCTAAAAAAATCTGGATCGGATTATTTTTTAATTGTTGAATTGAACTTTCTAACAACGCATAACCAAGTCCCTTGCCCTGTTGACTAGGATCAATTGCCATCAACAATAAATTTGCTTCATCCAGAACTGGCTGCAAAATACAAAAACCCACCACTCGATTGGCTTGTTCATAAACTGTACATTGATAGGCAGCAAAGGATTCCTGAAACTGCTGCTTCGACCATGGATGGGTTTGGACTAAAGCTTCAATTGCAGCAACACGATCTAAATCTTTTTCTTGCATCAATCGAATCACGATCTACAACCTTTAAAAATACTGATGCAGATTATCAGCAATTTAAAGCAAAATTTGAATAAAAAAATGGGCAGTTTTCACTGCCCGTTGAAATTAACTCAGATTAAAGCCCAACTCAGCACGCCATTTATTCAATAACGCAGTGGTATCCTGATCATTGGGATGAAACTTCGGTCTTAAGAAATCCAATAAGGTTGGAATTTGACGGGTCATAAACCCTTTATAACCATACATAAATTTGATCATGTATTTGGTATCACGCCATGTAAGCTTGTCATCAGTTCGCAAAAGTTTCGCCGTGAAATAAGACTGGGTAATAAAGATCAGCCCCATTGCAACCACCAATGCAAGTGAGCGCATAAAATAGGATTTCGCACCTTGACCATACATCGCTTCATACACATCAAAAGCGACCGCCTTATGTTCATTTTCTTCTACCGCATGCCACATCCATAAATGGTACATGGTTTGATCCATAAACATCGCTTGAATGTCTGGATTGCTTAACAATTCTTCTGCAATGGTTGAGGTAAAATGCTCTAATGCACACGTCCCAGTCAGTCCGATCATCTCTTTACTAAAACCAAAAGGTTTAAGGATTTTTGAAGCAACACCAATGGTACGGTTAATCAAACGCCCTGTTTGAGCTTCTAATTCACGAACATCATAACCATAAGCTTGTGCTGAAGCATTAAAAGCCAAATGTTCTTTAGAATGCATCGCTTCTTGACCAATAAAGGCACTGATCTCTTTCTGTAGCCGCTGATCGGCCAATTTAGGGTCATTACGTACCGCACGTGTACTATTCACAAAGAATTGTTCGCCCTCTGGAAATAGTGCTGAAAGCGCAGTCATAAAATGTGTTAATGCTGCATCACCATTGGCCCAATAACGGGGCACTTCACCAAATTCAAAATCCATTCGGCGTACAGGAAAACTGGCGCCAGCTCGGTTTGAAATATTGACTTTAGCATTCATTCCTTGTTCTCCTATACGATAGATATTCATCATTGATCACTTTCTATACTTCATTTATACGCTCTTTTAAATGCAGGTAATAAGTGCAGATAAGGTCAGAAAAGCATCATCTTAGGACATGTCAACAGGTTCAAAATATTCTATGAAATGAAAGATTAAAAATATAAAAGGGCAACCAAGTTGCCCTTTTATAAACGATGTTTGTCGAATGAATTTATACAGATTACAAACCTAATTTCGCTTTCCAATCTTGCAATAATTGTACGGTGTCTAAGTCATTCGGATGGAAACCTGGTTTAAAGTAAGCCAGCATTTCACCTGCCATACCCGAAATAATTCCTTTTGATGGACTATAAGCATATTTATAAATCATGCCTAATTCTTTTAAATTCAATTTTCCATCATCTTTCAAAAGCTTCACCACAAATGAAGATTGGGTCAGGAAAATTGCCACCATCGCAACAACCAAAGCACTATTGCGTAAAGCGTAAGCTTTCACACCACGTCCAAAAATTTCTTCATAAACATCATAAGCAACTGCTTTATGTTCATTTTCCTCTACTGCATGCCATAGCCACATATATTCCATGGTCTTATCTTGCATCAATTCTTGGATATATTGGTTACGCAATAGTTCCGATGCAATTGTGGCAGTAAAGTGCTCAAGTGCTGTTGTGGCTGTTAAGTCCACCATTTCTTGGGTCATACCGAATGGTTTAACCAATTTGGCAAATAATTTACGACCCGTTTGAATGACAACACCCGTTCTTCTTTCCAGAGTTTCAATATCATGACCATATTTTTGAGCTGAAGCATTGAAATTGACATGCTCTTGGGTATGCATTGCCTCTTGCCCAATAAAAGCACTGATTTCTTTTTGCAATTTTTCATTGTCTTTAATGGCTGGGTGATAACGAACAGCACGGACTGAATCGATAAATAATTTCTCACCATCTGGAAACAAGGCAGATAGGCCAGTCATAAAATGAGTTAATCCAGCAGAACCACTCACCCAATACTCAGGAACTTCATTAAAATCAAAATTCATACGACGTACTGGGAAACTTGCACCTGCACGATTCGAAACATTTACTTTAGCATTCATGCTGCCTACTCCTTTTCAGTGGTGTATTTCCACTGAGCACTTTTGTTCGCTTTCTTGAGTTTTATATTACGGTTTTATCGGAATCAATTAAGTGCAGTTTAGGACAGCGTAGTATCAGTTAAGGACACTCTAACAAAAAGATTGTCGAACAATAGGCGAAAAAAAACACCCTAAAGGGGTGTTTTTTTTCACTCTAAGCGATTATGCAGTTACTTTAGCAACAACACCAGCGCCTACAGTACGACCACCTTCACGGATCGCAAAACGTAGACCTGGGTCCATTGCGATCGGGTGAA
>NZ_JAKZGB010000007.1:0-209558 GCF_022549545.1 Acinetobacter sp. ANC 3882 | reverse complement strand
AGCTTCACGGTCGGTGATGCAGTGACTGTGAATGTAAATGGTACGGTATACAACACCACGGTACAGGCAGGCGGTACGTGGAGCGTGAACGTTCCAGGTAGCGACTTGAGTGCCGATCCAGATAGCACCATTAATGTAACGGTGAATGTCACTGGTGTTGGCCCAGTCAGCACTGACCACAGCTATAGCGTAGACATTACTCCTCCGAACCCAGCGGGTGCGGTATTAACGATCGGCACTGTGACTACAGACAACGTCTTGAATGCGGCAGAGTCAGGCGGCAATGTGACCGTGACAGGCACCTTGGCCGGTATTCCTGCGGATGCAGCAACCACGGCAGTGACCTTACTGATCAATGGCGTGAGCTATACTGCAACAGTAGATCCTGTGACAGGCAACTGGACAGCGAGTGTGGCAGGTAGTGACCTGTTGGCCGATGGTGATAAAACCATTGATGCGACAGCGACCTTCACCGATACCGCAGGCAACAGCAGCAACATCGCCGATACACAAGTGTACAGCGTCGATGTGACTGCACCGAATGCACCTGACATTGATCCAATCAATGGCACAGATCCGATTACCGGTACAGCAGAACCAGGTTCAACGGTGACGGTGACCTTCCCGAATGGCACCACCGTTCAAGTACCAACAGATCCAACCACAGGGGTATGGACCACACCGAACCCAGGTAACTTACCAGACGGCAGTACGGTGACTGCGATTGCCACTGACCCAGCAGGTAACCCATCGTTACCAGGCAGTGAAGTGGTCGACAGCCTACCACCGAACCCAGCGGGTGCAGTACTGAACATCGATGCAGTGACCGCAGATAACGTGGTGAATGCCACTGAAGGTGCAGGCAATGTGACCATCACCGGTACCTTGACGGGTATTCCAGCGGATGCAGCAACGACGGCAGTGACTTTACTGATCAATGGCGTGAGCTATACCGCAACGGTTGATCCTGTGACAGGCAACTGGACAGCAAGTGTTGCGGGCAGTGACCTGTTGGCAGATGGTGATAAAACCATTGACGCGACAGCGACCTTCACCGATACCGCAGGCAACAGCAGCAACATCGCAGATACGCAAGTGTATAGCGTAGATATTACGCCACCAGATACAACAACGACTGTGTTGACGATTGAACCAGTAACTGCGGATAACATCATCAATGCAACAGAAGCTGCTGGTAATGTGACGGTTACAGGAACCTTAACGGGTATTCCTGCAGACGCGGCAACAACTGCAGTTACTTTAGTGATTAACGGTGTGAGCTATACTGCAACGGTTGATCCTGTGACAGGCAATTGGACAGCGAGTGTGGCAGGTAGTGACTTGGTGGCAGATGGTGATAAAACCATTGACGCAACAGCAACTTTTGCTGATGCAGCAGGCAATAGCACCACTGTTGTTGATACTCAAACGTATGTCGTCGATCTTACTCCGCCAAACCCAGCAGGAGCTGTACTCAATATTGATGCAGTGACCGCGGACAACGTAGTGAATGCGGCAGAAAGTGCAGGTAATGTCAGCATTACGGGTACTTTAACCGGAATTCCTGCAGATGCAGCAACGACGGCAGTGACCTTACTGATTAACGGTGTGACATATACGGCAACAGTAGATCCTGTGACAGGCAACTGGAGCGCGAGTGTGGCAGGTAGTGACCTGTTGGCAGATGGTGATAAAACTATTGATGCGACAGCGACCTTTACAGATACCGCGGGCAACAGTAGCAACATCACAGATACCCAAGTGTATACCGTAGACATTACTCCGCCAAACCCAGCAGGAGCTGTACTCAATATTGATGCAGTGACCGCGGATAACGTGGTCAATGCAAGCGAAGCTGCTGGTAATGTCAGTATTACAGGTACCTTGACGGGAATTCCAGCCGATGCAGCAACAATGGTTGTGACTTTGGTCATTAACGGTGTGAGCTATACAGCAATTGTGAATACAATTGCAGGTACATGGACAGCGAGTGTAGCAGGCAGTGACCTGTTGGCAGATGGTGATAAAACCATTGATGCGACAGCGACTTTCACCGATACCGCGGGCAACAGCAGTAGTATTACAGATACCCAAGTGTATACCGTGGATACCACGCCACCAGACAATAGTACGACAACAATCACAATCGATGTCATTGCTGGTAATGATATTGTCGACTCCACTGAAGCAGGTGCGAACCAAACCATCAGCGGAACCGTGACAGGTGAATACACAGTGGGTGATGTTGTTACTGTAAATGTGAATGGTGTAGACATCACGACCACCGTACAAATTGGTGGTGCATGGGCAGTGACAGTTGCAGGCGGCCAATTGGTACTGGATGCCGACAAAGTAATTAACGTCAGCATTGCAGCGACGGATGCCGCAGGTAACGTAGGTACTGTCACAGCAGACCGTAGTTATACCGTAGATATCACAAATCCAGTGGTGGTGATTGATCCGATTACCGGTGACAACATCATCAATGCGGTAGAAGCAGGTGCAACCCAAACTGTAAGTGGTTCGGTTGTCGGCAGCTTCACAGTGGGTGATGCGGTCAGCGTGAATGTGAATGGTACGGTGTATAACACCACGGTACAGGCGGGCGGCACTTGGAGTGTGAACGTTCCAGGTAGCGACTTGAGTGCCGATGCAGACAGCACCATCAACGTGACCGTGAATGTCACTGGTGTTGGTCCTGTAACAGCTGATCAAAGCTATCTGGTTGATCTTGTTCCACCAAATCCAGCAGGCGCAATACTCAACATTGCACCAGTAACTGCGGATAATGTGTTGAATGCAACTGAAGCAGCAGCCAATGTGACCATCACTGGTACTTTAACTGGAATCCCAGCGGATGCAGCAACCACGGCAGTAACCTTACTGATCAATGGAGTGAACTATACTGCGACGGTTGATCCTGTGACAGGCAACTGGACAGCAAGTATTGCGGGTAGTGACTTGGTGGCAGATGGTGATACAACCATTGATGCAACAGCAACCTTCACTGATACAGCTGGTAACAGCAGCAATATTACAGATACCCAAGTGTATACAGTGGATATTACGCCACCAAACCCAGCGGGTGCAGTACTGAACATTGATGCTGTAACCGCAGACAATGTATTGAATGCAGCTGAATCAGCAACGACTGTGACGATTACAGGCACCTTGACCGGTATTCCAGCCGATGCAGCAACGACTGTGGTGACCTTATTGATCAATGGTGTGAACTATACAGCGACGGTTGATCCAGTAACAGGTAACTGGACAGCAAGTGTTGCAGGTAGTGACTTGTTGATAGATGGTGACCAGACTATCGATGCCACAGCAACCTTCACCGATACCGCAGGTAACAGCAGCAACATCACTGATACCCAAGTGTATACAGTAGACATTACACCACCGAACCCAGCAGGTGCAGTCATTAACATTGATGCGGTAACCGCAGATAATGTAGTGAATGCAGCTGAATCAGCAACCAATGTGACCATCACAGGAACCTTGACCGGTATTCCTGCGGATGCAGCAACCACGGTTGTGACCTTGTCGATTAATGGCGTGAGCTATACTGCGACGGTTGATCCTGTAACAGGCAACTGGACAGCAAGTGTGGCAGGTAGTGATTTAGTGGCGGATGGTGATAAAACCATTGAAGCAACTGCAACTTTTACAGATACAGCGGGTAATAGCAGCAACATCATTGATACCCAAGTGTATGCAGTGGATCTTACTCCGCCAGATACAACAGGTGCTGCTCTAAATATTAATGTGGTTACAGCAGACAATGTAGTCAATGCAACTGAAGCAGCTGCGAATGTTACAGTCACTGGTACTTTGACTGGTATTCCTGCAGATGCAACCAGCACAACGGTCACCTTATTGATTAATGGTGTGCTTTATACAGCAATCGTAAATGCCGTAGCAGGTACATGGACAGCAAGTGTCGCGGGCAGTGACTTATTGGCAGATGCAGATAAGACCATTGCAGCAACTGCAACCTTCACGGATGCAGCAGGCAACACTAGTACTCTGTTAGATACACAATTGTATGCGGTAGATATTACTCCACCAGATGCTTCAACAACAGGAATCACAATTAACCCGATTACTGGTGATAATGTTATTGATCTCACTGAAGCAGGTCTGAACCAAACCATCAGTGGTACGATAACAGGTGAGTACACTGTTGGTGATGCAGTCACTGTCAACGTGAATGGTGTTAACCTTTCAACGACTGTACAAGCTGGTGGTATCTGGAGTGTAACGGTTGCAGGTTCTGAACTGGTTGCAGATGTGGATAAAACCATTAATGTAACGGTTCAAGCAACAGATGCAGCGGGTAACATTGGAACAATCAGCTCGAATGTCAGCTACATCGTAAATACAGGTACCATCATTGCATACGACAACGTTGATCATGCGGTATTAAGCCCTCAACCAGCCTTAGTTCAAGATGATGTGAATTTGGGTAGTGCATCTTATCTGTTATTGACTTCATTGGCAGGAATCGATCTGCAGCTTGGCGGGAATTCAATTGGCTTCAATGTCGCTGCTAATCATGAAGGTACGGTTACATTCCAGTATAGTGGCTTAATTGATGTTGGTTTACTGTCTGACTATAAATTGGTTGTACAGAAATTTAATACAACCACAAATCAATGGGAATCTATCCATGGTGATAGTGACGCCTCACTTCTTAGCTTACATTTACTCGGACTTGGTATCGGAAATGTACCAGGTGTCGTACTTGAAGGTTTAGATGCAGGTCAATACCGTGGATTCTTAACTTACGACGGTTTGTTAGGGCTTGGTGTTCTCGGCACTCTATCTGCAACCATGGATGATTACGATCTTACTATCCCTGGTGGGTATGAAGTGGGTAATGCCGAAGGTAACGTTATTCTTGATCCAGATCCAACAGGTCAAGTCGATCAAATCACGCCAAACACTTATGTTTCTTTCGTGAATGGTCATCCGATTGATGCTGATGGAGAAACCTTCACAGGAACTTATGGAACGATTACTTTCCATCAGGATGGTAGCTATACCTATGTACCATTCTCCAATGGTTCAGGTGTAGGTCATAACGATGTGTTCACTTATACATTAACTGATTCGGTCACTGGTGCGACAACACAAGCCAATTTAACGATTGAGTTTGATACGATTCGCGCTGCGGACAATTTGGTTGAAGTCGAGATTAACCCGCAATATCAATTGGTGGGTACAGAAACAGATTCAGCGTTCTACGGTGTGTTGTTGAATGTTGGAAATCTGGTTGATTTACAACTTCTCACTGTGAATACAGTCGACTTTAACGTCGCTGCTGGACAGGAAGGGGTTGCAACATTTAGCTTCAATAGCTTGATCGGTGCATCAGCACTCGGTAACTATAATGTTGTACTGCAAAAATACAATGAAGTGACAGGACAATGGGAAGCGGTGAACGGTACAGGTGATCGTTCATTACTTAACCTTACCTTGTTGGGAACAACACCTTCAGCTCAAATCGCTGGATTGACAGAAGGCGAGTATAGAGCGTTCTTATCCTTCAATGGTGCACTAGGTGGTGCGATTGGTGTGACCTTAAACGGTGAAGTTGATCTTTATAACCCAGCTGTTATAACTGGATACGATGTTGTTGCGGCACATGGTAATTTGATCTCTGATCCAAATACCAATGGCGCGATTGATATCGCTACACCGAACAGTGTTATCAGTGAAATCAATGGTGTTGCAATAACGGCATCTCCAACTACGATTACAGGCACTTATGGTACCTTGGTCATCTATCCAAATGGTGACTATACCTATACACCAAACCCTGCAAGTTCAGGCTTAGGACAAGTGGATGAGTTCACTTATACCTTAAGAGATCCAGCATCTGGTACGACTTCACAAGCAACATTCTATGTTCACCTTGATAGTAAAGTTGTCGATATGAACTGGCCGGCTGATCCATCACAACCTGCAACTGTCAGCATCATTGCTGCAGACGATGCAGTCAATGCTGGAATCACTGCTCAGCCTCATCTCATTGATGATGACCGAGCATTGGGCAGCGCAACCTATCTTGCATTGCTTTCATTGGCAGGTATCAACTTACAGGCACCATTACCATTCGTGAACAGCACGGTGGGCTTCAATGTGGCTGCAGGCGAACAAGGAACAGCAACCTTCAAATACAGCAGTCTGATTAATGAAGGTGCATTGGGCGACTACCAACTTGTGCTGCAAAAATTCAATACGGTCACAGGTCGTTGGGAGTCAGTTACTGGTAGCAGTGAGGCATCCTTACTCAATCTTAGTATCTTAGGCATAGGATTGAATGCTACACCAGGGGTTGTGATTGAAGGTCTGGAAGAAGGTCAATACCGTGCATTTATGACGTATAACGGTCTATACGGTAAGAGTATCTTAGGCACATTGTCAGGTACGATGGATGTCTATGACCCAACACTAGTGGACTACACTGGTGTTGCGACAGAAGGAAACGTAATTACTGGTTTAGGTGTTGGTACGAATGCTGATTCGGTTACAGGTTATACCGTGGTTGGTTCTGTAACATTCAATGGTGTAACCACTCCGATCGATCTCACGAATGGCGCAACCATTGTGGGTCAATACGGAACACTGAAAATATTTGCAAATGGTGATTACATCTATACACCAAATAATACCAATGCAAATATCGGTCAGGTTGATCACTTCACGTATACCTTATCCGATCCACTTGGCGGAAACCTTGCCAGTGCAAGCCTTGACTTCACAATTGGCAACAGTGCACCAGTGATTGCGGTAGATGATCTTGCGGTTGCGGAAATCAATCCTGAATATCTACAAATCGGTAATGATGTTTCGGTAGGCAGTCATGGTTATCTCGCATTGGTATCTTTAACCAGCAACTTTGATTTCCAACTGGGCTCAGCAGGTGTGAATTTCACACTGACTGACAGCACACTGAACGATGTAACGTTTAACTATAGTGCATTGATTAGTGCCAGCCTGCTTGCTGACTATGTGCTTGTGGTTCAAAAATTTGATACTGCGACGAATCAATGGGTTGCTGTACATGGTACAGGCGATGCTGATTTACTCAGCCTTGCAGCCTTTGGTGGTAATACTGTCACATTAGATGGATTGGGTGCAGGACAATACAGAGCATTTATGACCTATGCCGGTGGCGGTGTTGGCGTAAGTCTGTTAGGTACACTTTCTGTTCAGAAAGATGTGTTCGATGCGACCAATATTACTGGATACAGTGTTCAAGCTGCGGAAGGTAATGTGATCCATGACATTGGCTTGAATGGACATGCTGATACTGCATCTGGCTTTAGCAGCATCACCAGTGTGATCTTCAATGGCGTGAGCCATGCTGTGAATGTCACTGGTGTTACAACCATTGTCGGTGATTACGGTACATTATCGATTTACGCAAATGGTAATTACAGTTATCAACCAACAGCCAATCCAAATGGTTTAGGACAAGTTGATCAATTCACTTATACATTGACTGATGGTGTGAATAGTTCACAAGCAACCTTGTACTTCCATATTGATAGCGATGCTGTCGATATGACTTGGAACCCAACGGATCCATCACAACCTGCTGACATTACAGTGACACCTGTAGATGCACTGGATGATGTGGTTGCTGCGGGTATCGACATTGTTCCACAAGGTCAACTCGGTGTAGCAGTGGGTTCAGCAACCTACTTGTTACTGGTTGGATTAACAGAGAACCTCAATCTTTCCTTGTTAGGCACACCAAGTGTGAAATTTAATATTGCAGCTGGACATGGCGCGGATGTGACATTCTCTTACGCTCCAACCGTTTCACTGTCACTATTTAATGACTACAAAGTGGTTTTACAAGAGAAAGCAGCAGACGGTACTTGGCATAACATCGATGGTGGCTCAAGCACTGGATTACTGAACATTGGTTTATTAGGCAGTGGTGGTATTGGGGTAACTGTTCCTGACTTAGGTCAAGGTGAATACCGCGCCTTCATGGTCTATACAGGTGTTGGTATCGGTATCTTAGGTACCATGAGTGTGGTTAAAGATGACTTTGACTACAGTGTGGCTCCAACCAATACCGCAGTTGTTGCCACAGGTAATGTGTTGGCTGATGACTCAATTACCTTGACTACTCATGTATCTACAGTGACTTCGGAAATTGTGGGTGCGCCAGTCCAAACGATTGGCACAAGTACAACGATTGTTGGTGCTTACGGTACGCTGGTTATTTCCGCAAACGGTCAATATACCTACACGCCAAATACAACTGACCTCAGTGCAATTGGCAAAGTAGATACATTTACCTATACGGTTCGTGATGTGCTTACTGGCGCAACCGATACCGCGAAATTGCATATCCAAGTGGGTTCACCAGATGTCAAAGTGGTTTGGGATACTGCCAACCCAGCGAATGATGGCACCATTGAGATCGTTGCCAATGCAGATAATGTCACTGCAGCTACAGACTTCTCGAATAGCAAAGATGCTGCTGTTGATGTAGCGAGTCCTGATATTACGATTAATGGTCTTGGCTTTACATCCATCGACTCGACTAGTTTCACTATTGCAGCTGGAACAGTGGGTAGTATCGATCTCGCTGCTGTCTATAAAGTACAGCCACTCATTGGCCTGTTACCAACAGTGAGTTATGTGATCCAGATATGGAATGCAGCAACCAGTCAATGGGTTGATACGGTCTATAAAGGGTCTCAAACTGCTCTAGGTAATTTAGCGACGCTTCAAGTTGGTAGTGTTGCTTTCCAAGATACTGTAGAGAATCTTGCTGCTGGCTTATACCGAGTTCATTACGGATTACAAGGCGTCTCTGTTGGAACCACTACCTTAGACACAAGCGTTACGACAACCACAGTTCATTTGAATCAATATAGTTCAGATTGGATCAACGGTAATGTATTGCTTGGAGACACGATTGGTGGAGTAGCAGATACAGGTCTTCTTTCTCATGAAGGTTACAAACTTCAAGTATGGAATAGTGTTTCAGGTTCATATGTGGACGCATTAGGACAAACGATTAATACCGGTAACGGTGTGTTAATCATGCAGTCAAATGGTGAGTATGAATACCGTCCAAATGATGTCAGTGTGACAACGCATCTATCATCTACAGACAGTATTGAATACAAAATCATTTCTGCAACTGGTGTTGAATCAACTGCAACCTTGAATATTAACTTGACGCATCCTGATTACAACTTGCTTTATTCGAGTACCAGTGGCAATGATACATTTACCAGCGCGATTGTCGGCAGTGGCTCAGATACCTTAATTTATCAAATACTGAATGGTACTGCGGCAACAGCGGGTAATGGGGCAAATACAGGCGGTAATGGCGTTGATCATTGGAATGGCTTCGTGGTCGGAAACACTGATACACATGCTGTTAACTATAATGATCAAGCAGATAAAATTGATATTCGTCATCTTTTAGATGGAGATCAAACAGATGGCAATATTGCTGAATATCTACGTGTAACCAACGTTGGTGGTAATACCGTGATTGGCATAGACCGTAATGGCGCAACTCCAATTTTTGGAAGTAACTATACGGACTTGATTACTTTAGATGGCGTTACAACAAACTTAACCACCTTGTTAAATAACCATCAAATTCTTTACTAATCCAAATCCTTAACTCAAAAAGAGAACCTTCGGGTTCTCTTTTTCATTTTGCGAAGATCATAAAAATATGTGGTATCGTGTTTAAAACACTTAAAAATTCTAAAAATTGAAGATATGACCATTACAACCATTTCAGTACTCGAGCAATTCAAGCAGCAACTTAGTGATCATTTTTTTAAACAGGTTCAGCAACACATTGATGTGTCTAAAGCTGTGATTTTTTGTTCCTATGGAGAACAGACGCAACGTTGCCAAGTCTGGAATTCAGCATGTTCAGATTTTTCCAGTATCCAACAAGAATTCTTCGATTTCCTAGCGCATTTATTTGCTTTCGATGCAGACTCTACGACATTTATTAAAATTGATGTCGCTTTTAATATCCAACAAGAACAATGGCAGGACATTGAACAGACTTTAAAGAATCAGTTCCACAACAATCATTACCGTAAAGGCATCAGTTTCGATGCTGATTTTCAGCAATGTTTTTTGGAACAGGAGCTATACGGTAAGGCAATTATTCGGGCACTCAGCTATAACACACCTAACTTTTTCGATGAGAAAAACTTAAATAGCTGCCTTTTAAAAAAATATCCAAATCAGTATTGCGAGATAAAAATTGAAGATCTTCAACAGCTATGGACGTTTGATACCTTAGCGGTGATCTATGAAGATCGACAGTTGATTCCTCTGCACAGCCAGTTTAGTGCGAATGGGGTACGTTATCTGTTTGAACCAAAGAAACAGCATTTCAAAAAAATGATCGAAGCAAATGCTGAATTTCTTGCTCGGCAAATACAATCGGATGGACGTTTTACCTATGGTTTTTTCCCCGCCTATGATCGTGAAATTCGGAGCTACAACACAGTTCGGCATTGCACTTCAGTCTATGCATTAATTGAAACACTGATGATTCAACCAAATAAGAAATTGATCACTCAGATTCAGTCTGCCATTGATTATGCACTACAGCATTTTTATATCGAAAAACAGGCTGAACTGGCTTATATGCTGGATGGTGATGAAGCTAAAGGGCTCGATGAAATTAAGCTGGGTGCCAATGCGGCTGCCATTTTAATGCTAACTAAATACCAAGAAATGACCGGAGATACGGGTTATCTCACCTATGCTCGACATTTGGCCAATGGGGTTTTGTCGATGGTCAATGAAGCAGGCCAAACCACACATGTCCTGCATTATCCAAGCTATGAGATAAAAGAGAAGTTCCGAATTATTTATTATGATGGTGAAGCCGCATTGGCATTATTACGCCTCTATCAACTTCATCCAGATGAGACATTACTGCACACTGTCAAACAGATGTTTGAACGCTTTATGACGCAAAACTATGATCGTTACCACGATCATTGGCTCAGTTACTGTACCAATGAACTGACAAAAATTTGCCCCGAAGAAAAATATTTCCAGTTCGGGCTGAATAATTATTTAAAGCATATGCTGTTTATCCGTAACCGAAAAACAGCCTATGCCACTTTGTTGGAAATGATGATGGCGGCTTATCAAATGGTTGGACGGATTCGCGCGCTCGGCTTGGAGCAATTATTTGAAAAAGCACAATTTGAAGAACTGAAAAAACTGATTGAGTTCCGAACTGAGTTTCAACGGACTGGCTTTTTCTATCCTGAAGTGGCGATGTATATGGCACGACCAGATAAAATCTTAAATGCTTTTTATGTGCGACATGATCGTTTTCGTGTACGGATCGATGATCAAGAACATAATCTTTCGGGCTATATTGCCTATGTCCAGCACTTTGAAACTGATGCATGAGGAACACCTAAATGAGTATTCCTCAAGAGATCAAAATCATCAGCCACATTGGCAATCAAAACTTTCTCCATCCCGTATGGCAAACTGAAATAGCAGGGGATTGTTCCTATTGGATTTTATTACTTCTTGGTTTAGAACGTATTGTCGATGGATCGGTGCAGCTCGATGAAGTAGTGACTCATCATGTTCAAGCAAGCGAGGGATTGCATCCTGTATTCAATCATCAATGTAGCATTTTAGAATTATTACAGGCCATTGCTTTTAACTATCCCCAAGAGCTTCAACAACCTCTCGGCTGTCATTTATTTGGAAGTTGGCAACAGACACAACTTGAAGTTGTCCAAAAAGCACAACAGTTTGATTTACAAGTTTATTCTGCTGATAAAAATGTTAAAAACACGCTCCAAAATATTTATCGCTTGGCTGAACGCATTTTTAGCTTACCGATTGAGTTATTGGAACGGGTTTTTGTAAAAGCATTGAATATCAATGGAGAGGAGATTGCTCCGATCCGTTCATTATGGACATGTAGACAGTTGGATGCCGTGCTCTATCTGACGGATCAAACGCAAAATTATTACTTTTCTTATCGATATGATAATCAGAGCATAGGCGTTTTCCACTTATTGGATCATGTGCATCGTATTGATCATTTAGTGCCATATTCTCATTGTTTTCAGCAGGGTTTATTACCGGCAAAACAGATTCAAGCCAAAAGTGAGTGGGTCAATATTATTGGGGATACTTATTTTGGTGAATTTTATACCGCTAAAAGAACACGCCAAGGGATCGATGATGCTTTACAGCGTTATGGCTATCAACATTCGTTTGAAGGCATCCAACAATTTTTTGGTCCAGATGATATCAATATTGCCAATCTAGAGGCGGTTTTTAATCTTGATGAAGACTCAATTTTAGATGGTAAAAAAGCCTATATCCTTGGTGCGCGCTCTGAGCCAACTTTGGCAGAATTTAAACGTATGCATATCAATACACTGTGTTTGGCCAATAATCATTTAAAAGACTATGGTGATGCAAGCCTCAAACATACTTTGACATTGCTAGAGCAAGCAGAGATTGATTTTATCGGGGCGGGGAATGATCAGCAGCAAGCACATCAATACCTAGAAATTCAAACCGATGGGCAGCGTGTGGCAATTTTCAATGGTTATTGGCATCGGGCAACGGCTTATCAAGATTATGACTTCTATGCCTTGGGGCATGATTCAGGAGTGGCTTGTATTAATGCGATTTTGTTTGAACAAATTATGCAATATCGCCTAAAGTATCCACAGCATAAGATCATCGTCATTTGTCATTGGGGTGTCGATTTTAAATCGATCCACCCTGAGCAAGAAAAACTTGCCAAGATATTGACTCAAATCGGGGCAGATCTCGTTATTGGACATGGTGCACATACCATTCAGCCAATACGCTCTATTCATCAAAAACCTGTCATTTTCGGCATAGGAAATGGCGTATTTAACAGTAATGGCAATTTTGAAAACTATCAGGCCCTGCCTTATGGGGGAATTATTCGACTCAACTTAAAACAATGTCGATTACAGTTTTATCCAATTTACACCCATAACCGTAAAACTTTTTGGCAACCTCGTCCCGTCGATGAGATGCAATTTGAACAAGCTCAATCTGCCTTGGCCAGTCAGTTTGAGCAAGTTAATTACACCTTAGGGCAGGACCATCTAGGCCATTATATTCAGCTTGATTTTTAAGGATATTGGTTATAGTTATTGAGCATAATATTGAGCTGCTCACGTGTAAAACCAAGGTTGCGTAAGCCACCACTGCCCAAACGACAGTCGTAACTGCTCATGATATTGGTCGGTGTTGTTTTGGTCGCTTTGGGTGAGCACACATGCCCTAAGCCGAAAGCATGTCCCATTTCATGGACACTGGCGGCTTGGGTTTGATAATTCAGTCGTTCCCAATCAATCAAAATAAACGGTTGGCCTTGATTGCGGAATCCCCAACTGGTGATATCTGCATATTTCAATTTTTCGCCATAAGAGTCATAAATAATAAACAGCACTTCCTTGCTTTTTCTGCGTGGGAAACAGCTTTTGACTGAACTAGGAAGATTGTCAGGAATCAGTGTCGTCGGTTGATTCAACTGATTGGCAAGATCACACTTACGTTTGTTGAAGTCCTGATATGAATAATAACGGTGGATTTTAAACTTAAAGATTTTTTGATTATTTTCATCGACAAAATACCGATTCAATATCGCCAGTTCTTTATAGATCTGTGTTTTGTTATCGAGAGCTTTAATTTCAGGACGCTTGCTGGTCACAATAAAACTGACATTGACCACAGGTAAATCATTGGCATCCAATGAATACTGATACGGAGGCAATTTGACAGGTGGTTTTTGAGTAGTACAAGATGCACTGAAGATCAGACATAATAGGGTCAGGGCCGTAATTTTTAACCGCATTTTGTTCTCTCAAGTTATTGCGTTTTAATTATTGTGGCTAGCTTTTCGCATGATTTTTATCATCTTAGCAGATTTTTATAGGTTGTATTGTGCAAGATACCAATGAACTACATCGACAGATTTTAGAAGTGATTGCCTTAATTCCCTATGGAAAAGTGGCAAGTTATGGGCAAATTGCCAAGCTAGCAGGTTTGCCTAAACATGCACGTCTAGTCGGTTATGTACTCAAGCATTTAGATATCGAAAGTACCATCCCTTGGTATCGTGTCATTAATTCTCAAGGCAAGATCAGCGTAACTCGAATCAATGAGAAGGGTGAAAATGTTCAACAGAGCTTATTAGAGGCAGAAGGGATCTATTTATTAAATGGAAAAGTGAGTTTAAAAATATTTGCTTGGCAGCCTTAACTCGGATGTGAGTTTAGAACGCATAATCTGTTATTGCAGAATTCAGCAAATATAAATTATACGTTCTGAGACTTTTAATGATTCAGCGAACAATTAATACAGGAATATGGCTTTCTGCCAAAACTTTCTGCGCTACGCTACCCAGTACAAATTGTTTAAAGCCTGTACGCCCATGTGAACCCATAATAATCAAATCTACACCGATGTTTTGGGCCGCACCAATAATTTCCTGATGCACTGAAAAGCCTTCCAAGACTTGAGTAGCGACTGTAAGTCCATGTTCTTCAAACTTTTGCTCAGCCTTAGTTAAATTATCTTGCACATAGCCTCGAACACGTTCAATCAGCTCATTGCTTTGTCCCATACGAACATAGGCATCGGCAAGATAGGGGTCTAAAGTCATCACTTCAACCACAGTGATTTCACTATTTAACGCTTTTGCGAGTTGGGCTGCTTCCCGAATGACATTCGCAGCAATTTCAGAGTCATCGATCGCCACTAAGATTTTTTGATAAGCCATGTGAGTTACTCCTTATACTTATGATTTTGCATTGAATTCAGTATTTAAAAGTTGTTTAAATTACAAGCTCTATGGTTATAGTAAACCTGTTGAAAGATAAATAAAACCTAGCATTTTTATAGGGATAGTTATTATTTATAGGAGAATGGTTAAGATAGGATTTAATTAAAAATACATGAAATTTCTATAAAAATAGAATAGTGATATATCAGTGAGTTATCGCTAAGGAGGGATTAATATTGTTCAAAAAAGTGAATTAATGATTCAACATCATTGGTCTGTAATTGTTCACGCATTTTTAAAATTTGCTTTTCATCTAAGTCATAAAGTCTGAGGGAAAGCAGTTTTTCGATGTCCTGTTCAGAGAAACGGTATTTAATCACTTTGGCAGGTACGCCAGCAACGACTGCATAAGGCGGTACATCTTGCGTGACCACAGCACCTGTCGCCACGACTGCACCTTCGCCCAGTTTCACCCCTTGCATGATCATGGCTCGGCTACCAATCCAGCAACCGTCGGCAATGACAGTATCACCCGCGGGCAGAAAGCTGCGTGTATCAAACGGAAAAGTCGAGATCCAATCGGAGCGATGCAGTTGATTACCACCCATCATAATCACGCATTCAGCACCAAAGCAGACAAAGTTGCCAATATGGAGTTGATCAATCGGTTTCTCTGCCGTTGAAGCTTTGTCATGTAGATAACGGACTACACAACGTTCAAAGCCTTGGTCCCAATAAGCAGAATAATAAGAATAATTGCCTTTGATATGGATATTCGGATTTTTCACCGTTTTAGCAATAAATTCGAACTCGCACCAATGTTTAACAGGAGAGTTGATCAATGAATCCATATCTAGACAAAATTAAAAAAAAGCTGGGCTATTATACCCAGTGTTCGAGGGAATAAATATAAAACCTCGCCGTACTTAAATAAGGCGAGGTGTATTTGAGTTTAAAGTACGTATTGTTCTAATCTTGTTGGCTAGATTTAGTCGATTACATAACAGATCAATACTTAAAGCTTAAGCTTGCTGTTACGCTACGTGGCGAACCATACATATTTTGACGTATCCAATAATTCACTTTTTCATAGTATTTTTTATCAAATAGGTTATCTACGTTAATCGCAAACTTATAACGTGGATTAATTTGATAGCCTAGGCTTGCTGAACCCAGTGTATAGCCATCTTGTTGAACCCGCTGACTACCAGATCCATCGTAATAACTAGATACGGCTCTTAAACCAAATCCAACATTGACTCCTTCAACGACTGTTGCGGGTAGTTTATAAGTCGTCCATAAATTAAAATTGTGCTTAGGTGTAAAGGTGTTAACCGGTTGTCCTTGTTGGTTTGGGTCAGTTAGGTATTCACTTTTGGTATAGGCATAGCCTGTTGTGATTTGCCAATTATCGGTAATTTGCCCACTTGCTTCGATCTCAAAACCACGGCTACGTGCTTTACCTGCCGCCACTGAATAGCCATAACCTTCTGGGGCAGTACGATCTGCAATCGCACGGTTTTTGTCATCTAGTTGATAGATTGCAGAAGAAAGATTTAAACGGTCATCGAAGAAAGCCGCTTTCAGTCCAGCTTCAACCTGAGTACCAGTCCGTGGATCAAGTTGTTTACCTTTGCGACGCGTTATAGGGTCGTAGCTAAAGTTATTTTGTGGTTTAAAAATTTCCGAATAGCTAGAGTACAGAGATACATTTGGATTAAGGTCGAATAATACTGCTGCATAAGGGGTAAATTCTGCTTTTGCATCATGGGTCGCTGCTGGTTCGGTGCTGTCTTCCCCTTCAGCTCGTAAGGAGGTTGAGACAGATTTCCACCAACTAACACGGCCACCTCCGACCAAGGTTAAACGTTCAAGTGGTTTGATTCTCAATTGGCTGTAAATACCATAGTTTTCTATTTTTTCTTTGCTGACATTGGTGTCGTAATCAAAATCCGGCTCAGCAAATTGGTACTGGTTGTCATGATGGATATTGATTGTACCTATCAGTGGTGTTCCCCAAGATGAATAATTGGTTTTTGAGTTGCCTTTTAGATAATCGGCACCGATCAGGAAGTTATGGGTCTGTCTAGCAAACAGGAAAGGGGTGTTAAAAAATAAATCTGCACTGAAATCTTTATCCTCGCGTTTAAAGGCCAATGCGCTAAATTTGGACATATCACCATTAGCGTCTGGTAAAGAAGGATCGCTATATTTGGCATGATTATCACGTATACTCTGGCGCACCGTGGCTTTGATCAGCCCATCATGATTTAAATGATGCTCCAGTTCTGCAAAAAATTCTTTATTGGTTAGATCTTGCTTGTTCCAGTCCTGTACAAAGCTTGTTTTACGCGAAATATTGAGAAGATTTCCATCGGGGCCATACGGTAAACCACGTGATAAGACCGTGTTAATATCTTGATAGGTTGCACCGAGTGATAGTGTGGTATTGTCCTGAAGATCATATTCCAGTGTGCCGTATACCAGTTTCTTATTGCCATCAATGCCGTTCATAAAGGTATCGTAATCTTGTACTGCTGTGACCAGTCGGCCGCGTAATGCGCCATCCTGTGTAAGCTTACCAGTAACATCTGCCTCGCCACGATAGTTATCCCATGAGCCAGCACTTACCTTACCAGTCAAGGCAAAATCAGCCAATGCACGCTTGCGCACCAGATTAATAGAAACACCTGGTTCACCTGCGCCACTGAACATACTCGATGCACCACGTAATACTTCAATACGGTCAAATACAGATAGATCCAGATAGGTTCCGTTTGAATCGGTTCTTAAGGTCGTACCATCCATTTGGTAGGTATCACTGCCATAACCCCGGGCATTGAAATCATTATAATTTCCTGCTGCATCGTAACGTACCACAGTCAGCCCCGTGACATATTTCATGGCATTATCAATGGTCGAAATATTTTGATCATCCAAACGTTGACGGGTAACTACAGAAACCGACTGTGGTGTTTCTTTGAGTGATTGTGTGGTTTTTCCGATCGCTATTTTTTTAGTTGTGTATGAGGTTGATTGCTCTTTTTCTGCAGCGACTTTGATGGTCGGTAGGGTATTTGCTGTGACTTGTGCATTGATAATGTTTTCGTGATCTGATGTGGTCGGTTCAGCCATCACCTGTGTGAATTGACCACACAGCATTAACATCGGTAAAGCGACTTTAGTACCGCCTGCGATCAACTGTAGCGCACGGGAGAGGGGATATTGGGTGAATCGTACAGTCTGCTGCATAAGGGGATACCTATTAAATATGCATAATGTTTAATTTTGTTAATGATAATTAGAATCAATAGCGTTATCAAATAATTCTTAGCAGAATTCTAATTTTTATGATCAATGGTTATTTGAGCTTTAAAAGCGGAAACTTGAATTCGGGAAAAATTTTCAAGGCCATGTAAACACGTGTTGAATTTGATTGGGAAAGACAAAGCCGAATAAGGAAAAGAGATTTTAGTGATATTCATCGATGATCAAATGATCATCGAGTTATAGTATTGACTAAGGCTTTGTGCTTGCCATATATCATTTCTATACATTTTCAAGGAAAAATAATGAAAGTAAGGGTTCTAAAAAACACAAGCGATGATATTTATGATGATATTGTGAAACAACATGCGCTTATTGTTGGTAAAGAATATAGGGTGCTTGAGATCAGCGATAGTACATTTCGTTTATTAAATGAATGCAAGGAACCAATCTTATTTGATAAAAATTTATTTGAAATCACCGATCCTACAATTCCTAAAAGTTGGATTAAACAAGAATATGAAGATGGAGAGTACTCTATCACTCCACCAGAGTTTTTAACCCATCGTTATTTTTTTGAGGAATATTTTGATGGCAATTCTGATGTGATTCAACAGTTCAATAATTACTTAATATCTATTCAAGGCTCATAAATAAGCCTCCCACTGGAGGCTTATTTATTGTTAAATATTAAATATATTCCACGCTGACAATTTCGTATTCAACTTCACCTTGTGGTGTTTGAATTTTTGCTTCGTCGCCTTCACTTTTACCTAAAAGACCACGTGCGATCGGGGAGTTTACTGAGATTTTATTGATTTTAAAATCTGCTTCGTCATCGCCTACAATTTTATAAGTCTTACGTTCTTCTGTATCAAGGTTTTCAATAGTTACAGTCACACCAAACACAACACGACCATTTTGCTCGAGTGTTTTGACATCAATTTCTTGAACTGCACCAAGTTTACCTTCGATATCCTGAATACGGCCTTCACAGAAACCTTGCTGTTCACGCGCAGCATGATATTCAGCATTTTCCTTTAAATCGCCGTGCTCACGAGCTTCAGCAATCGCTTGGATAATACGTGGGCGATCCACTGTTTTGAGCTGTTGTAATTCTTTCTCTAAGGCAACCTTGCCTTCGGGAGTCATAGGGTAACGTTGCATTTCAGTCCCTCTAAATTGGTTGGGAAAATACAGGATTAAAAAAAGAAAAAGCCCGCCACCGATAAGGTGACGGGACTTTATCGGTAGAGAATTAACCTACAGTTTGTAAATCTTGCAAGCGGTATACATCCATTGGCAATTTCACAGCAAATGCTTGGCAAACAGCCTCTGCACCGTTGATTGTCGTGGTGTAATACACCTTGCCTTGGAGGGCAGCACGACGAATCATGGCAGAGTCATACTGAGCTTGTTTGCCTTCAGTTGTGTTGACAATAAGATGAATTTCACCATTTTTCAAGCGGTCAACAATATGTGGGCGACCTTCGGTCACTTTATTGACAGCTTGACATTCAATTCCAGCTTCTTTCAGCACACGATGTGTACCGTTGGTTGCAACCAGCTTAAAGCCATAAGCGATTAACTGTTTTGCAATGTCAGCAATGTATTTCTTATCTGATTCACGAACCGATAAGAATGCATGTTTCACTTCGCCTTCTGTTGGTAAGCCTGGTAAACGTTCGTTAGAACCAAGCACCGCTTTATAGAATGCTTCACCAAATGTTTTACCCACACCCATCACTTCACCTGTAGATTTCATCTCAGGCCCAAGCATTGGATCTACGCCAGGGAATTTGGCAAATGGGAACACAGCTTCTTTAACAGCAAAATGTGTTGGAATGATTTCTTTGGTGAAACCTTGTGATTCCAAAGATTGGCCAGCCATACAGCGTGCAGCAACTTTTGCTAACGAATCACCAATACATTTAGATACGAAAGGAACGGTACGTGATGCACGTGGGTTCACTTCAAGGATATAAATGTCATTGCCTTTCACAGCAAACTGAACGTTCATCAAACCGATTACGCCAAGCTCTTTTGCCATTGCAACAGTTTGACGACGCATCTCATCCTGAACTTCTTGTGAAAGAGAGTAAGGAGGAATCGAACATGCAGAGTCACCTGAGTGAATACCAGCTTGTTCAATATGTTGCATGATACCACCGATCACAACATCTTTACCGTCAGATACGCAGTCAACGTCAACTTCTGTTGCATCGTCGAGGAAACGGTCAAGTAGCACAGGGGCTTCATTCGACGCTTGTACTGCTTCACGAAGGTAACGTTTAAGTTCTTCTTCGTTATAGACGATTTCCATTGCACGACCACCCAATACATAAGATGGACGTACTACCAGTGGGTAACCCACTTTAGCCGCTTCAGAAATACCTTCTTCAGCAGATTTTACGATGCTGTTGTTTGGTTGACGAAGCTGTAGACGTTGAATCATTTGTTGGAAACGTTCACGGTCTTCTGCACGGTCAATCGCATCAGGAGATGTACCAATGATTGGGGTACCTGCTTCTTCCAAAGCACGTGCCAATTTCAAAGGTGTTTGACCACCGTACTGTACGATCACGCCTTTAGGCTTCTCGGTACGTACGATTTCAAGTACATCTTCAAGTGTTACAGGCTCGAAGTATAAACGGTCAGATGTGTCATAGTCGGTTGAAACAGTTTCAGGGTTACAGTTCACCATGATGGTTTCATAACCGTCTTCACGCATTGCAAGCGCAGCGTGTACACAGCAGTAGTCAAACTCGATCCCTTGACCAATACGGTTAGGACCACCACCAATGACCATGATCTTGTCGCGGTTTGATGGATTAGCTTCACATTCTTCATCGTAAGTTGAGTACATGTAAGCAGTACCAGATTCAAACTCTGCCGCACAGGTATCAACACGTTTGTAAACTGGATATACACCCAAGTTCCAACGTTGTTTACGGAATTGCTTTTGTGAAATACCCATCAAGCCAGCAATACGAAGGTCAGATAAACCTTTGCGCTTGAATGAACGGATATTGTCAGCATTTAAGTCACCAAAACCTAATGCTTTCACTTGAGCTTCGGTTTTAATGATGTCTTCGATTTGGATCAAGAACCAACGGTCGATCTTGGTTGCTTCAAATACGTCATCTAAAGAGAAACCATGACGGAATGCATCAGCAACGTACCAGATACGCTCTGGACCAGGTACTTTAAGCTCTTTTAAGATGATGTCTTTTGCATTGGCTGTACCCGCTTCAACTTTCTCGTCAAAGCCACTTACACCAACTTCAAGACCACGAAGTGCTTTTTGTACAGATTCTTGGAAGTTACGACCAATCGCCATGACTTCGCCCACAGATTTCATCTGAGTTGTCAGTACAGGCTCAGCTTGTGGGAATTTTTCGAAGTTGAAACGAGGAATCTTTGTTACTACATAGTCAATCGATGGTTCGAAAGATGCTGGTGTAATACCGCCAGTGATGTCATTTTTCAATTCATCAAGAGTATAACCGACTGCAAGTTTCGCTGCGATTTTAGCAATCGGGAAACCAGTTGCTTTAGAAGCAAGGGCAGATGAGCGAGAAACACGTGGGTTCATCTCGATCACAACCATACGGCCATCTTTCGGGTTAATACCGAATTGAACGTTCGAACCGCCTGTTTCCACACCAATTTCACGAAGAACCGCAACCGATGCATTACGCATTAATTGGTATTCTTTGTCTGTCAATGTTTGCGCAGGAGCAACAGTGATTGAGTCACCTGTGTGTACGCCCATTGGGTCAAAGTTTTCGATCGCACAAACGATGATACAGTTGTCGTTTTTGTCACGAACAACTTCCATCTCGTATTCTTTCCAACCAATCAGTGATTCATCAATCAATAATTGTTTGGTTGGAGAAAGATCGAAACCACGTTCACAGATTTCTAGGAATTCTTCGCGGTTATAGGCAATACCACCACCTGAACCACCCATCGTGAATGATGGACGGATGATGACTGGGAAACCAAAACCTGCTTGGATTGCCAAAGCTTCTTCCATTGTTTCAGCAATGGCCGCTTTTGGACATTCCAAACCAATTTTACGCATCGCGATATCAAACAGTTTACGATCTTCTGCTTTTTCAATCGCTTCTTTTGATGCGCCAATCAGTTCTACATTATATTTTTCAAGAACGCCGTGCTCGTCTAAAGCAAGGGCACAGTTCAATGCAGTTTGGCCGCCCATGGTTGGAAGGACTGCATCTGGACGTTCTTTTTCAATGATTTGTGCAACTGTCTGCCAAGTGATTGGCTCGATATAAGTCGCATCTGCCATTGCTGGGTCGGTCATAATGGTCGCTGGGTTAGAGTTCACCAAAATAACGCGATAACCTTCTTCACGAAGCGCTTTACATGCTTGCGCACCTGAATAGTCAAATTCGCAGGCTTGACCAATGACAATAGGACCAGCACCAATAATTAAGATGCTTTTAATATCCGTACGTTTAGGCATTATTCGCTCCTTAATTACTTCTTAGCTGCTTCGATAAGTTCGATGAAATGATCGAACAATGGGGCACAGTCATGTGGACCAGGGCTGGCTTCAGGGTGACCCTGAAAACTGAATGCTGGTTTGTCAGTGCGATGAATACCTTGGTTTGTACCATCAAACAGTGAACGATGTGTCACTTTTAAGTTTGCAGGTAAAGTACTCTCGTCAACAGCAAAGCCGTGGTTTTGAGAAGTAATCATCACTGTACCTTTCTCAAGATTTTGTACAGGATGGTTAGCGCCGTGGTGACCATGATTCATTTTCATGGTTTTCGCGCCAGAAGCGAGCGCTAAAATTTGGTGACCTAAACAAATACCGAATACAGGTAAGTTGGTTGTATCAACAATGGTTTTCACTGCTTCAATGGCATAGTCACATGCTGCTGGATCACCAGGACCATTTGACAAGAACACGCCATCTGGATTGAGTGCGAGTACTTTCTCAGCAGGTGTCTGTGCAGGAACAACAGTCAATTTACAGCCACGGTCTGCAAGCATACGTAAGATGTTGGTTTTGACACCATAATCGTATGCAACAACATGAAATTTTAATTCTGGTTGAGTGAAGCCTTCGCCTAAAGTCCAAGAACCTTCAGTCCATTCAAAACCCGTCGGATCACAGCATTCTTTCGCAAGATCGAGACCGTTTAAACCGCCAAATGCACGTGCTTTTGCAATTGCTTCTTCTTCTGTAATATTTTCGCCAGCAAGGATGCAACCATTTTGTGCACCTTTGTCGCGTAGAATACGAGTCAATTTACGCGTATCAATATCAGCAATCGCAACAACATTATGTTGTTCCAAGTATTCACTGAGAGATTGTTCAGCACGGAAATTACTGTGTAATAAAGGCAGATCACGAATAATTAAACCATTCGCCCATACTTTATGGATGCGACCTGATTCAACGTCTTCACTATTACAGCCAGTATTTCCAATATGAGGATAAGTCAACGTCACAATTTGTTGTGCGTAGCTTGGGTCGGTCAAAATTTCTTGATAACCAGTCATGGCAGTGTTAAAAACGACTTCACCAGTCGTACTACCCGATGCACCGATAGACGTTCCTTTAAAGATCGTTCCATCTGCGAGGGCTAAAATGGCGGGGGTGCTCAAACCAAAGCTCCTGAACTAAGACCACAAAAATAGGGCTGTAAAAAAGCGAGAAGACATAAAAAAAGGCAGGCCGTCTTTAAAAAAACATGCCCCTCCTTCCAGTCTGCTCGCTTGTAACTTAACAGCGCATTATACGCATGAGTCCGTGAAAAGTCTATGTGTTTTATTTATTAAAGTTAGGAATTATCGAATTCTTTTTAAGCAAGCGGACAGAGGTGTCTATTGCAAAATCGCTCATCCAGATATCGTTATCATGAGATATTATGCAAATTGTTAGACAATTTTTTTCGTGTTTGAGTTGTAGCCGTTTTATCTTATAGCTAGCCAAAAAATCAACAATCAATAATGAGGGGAAACAAAATGGCTGACAATCAAACAACACCTGCAACTGCTGAAGAAGTGAAAGCTGCTGTAGTTGAAAAAACCACGAAAGCGAAAGAAGTGGTTGCTGAAAAGACTGCTGAAGTGAAAGAAGTAGTTGCTGAGAAAACTGCAAAAGCGAAAGAAGCGGTTGCAGAAAAAACAGCGAAGGCAAAAGAAGTGATTGCTGAAACTCAAGAGCAAGCCAAAGAAGTGATTGCTGAGACTCAAGGTCAAGTGAAAGAAGCTTTAGCGGAAACTCAAGAAAAAATTGAGACTGAAGCAAAAGAGTTAAACCAAAACATTCAAAATCAGCTTGTACAGATCAAACAAGATCTTTTAGAGCGCATTGAAGTGATTAAAACTCAACTTAATTCATCGCAAGGTAACTTGCTTGAACTGAAAAATGTATTAAAAACAGAGTTAAATGCATTGATCGAAGACTTAACTAAAGTGAGCAAAGAGTTGAAAGATGACATTAGTCAAATTTCAGTGAAGCATAAAGATACTTTAGTTGTGAGCCTTAAACGTACTAAAGAGCAAGCTGTTGAAGCTTGGAATAAAGTACGAGCAAGCTAATAAATTGTATACAAAAAAAAGCGAGAATTTTTCTCGCTTTTTTTATGCACAAAACATTAGAACTGATGCAACCAGTCGCGTTTATTATGAAAGTCAGCTTGAGGACTACTGTGCTGCATTGCAAAATAATGCATACCTTGTGTGGTATTCAACACCATGCTTAGACCGAGATATAAGTCAGACCATTTCAATTTATGTTGTTGCATGAATTGGGACAGATCTAAACTGACGTTTAAACCATAATGGGTCCGCTGTAAATGATTCAGCTCAATGTCATACGCAGCGATTGGCGGCATATTTTCAGGAAAGCGATATTCTTCAAATTGATAGACTTGCCAAGCTTGAGAAGGGGAGAGATTAATTTCACGATAGAAATCTTCATCTTTCACACCAACAAAAATCTCAAAGCAAGTCTGTTCCCATAAAAAGTCTTGACGTGGATGCGCAGCGACTTGATCTGGGTAGATCAAAAATTGATTTGGGTCACGAACCCAAAAACCAACATTTAGGGTTGCTGGCGTTTGTTGCTCAATCGCTCCAACTACGGTAATGGCGCTAAAGCGATCAAAGGCAGACAGTTCATAACTTGCCATCGTAATTATTTATTACTTAAATGAGCAAAACGAACTAAGTTAGAAAGGTGTTGGTTTTGTTTGGCTGCTTTTTTATAGAGCAAAACAATTTTACCAATTTTCTGTACAGACTCTGCACCTGTTGCTTCAACAATCGCATCAATTACAGCCGCACGTGCATCACGGTCTTCACCCGCAATTTTTACTTTGATCAACTCGTGGTCATTCAGCGCACGATTTGTTTCTTCAATGACGTTTTCTGTGAGACCTTGGCTACCAATCATTACAACTGGGTTAAGCGCATGGCCAATTTGACGTAAACGCTTACGTTCATGGATAGATAAAGCCGCCATTAAAAATACCTGATTGGAAAAACGACCTAGTATAACTTGCATCCCGAATCTAAGATAGATTGAGCAGACCAGCACTTGAAACAAAAATGTGAAAATTGCTAAAAATAATCAATCGTGTTGATCGAAAAAAATCTGTAAAACTTCGTGTGAATGAAGTACATCCGTACTGTAATGAGAGTAATTTTCACGTACAATGACTGATCAGAAGTTTTTTGAAATTTAGTGAGTTATGGCAACACGCATTACCAATCAAAAATTGTCTAAAAGCAGTCGTGTGTGGATGCGAGAGCATTTGGATGACCCTTTTGTCAAAAAAGCACAAAAGGAAGGTTATCGCGCACGTGCCGCATATAAACTACTTGAAATCCAAGAAAAATATAAAATGATCAAGCCTGGTATGACGGTTGTCGACTTAGGTGCAGCACCAGGCAGTTGGTCTCAAATTGCAGGTAAACTGGTTGGGTCAAAGGGCTTGGTGATTGCTTCAGATATCCTTGCAATGGATGCACTTCCAGATGTGACCTTCTTACAAGGCGACTTCCGTGAAGAAGAAGTTTTCGAAAAATTGTTAAATATTTTAAATGGACGTCAAGTAGACATTGTAATTTCAGATATGGCCCCCAATACATCAGGTAATAGGGCTGTTGATCAACCGCGTCAAATTTACTTATGTGAATTGGCTTTGGATTTTGCTCAGAAAGTTCTCGGACCAAACGGACAGTTTATTGTTAAAGTGTTCCAAGGGACGGGATTTGATGAGTTCCGAAAACAGGTGGTCGATAGTTTTGATGTATTAAAAACAGCCAAACCTGCGGCATCACGTGCTCGATCGAAAGAAGTTTTTTTGATTGGCCAAGGTCGTAAAAAGGCATTGCAATAAAAGTGTACTTGCCAAGTTGTTAAAAATTGTGCATTTTGTACCTTTTAAGTTTTTTGCAAAGCAAATTCATTGCTGTTTTTGTGAAGGTCAGCCAAGATTAGGTATGATCAAATTAGATTGATATGGGAATAAAGCCTTGAGCGATTACTTCAAGAATGCCGTATTGTGGCTCATCATACTCGGTGTTCTGATTTTGATTTTTAGCAACGTCAGTGACCGCAATAAGCCTGCAGCGATGAAATATTCTGATTTCGTTGCAGCGGTGAATGCTGGGCAAATTAAACAAGTCACAATTGACGGTTTAAATATTAATGGTGAAAAAACCAATGGTTCTGCCTTTGAGACGGTTCGTCCTCAAGTAGAAGACACTGAGTTGCTACCAAGCTTGAATAAACAAAATGTAGTTGTTGAAGGCACAGCGCCACAACGTCAAGGCATTTTGATGCAACTTCTCATTGCGAGTTTCCCTGTATTGCTCATCATCTTATTATTCATGTTCTTCATGCGTAATATGGGCGGTGGAGCAGGCGGCAAAAACGGTCCTATGAGTTTTGGTAAGTCAAAAGCAAAAATGTTATCTGAAGATCAAATCAAGTTAACATTTAGTGATGTTGCAGGCTGTGACGAAGCAAAACAAGAAGTGGTTGAAATCGTTGATTTCTTAAAAGACCCTGCAAAATTCAAACGCCTTGGTGCAACCATTCCACGTGGTGTACTGATGGTTGGTCCTCCGGGTACAGGTAAAACATTGTTGGCGAAAGCGATTGCTGGTGAAGCTAAAGTTCCATTCTTTAGTATCTCTGGTTCTGACTTCGTTGAAATGTTTGTCGGTGTCGGTGCTTCTCGTGTCCGTGACATGTTCGAACAAGCAAAACGCCATGCGCCTTGTATCATCTTTATTGATGAGATTGATGCAGTTGGTCGTCATCGTGGTTCGGGTACAGGTGGTGGTCATGATGAGCGTGAACAGACCCTGAACCAGATGCTTGTTGAAATGGATGGTTTTGAAGGCAATGAAGGCGTGATCGTTATTGCTGCAACCAACCGTGTTGATGTATTGGATAAAGCATTGCTTCGTCCAGGCCGTTTTGACCGTCAAGTGATGGTCGGTTTACCAGACATCCGTGGTCGTGAACAAATTTTAAATGTTCACTTGAAGAAACTTCCTTCTGTTACAGGTGTAGATCTTAAAGTTCTTGCACGTGGTACACCAGGATTCTCAGGTGCGCAACTTGCGAATTTAGTCAATGAAGCTGCATTGTTTGCTGCTCGCCGTAATAAAAATACGGTGGATATGCATGACTTTGAAGATGCCAAAGACAAGATCTACATGGGTCCTGAACGTAAATCGATGGTGATTCGTGAAGAAGAACGTCGTGCAACGGCTTATCATGAAGCGGGTCATGCAATTGTTGCTGAAATCTTACCGGGTACAGACCCAGTGCATAAAGTAACCATCATGCCACGCGGTTGGGCATTGGGTGTTACTTGGCAGCTTCCTGAACAAGATCAAACCAGCCATTATAAAGATAAGATGTTGAATGAACTTTCAATCTTATTTGGTGGTCGTATTGCAGAAGAAGTGTTCATTAACCAAATGTCGACAGGTGCATCTAACGACTTTGAACGTGCAACTAAAATGGCGCGTGCAATGGTGACCAAATATGGTATGTCTGATGCGCTTGGTGTCATGGTTTATGAAGATGAAAACCAAAATGGTTTCTTCGGTAATGTAGGTAGTCGTACGATTTCTGAAGCTACGCAACAAAAAGTAGATGAAGAAGTACGTCGTATCTTGGATCAACAGTATAAAGTTGCACGTGATATCTTGGAAAATAACAAAGATATCGCTCATGCAATGGTGAAAGCATTGATGGATTGGGAAACAATCGATCGTGATCAAATCCGTGACATCATGGAAGGTCGTGAACCTCAACCACCTAAAGTTTATGTTGCTGAAAATCCAGTGGCTGCATTTGAACCACCGAAAGATGGTCCATCTACACCACCACCATTACCAGCAATGGGCTAAATCAAGATGAAATAAAAAGAGCGGCTTCGGTCGCTCTTTTTTTGTTTGGATTTTAGTCCAAACTGAAAATAAATCATCAACGTTCTAGGGGCTGTGTTGTTAAAATAAGCCCGTTAAAGTACCAAGAGTCTTGATCATGCAGTTGATGCCATTACCACAATATCAGTTACAGTGCGGTCGTTTTAAATTAGATCTCTCTCAGCCTCATGTAATGGGCATCTTGAATGTCACTCCTGATTCATTTAGTGATGGTGGGCAGCACCATCAAAAAGATCAAGCGATCAAACATGCTTTACAGATGCTTGAAGAGGGTGCAACCATCATCGATATTGGCGGAGAATCGACACGTCCAAATGCATCACCTGTGACGTTAGCAGAAGAAATTCGTCGAGTGATTCCTGTAGTCGAAGCCCTCTCAAATTATGATGTAATCATGTCGATTGATACCAGTCAGCCAGAAGTGATGCGTGCTGCCGTACAAGCTGGTGCACATATCTGGAACGATGTTCGTGCATTAACACGTCCACAGGCCTTGGAAACCGCTGCTGAGTTGAATATTCCTGTGGTGCTGATGCATATGCGGGGTGAACCGACCAATATGAATCAGCTCGATCAATATGATGATGTGACGGAAGATGTGATTTTTGAATTGCAGCAACGCTTGGATCAAGCGATTGCAGTGGGAGTCAGAAAAGAAAATATCATTATCGATCCTGGTTTTGGCTTTGCCAAAAATGCACAGCAAAATTTTCAATTGCTGAATGAGTTTTGGAAGCTCAATCGAATGGGCTACCCAATCTTATCGGGCCTTTCACGTAAACGTTTTATCGGTGAAGCCTTAAATGGTGTACCTGCGCAAGAGCGCGCGGTTGGCAGCGTGGTAGGGCATCTATTCAGTATTCAGCAGGGGGCAAGTATCGTTCGTGCCCATGACGTTAAAGCCACTCGCGATGCGATAAAAGTCTGGAACATGATGCAAGCTTAAATTTATTGCTATGTCAGTAGAGCTTGAGGGCTCTATTGACTTGCCTGAATAGATTAAATATAACAAGACTATAAAATAAGATAAGTGATATTAAAAATGGAAAGTAAAACAATTACATATAAAAGTTTATGGGTGTTTGCGCTCATTCTTAGCCTTGGCTTTATTATTTCTGCTGGGGTGATGGGTGTTGCACTGAAACAGTTTAATAGCACTAAAAATTCTATTACAGTCAAGGGTTTGGCTGAAAAACCAATTCAAGCCGATTCAGCACGCTGGGAGATTCACTTACAAACCAGCCACACGTCTGACACGATTCCACAAGCGTATCAATTGCTTGATCAACAAATGAAAGAGTTACAAAGCTTTTTTGTCGAGCATGGTTTTAAAGCGGCGGATATGCAACTCGGAAATAAAAGTTCTCAACCCTATTATGAAGAAGTGAATATGGGCGAAGGGCGGATCAATCGTGAGTTTAAAGGCTATATGGCATTGCAATCCTTAGTGATCGCTAGTCGCGATATCAAGAAGATTGAACAGGCAGCCAAAGAAGCTTACCGACTGGATGAAAAAGGCATAGCTATTGAACAGAAACCTGAATATCTAGTATCGAATTTAGAAGAAATCAAAATGTCTTTGATTGCCAATGCGACCAAGAATGCGTATAGCCGTGCCAATGAATTTGCCAAAGTGGGTGGTGTGAAAGTGGGGATGATGCGCTCTGCTAGCCAAGGTGCATTTTATATCCTGCCTGAAAGCGGTTCGGATGACGACAGTGATTATGGTGGTGCTTATGACAAAGCTACCATTAATAAAATTGCTCGTGTAGTGGTCACCATCAATTATGCGATTGAGTAAAACTTTTGCTGTAGATCATGAATAAGCAATTCTGGAAAGATACATTCGAATACGATGTATCTTTCTTTTTTTGCATACAATTCTCTGTATATCGACTTTATTTGAAAAAACGAAATAGAATTGGGAACTTGAACAATGCATCAATCAACAAAAATATTAACATTAACTGTGCTCAGTTGTATGGTGATGGCTTGTAGTACACCTGTTAAACAATACGATCAGGCTACAGTCGAAACCGCAATGCCAGTGTCACCAGCACCTATAACCATGTCAAACCAAGGATTGGCACAAACTCGCAAGATGATTGCACCTGCATCTTATATTGCAGTCATGCCGAGCATGGAGAGACCACGTTTAGAACAGAACACTGAAAAATACCAAAAAAATGAGGTCAATCCTGTTCATCGTGTCGCTGATCAAGCTATTTCAACTTTTAGTATTGATGTAGATACAGGTAGTTATACCAACACACGCCGTTTCTTGAATGATGGCCGACTACCACCCGTTGATGCTGTTCGTGCCGAGGAAATGATTAACTATTTTGATTATCAGTACCCACAACCAAATAGTATTCACCCATTTTCAGTCACGACTGAAACGGTAGATTCGCCGTGGAAAGAAAATGCCAAACTGATCAAAATCGGCATTCAGGCCAAAGATTTAAGCACTAAACAATTGCCACCTGCCAATCTGGTGTTTTTAGTCGATGTCTCGGGCAGTATGGATGCATCAGATAAATTACCATTAGTTAAACAAACTTTGCGCTTACTCACTGAGCAACTTCGTCCACAAGATAAAGTCACCATTATTACTTATGCCAGCGGTGAAAAGCTGGTGCTAGAACCGACTGCCGGTGACCAAAAAGATAAAATATTGGCAGTGATTAATGCATTACAGGCAAGTGGTGCAACAGCAGGTGAGCAAGCCATTCAACTGGCCTATAAGCAGGCTGAAAAAGCCTTTGTGAAAAATGGCATTAACCGCATTTTACTGGCGACGGACGGTGATTTTAATGTCGGTATTACTGATTTTAGTACCTTAAAAGGCATGGTGGCTGAGAAACGCAAAAGTGGTATTTCTTTAACAACATTGGGCTTTGGCACAGGGAACTACAATGAGCAGCTCATGGAACAACTGGCGGATGCAGGCGATGGCAATTACAGTTATATCGATAATAAAAATGAAGCCAAAAAAGTAGTACAGCGTCAGCTTTCTTCAACGCTTGCAACTGTTGCTCAGGATGTCAAAATTCAGGTCGAATTTAACCCAGCGACGGTGAAAGAATATCGTTTAGTCGGCTATGAAAACCGGATGTTGAAACAGGAAGATTTCAATAACGATAAGGTTGATGCAGGAGATATTGGGGCAGGTCATAATGTCACAGCAATTTATGAAATCGTTCCAGTAGGTCAACAGGGCTGGCTCAATGATTCACGTTATCAGGAATCTAAAAAAACAGAGACAACGAAAAAGTCTGAATATGCCTTTGTAAACTTGCGCTATAAATTGCCAAATCAACAAAAGAGCATTCTTTTAAATCAAGCTGTAAAAGCTGAAAGTAAGCCCCTTGCTCAAGCTAATAATGATACACGCTTTGCGATTGCGGTTGCATCGTATGCTCAGCAGCTAAAAGGCGGGCAGTACAATGGCGCATTGGGATGGGATCAAATTATCCAATTGGCACAACAATCAGCGAAACCTGATCCTTATCAGATGCGAGAGGAATTTGTCGAGTTGGCGAAGATTGCCAAAAGCTTAAGTGCTAAAAAAGATTAAAGTTTGGTTTTTAAAAAAGCGGTCGGAAGCATTCGGGTGGCTGACCGCTCGCTAGCTTGATTGGGTTCATGACGAATTGATATTCATCATATCTCAGCTAAGTGAGCTAAATAATTATAATATTTGGTTAAAAATTCTTGTCTAAAATGTCTAGAGAAATGAATCAAACGGTTTAAAAATCGATTTAAAACGATGTTATATTTACTTGGAAAATCCTTATATTAGGAATAAAAAGTGACACTCAGTATCAAAACACCACTAATTAAATCGAGCCAATTAAGTGAACTGAATAATTGTAATGTTTGGTTGAAAATGGAATCTTCACAACCGACAGGTTCATTTAAGCAACGTAGTATTGGCAATGCTTGTCTAAAATATGTAGAAAAGGGTGCGCAGAAATTCATTAGTTCTTCTGGTGGAAATGCGGGTATTTCAGTGGCGTATATGGGCAATGTGTTGAATATTCCCGTCACTGTCGTTGTACCTAAAATCACCTCGCAACAAGCGATTGATTTGATGTTACAGCAGGGTGCCGAGGTCATTGTTCATGGTGATTCATGGATGGAAGCGAATGAATTGGCACTTTCCTATGTCAATGAAAAGGCTGTTTATATTCATCCTTTTGATGATCAATATCTTTGGGATGGTGTCGCTCATATTATTGATGAAGTCATTGAAGAAGGTATCCATCCGAATGCTGTTATTTTATCAGTAGGGGGTGGCAGCTTAATTTCTGGTATTCATCAAGGTTTGAGTCAGAATCATTTAGATATTCCAATTTATGCAATTGAAACCCATGGTACTGCTTCTTTAAATAGCTCAATGAAGATCGGCAAACATATAACGCTAGATGAAGTGACAGGAGTCGCGACAACACTTGCAGCGAAACAGGTCTGTGAAAATGCATTTATGATTTCGAAAAACCACAATGTTCAAGGGATGACAGTGTCTGATCAAGAGGCAGTGCTAGCATGTTTGAAGTTCTTGAATGATCATCGCACTTTAGTCGAGCCTGCCTGTGGCGCAACATTATCTATTTTGTACAATCAAAAAATTAACTTTATGCCGCAGGATGACGTTTTAGTGATTGTCTGTGGTGGTGCTTCGATTACCTTTGAACAGCTTTCGAAATATGCTGAGCAATTTGCTGTACCAGTAAGGGCTTAGCCTATTGGTTATGTATCTTCACTTTTCTTATAGCTAGGATTTATTAGCGCGTAGATGGTCTCACTAATTTTTAAAAAGCGGTCGGAAAAACCGCTTTTTTTATGTCTAAATATCGTGATTTTGGTCGGATTATGTTATAAGCATGGCGTTTTATTGGCATATTATTTTTTATGTTTGAAGATTTACTCCTCCCCATGTTTGATGATGAATATTATCCCGATATTCTCGTCGCTGAAGTGAAGCAACATATCCATCGCTTTTCAAAAAAGGTCAGTCGTACAGACTTATCTGATACGGAAATTTATCGTTATGCAAATCAGACCTTGATTGAAATTAACGAGATGAAGCCGCAATTTGAAGACCTGGATTCAAGTTTAGATGACACTGCCGCAGATTACATTGCAGAAGCCATGATGATGGTGGTGCAAGATGTCGGTTACTTCGACATTGAAATGGAAGAATTGATTGCCAATCGAGAGTGGTAAAAATCACTCTCGTTGGTTTTTTATAATAAAAATAACTATTTCTCAGTGGTTTCATCCCAAAACTTAGGCAAAACAATTTGCCCTGAAATCCATGCTTCAATTTTAGGCTGTTTGATTCGTTGATAATACTGGCTTTCGCTCTTGATCAACAAACCCAAAGTATCACCCTGTTTAAGTTGCCCATAGACACTAGGTAACTCGATGGTTTGTGCTGTTCCCATTTGATTGTTTAAGCCCAATCGAATCTGGTCATAACTTCTTTTTTGAGTTGGATTAAATGGCGCAGTCTGATCATTTAAAATTGCATATTTCCCTGTAACTTTTGATTTCACCGCAACTGAAATAAATAACGTCGCATTCGCATACTCAGGTGCTGTTTCCATGTTGAGGGTGAGTCGCGGGGAGCCTGTCATTGAAATTGGTTGCAAAGCGGTATGAATTGGAACAAATACCGCTTGCGAGGTGGTTGGCGCAACCCATGTTTTTTTCAGCTGATATTCAGTCACAGGACTAAGCTCAGTCAGCTGATTCACTGGACTTTGGTCAATACATAATTCAGGTAAAGATTCGGTAGCTGTTTGGTCTTTCAGTTTTTGGTTAAACCAAGCCAAGATGGTTTTTTGGAGATTATATTGCTGCTGATGACCGCAACTGACTGATTTACCGATATACCAAAATGGCGTGCTCCCGAGCGGAGAATGTTGGGTAAAAGGCTGCAAATGCCCCCCTTGTACGCCAATCAAATGCACCTCTCGCTGAGCCTGTTGTAGGCATTGTGCAGCTTTGACACCCTCATTAAATGGAAATAACACATCCCTGAATCCTTGAATGATCAGTGCATCTGCTTGAGGGGCCTGATGATGACTACAAAACCAGCTGGCTTGGTGTGTTTTAAGAAAATCGTAGGTGGATTGCCTTAATTGTCCATGTTGCGTATCCAGATAAGCCTGCTTGAGTTCAGGGTCAAATTTATTCCAATTCCACCAATCCCCAATCAGATTGAGGAAACCAATCCAGTTACTTTTAGGAATGCCATTCGGCGCAAGGCTATGCACGATGTCATACCATGTGGTGATTGGTACGATGGCCTGTAAACGTGGGTCTAAAGCAGAAGCAAGATATTGCACTCCGCCTGCATAAGATTCACCAATCATACCTGTACGAACACCATGCTGATTTTTTGCCAGTTGAGGCAAATTTTTTTCAGCCCAGTTCATGATGCTGATGACATCTTGTGCTTCCTTTGCTGGATCTGTCAGCCGAATTTTACCCTGACTGTCACCATGCCCCCGTTGATCGTAGCTGATCACCCAATAGCCATTTTGCCAAGCTGTTTTTGCCACCTGTCCTGTGGGCAATAGAAATCCATACAAGCTGAGCTCAGGTCGTTTCATACGAGAAAGACCAAAGCCATGGGTATGTAAAAGTAATGGGGCAGTCTGATCTGATCTTAAATGAGGTTGATAGACGGTAAAGGCGAGCACAGTCCCATCAGACGCTGTTGTCTTCGCTTGATAATAGCGTTGTTTTAGCTCGGCTGTTTTGCCTGTAACTGAGATCGGTTGTGTTGTTGCGTGGACACAACCCTGCAAAACAAAGATCAGACTGAGGCAAAGCCATAAGACGTAAGAACGCATAGATTATTTCATCCTTGAACAAATCTTTGAGAAGTCACGCGGTGCGTAGACACAGTGTACTTGAGCCAGTGCCTCGATACTATCACTGATAGGCCATGTTGTTTGACCTATCAGTTTTCATGGTTATAACAAACGTGGTTTTTTGCGATAGGCATATAAAAATAAACCTAGACACAGGAACATTAAACCAAACACAAGATGTGAGCTTAAAGCTTCGTGGTTGAGCCATACACCCCAAAAAGTGGCCAATACTGGCGTTAGAATAGTAATCAGCATTACCGTTGTTGGGTTGAGTTTTTGAATGAGGTGAAAATAAAAAATCATGGCCAATACTGAAGAAAATAATGCGCTATAGAGTAGTGCTAAACTGGTTTGCAGACTGGGTAACTGATTAGGCATTTCAGACAAGAAAAAAGGCAACAAACACAGATAACCGAACCATGAAACGATGGTCGAACCTGTGGTTTGAATGATTGGGTGAATTTCTGCACCTACTTTTGCAACGACAAACATTGACAGCACGTAAAGTAAAACAGCAATGATTTCATAACACACGCCAATCACATCGAGTTGAATATGTTCCGCTCCTATACCAAGTGTGAGTGATAAGCCAAAAATTGCGAGACTAAGTCCATACCATTGGCGTTTTAAAAAATGTTCCCGTTTTAAGATAAATACCGCAATCAGACCAGACCATAGCGGAGCAGTGCCATAAATAATTGAGATCATGCCTGATGAAACACGAGTCGCTCCCATATAACAAAAAGTCATTGAACCAAATAAGCCAATCGCACCTGCCGCATAGCTAATGAAGGCTGTATAAGTGAAGTCGAGTTTGAGTCGAAAATAAAGCAAGCACATACAGGCCAAAGGAATGGCCAAACTGAACCGAAAAAATAATCCCCACGCCCAATGAATTTCATGCACCGTCAAGACCGCGGCCAATGGCGTCAATGACCAAATCAGCACGACTGCAATGAATTGACCGACTGTAGCAAGGCGAGGGTGGATAGGGGCTACAGTCGGTTGGATCTGTGTGCTTGGTATAAAATTCTTTTCTGGCAACTGTGTCATGGTCATGCTCCTGTGATAACAACGGTAGGTTGAGTGGTCGTAAATTTAGGCAATAAAAAAGGTCGCTGTTGAGGCGACCTTTGTTTTCATATGATGTTTTTAACTTGTCATCGGATGAATATGTTTAAAGTCTCCTCGCATAAATATGCAGACACGTCGCCATCCGGCATTGACAGAAATGCAATGCGCAATGGTAATGAGACGTGAAGAAGAAACCTTGTGGATCAACATATAAAAAATTCTAGATTGGACCAGTTTTTTATAGCACAAGGTTTGGATAAAAAATAGTCGTTTTCTCAAATAAAGATAAAAATATCAGTAAAGAAAATAAGTCATTTAGCATTGCTTAAATTGCGGATTTTTCCATAATGTTGCTATCAAATCTTGAAAGAAGTCTGCTCTTGTCTGCTTTAGAAATCGTTGCAGTGATTATTAGCCTTATTGGTGTGACATTGACTATCCGACGCAATATGTGGTGCTGGTGGTTTAATTTTCTGGCCTGTGGGTTGTATGCCTATTTTTTCTTTACCATCAAACTGTATGGTGAAACGATCCTGCAATTTTTCTTTATTGTGATGAACGTCTATGGATTCTATTATTGGTTGAAAGGCAAGCGTCACGATCATGATATTCGGATTGAGCCCATTGCCAAGACCGTTGTGCTGTTCCAAATGTGTTTGTCGGTGGTGTTTGGTCTAATCTTTGGACTGATTCTTAAACACTTTACCGATGCTGCTGTACCCATGCTGGATTCACAGTTGGTGGCGTTTAGTTTACTTGCGACTTATTGGACTAGCCGTAAGCATATTGCAACATGGATCCTCTGGATTTTTGTCAACATTATCTACGTGGGGATGTTTAGTTATAAAGAAGTTTTCCTTACAGCAGGCTTATATGCTGCTTTTGTGGGATTGGCAGCATATGGCTGGTGGCAATGGGAACAGGTCAAGCAGAAACAAATAGCATAATCATAAATAAGGGCAGCTGAGCTGCCCTTATTTGTTACTGTTCAATGATTATTTAGTTGTGGCTTGATAGCTTTGTACTGCTTGACGACCTAAAGCAGGATCATCGGTAAACAGACCATCAATTCCAGCTTTGAAATAGAGCTGCATTTCTTTGAGCGATCCTGTAGGGCAACGTTCGGCTGCTTTAGCTGGATCAGAACTACATTTTAAGTGGGTGGGTAGAAAGTTATTCTCAGGACGGAAAGTATAAGGATGAACTTTTAAATTGACTTTGTGTGCATCCGCAACAAAAGAAGTCGTCTCGTTCAATGCCGCATCTTTAAAAACATAAGCTTTTGATGGGCCGACACCATTGGCGTATTTTGAGACATCGTTAAGACCACTCGCCGTTGCTAAATCTGCATAGGTCTTGGGATTATTCTGATCTACGTAATCAGCAGGTCTTGCATTCGGAGCGTCATAGAGTTGAATCAATTGCGCATGCTTGACACTCTTATGTAGATCTAACTGATTCTTTAAATATTTTAAATTGCTGACTTCAAATGATTGTAAATAAACAGGTGCAATGTCTCGTGTGTATTGATATTTAGACAGTGTTTTAAGGAGTGTGTCTTCCATTGCCAAATTTTGTTTTTGGAAATAGGTGGGATGTTTGGTTTCAACATAGAGACCAATGATTTTCCCCGTTTTTTTATAATATGCATCTGCAAGTTCAATGATCTGTTCTAGTGTCGGAATCGGATAGAGATCATTGTATTTTTGATTATCTGGTCGATATTGCGGAATACGCTCACGTGCTTTCAGTTGTTGTAATTCTTGTAAGGTGAAATCTTCTGTAAACCAGCCTTCCAAAGTCATTCCATCAATAACCTTGGTTTTTTTTCGATCGGCAAATTGAGGCAGGGTCGAAACATTGGTGGTACCACCAATTTCATTTTCATGGCGAGCAACTAAAACTCCATCACGGGTTGAAACCAGATCTGGTTCAATAAAATCGGCACCATCATCAATCGCTTTTTGGTAAGAGGCAAGTGTATGTTCTGGACGCAACGCACTTGCACCGCGATGTCCAACCACTAAAATTTTTGGAAGTTGATATTCTGGTTGAGTGGTATTGGTTTGATGATCATTGTCATCATTACAACCTGCTAGGCTAATCAGACCGAGACAAAGAACTGCTTTTTTCAACATGGATAAGCTCATTGGTTTTTATATTCAAACAGCAAGTTTGAAAGCCAAAGTTATCAAATCAATGACAGTTGTATGATGGTTTGATGAAAATATAAAGAATTCTACAGTTGAGAGCTGACGATAAAAAACGCCAGCTTAGATAAAGGACTAAACTGGCGTTTTTTTATTCGGTATTATGAAGACTTATGCTTCCAATACGGCCAATTGATCTCTGGTGTAAATTGATAGTTTTCATCTTGCCAATAAGACTGTCGTGGTGATGATTTATCTTTAAGTCCCATAATATGCATGAGGTTATTATCAAGTTCGGCAGTATTTAAGGTTTTGTCTTTATCCACCCCTGTACTTTGTAATTTATCAGACCACATAATCACAGGCACTTGATAACCCGCCTTGGTATTTGGGCTATGTCCCGCATAATCAATTTCATGTCCAACTTCATTGCCGTGATCAGATACAACAGTGAACGATCTAAAGTCTGGCACTGCATCTGCTCTCAAATCATCTAGAAACTTCGCTAGTAAAGAGTCTTCGTATAACACTGCATTATCGTAATCATTACGCAGCGAGCGAATCCATGGATCAATATCTCGATTTTTAAGCTCCATTTCAACTTGATCATTGCTGGTGCTGGTAAATTTATTGAACGTGGCTGGATAACGTTCTTTATAATTTGGATGGGCACCAATCAGATGAAGAATAATCAACTTTTTCGGTTCTGGGTCTGCCAGAGCTTGCTGATAATCTGGGATTAAGCTTTCATCCAAAGAGGTGCTACTGCGTCCAGAACGGTTATTTTTATACACGGCTTTATCAGCATAAGAGCCAAACAGAGACGATAAATAGGTATCATCTTGATTGCTGATCCAATAAATCTTATAGCCAGCGGCGCGAGCATAGGCCAGTACACTTTCCGATGAGTATTTGTCATGTTCTGCGGCAGGACTTTCGGTCAATAAAACACGCAGCGCATTGATGGTAGACGGGGCTGGAGAAAAGGCATTACAGAACACTTTAATCTCAGCAAGCCGCTTTGCTAGTTCAGGCGTGGTATCCCGCGGATAATCACAGACACCTAAGTTTAGACTGGTAAGACTTTCTGACAGGACCAAGACATGGGTTTGTTTGCCTTTGGCTTGGTCAGTCAAGACTAAATTACTTTTTGCACTCATGTCCCATTGATGATGCACATCTTTATGCTGCTTAATTCTATCTTTAAAATCCTGAATTTTAGTTTGGAACTCAGACCAAAATATAACAGGATGCACCTTGCGAGAAGGTTTCATTAAATAGCTGGTGACGGTGAGTAGAATCAGTAGAATAATGCAACTGCGATAAACACGGCTCTGCCAAAGGCGACTAAAATGAATCGGTTTAACCAGTTTGAATACAGCAAAGCTATACAGCGTGAGCACGCTCAGTAAACCAAACACTACAGCAGCAATGGTGACGAGATGAAGCTGGATAAATCCCCAAGTTTCGTGTTGGTTGGTATTGGCAATTGCTTCGATAATAAAATAGGCTTCATTATCGCTATTGAATAAAAACCATGTACTGGAACGAAGAAGGGCATCGAGCCATGCGATGAACCACCAAGCAATGGTCAGGACATACCAATATATTTTTTGTCGCGTAATCGCGAGATAGATAAAAATAATGCCAGGTAAAGATAAAAAGCCAAGCCTTAAACCATCAGACAAATTACCTACGCTGATCAGCAAGCCTCCAGTAATGAACGCTGGAAGCAGGATGAGCAGCAAGATATTAAAGTTTTTTAAGCTGGCCTTCATATATGCCTAATAAAATGGGGGAGAGTAACAGAGCGTGCTAATATCGTTTTAAGTCGGGGACGTGTCAATTCCAAATTAAGAAGTATTTGATTGCACAGCAAATAAAATTGATTAAACAGCTTAACTGTTTACTCGGTAACAAGGGGTAATTCTTGGTTTATGGAAGCGTCGCAAAATCCATTATTTCTCCTCAATTCTTGCTTTTTGAAATGATATGTTAATAGGGATGGTGTTTGCGCTAAAGCTCGGTAATGATCATAGATTGAAAGCACCAAAATTTATCTATCTTTTTGAAAAATTGACTGTTTCACGAATGGAATGAACAGCCATGTTATCTAAGTTTTTTATTCATCGTCCCATTTTTGCTGGTGTACTGGCAATCATTGTCATGGCTGTTGGCCTCTTCTCCATTTTAAATTTACCGGTAGAGCGTTATCCCGATATTGCACCACCGCGCATTACGGTGGCAGCAAATTATAGTGGTGCAGACGCCCAAGCGGTTGAAGATAGCGTTACCCAAGTTTTAGAACAACAGATTAAAGGCATTGACCACCTGCTGTATTTCAGCTCTAGCAGTGATGCCAGCGGCAATAGCCGAATTAGTTTGTTCTTTGACCAAGGGACGGATCCTGATCAAGCACAGGTTCAGGTACAAAATGCCGTAAATGGTGCAATCAATCGTCTCCCAGAAGATGTACAGCGCCAAGGTGTCAATGTCCGTAAGTCTTTGAGCGATTCCTTTATGGTGATCGGTCTTGGAGATAAATCAGGACGTTCAAGCAATCTCGATATTTCAGACTATCTAACCAATAATTTTGAATTGAACCTGAGCCGAATTGAAGGTGTCGGTGAGGTCAGTGTATTCGGATCACAATATGCCATGCGGATATGGTTAGATCCTCAACGTTTGGAACGTTATCATTTACAGGTCAGTGATGTACGTTCCGCGATTGAAAATCAAAATACCCAAGTTGCAGCGGGTGCAATTGGTGACTTACCCGCAGCTGATAACCAATATTTAAATGCCAAGGTCACTTCAGGTTCACTTTTGCGTACGCCTGAACAGTTTGAAAATATTATTGTCAAAGCCAACAATGATGGCAGCTTCATTTATTTAAAAGATGTGGCGCGGGTTGAGGTGGGTGCGGAAAACTACCAAGTGTTTAACCGTCTGAATGGTTATCCAGCTTCGGGGCTTTCATTGTCATTAACTGTCGGTGCCAATGTCATGCAGGTGGCCGACGCCGTTTATAAAGAAGTTGCACGTTTAGAAAAAAACTTACCAGATGGTTATTTTGTAGTTTATCCACGCGATGATACGCCGTTTGTAAAAGAGTCGATGTCACAAGTGGTCTCAACGCTGATTGAAGCGATTGGACTGGTCGTACTGGTGATGTTTATCTTCCTGCAAAACTGGCGTGCGACGCTCATTCCTGCGGTCACGGTTCCTGTGGTGATTTTAGGGACTTTCGCTGTTTTAGCTGTTCTTGGAATGAGCATTAACACACTGACCTTATTCGCGATGGTATTGGCGATTGGTCTGCTGGTTGATGATGCGATTGTCGTGGTTGAAAACGTTGAACGGCTGATGCATGAGCAGCAACTCAGTGCCAAGGAAGCGTCAATCCAATCCATGCAGGAGATCAGTGGGGCTTTGGTCGGGATTACCTTGGTCTTGACCGCAGTCTTCATCCCCATGTCTTTCTTTAGTGGTGCGACAGGGATTATTTATCGACAGTTTTCGATTACGCTCGTGGTTGCAATGGGGCTGTCTTTATTGGTGGCGTTGATTTTAACACCAGCCTTATGCGCAATTTTATTGAAACCGCAGCAGAAGCAAGCACGTTGGGCTGTCTGGTTCAATCAATGTTTAGATGCCATTAAAACACGTTATTTGAATGTTTCCAAAAAAGTCATTGCAGTCAAAGCACTGTCTTTGATTGGCATTGTGGTATTGATTGCGAGTTTTATCTTGGTCTATCGTGATTTGCCGACCAGCTTCTTGCCGCAAGAAGATCAGGGCTTGTTAAACGTACAATTCCGTTTGCCTGAAGGTACCCCGATGAGCAAGACGGAGGACGTTGGCAAACAGATCTCAGATTACTTCCTTGAACGTGAAAAGGCCAATCTGAATGGCGTGATGGTCATTCATGGACGTAACTTTTCAGGAACAGGACAAAATCTTGGTCAGGCCTTTGTTTCCTTAAAACATTGGAATGATCGTAAAGGAACAGAAAACAGTGCACAAGAAATTCGTGCACGTGCAATGAAGTATTTTTCAAAAAATAATCAGGCGCGCATTATGGTGTTGATGCCTTCGGTGATTCGTGGCTTAGGTAACTCCGATAAAATGGAGTTTTGGCTGCAAGATACCCAAGGCTTGGGCAGACAAAGCTTGGTGAATTCTTTCCAACAATTGCAACAACAAGGCAATGCACTTGATTCTGTCGAAAATGTCGATAAAAAAAGCAATGATGATCAAGCGGTATTAAATATCAAAATTGATCATAAGGCCGCCATGATCCACGGGCTGAATGTGAGTGAAATTAATCGCACTTTATCGACAGCGTGGAGCGGCAGTTATATCAATGACTTTATTGACCGTGGGCGAATTAAGCGAGTGTATTTACAGGGCGATGCGCCGTATCGTTCCAAACCTGAAGATTTAAATTACTGGTATGTAAAAAATGCCAATGGACAAATGGTGCCATTTTCTCAATTTAGCCAGATTGCTTGGCAAGGTGCACCACCTATGCTCGAGCGCTTTATGGGCTATCCTTCCATGAGTATGGAGGCGGATGCATCGAAAGGCTTTAGTAGTGGACAAGGTATGCAAGCAATTGCTGGTTTGGTTGATCAAATGCCAAATGTGGGTCTTGCGTGGAGTGGTTTGTCCTATCAAGAACAGCAATCCAGTAATCAGGCGATTTGGCTCTATCTGATTTCTGTCGCCTTTATTTTCCTCTGTCTTGCGGCACTCTATGAAAGCTGGTCAATTCCAACCGTGGTGATGGCTGCCATTCCACTCGGCATTGGTGGAACCATCTTATTTAGTTATTGGTTTGGTTTCGCCAATGATATTTATTTCCAGATTGCACTGCTGACCACCATTGGTCTGTCCTGTAAGAATGCCATTTTGATGGTCGAGTTCGCCGCAAGTTTGCAGCAACAAGGCCGTAATGCACTGGATGCTGCTTTAGAGGCGGCGGGACTTCGTCTCAGACCGATTTTGATGACCTCAATCGCATTTGGTGCGGGCGTGATTCCGCTGATGTTCTCGAGTGGTGCAGGGGCTTTAAGCCGACAGGCGATTGGTTATAGCGTATTTGGTGGTGTAGTTTTTGGCACGATTCTGGTCCTGATTTTTATTCCATTTATGTATGTACTGGTCAGAACCTTGTCTAAGTCGAAAGACAATCCAGTTGAAGTGCTAAAATAAGCTTTGGATAAACAACTGAAATGAACAATTCGTTGAACAGAATAGGACTCGAATTGTTCATTTTTGTTGTCTAAGTTGAGAATATACAAAAATATTTGTAGTATTGCCGTGCCGTATAAGCGGCTTAATGAGGATTGATTCCCCAAATGGACACGCAGAGTTGTAGTTTATTCCAAATTACACATTTTTATATTCATCAAAATCTGAATGAAGTTTTCTATTCGATCGTAAAATAATACGCTGCGTTTAGTCCTTCATTGCAGATACTTTGTAGTGAAGAGGCGAACATGAGCTACAACAACTTTTTATATTTATTAAGCGACGCACTTAAAAATAATCATATTGAACTTGCACTTGCATCAGTTGAAACATTTCAAGCAGTCGATATTGCGGATGTATTGACACAGCTCTCACCTGAACAAAGTCAATTGCTACTCACGCATTTACCTGATCGTGCCTATGTATTTTCATATCTTCCACCCAACGAACAGGTCAAACTGGCCCAAGCTATGCCCAGAAATATATTGGCAGAGATTATTGGCGAAATGTCATCGGACAAACGTGCTGACGTCTTTAAATGTTTGGATGAAGAACAACAGAATGCATTATTACCAGCCCTTGCACAGGCTGAGAGAGAAGATATTCGTCAACTGTCATCCTATTTAGAGGGAACAGCAGGCGCGATCATGAGTTCCGAATATGCGACTTTAAAACCCAATATGATGGTCATGGATGCAATCAGAATGTTGCGCCTTGAAGCGCCTGATACTGAAATGATTTACTTTGCTTATGTTCTAGATGAAGCTCGCAAAATTCTTGGGGTTTTGTCTTTAAAGCAGCTGATACTTGCACCTGAAGATCAGAATATCAATGAACTCATGGAAACTAATGTCTTAACCGCGTTTGTGGATACAGACCAGGATGAAGTGGCAAAAACCATTGCACGCTATGATTTATTAGCGCTGCCAATTATCGATCATCAAAACATGATGGTGGGGATTGTGACCTATGATGATGCGATGGATGTTGCCAGCGAAGAAGCCACGGAAGACTTTTTAAAAGTTGGTGCGGTCAATGCCTCATCTAAACTGAGTATTAAGTCAGCTCCTATTTTGCAACTGTATCAGAAACGGGTTTTCTGGCTGGTGTTTTTGGTGTTTGGCAGCTTGTTGTCAGGAATCGGGATTGCTCACTATGAAGATGTGATTGCCAAAAATCTTGTCTTGGTTTTCTTTTTGCCGTTATTGGTGGGAAGTGGCGGCAATGCCGGTTCTCAGTCTTCAACACTGATGGTTCGTGCCTTAGCTACGGGTGATGTGCAATTTAAAGACTGGTTTTATTTACTCGGGCGTGAAAGCTTAGTTGCTTTGTGTCTTGGTGGAACTATGGCGGTTGCAGTGTCATTACTGGGGTATTTCCGTGGTGATGAAATGGTGGCTTTGGTTCTGGCACTGAGTATGATGGGGATTGTGTTGATGGGCTGTTTGATTGGGATGAGCTTGCCTTTCATTTTAAACAAAGCTGGGCTTGATCCTGCCAGTGCTTCTGCACCTTTGGTGACCTCGATTTGCGATGCCACTGGGGTATTGGTGTATCTATTTATCGCTTCGATGATTTTATTCTGATTGGTAATAATAATTGTACCGACAAACAGGAAAATCTGCTTTATTCTCAAGCATAAACATGGTTTTTAGGTTGAGTGAATGACTGCTCCAACAGAACAAAAAAAATTAACCCAGCAGCAAGCGATTGCTGTCGAACGTGATTTAGCAAAATTTGCCAATACCATGGACAGCTTGGTTCGGATTCCCTTTACCAAGCAGGGGGTCGGGGCTGATGCTGCACTGAGTACCATTCCATTTGCAGGTGATATTGCAGGTTTTATTTTGACGCTGTATGCCTTTAAAAAGGCAAGAGAAGTCGGTGTACCACAGCACAAGCTCAAGGGCGTGGTCAAACTGGCGATTATGGACATGTTGGTGGGTTTTGTGCCGATAGTCGGCACATTATTTGACGTATTTATCCGTCCGAGCCGCAAGACGCTTGAAATTGTGCACGCGCATATCCGTGATGAATATCAGGTACACAGTGATATCCATGTGGTACATCCATTCCTACATGAGTCGCTTGAGCAGAAGCAAAAAACTTCAGCATTTTGGCGTAATCCAGTGGTGAGTTGGATTTGGTTACGTATCCCAGATTTACTGGGAATTGCGGTACTGATTTTATTGGTAGTGGCAGTTTGGGCTGGTTTCAGTTATCTGTGGCAATTTTATCAATCTTTCCAAGCACACTAAATGATTGTCTTGCAAAAGATAAAGCCTCCGTGATGGAGGCTTTATTGTTTATCTGATAGTGATTATTGAACATTTAATTGCTGTAATGCAGCAACACGTTGTTCAATGGTTGGGTGAGTTTGGAATAAAGCAGCTAAGCTAAAGCCTTGTTCCTTACCTTCCGCAATCGCAAATGCTTTCATTTCTTTCGGCATTTGATCTGGCATTTCTGATTCTGCTTGTAAGCGAAGCAAAGCAGAGATCATCGCTTGTTTACCTGCTAAACGTGCGCCGGCTTCGTCTGCGCGATATTCACGTTGACGAGAGAACCACATTACGATGGCAGAGGCCATAATACCGAATACGATGTCGAGTACGATCGTAATGGCAAAATAAGCAAGACCAGGTGCTTCACCTTCTTCACGACCAAACACATTACGGTCGATGAAGTCACCGGCAATACGTGCAAAGAACATGACAAAGGCATTCACGACACCTTGAATCAGCGCAAGGGTAACCATGTCACCATTTGCTACGTGACCGATTTCGTGCGCGAGTACTGCACGAAGTTCATCTTTGTTCATACGCTCTAATAGACCTGTTGAAACAGCTACTAACGCGTCATTTTTATTCCAACCTGTCGCAAATGCATTGGATTGGTAAGAAGGGAAAATACCCACTTCAGGCATGTTAATACCTGCACGTTGAGATAATTGCGCTACTTCTTGTAATAACCAAGCTTCTGCTTGACTACGGGGTGCATTTGGGTCAATTAATTCAGTCCCAGTGGTTTTTTTAGCCATCCACTTCGACATGAATAGGGAAATAATAGAACCCACCATACCAAAGACAAAACAGACGACTAAAAGGTTGCCTAGATTCAAGCCCCCTGCGCCATGGTAACTACCGACACCGAAGAGTGACAAGATAATGCCAGCTACAACCAGTACCGCGAGGTTGGTTAGCAAGAACAAACCAATCCGCATCATTGAGAAAACCCTCTTATAGAGAAAAAGTGATCTGATTTATAAATTATAAATCATAACGCTAATATGCAGGGCGAATTGTAAAAATTCAAGCAAAAAATAGGCGTAGATACATTTAGCCTATAAAACGATGAACTGGCTGATAAACAGTGACTTAAAACAATTTCTGTGTGAAAACAATTCGATAAAATCACGCTGTGAGAATCGTATTCTTGAATTGTTAATCACTGAGGCGGATTCGCGCAGATGCGATGGCATTGGTGGTGGTATAGGTACCTGTAGGGGCGTCGGTAAAGGTGCCATCTGCAAGGGTAATAATTTGACGGTTATATGGTTTAGGAGTAGGTGTAACTTCTGCAGCTTCAGCCGATGGCGTGGTGTAATTGCTCGATTGAGCAATCACTTGGGTATTTGAGCTAGATGATGAGCCGATGCTCGATGCATATAGATTTTGATAGCGACTGGTGACACGACGGACATAATCTTGGGTTTCACGGAAAGGGGGAATGCCACCATACTTGTCAACATTACCTTCACCTGCATTATAGGCAGCGATCGCGAGTTGGGTATTGCCGTTAAAGCGTTTCAGTAGCCAACTTAAATATTTTGCGCCACCAAAAATGTTCTGCTGCGGGTCATAGGCATTATTGACATTGAAGCGGCGTGCTGTTGCTGGCATCAGTTGCATTAAACCTTGAGCACCGACAGGAGAGCGGGCATTGATATTAAAGCCTGATTCAGTATGCATGACTGCTTTAATGAGCCCTTCAGAGATGCCGTGTTGCTGTGCCGCTTGGCGAATCAATGAGTCGAATGCATTTTTATTACGGCTATAGCTTGGAAGCACTGAAGCTTCACTTGCACCCCAGTTACTATAACTATGAATATTACTGTCTGGATAATAGGTCGCTTTAACCACTTTTAAATGGCTATATTCTGCTTTCTTTTTATTGGTCAGCAGCGTTGTACCATTACTGTCTTTAAATTGATAAATCGTCTGACCAGCATAGCTTGTGGATACACCATTAAAAAAACCGATTGTCCCCAAGCAAAGGGTAAAAAAATATGTTGTTTTGTTCATCGTTATAATATTCACGAAAGGATGAGCATAAGTTCTTCACAGCAGTGTAACAAAAAAAAGTAAAAAAAGAACTTTCGCTACAATTTTTTTATTTTCGGCTGTCAGACAAAAATCAAGTCATTTTGTTCGAATGTTCAGCAAAAAAAATTAAAAAAAATTTTTTAAAAACTAAGTCTTGACTTATGTAAGTCATTGATTTTATTTTTATAAAACCATTGGTTAAAAAATGATCAATCTAATCGGAAGCCTTATTTTAAGACAAAAAGAGTTTGTCAATAGCGAAGAAATCCACAAATTTATCCACAGCTTTTGTGGACAACTGTGGAAAAGTTTGAAATATAAGCAATCCAGCCGAATCTGAATTATTTTGGTCAGAATTTTACCAGTATGAAACTCAAATATGACGATTGGAAGAAATTGAAAAATTCTTTAGATGCGCATCTTTTCGGAATGAGATAAAATCTTGCGGTATTTTTGTTTATGAGTAAATCACGTCTATGTACGCGCCAGTGGAATCCAACCAAGGATTTAATTTCAAGCCAGAACTTCCGACAAGTTCAGCGTATTATCGCCTGTTGAAAAAGCTTCGTCGTCAGGTTGGGCATGCAATTCGTGATTACAACATGATCGAAGAGGGTGATAAGGTCATGGTTTGCGTGTCTGGTGGTAAAGACAGCTATACCTTATTGGATATCTTGTTACAGTTTAAACGCATTGCACCGATCAATTTTGATGTTGTGGCTGTGAATCTGGATCAAAAGCAACCTGGCTTTCCAGAAGATATCTTGCCGCGCTATATGGAAGAAAACAACATTCCATATTACATCCTTGAAAAAGATACTTATACCATTACCAAGCGTTTAACGCCTGAAGGGAAGACTTACTGTGCAGTATGCTCACGTTTACGTCGTGGTTCGCTGTATGGTTTTGCGCAAGAAATTGGTGCAACCAAGGTTGCATTGGGCCATCACCGTGATGACATTATGGCGACTTTCTTCTTGAACTTGTTCCATGGTGGTAGTTTGAAAGCGATGCCGCCAAAATTACTTTCATCGGATAAAAAGAATATCTTGATTCGTCCTTTGGCTTATGTCGAAGAGAAAGACATTATCAAATATGCGGATTTACGTCAGTTCCCGATCATCCCGTGTAATTTATGTGGTTCACAAGAAAATTTACAACGTGCCATTATCAATGACATGTTACGTGAGTGGGACAAGCAGCATCCAAAACGTTTACACAGTATTTTTGGTGCTTTACAAAATGTCTCGCCATCGCAATTGGCGGATCGTGAGCTATTCGATTTTGAAGCGTTGGATGCTCAGCGTGAGTTTGATATGAAAGATCCTGAAGAACTGAAAAATCGTTTAGATGTGGTCAATCTGAGTTTTGCTGCTGAGTAAAGTGTAAAAGTTTTTGAAAAGGTACTTGTTAAGTACCTTTTTTTTATAAAAATTTTAAAAATTGAATCACGCGTACAAAAAATCATAGCCTAAAATAAAAATTACATGCTATAACAGGGCACGAGCAAATTGCTTCATGAGATGTCGTCTGGATAGATGGCACAAGAAATTGAACAAATACATTTGAGGAATAATCATGGCTGCATTTTTAACTGATGATTGGTTTGCAACTGTTGAAAAACTTACTGCTGAAGCAGGTGATTTAAACTTGCCACCAGCACTTGCGAATTTAGCGATTAACTTGGTTGTAACAGATGCAGCTGGTAATACAGAGTTGGCTTTAGATGCAGGTAAAATCCAAAAGGGTTTATCTTCAAATGCTAAAACAACTTTGAACATGGATGCTGAAACTTTACGTAAAGTATTCTTGGAATTTGATATGGCTGCTGCAATGCAAGCATTCATGACGGGTAAAATCAAAGTACAAGGTGATATGTCTCAGCTTATGGCTTTACAAACAGCGAAGCCAAGCCAAGAACAAAAAGATTTATTCAAGAAAGTACTTGAGCTGACTGCTTAATTCTTTCCGAATAAAAAAAGCTTACCCTGAGGTAAGCTTTTTTTATATCTATTCAGTTAGACATCAATACGGCTATTGGTTTTAAGATGCTCTAAATAGGTACGAATACGCGTCACATATTGTACGGCTTGTTTATATCGACCATTTCTTGCTTGGTTACGCTGTAAATAGTCATATAAATTGACCCATTGATTCGGATCTTTGCCTTGAGCACGGATACGTTTCTGAATCTGGCTGACTGCACCTGGACCCATATTGTAGGCCACTAAGGCATACCAGTTACGATCTGGATAAGGCACGTTGCCAAATTGATCTAACATCAGGTCAAAGTACTTTGCACCACCTTGGATGCTTTGCAGTGGATCTGAACGATTGCTTACGCCCATTGCCTTGGCTGTACTGTTGGTCAACATCATTAAACCACGGACACCAGTGGGAGAAACTGAGCTCGGTTTAAGATATGACTCTTGATAGCCAATCGCTGCGAGTAAGTGCCAATCTAAATTGTATTTAGATGCACTTTGTTTAAAGCTCGCTTTATAAATAGGTAAACGCTGATTCAAATCTTTTTGAATGGTGGACCAAGATTCAGGCTTAACTACATTACGATTATAAAATGAAGCTAACTGCTGTGTGGTCCCAGCTTGCTTACTCTGGCAAATAAAACCACTCGCGGTCAACGTAAGTGGATCATCTGCCTGTTTGAATACCCAGTTTAACTGAGGATTTAAACCATTTTTACTTAAACTTGTTTGATCGCCACAGCTTGCCGAAAAAGAAACCAGTTGTTTGCTTTCGATTGCTGCCAAATTGGCTGTGGTCATGGCAATGTTGGCTTTGCCTTGAGCGACCCATTTCAATGCCGTGGCATTGTCTGGAACGGTTTTAAAATCAAGTTTTACATTTAAGCTTTGTGCATAATTGCGTGCTAAATCATAGCCAAAACCATGTAAAAACTGACCGTCTTTAAAGACTGTGGTAGGACTTTCAACTGCAACGATAGTTAACACATTGGTGTTCACGACCGTATTGTACTGATGTGATTTTTCAGCATTCAGGCTATTAAAAGGAAGGATTACTACTCCTAACGCTAAAGCCTGAAAAGGAAGTTTGGAAGATAAAGAGTTAAGGCTAGGCCTCGACCCTGAACTTGAATTACTGTGCATGTTGTCTCCGCTACAGATAATTTATGCCCAAAAAGTTCAGCAAAACACTGCCTTAACTTTTAAAAGTTGATAAATTCAATAAGGGGTGGGCAATTCATGAACGTCATTCAAAATGACATTGAGTTAAAAGAAATGCTGTAAATGTTTCACAACGTTTACAAAGTGTATAAAAATTGAACAAAAATAAACTTAGGGGCGCATATTAAGCGCCAAAACAGAGAATGTCAAATTTTGCACAATAAAAAATTGAGAATTACATCACAAACGCATGATTTGAAAAAGAATAAAATTTATACACTTTAGTCGTGGGGAAATAAGGAATACAATGCAAAAACATGTAAATGGAATGTTGTATTAACGTATTTGGGCTTATGAAATCGAATTTAATCACACGTACTGGACATGACCTTTTGGTCGCTGAACTAAAAAAGCTTTGGCACGATGAACGCCCAGAAATAACCAAGAAAGTAAATTGGGCTGCAAGTTTGGGTGATCGCTCAGAAAATGCTGATTATCAATACAATAAACAAATACTTAGAAAGATAGATCGTCGGGTACGCTATCTAGGGAAGCGCCTAGAAGAGTTAAAGATTGTTGATTATGTCCCTGAGCAAGAAGGGAAAGTCTATTTTGGGGCTTGGGTTGAAATTGAAAATGATGCAGGCGAGAAAAAAAGTTTACGTATAGTGGGAGTGGATGAAATTTATGATCATCACCCTCAACATATCTCCATTGAGTCACCCATGGCCCATGCACTCCTGAGTAAACAGGTCGATGACGAAGTTGAAGTGCAGACACCATTGGGAAAAAAGTTGTGGTATATCAACTCAATTCGCTATGAAAAACCTGAAAATGCTTAAAATTACAGAGTGTTGTTTTTATTTTGAGCATTTGATGCATTATTTTAAATAAAAGATTTGCCAAGTCGAACTTTTATTTATATGATAGCCGCCATTGGAAGCGTGGCAGAGCGGTTTAATGCACCGGTCTTGAAAACCGACGAGGGTGTGAGTCCTCCGTGAGTTCGAATCTCACCGCTTCCGCCAAATACGAAAAAGCCCTTATTTACATAAGGGCTTTTTTATTTCTTTATCTTTTAGATAACCAACTTGGTGGCAATTGCCCACATCATGATTCCAACCAGAACATCCAAAACTCTCCAAGAGCTGGCTTTTTTAAACAAAGGCAATAAAATTCTTGCGCCATAGCCTAAAGCGAAAAAGAACAGCCAAGATGCAAGGATGGTTCCAGCAGCGAATAAATAAAGGTCATCTGCAAATTGAACTGAAATCGAACCAACAAGAATAACAGTGTCTAAATAGACATGTGGATTCAGCCAAGTAAAGGCGAGACACATGCCAATAATTTTAAGTAAGGAATCTTTTTCAATTTCACTAGGATTGAGTGCGGAGCTATTGTTTATGGCTGAGTAAAAGTTTCGAAGCCCATAAAAAAATAAAAATGCCGCACCAAAATATTTAGCAATGGTCACGATCAAAGGAAAGTCGACCACGATTTTTGAAAAGCCAGTGACGCCAAGATAAATCAGAATAGAATCTGAAAGCGCACAGATCAAACAGACCCAAAAAACATGTTGCTGCTTTAACCCTTGTTTCAGGACAAAAGCATTCTGTGCACCAACGGCTAAAATTAAAGAAAAGCCGATACCCAGTCCATAGAAAAATGCAGTCATGTTTGAGTTCCTCAATCGTATAGGATGGTCTGTGTTGGCTTTGAATGGAAAAAGAATTTACAGCTGACTTTAGACAAAGGCTGTCTGTCTAACACTTGAATGAAGTGTTAGATGCTTTTTCCACTAGAAATTTACTGTTTGCTATTATCTTTCTTTATTTATAAAAGTCAGTAAAATTAAGATTGTTTTGGTTTGGCTAAATTTTTTTAAGTTTTTAAGAAGGAGAATAAGTAATGTGAAGTATTCTTTGCTGTGTTGAATCAGTGTTTAGAGGTCAGTTTCTGTAAGAAAGCTGCTTAAAATATTGTTGTCCGAATTACCCCCCCTTATTTTTAAATTATTGCCCTTATTTTTAGCATCGTTTTAGATAAAAATTAAAAACAATCGACACAGGAAGTGTTCGAGGCAATATCCAAGCAAATATTTGAAAAATAACGAAGCGAGTCAGGCATGGATCCAAATCCTAATATTCAAACTATAAACAATCTAATGCTCAGTAAAATACGGAAAGTGATTGCGCTTGGTTTTGCGACACAAGGTCTTGCCTATGCGACCGTGATGACCGCACTCCCGACGATAAAAGGTCGATTTAGACTTTCTGATGATCGATTATCGCTGATTATTCTTGGTGTATGTATTGCAGCGGCGCTCGGTTCAATTTTAGCTGATCGTATAGCGGTTAAACTTGGATCACGACTTGCTGTTGTGACGGGTTTTATTTTTGAAGCCATCGGAATAGCAATTGCTGCATTTAGTCCAAATGTGATTCTGATGATTGCTAGTTTTTTGCTTTATGGACTTGGGCTAGGTTGCTTAGATGCAGCATTGAATATGCAAGCGGTTGTGATGGAACAAAGGCTTGGTAAAAGTGTCTTTGGTGGTTTCTTTGCTTGTTACACTGCAGCTGCATTTTTAGGGGCACTCATTATGTCTGCGACTGTTTCAACTACGTTTGGAGCAACGACAGCATTATGTATTGCGGTGGTGATTGCATTCATCACCTCGCAACTCTCTAGAAACTGGTTATTTCAGCAAAAACAATGCGCGCATACACATCCGCAAACAAAACCAGCGATTCCATATCGACAGCTTCTGATTTTTGGGCTGATTATTCTGATTGTGTTTACGGTCGATTCCGCAATCAGTACATGGAGTTCCATTTATCTCAAAGATGTTTTAGCAAGTTCTGCAACTGTTGCTCCTTTAGGCTATGCAGCCTATCAAATTGGAATTTTACTGACACGGTTAAGCCTTGATTATTTGCTGCAATTTAAAACAGCGACATGGATTGCTTTGGTCACTCTCCTGATTGGAGCATTCGGGTGTGTATTATCTGGGATAAGTCATTCATTAATGACAGTTATTTGGGGTTTTGCATTGGCGGGTGTCGCTGTAGGAGCCTTGGTTCCACTTACATATTCTGCTGTCGGTCGTTTAGATGAAAGTCGACGAGATGAAATTATTGCTCGTGTTAATATTTTTAATTATGGCGGTGCAGTCGCAGGTGCTGTCATCGTTGGGTTGTTAGCAACGCCTTTTGGATATGCTCCGTCCTTTGTCGGTTTGGCACTTGCCTTACTCAGTATTATTTATCTGAGAAAAAGGCTGGTTTAATCGGCATCAATCAGGACAAAGGCATTTTGCGATGGTCACGATCTGGGGGAAACAACAACGACCTTGGAAAAATTAGTGACGCCAAGATCAATCAGAATCCTAGCTGAAAATACGCAGATCTATTGCTTAAAAGAATGAGAGGTTTCTTCAGATAGAAAACTTACTGGTTGCTATTATCTTTCTTTATCCATAAAAGTCAGTAAAATTGAGATTATTTAGATTTTGCTAAATTTTTTTAAGGTTTATATGCTGGATAATAAACAATGTGAAGCATTCTTTGCTGTCGCTGAAAATGGAAGCTTTGAACAAGCGGGTACCCAGCTATGTATCACTGCATCCGCTGTGACGTTGAGGGTACAAGCATTTGAAAAAGAATTAGGGCAACTGCTGCTGATTCGGGGTCGTCCCTGTGTGTTAACACAAGCAGGTCAGCAGATCTTCGAACATATACAGCATATTCGACGTTTAGAACAAAACTTGCTGCATGGTTTGACGGGTGGAGGGGAGTCACACTTTTTTAAGACCGTCATTGGTTCAAACGAAGATTCTCTAGCGACATGGCTACTTCCTGCCTTAAAGGAGGTGTTGCTGAAAGAGAAGATTGTGATTGAGTTGAGAACCGATGATCAGTCTCATACCTATTCATTATTAGAAAAGGGGACAGTGAGTGCCTGTATTTCGATTGAAGATCAACCTATGCGTGGTTGCAATGCAGAATATTTAGGCATGATGCGTTATCAAATGATGGCAACGGATGCGTTTAGAAAAAAATGGTTTGCAGAGGGTGTGCATCGAGAAAGCTTACGTGCTGCGCCAGCCATTATCTTTAATGAGAAAGACCGGATGCATTTTGATATTCTTGAAAAAAACTATGGATTGATGAAAGGCACATATCCTTGCCACTTAATTCCATCGTCGGAGTCTTTTGTCACCGCAATTAAGTTGGGACTTGGCTACGGTATGGTGCCTGAACTGCAGCTGAATACTGAAAATCAGGCAGAAGTATTAGTTGAATTATTAGCTGATATTCGAATTGATATTCCACTATATTGGCATCATTGGAATCAACAATCAAAGCCATTACAGCTTTTGACTGAGCATATTGTAAATCAAGCTCGGTTAATCTTGGCTTAAGATAACAGAATAAAATCAAAATAATTTTATTATAGTGCGTATACATCTAATATTTTAAATGTATGTGCTAATGCAGCTTCTAAATTATTTCGTGAGAATAATGAAACCTGAAAATTATTTAGAAGCTGCGTTTAAACTAAATTAAGCCCGAATATTTTATCTTGCTTGAATGACTAGAAAATTCTAGAACTTTCAAAATATTGTTTAGAGACATTATTCAAGGCTGTTAATACACGATTGGTATCTTTCGTGCTTAATGCTTCATTGAGTTCATGCATATAAGCTACGATTTGTGCTTTTACTTTGTCTGCAAAAACTGGGGTAACCTCTTGATCTTCATAGAGTAGAACATAGTTTTTGGCAAAACCATAAATGAGAAATAAAGCGTTGGGTTCGAGAGGGTGCTCTGCGGCAACAATGGCTTGTTCGCATTGATGTTTTAATTGTTTGTAGGCATCCGTTCCATTCGGAAGAGTTTGAAACGTTTCAAATATAGATTGGAAATTCATTTGAATTACTCGCTCAAAAAGAAAATCTACAGATGATTGAATTAAAAATCAAGGAAAATTTATTATTTTTTCATGTTTTGTTTATGTCGTGATTCTTGTGAAGTTATCTCAAAAGAATTAAATATTTTCTGGATGGCGAGATTTATCCTTACGCAGAGTATGAATATAAATATATGTTCATAGATTTATTAAACTATTTTTACATTTCCGATACTAGTCATATACAGGCTGTACAAATTAAAAAATGCGCCAATATGGGAAAATGGTAACAATTATTTGATTTTGATCGTTTTAGGTGATGGTTGTGAAGAAGGTTTTATTACCCGCTATTTTGGTATTTGGTTTGGTTGGCTGTACTTCGATTACCACCATGTCTCCTGCTCAATTTAACCAATTAAACACAACACAGATTCCATTCTCAGGACTTTGGACGGGTGAGGCGGGTGCTGCCTCAGTCGCATTAAGTTTAAACCGTCAAGGCAGTGGGATGCTGTGCATGGATGACCGCAAGGAAGTCATGACGTATAAGGTTAAATTGGTTGATAACACCTTATACAGTGATAAAGGGGTTAAATTTAAAGTCAAAGAGCTGAATAACAGTAAGGCCAATATTCATATGAGCTTATTGGGTTTAGGCGTTAACATTGATCTGAATAAAGATGATTCTTTAAAGAATGTTACTGTAGGGTGTAAGCAAGTACTGAATTAAGTCGGTATTACTATTCTGAACCTTGCCTGTAATCGCAGGCATTTAAAATTTTCCGCAGATTAAAGAGACTGTTATGTTTTCTCCTTATATTCATGCGTTTGCATTATTTTTCTCATTGCTCAATCCCTTCCTGATGAGTGTTTACATGGTCGGGATGATCCGTAATACCGATGCAAAGGTATTTAGTAAAGCCTTGATACAAGGTAGTTTGATTGCCTTTGGGGTGTTTGTTCTTTTTGCCTGGGGCGGGGAAAATATTTTTAGTCGATATTTGAATGTGCGTTTCGAATCTTTTCAAATTTTTGGCGGCTTAATTTTTTTGGTGATTGGTTATCGTTATGTATTTCAAGGCGCGGAGACGATCGGGGAAATGCGCGGTGCACCTGAGCATCTGGCGGGGACCATCGCGATGCCCTTTATGATCGGCCCAGGGACGATTAGTGCTGCGGTGGTGACAGGGGTGAGTGTACCTTTTACGGGTGCAATGGCCGTAATAGCGATTACCTTGATTTTAACCTGTAGTATTTTGATCTTGATGAAATTTGGTCATGATCATCTACGCTATAAACATGCGAAGTATATCGATCGCTATTTTGATATTGTTGGTCGTTTATCTGCTTTGCTGATTGGTACGATTGCGATTGATATGATTGTAAACGGTATCATTGGGCTGATTCGTTCAGCCAATCTGAGTTGAATTGTATAAAGCCTCGATTTCACAGCTCAAGTATTTTATTCAAATATTCTCTTTCTTTGGAGAACGGACTGAATAAAAATACTTGAGATGTCATTATTTTGAATTAAACAGCAACAAGATCATAAAAAGAATTGATGATGTTTTATGGTTTTGCGCATATGTTTATGCTCATGAATAAACGATAATAATCATGTTGTATTCTCTATGAGCTCTTCCCATGTATCAATTAGATCAAGCAAACCAAGCACCTGATGATCAATCAGAGCTGACAATGACCGTTTTGATGACACCTGATATGGCCAATTTTTCAGGTAATGTTCATGGTGGAACCATTCTAAAGCTACTTGATCAAGTTGCTTATGCTTGTGCAAGCCGATACTCAGGCAGCTATGTTGTGACTTTATCTGTGGACCGTGTTAATTTCAAAGAACCCATTTATGTGGGTGAGTTGGTGACATTTTTAGCGAGCGTGAATCATGTTGGGCGGACGTCCATGGAAATTGGCATTCGTGTTGAAGCGCAAAATATTCAGAAGCGCACGATTCGCCATACCAATACCTGTTATTTCACCATGGTTGCAGTCGATGAGCAGCGTAAGCCAAAAGAAGTACCACAATTAAATTTAGATACTGAATGGAAACGTTGCCGCTTTGAAGCTGCAGAGCAGCGTAAGGCAACGCGCTTGCAAGAGGTTCATCAACCTTCATGCAGTATGTTTAAAAAAACAACGCAGTGTTAATTCTTTTATAAATTCTTTCCCCAAAAATAAAAGATCGAACCGCAGCATGGTTCGATCTTTTTACATTTGTAATGAAGTAAATTTTAAATCATTACAAATGTTGGTCTAAAGGTCTGGAGGAACCTTAAGATCTGATTAGTTTGTTGGCGCAGGTGTAGATGCAGGTGCTTCAGTTGTTGTTGCATCAGTAGCTGTTGAATCAGTTGCAGCTTGACCTTGAGTTTCAGGTTGCTCTTGAGTTGAAACAACAACCTTTTCTTCAGTTTGTTGTTCTACTGGTGCTGCAAATGTAGAAGCTGCTGCAAGAGTAAGTGTAGTTGCAAGAACAGTTTTGATAAATTTCATGTTAGGCATCCTTATTTCATTTAAAATAACAACCTCAATAGGAGGATTGGTTAATTCCAATCTCTCAATTTCGGCATGAGGTCCATGCTATGTGCCAAACGTATTTGCGGCAATGTTCTTAACAATCTATTACGTCTATCTTAACAATATGAAATATTGAATCGTCTTATGTAGTTTCTATGTAAAACATCATGAAGAAATTAAGGATTAAAATGTATGGAAATATGTTTTTATGGTCAAAAAACGATCTAATATTTTACGTGTTTTAAACACTGGCTTGGCTTTTATAAAAAATGCTTAATTGAATAAACCATTTATATCTTATTTATAAATAAGTTTTTTAGATTTAATATGTGATTAAAATCTCATATTTTTTTCTTAATAGGTTTTAAGTCTAATTCTACGAAAAAGCATTCTTTATTTTATTTCATGGGTTTTTCTCTTTAGAATGAAATAAATTTCGAATAAGAGTGTGTCGTGAAACTTCTTGCCCCCAAAACTGTTGCTACGCATATTATTTCTGGCTTTTTAGGCGCAGGTAAGACCACATTATTACAGCATTTACTGACTCAGAAGCCTGAAAATGAAGTATGGGCCGTTTTGATGAATGAGTTTGGGCAGATTGGGGTCGACCAACAACTTATTAGTCAGCAGCAAGGCTATGCGGTGAAAGAGCTATTGGGAGGTTGTTTGTGCTGTAGCAGCCAGTTGCCGATGCAGATTGCACTTTCTCGCTTGCTTAGTGAAAGCAGACCTGATCGTTTATTTATCGAACCCACAGGTTTGGGACATCCAGCGCAATTATTAGAACAACTGACTGAACCGCATTGGCAGAGCAGTTTGGCAATGCGCGCTTTGGTGATTGTTGTGGATGGGAGTCGCCTACATGATCAGGGTTGGGTGAAACAGAATCTATATACCGATCAACTAAAAGCAGCACAAATTGTCGTGTTGTCGCATATCGACTGTATGACAGCCGCAGATCATCAAGCTTATGCAGATTTGAAACAAGAGTATGAAACGTATGTCCAGTATTGGATTGAAGCCGAAAATGGGCAGGTAAATATTCAACAATTGGACATTCAACAACAACCTGTACAACGTAAGATTCAGCCTTTATTAAGATTGCAGCAAACGCAAGCTGCTGAACACATACCAGAGATAAAGCAACTTCCTTATCATTATGTTGAAACAGCGCAGGGCTATACGGTTGCGGGTTGGAAATTGCCGAAACGCTGGCAGTTTAATTTTCATGATTTATTGGATGTGTTGTGTGAGCAACAAGACTGGGTGAGAATCAAGGGTATCTTTAATACTGATCAAGGTTGGAGAAGTTTTAATTTTAATCCGCAGCAGTTTAACTATAAGTCGGCTGAAGAAAGCATTGATAATCGAATTGAAGTGATTTGTCAGTCAGCACATGACTGGCTCGCTTTTGAAACACAATTATTGCAATGCCGTATTGATCTGATTGATGATCAACATGATCAAATCGCACATGCTTCTCGCTAAAATAGAGTATGCTTAGCGCCAAATTTGAGAACACTGTATTTAAGAGTTTAGTTTATGGCGTTAAAAGCAACAATATATAAGGCAGACCTCAATATTGCCAATATGGATGAGCATATCTATGCAGATTATCAGCTCACCCTTGCTCAGCATCCCTCTGAAACTATTGAACGTTTAATGGTTCGTATTCTGGCGTATGCACGTTTTGCCGATGAACGTTTAGAGTTTACCAAAGACTTATTTGAAACAGATGAACCTGCGTTATGGCAAAAAGACCTGACAGGGCTGTTAGAGAAATGGATCGAAGTCGGTTGTCCATCTGAAGATAAAGTAAAAAAGGCGAGTGCACGTTGTAAGAGTATTGCAGTTGTGACTTATGGCTCTCAATCGGATGATTGGTGGCAGAAGAATTCCAAGATTAAAACTTTAAGCAATGTGCAAGTGTGGCAATTGACCCCACAAACTACGCAAGCACTTGAGGGTTTATGCGAACGTACTATGCAATTGCAGCTGAATATTATGGATGGCGAATGGACCTTGTTAAGCGATAAAGGTCAGGTCGACATTCAATGGCAACAATTGCAATAATTTAGCTTGAGTGATTTGGAGAGATAAAGATGAGTACAGAATTAGAAATTATTGATTTAAAAGTAGGCGAAGGTAAAGAAGCGGTTCGTGGTGCTTTGATCACGACTCACTACACGGGTTGGTTAGAAGATGGAACCAAGTTTGATTCGTCACTTGATCGCGGTAATTACTTTGAAACGGTGATTGGTACTGGACGTGTGATTAAGGGCTGGGATCAAGGCATTATGGGAATGCGTGTGGGTGGAAAGCGTAAATTGATTGTCCCTGCACATTTGGCGTATGGCTCGCGTAAAATGGGCAAGATCATTCCAGCCAATGCCAATCTGACCTTTGAAATTGAATTGTTCGATGTAAAAACACGCGACGAATAACCAGTTTTGGTACTCAAAAAGAAAGCGATTTGGTCGATTTTTAGACTAAATCGCTTTAAAATCATAAGCATAAAATAATATCAATAAACCTGTAATAAAGTTTTGATTTTTAAAACTATTTCTTTCATCTGAATTTTATTGCAGCCCAAGAAAAAAATATTGATTCTCTATATACAGTACTGTATATCTTTGAGTTAAAAGAGCAATTTTTCTGAAAGCCTTAATTTTTTGAATAACAAGTGTTGATTCTAAGGTCATGAAAGTTTGCTCTTTTAGGTCACTATAAGGCGATCGGGGAAGATGTCACTTATAGTTTATCCATTATAAAAATGCGGCAATAAGCAACGATAAAAATTTGAGTGTATAGAGGTCGATATGAATGATTATTTGGATATCACGGCATCGGAATTGTTAAGAGAGTTAGATCATTTTTTCCTGATCGATACTCATGATGGCGCACAAACGGGTTTTTGGGTGAATGAAAAAGCCTTGATCGATAAGCATTACTGGATTGATGGTGACTATAAAATTGAAATTCTCAGGTCATTACAGCCTTCACATCAGTATGCTCCGCATGACTATAAAATAACGCGCTTAGCGGCAGGTGAGGATGATAGTAATGTTGTGCTGCTGGAATATGATGGTGTACATAAAAAGATACTGACTTTCCGCCGTGGTGAGTGGGTGAATCGTCTGAATAAATATTTTTATCAAAAAGAGCGTCACTATTTACAGCAACTCGCAGATGACCCTAATTTTCAGTTAATTCAGTACTAATCATTTAAAAAATTGTTCAAAGCTCCTGATCTAGAGCGTAGATCAGGAGCTTATTATTTTTGTCAAAAAATATTCAGTTAAAATGTGATTGATATCATAAAAAATGCATTTAAGTTTATTTTCAGTTTTTAAAATTATAAATACAATCCGTACTTCCCGCTGACCATTCAAAAACATCTTATTTATCCATAAAACTGTAAGATGGTGCAGGCATGATCTGCGATCAGCGAATTTCTAATCTTGAGACGATATCTCTATGACAACACGTTTAGTGTCCCCGACGTTAAAAACTTTTTTAGGTCTTGTGTTTGGGGTGGTTGCCAGTACCACAACTTTTGCGGCAAATCCAAAAATCGATGCAACCACATTGACCGTCATTGGGTATCACGAAATTACAGATCGCAAAGATGCACTGATTCCAAGCTATGCAGTGACTGCCAAGCAGTTTGGTGAGCATATCGACTGGTTGAAAAAGAACGGCTATCACTTTATTAATGTCGATCAACTGATCAAAGCACATCAAGGTAAATATAAATTACCAACGAAACCTATTTTGCTGACGGTTGATGATGGCTATCAATCTTTTTATCAAAATGCATATCCGATTATCCGTGCCAAAAAGATTCCAGTCGTGTTAGCTGTTGTGGGGTCTTGGTTAGAACCCAAAGCAGGACAAAAAGTTGATTTTGGTGGTGAGCCGATTGAGCGTAATAAAATCTTGAGTTGGGATGAACTTAAGGAAATGCAAAGCAGTGGTTTGGTTGAAATTGCCAGCCACAGTTATCATTTGCATCAAGGGGTTAATGGTAATCCACAAGGGAATTCAGAACCTGCAGCCATCACCCGTATTTATGATCCGAAAACCAAAAGCTATGAAAGCGATGCGGTCTATCAAGCACGGGTTTATCAAGATTTAAAAACCAATAATGATCTATTAAAAGCACATGGTTTACGTTCGCCACGCGTGATGGTTTGGCCTTATGGTCGCTATAACATGCAACTGGTGCAAACAGCTAAGCAGTTGGGTATGCCGATTACCATTACCTTGGATGATGGGGCAGATCACGCTAAACAATCGCTGCAAAATATGAGCCGTATTTTGATTCAGGGCAATATGTCGACCAGCGCATTGGCGCAAGAAATCAAGAACCGTGAATTGAATTTGAATGATAACAATCGACCGCAAAAAATTATGCATGTCGATTTAGACTATATTTATGATCCAGATACCAAACAGCAAGAACGTAATCTCGATCATTTGATTGACCGTATTAATGGCATGGGTGTAAATACCGTATATTTGCAGGCTTTCTCTGATCCTGATGCCAATGGTTCAGCCGATATGGTGTATTTCCCAAATCGTCATATTCCGATGCGTGCAGATTTATTTAACCGTGTCGCTTGGCAGATTCAAACGCGTACGCCTGTACAACGTTTATATGCGTGGATGCCATTATTGGCTTGGGAATTACCTAAGACTGATCCAGTGTCGAAAGATTTAGTTGAAACGCAACAGGCAAAAGCGGGTGAGCATTTAAATATGGGCTATATCCGTCTCAGCCCATTCTCAGCACCAGCACGACAAACCATTAAGGAAATTTATCAAGATTTGGCGAAGTCGACCCCGTTTGATGGCTTGTTGTTCCATGATGATGTGACATTGTCTGACTATGAAGATGCCAGTCCTGATGCATTGGCTGCGTATGCGAAACAAGGTTTACCAACGGATTTGGCTAAAATCCGAGACAATGATGCAGCGTTGCAAAAATGGACAGCGTATAAAACCCGTTATCTCGATGATTTTGCCATGGAGCTTGCAGGGGAGGTTCGTCAATATCAACCATTCCTTGTGACTGCACGTAATCTTTATGCGCAGGTGGCTTTAAATGCCTATGCAGAAAACTGGTACGCGCAATCTTTGGAGCAATCACTGAATCGTTATGACTTTACTGCGATTATGGCGATGCCTTATATGGAGCAGTCTGATAATCCTGCAAAATTCTATTCAGATATCATGAATCGCGTGAAGCAATATCCAAATGGAATTAAAAAGACCGTGATGGAGTTGCAGGCGGTGAATTGGCGCAATGACCAAAAAGTTCCATCTGAAGAAATGGCGGCAACCATCAAGTCATTATATGAGCAAGGTGCAATGCACGTGGCCTATTATCCTGATGATCCGATCAAAGGACATCCAGATGTCGAAACAATGCATAAGGCTTTTAGTCTAAAATCATCTCAGTTAGTACCATAGTGGAGTAATGAGATGAGTTGGATTGCTTTATTGTGGTCATATGCCATAAAGTTTGTTTTTTACTATCCCTTGTTTATGTCATACCTGTGGATGGTTGGGGCAATCATTTTTTACTGGAAAGAACGTCAGGATCCGCCATATCAGCAACCTGCTACTTTGCCAGAATATCCCAAAGTCGCGGTATTGGTGCCTTGTTTTAATGAAGGGGACAATGCCGAAGAAACCATTAGCCATGCGCTCAAATTGGATTATCCGAATTTTGAAGTGATTGCGATCAATGATGGTAGCTCTGACAATACGGGTGAAGTACTGGATCGATTGGCGACACAGTATGAAAAATTACGTGTGGTGCATCTGGCACAAAACCAAGGTAAGGCCATGGGTCTACAGGCCGGTAGCTTAATGACCGATGCTGAATTCCTGATAGGGATTGATGGCGATGCTCTGCTTGATCCACATGCTGCCAAATGGATGATGCGACACTTTCTAGAAGATCCAACAGTCGCGGCTGTAACAGGTAATCCACGTATTCGCACGCGTTCGACTTTACTTGGACGAATTCAAGTAGGAGAGTTCTCTTCGATTGTCGGCATGATCAAGCGCGCACAACGTACTTTTGGCCGGTTATTTACCGTATCGGGTGTGATTACTGCCTTTCGCAAAAGCGCGGTCCATCAAGTGGATTATTGGTCACCGAATATGTTGACTGAAGACATTGATATCACATGGAAATTACAACGTGCAGGTTGGGATGTCCGCTTTGAGCCAAATGCGCTGGTCTGGATTTTGATGCCTGAAACCTTAAATGGACTATGGAAACAACGTTTGCGTTGGGCCATGGGTGGGGCGCAGGTTCTGGTGAAAAACATTGACGTCTTTTTAAAACCTAAACTTAATTTTTTATGGCCTTTGATGTTTGAGCTGTGTTTGACACTCATTTGGTCATATTTGATGCTTATTATGGCAGTGATTTGGTTATTGCACTTTATCTTTGCGATTCCAGCGCTTGCTGTGGTGAGTTCACCATTTTTACCATACGGTAGTGGAATTTTATTAGGTGCGACCTGTTTAATTCAGTTTGCTTTAAGCAAATGGATGGATAGTCGTTATGAACCAAGCCTAGGGAAAAATTATTATTGGATGATTTGGTACCCGTTTGTGTTTTGGTTGATCACGATTACTGCTACAATCGTCGCCTTTCCAAAGGTACTGTTGCGTAATGATGAGAAACGTGCCCGTTGGATTAGCCCAGATCGTGGAATTCGTTGAATCGGAAAGATTCATTTTGCTGAGTAAAAAGCAATGAAAGCTGACAGTTTAATTATTGATGTACGTCGCCAACTCCCATGGCACAAACGTTATTTTTCAACCACAACCACCGCAATGATGTGGGCGTGTTGGTTATTGTTATGGCGCCCATTTATTTTAGTGTGGGTGTTGGTTGAGCTACAAAAGACCCATATCGCACAACGATTAATGTCTGCATTTAGCGATGGCATTGAGCATGGGGTGACTGCATTATTTATGTGTGCGGTTGCATTGTTGTTGTGGGGTTTCTTGCCTGCAAAACGTGTACATAAAAAGCATGCTGTTGAAAAGACCTTGCCTGATTATGCGCGTTATTTCGAATTACCTGAGCAAGAGATTCAGGTAGGACGTCAGCAGAAAGTGAGCATCGTGCATCATGATGAGAATGGTAAAATTATTCGCGTAGAATAATTACGTATTGTTCTAAATCAAGAATATCAAATGCCTTAATTTTTTAATTAAGGCATTTTTTATGCGGGGTCTTAAATTTCAGACATAAAAAAACCAGCTTACGCTGGATTTTTTATTTGCACCATATTTCATTTGCTGAAAGATGGTGCCCGAGGCCAGACTCGAACTGGCACGCTTTGTGGGCGGGGGATTTTAAATCCCCTGTGTCTACCGATTTCACCACTCGGGCATGTGCGCAATAATAGAGGACACTTTAAAACTTGGCAAGAGTAAAACTTGCTATTTGCTTTCTTTTCAATCAATTCATGTGCTTATCTGATGAAAATTAAGCATTGTCATCATATTTTCATGATTCTTTCATCAAATTGAGATCAAAGCTTCATCTAAGCCCATTAATTTCAATCATTTACATATAGTGATAAAATTAAGGTAGCTATCCAAATGACAGCAAAAATTTCACGACGGGAACTCATTCAAAAAAGTCTATTCGGTTTCGGGGCGTTGTCTTTATCTGCGGGATTTACAGGCTGTAATGACAGTTCAGATCAAGAGACAGCAACATTACAGGTGAACTTTGAACATGGGGTGGCCAGTGGCGATCCATTGCAAGATCGTGTGATCTTATGGACGCGTTTGACACCCAACGATAGTAGTGCACGTTTGCAAGTGACTTGGGAAATCGCGTTAGATCAGCAATTCAAGCAAATCATTAAAACCGATAAAGTCACGACAACGGCTTCACAAGATTTTACTATAAAAGTCGATGCGACAGGTTTAAAACCGAATCAGTCTTATTTCTATCGCTTTATCTTTGGCGATAAGATCTCACCCGTAGGTCAAACCAAGACTTTGCCGACCAGCGCGTCTAAAGTAAGTTTTGCCGTATGTTCATGTTCGAATTATCCAGCAGGTTATTTCTATGTGTACCGTGAAATGGCTAAGCAAAATGTCGATGTGGTGATTCATCTCGGGGACTATATTTATGAATATGGTGCAGATGGCTATGCAGCAGAAGATGCTGCTCAATTAGGTCGTACGCTTGCAGCTGATAATAATAAAGAAATTATCAAATTAGATGATTATCGCAAACGTTATGCGCTCTATCGTAAAGATAAAGACTTACAGGCCTTGCACCATCGTCATCCATTTATTGTGATTTGGGATGACCATGAGTTAGCCAATGACGCATGGCGTGAAGGGGCTGAGAATCACCAGTCAAATGAAGGGTCTTTTCTGGATCGTAAATTGGCAGCTCTACAGGCCTATTTTGAGTGGATGCCAATTCGTCCTGTTGATGATCAACACACCAAGATTTATCGCCAGTTTGATTTTGGGAATCTGGTTCAATTGACGATGTTGGATACCCGTATTATTGCCCGTGATGAGCAGTTGGATTATACCAAATATATGACAGCGAATGGTTTGGATGTTGCAAAATTCCAGACAGATTTGACCAATCCTGCTCGTACTTTAATGGGATATACCCAGCGTGATTGGTTGATTGGTAAATTACAGCAGTCGTCAGCAACTTGGAATGTGCTCGGTCAGCAAATTTTAATGACCAAGATGTTAGTTCCTGCTGAGCTGCTACTTGCTTTAGCTGAAATTACCTCAGGGAATCCGAGTACGGATACCTTAAATAAGATGAATGCCCAAATCACTGAATTAGTAAAATTGAAAATTCGATTATTACAAGGTGATCCTACTTTAACGGCACAAGAAAAAGCACGTGTCCTAACCGTTGCGCCCTATAACTTGGATGCATGGGATGGCTATTTTGTTGAGCGTGAGGTTGTGTATGGCGCTTTGGCACAACTAAAGAAAAAAGTGGTGGTGTTGGCAGGGGATACTCATAATGCATGGTCTTCTAATCTATATAACAAAGATGGTGCATTTGTTGGGGTTGAGCTGGCAACCAGTTCAGTGTCCTCACCAGGCTTGGAAAAATACTTAAATATTCCGCTGGCACAGTTGCAACAGTTTGAGTTTGCATTCACCACATTGATTGATGAGTTGAATTACTGCAATTTGAATCAAAGAGGTTATTTGGTGGTGCAGTTTGATGATGCTCAAGTGCAATCACAATGGATTTATCTGGATTCAATCAAAAAGCCTGAATATACACTTGATAAAACACGTGGCTATCAATTGAGTTTGGATAAAAATCTATTACCAGTGAAAACAGGACAGCAAGTGGCTTAAATTTAAAAAGCGAGGGAAAGGCCAAGTCTTCGTGCTTGGCTTTTTTATTGTGATCCAAATTCTAGGCATAAAAAAACCAGCTTACGCTGGATTTTTATTTGCACCATATTTCATTTGCTGAAAAATGGTGCCCGAGGCCAGACTCGAACTGGCACGCTTTGTGGGCGGGGGATTTTAAATCCCCTGTGTCTACCGATTTCACCACTCGGGCTTTACCAATGGAGGCGGAGGTCGGAATCGAACCGGCGTACACGGAGTTGCAGTCCGCTGCATGACCACTCTGCCACCCCGCCATCTCTTGGTGATGCACATATTAGCAATCTTTAAAAAAAAAACAATAGTGTTTATAGCGAATATGCACATAAAAACAACATCTAAAAGAATATTGCTCAAATTATCATGTATTATTTACGCAATTGATTCATACCCACTTTGGAGATGCGCTGTGGCATTGGTTTTAGACGGTCGTGCATTAGCAAAACAAATTGAAACGGATTTGTTGGTACGTGTAGAAGCATTAAAAGCAAAATCGGGGCGTACCCCAATCTTGGCAACGATATTGGTTGGTGATGATGGTGCATCTGCAACTTATGTGCGTATGAAAGGCAATGCTTGTCGCCGTGTGGGCATGGATTCACTTAAAGTTGAACTTCCAAAAGAAACCACAACTGAACAATTATTGGCTGAAATTGAAAAATTAAATGCCAATCCAGATGTACACGGTATCTTGTTACAACATCCAGTACCTGAACAGATTGATGAAAGAGCATGTTTCGATGCAATCTCATTGGCAAAAGATGTCGATGGCGTGACGTGTTTAGGTTTTGGCCGTATGGCAATGGGTGAAGCGGCATATGGTTCTGCAACACCTGCTGGTATCATGACTATTTTGCAAGAAAACAAGATTGAAATCGCGGGCAAACATGCAGTTGTCGTCGGTCGCTCTGCGATTTTGGGTAAGCCAATGGCGATGATGCTATTACAAGCCAATGCAACAGTGACGATTTGCCACTCACGTACGCAAAATCTTCCAGAACTGGTGAAGCAAGCTGATATTATTGTGGGTGCAGTGGGTAAAGCTGAATTGATCCAAAAAGACTGGATCAAGCAAGGTGCAGTTGTTGTAGATGCAGGCTTCCACCCGCGTGATGGCGGTGGAGTTGGTGATATCCAATTGGTCGGTATCGAAGAGATCGCTTCTGCTTATACACCCGTACCTGGTGGCGTAGGCCCAATGACGATCACCACCTTGATTCGTCAAACTGTAGAAGCTGCTGAAAAAGCATTAGCGTAAAGATGATTAATAACCCCTCGTGAAGAGGGGTTTTTTAGAATTAAACACATATGAGCTGTACTTTTCAATTTGCCAAAGCACCCGAGCAATTGCTTAAAGCCTTGCATGAGGTGATTCCAAACACGGATTTGTTGGCACAACAGTTACCAGAAACACCAATTTCCCTTTGGTTGATTCCACCTGTGTTCCCCACAGATCGCTTAGACGATGAAGTGATTCGGCGGATTTGGAATGAAACGCCGTATTGGATTTTTTGCTGGGCTTCTGGTTTGGCGATGGCACAATGGCTATTGGCCGAGCCTCATCATGTTAAAGATAAAGTGGTTTTAGACTTTGGTGCGGGTTCAGGCGTGGTCGCGATTGCGGCAAAAATGGCAGGCGCAAAGCGGGTGATTTGTTGTGATATTGATCCAAGCAGTCTTGCATCATGTCATGAAAATGCTTTATTGAATGATGTTGAGCTGGGGTATCTAGACGATTTGTACCAGTCCGAACAAGTGGATGTATTACTGGCAGCCGATGTATTATATGACCAATCCAATCGCTTCTTTTTGGATGAATTTTTAAAGTTTGCACCCGAAGTGTGGGTTGCGGACAGTCGAGTCAAAAATTTCAGCCATCCTCGATATCTGAAAATTGATGAGCGTAGTGCAACGACTTGGCCAGACTTAGATGAAGCCAAAGAGTTTAGAAACGTCAGTTTTTATCGCACCAAATAAAATAAACAATTTCTATTAAGAATACACTGTGTTGAGGTTAGCAAATCTCAACACAATCTCCTCATTGCACATGCTAAAACATTCAAATGAAATAAACAGATGGCCTTTGGTGGCTATTCTTAAAGATATTGTTTTGATGGAAAAAGGGAAAGTGTATGGGTATTCAGCAGGTTGATGATGGCAAACATGGCGCATTTAAGCTTTTAGAGGGCGATTTACTCGCAGGTGAAATGGCATATACCTGGGCAGGAGATAGTATGCTCATTATTGATCATACTGATGTAAATGATCAATTTCGCGGGCAAGGCGTGGGGCGTAAATTATTGAATGAGCTGATTACGTTTGTACGCGAACGTAACGTCAAAGTGATTCCTTTATGCCCGTTTGCAAAATCTGTGTTTGATAAAGACTTATCTATTCACGATGTTTTAAAGGGATAAAATAAAGCGGATGTATTCCTGATGATGGGATACATCCTTTTTAAATCATCAATCTATTCGATTAAGAGCAGGTATAACGAACCACTTTCAGTGTGGTTGGGCGAGTTTCAAGTGCTTGACGTGTCGCATAGCCTTCACTGTTGTTTAAGTCTGGTGAATTGGACAGGCCGAAAGTGGCACGACTATTACCTAATTTGACACCGTATTGTTCTTGCTGGGCTGGATTCATAATTTCATTTACACTGAGCACAGCAAGTTTATATGTTTTTTCTGCACCTAAAATTTGCTTACATGCATGTTGTAATTTTTTCTCATCCAAATCGCTATTACTGCGTGCAGCGAGAGTATAAGCGACGGTTGCTGAAGAGGCTGTTTTATTTTCGATTTGATAACCAGTCACGCCATTGTACTGATGTGGACTGCTTTGACATGCTGCAATAAGAAGTGTACCGCTCATAATTAACAATAAATTGGTTTTTTTCATATCAATGGTCCTGTTATTTCTGGTTTCAGTATCGCATAAAATAAGTTTTTTATTGTGAGGAATCTTTAAAACACAGGCTATTCATCGATTTTTAGCTTCAATTTTAAAGAAAGAATTTTCGTTTTCGAACAATTTTGCATATAATCTGCCAAGTTTTTTATTTAATACAGAAGTCATTGCTTTTTTGCAGTATTTGAGCCCGTTTTTTAACGGGCATTTAATTTATTGCAGCATAGGGTTTATAGGAGTGTCCTTAGACCCTTAATTAAGCAAGTCTGGATAGGTATGTCATGATCTCTACAGATAGTCAAAAAAAATACGTGGTTGCATTTGACCAAGGTACAACGAGTTCACGTGCGATCGTATTGGATCACGATGCGAATGTCATCAGTATTGCTCAGCGTGAATTTACGCAAATTTACCCACAACCAGGTTGGGTCGAGCATGATCCAATGGAAATCTGGGCGACTCAAAGCGCGGTATGGGTTGAAGCTTTGGCGCAAGCCAGTATTTCCAGTGAGCAAATTGCGGCAATTGGGATCACTAACCAACGTGAAACCACGGTTATCTGGGATAAAAAGACAGGAAAACCTATTTACAATGCAATTGTGTGGCAAAGCCGCCAAAGCAATGAAATTTGTAATCAACTGCGCCAAGACGGTTGGCAAGATTACGTGCATAAAGTGACAGGTTTGGTGCTTGATCCGTATTTCTCTGCGACTAAAATTAAGTGGATTTTGGACCGTGTTGAAGGCAGCCGTGAACGTGCAGAACGTGGCGAGCTTTTGTTTGGCACGATCGATACTTGGTTGTTGTGGAAATTGACCAATGGTCAAGTTCATGTGACTGACTATACCAATGCTTCTCGCACCATGTTGTTTAACATTGAGACTTTGGAATGGGACGATAAACTGCTTGAGGCTTTGAACATTCCTAAAGCGATGTTGCCTGAGGTTCGTGGTTCTTCTGAAGTTTATGGTTATACACATACCATTAGCGGTCAAGAAATTGGTATTCCAATTGCGGGTATCGCAGGGGATCAACAAGCTGCATTGTTTGGACAAATGTGTGTTGAAGCGGGTCAGGCTAAAAATACTTATGGTACAGGCTGTTTCTTGCTCATGAATACGGGCAAGCGCATTGTTCAATCTGATCATGGTTTATTAACCACGATTGCATGTGGTCCACGTGGTGAAGTGAACTATGCATTGGAAGGCGCAGTGTTCAATGGTGGTTCATGTGTGCAGTGGCTACGCGATGAACTGAAAGCGATTAATGATTCGCATGATTCTGAATATTACGCAACCAAAGTGAAAGACAGTAATGGAGTCTATGTTGTACCTGCCTTTACTGGCTTGGGTGCGCCATATTGGGATCCGACAGCACGTGGTGCGATTTTGGGGATTACGCGTGGTGTGAGCATAGAACACATCATTCGTGCAACGCTTGAGTCGATTGCCTATCAAACTCGTGATGTGCTGGATGCCATGCAGCAAGATTCTGGTGAGAAGTTGCGAACCTTACGTGTCGATGGTGGCGTAACTGCAAATAACTTCTTAATGCAGTTCCAAGCAGATATCATGGGCACTTCGGTAGAACGTCCTGCGATGAAAGAAACCACGGGGATGGGTGCAGCATTCTTGGCTGGTTTGGCTGTCGGTTTCTGGTCGGATTTAAACGAATTGAAGAGTAGAATGACCATCGAAAATACCTTTACCCCAGAGTGCAGTCAGGATGTGACTGAAAAACTCTATAAAGGTTGGTTAAAAGCAGTCGGACGTACTCGTGATTGGGCGGAAGACTAAGCTAAAATACTCTTTATTGCATGATCTAAAATAACACAGGATGGATGAGCATGAGCTTGATACTACGCCAACAAAAAACCCTCGAATTAGTACGAGAGCGTGGCTATATCAGTATTGAAGAACTTGCTCAACATTTTGATGTGACACCTCAAACCATCCGTCGTGATATTAATCAATTGGCGGATGAGGGGTTGTTACGACGTTACCATGGTGGTGCAGCGCATGATTCGAGTGTAGAAAACACTGAATATACGATGCGTGTGGGGCATATGTTAGAAGAAAAGAGACGGATTGCTGCTGCTGTTGCAGCAGCCGTTCCAGATCACGCCTCTTTATTTATTAATATTGGAACCACAACCGAAGCAATTGCACATGCGTTGTTGAACCATACTGGTTTAAGAATCATTACCAATAATCTTAATGTTGCCAAAATCCTCAGTACCAAAGAAGACTTTGAAGTATTGATTGCCAGTGGGCGCGTTCGTCCAGATGGTGGTGTGATTGGTCAGGCAACGGCAGACTTTTTTAAGCAGTTTAAAGCAGATTATGCTTTGGTCGGGATCAGTGGGATTGAAGAAGACGGTACTTTGCTGGATTTTGATTTCCAAGAAGTGTGTGTATCTCAAGAGATTGTATCCAGTGCGCGTCAGGTATTTTTGGCTGCGGATAGCAGTAAATTTGGTCGTAATGCCATGATTCGTTTGGGTTCTCTAAAGCAAGTTGACTGTATTTTTACCGATCAACAACCCAACGATGAGTTTATAAAAACTATTCGCGATTTGGATGTTGGGTTGATTGTTGCGACATAAATCTTCATTTTCGAAAAATTGTTACTTTTCTTGAGCTGAGTGCTTTAGGCTCAAGAATCTTTAAATAAAAATAATGTTATAAGCTTGAGCAGCCTTTGTGTTGCTTGATTATCATCTTTTTAATCCCTGTATTTTTAATTTTGACCATTTATCTAAAAATGTCTATAAATTGGCATTTTTTTGACTACTTTTTATTGTTTATTTTCATATTGTATGTTCAAATGTTCGTTATTGAACAATAATGAAAATTTGCGGTGACTTATGCAAACTTCTCCTCAGTCAAATGACAAAATTTATGACCTTGCTGTGATCGGTGGCGGTATCAATGGTGTTGGTATTGCAGCAGATGCTTCGGGTCGTGGCTTATCGGTATTCCTGTGTGAAAAAGATGACTTGGCGAGCCATACATCTTCTGCAAGCAGTAAATTGATTCATGGTGGTTTACGCTACCTTGAACATAAAGAGTTTCGCTTGGTACGTGAAGCCTTGGCTGAACGCGAAGTATTGTTGGCAAAAGCACCCCACATTATCCGTCCAATGCGTTTTATCATGCCGCATCGTCCACATTTGCGCCCAGCATGGTTGATTCGTACAGGTTTGTTCTTTTACGATCACTTGGGTAAACGTGAAAAGTTATTGGGTTCGAATAACGTTTATTTTAAAGAAGACAGTCCATTAAATACTGCAATTACTCGCGGTTTTGAATATTCAGATTGTGCGGTAGATGATTCACGTCTGGTTGTCTTAAATGCAATGCATGCCCGTGAAAAGGGTGCTGATATTGTAACGCGTACTCGCTGTTTATCAGCGCAACGTGAAGGTCAATATTGGGTCGTTGATTTGGAAAATGCACAGGGTCAATTCCAGATTAAAGCCAAGGCTTTAGTGAATGCTGCGGGTCCTTGGGTTGCGCAATTCATCAAGCAGGATTTACAGCTTAAATCACCATATGGCATCCGTTTGATTCAGGGTAGTCATATCATTGTGCCAAAGTTGTATGAAGGTGATAAAGCGTTTATCATGCAGAATGATGACCGTCGTATTGTGTTCGCCATTCCGTACTTGGATCAATATACGATGATCGGAACCACGGATCGCGAATATCAAGGTGATCCTGCACAAGTTAAAATTACTCAAGAAGAGATTGATTATTTAATTGAAGTGAGCAATGCACACTTTAAAAATCAATTAACGCAAGCCGATATTATTTCGACTTTTGCGGGCGTACGTCCATTATGTGATGATGAGTCAGATAATCCATCTGCCATTACCCGTGACTATACTTTGGCTTTATCGCAAGAAGCGGAAGATCAGGCACCTTTACTGTCAGTCTTTGGTGGTAAGTTAACGACTTATCGTAAGTTGGCAGAATCTGCAATGCAGCAGCTCAAAGCATTTTTCCCAGAAATGAAAGGCAGTTGGACAGCGACAGAAGCTTTGCCGGGTGGTGAAAATATGGCAACAGCTGAACAGTTGGCGAAAGAGATTCGTGCACAAATCATTGATGCATCTGAGGCTTTGGCAAAACGTTGGGCATCTGCTTATGGTTCACGTATTTGGAATATCTTAGGTGAAGCAACTTCGGTTGAGCAATTAGGTCAGCATTTTGATCAAGGCTTGTATGCTAAAGAAGTGGACTATTTATGTCGCTTTGAATGGGGAACGACCAGCCAAGATATTCTTTGGAGACGTTCAAAACTAGGTCTTAGCTTCGCGAAAAATGAAACAGAAGCTTTGGATGCTTATTTAGCTTCTAGACAACAAGAGCCACACGCAGCTTAAAAATCGTATAACCGTACTGTCTTTAAAAAGCCTTTTATCTAACGATTAAGCTAACGGGCGGCCAAAAGTGCAGCTTTTGGACGTCCAGCGAACGAAGTGAGCGTCAGTTGAGCGTATTGTTAGATGCCGTCACGCACATTGGCGAGGATTAGTATGTTTCGCCAAACTCAAGCTCCAAGGTTAGGTGCAGCAGCCTAGGATAGGCAAATCAGTATTGCCGGCGAACGTAATCGTTGAATTTTTCTGCGCCTATTTCCTTTGCATACATTCTCTGGTGCACCTGATGCATTGGTGATCTGTCGATTTCGAGAATTTTCTTACGATGCTTTTTGAGCAAAACTCGTAGGTCTTTTACTGACACTATTCCAAAGTGCATTAGCTCGGAAAGCTCTTCCTCGTAGCCAGTCTCACTCGGGCAATAGTCGTTTTTCTTTGGAAAGGATGCGCTCAGCGCTTTGTGCACTAACGGGGGCATTAGTTCTTTGCGATCAATCCTTTGTCTCGTGCTGGTTTTCATAAGGCTTCTAACGTTGGAGTTAGGCATTAACCTCATTCGTGCTCATGTTTGAGTGGGTACTCCATGCCAGTTATTTTAGTGAAGACATCTGATATTGCAATATAGACGTCAGAGCGATCTGGTATTATGTAGTCTGGGGCAGCTTCAATATGTTCAATACTCTCAAATGCTGAATTTATATAAATTAGCAGGCCCATTACTGATCTTCGAAACCGAGATCCCCCATCAACCGGATTTTTTATGCCATGAAAAACAAGCTGAGAGCATAGATTTTTTACTTTTTCATCTTCGTAACTAAGTGGTGCGGCATGATGGGCAAACTGATTTCTTATGGCTCGGACTGTATGTAAGTCTTTTTGTGCATTTTTTGGGATGATTCCGATAAGATAGCAAAAATCAATTCTTGATGAAAATGTTCCAAGTGGGCCATTAAAATCAAATGCTTTTTGGAGGGTTTTTCTGTCTTGAACCATTCTTTTTTCAATGATCTGTTTGAGTTTTTCATCAAGAAATGCGGCTGACATAAGAACTGCCCCGCGATCAGTTTCTTCAGTAATTGATGATCTGAATGCCCTTACTTCACTAAATAATTCTTTGGCACGCGGTGGTAGTTGATCAGCCAAATCATCCATCATGGAATTAATTTCTGATGAGACTCTCTCGAAGTCATCAATAGTAATCTCGCGATCTTTATCTTTGTCGGCCATAGTAATCTCAAGTTTAATATGAGGGGCATATTTAATGCCTAATGTTGGAAATAACCGGCCCGCTTTAGCGGGTCTGGTTGATTGACTTGTTAGCTTGGTAGGCTGCTTAAGTGGTTGCAAACACCATCTAGGCATCCTTTGGCCATATATGCTTCCGCTTCAGTGCAGGGGTGCTTAGACTTAATTTCCTTTTGTGGATGCACAAAGTTTCTATAGTCTCGTAGAACTTGATCGATGGATGCTGCTCTTTGTGCAGGCAGGACCCCTATATCCACAGCAACTTCGATTAAATTTATTAACTTCCACTTGCCAGAGTTAATTTCTATAATTCCAGAGTTATTTTTTGGTGCCTTTCTACTTGAGTTTGCTTTATTGATATTGTTGATTTGGGATAAGACATCATAAAGAATCGATTCAATTATGCTACCACACATAACAACAGCGCTTTTCCACGCTTCATCAGGCATTAGAATGAAGTGCAGCTCCCGATAATCGCGTTGTATTATTTTCTTAAGCTCGTCATCATGAATAAAGTCAAATTTTTGTGGCAATAAGTATTCACCACCTTTTGCGTAGTTATCTAAAACGCCTTCAAGCGCCCTAGCGGCCCTACTAAAACTTGGAAGTTCATTGTGAGAAAAGCTTCCCTTGTTTGCTAATTTGTGAAAATTTGCCTTTAGTAAAACGAAGTCGTATCGCGTATGCGGTTCAAAATCTGCTGCCCTCAGATCTTTTATTTCAGAGTAAATAAGCTTGGGCCAATCGAAAGTGCTAACACCTTCATGTTCATTTTTCCCACTATCAATAGCAAGGCAGTATGAATTGCAAAGTTTTTTAATATGACTAACCACGAACTATCCTCTGCAAGCTAACTACTCATATGCGACAGAGGTGACACATAAGATTCCAAATTCTGCAGCATAAGAGACCTAATTGATTTAAAAATGAAACAAAAATAATTGATTTATTTGAACTTAAAACTATCAACAAATAATAAAAATAACAAGGATTATAAAATATCTGTTCATCAGCCAAAATTACTTGATTTAGTTATGTAGTGTATTCGTTATAAGCATATAAGTTATAGGGCTGAACAGGTATATTGTGGTTGGATAAAACGCTTTGTTATTCTCTATAAAATAAGTCTCCTATGTGTAAACTTATTTCAAGACGGGACAGTATTTGAATTAAAAAAGCCCCTTTGAATAAGGGGCTTTTTTATTGGTCTTAATTAGTACTTGAAGCGGAATGCAACGGTGTAATTTGCAGGTGCTCCGTAGAATGCCTGCCCATCGGTAAAGCTATTCAAATACTTTTTATCAGTCACGTTATTGGCATTGGCTTGAATAGAAAGATTTGGACTAATGTCATAGCTTGCCATCAAGTTCAACAATGCATAATCACTTTGTCTGAGGTAGGTGCTAAAGCTTGGGTCAAAACGGGTGATTTTACCTTGCCATTTCACCCCAGCACCAACTTTCAGTTTTGGCAATTGAGCTGGAGAATAGGTGGTTAATAGATTAAAGCTTTGCGTTGGATTGTAGGTTCTTGCTGCACCGCCATTTTTCAGATCTTGTAGGCTAAATTGGGTATAGCCAAGAGAAACATTGACTTGATCGGTGAGTTGTCCCGCCAGACCAACTTCTACACCTTGAGAACGAAGATCACTAATTGCTGAGGTACGATTAAGAGGATGGCTATCTGTAGGGCGTAACGGGTAATTACTTTCTTCAGTTCTAAACACAGCCAGTGTACCTGTGAGTTTACTGTCTAACCAAGAACTCTTAAACCCAACTTCATAGCTCTTCCCTTCAATTGGATCTGCAACTTTGCCAGTTGTTTGATCAACTGCAGTTTGTGGGCGGAAAATTGAGGTATAACTCATATAACCTGTATATTCAGGGGTGAAGTTATAGGTGATACCAGCATATGGGGAAACTTTACTTTCATCATAAACCATTGGTGAGCTGTAGCTGGTACCTTCACTCTTGGCTTGGACGTAATTTGCGCCTAGGGTTAATTTTAAATCATCATTGAAGTGAAGGCGGGTTGCAGCATAAATGGATTGATTGCGTTGTGTATAATCTGCTTGTTTAACGAAGTCAGACCAAGTGACGTTGGTTGGAGTCCAGCTTGCCCAGTCTGTTGTACATTGCGCCTGATATTGGTTTTGTCCTGAGCCACGAACACATGTTCCAACATTGCTATCGTGAATAGTGCCCATGCTTTGAGCATCATTCTGTTTGTTCTGAGTGAAGTTATAACCGACAATCGCTTCATGTTGTTGGCCAAATAATTCAAATTTACCTTTTAGATTGAGGTCGATATTGTGCTGTTTGTTTTTCTCGAGATAACCACCCGCAGTAAAGTCAATATCAGCACCGTTTGCGGTTGGATAACCATAATAGTATAGCAATCGGCTTTCACGATTTTTTTCATTGTAGTTATAGCTCAGGTTGGCAGACCAAGTTTCTGAGAGTTTTTGTTTGAGCTCAAAAAATGCATTACGTGAAGTATTGTCCCAATACGCCCAGTCTGGATTCGGATTGTAAGAGCGGTCATAGCTGATTTGTTTGCCAGAGGAATCCATGAGGGGTAAAGCACCCCAGTTATTGGCATTTGGTTTGTTTTTTTCTTGGCTTGCACCAATAGTAAGTAGGGTGCTATCACCAAGATCAGCTTCTAGAATCCCAGCAATACCATTTTTCTCAGACGTGTAGCGGTCCAAATGAGAATCTCCGGTTTGTTGGAAACCTGAAAGGCGACCGCGGACACTGCCATCTGTTACTAGACTACCTGAAGCATCTGCTTCATAACGTTGTGTATCCCATGAGCCATAGCTCAGACCCGCATTGGCTTGAAACTCTTTAGTTGGGCGTTTACGGATATAGTTAATGGTTGCACTTGGATCACCAAATGCATTGGTGAGTGCATCTGCACCCTTAATCACTTCAATTCGATCATAGAAATAGCTGTCAGGATTGGTGTCATTATAATTCCACCCTCCTGATGGGAAGCCAACACCATCGACTAGAATATTTGAGATTTCAAAGCCACGCGCCATATATACCGAGCGCTCAGTTTCCAGCGAATTTACGGTGACACCAGGGGTGTTATTTAAAACATCTCTTGAGCTGGTCAGACCGAAATCTTCAATTTGTTGACGTGTCACCACATTGATGGTCTGTGGAATTTCTTTGGCTTCAATATTGAGTTTAGTTGCACTTGAGCTATTTTTAATACTGTAAGCTTTGGTTTTTTCACTGATGTCACTGTCCTGAGTTGCTTGGACTTTGATGGTTGGAAGTTGTTGCGATTCCCCGTCAAGTGCATAACTATAAGAACTGATACTGACTAATGTTGAGATGGCTAAAAATAGTGGGGTGCGTTTAAATAGCGGGGAAGAACTCATAGCTACAACCATGTAAATGAGAAATATTATTGTTACAATTATTGTTAATATTCGTTAATTTTGCAATTTATTTTAGCTAAAGCTTAATGGGAATACCTAGAGTGGGGTGGAGAGTTGATAGGAATTTTCGAAATTTGAGCAATAAAAAAGGCCGCCGAAGCGACCTTTTCTAATCTCCCTAATCCTCTTTAGTCAAGAGGGATGAAGGAGTTAAGCAGATTTAACAGCTGCTAATAATTCATTTTGACGATCTTTAAGTGCTTGAGGTAAGCGAGCACCAAGTTTAGTGAATAACTCAGTGTGGCTTTCAAGTTCTTTGATCCATTGGTCTTTGTCTTGTGCTGTTACTGTGTTGAATTGCTCTTTAGAGAAGTCAATACCAGTCCAGTTCAACTGTTCGTAAGTCGGAACATAACCGATTGGTGTTTCAGTCGCTTCAGCGCGGCCTTCACAACGATCAATGATCCATTCAAGAACACGCATGTTTTGACCGAAACCTGGCCATACGAAGTTGCCTTCAGCATCACGACGGAACCAGTTTACGTTGAAGATTTTTGGTAGTTTATTACCAGCAGCTTCAGCTTTTGCGCCAACTTCTTGACCAAGTTGTAACCAGTGGCCGAAGTAGTCAGCCATGTTATAACCTGCAAATGGAAGCATTGCGAATGGGTCACGACGAACAATACCTTGTTGACCAACAGCCGCAGCAGTTGTTTCAGAACCCATGGTTGCTGCTTTATAAACACCATCAACCCAGTCAAATGCTTCAGATACTAAAGGCACTGTGTCTGCACGACGACCACCGAAGATAAATGCAGAGATTGGTACGCCCGCTGGATTTTCCCAGTCAGCATCAATCGAAGGGCATTGACCCGCAGAAACAGTAAAACGTGAGTTTGGATGTGCTGCTTTTTCGCCTTCAACATAAGGTTGGCCTTTCCAAGTGATCAGGTCAGCTGGAACTTCTTTAGTTAGACCTTCCCACCATACTTCGCCGTCTTTGGTTACTGCAACGTTGGTGTAGATTACATCTTTATGCATGGTTGCAATACAGTTCGGGTTGGTTTTGGTATTTGTACCAGGCGCAACACCGAAGAAACCTGCTTCTGGATTGATTGCATATAAGCGACCGTCTTCACCTGGTTTGATCCAAGCAATATCATCACCTACAGTTTCAATCTTCCAGCCTTCGTAACCTGCTGGTGGAATCAACATCGCAAAGTTTGTTTTACCACAAGCAGAAGGGAATGCCGCTGCGATGTAGTGTTTTTCACCTTGTGGATTGGTTACACCTAAAATCAGCATATGTTCAGCTAACCAGCCTTGCTCGCGACCCATTGCAGAAGCAATACGTAATGCTAGGCATTTTTTACCAAGCAATGCGTTGCCGCCGTAACCAGAACCGTAAGACCAGATTTCACGAGTTTCTGGATAGTGAACGATATATTTTTCGTTGTTACATGGCCAAGCAACATCTTTTTGACCATCTTTAAGCGGTGCAGCAACAGTGTGTACACATGGGATAAACTCACCATTAGTACCTAACACGTCATAAACTGCTTTACCCATACGCGCCATTTTAGTCATGCTGACTGCAACGTAAGGTGAATCTGTTAACTCGATACCGATGTGAGCAATGTGGCTTCCTAAAGGACCCATCGAGAAGGGAACCACATACATGGTACGGCCTTCCATTGCACCGTCAAATAATCCATTTAATTTTTCGCGCATTTCTGCAGGAGCAACCCAGTTGTTTGTTGCGCCAGCATCTTCTTCATTTTGCGAGCAGATATAAGTACGGTCTTCAACACGAGCAACGTCAGAAGGATCAGAATTTGCAAGATAAGAACCAGGATGTTTTTCTTGGTTAAGTTTTTGCATGGTGCCGTTAGCGATCATCAAGTCCATAAGACGTTGATATTCTTCTTCGCTTCCGTCACACCATTCGATTTTTGCTGGTTTGGTCAATTTTGCAATTTCTTCCACCCATGCAATTAGCTTAGGGTGACGAACGAATTCTGGTGCGTTCACTTGGGTCATGGTGATGCCTTTTTAAAGTGTGTACGACGTACAAATTCTATCCACTGGATGGCAGTGAGACAGATGAAGTAAAAAAAGTGGCTGTATTAAAGCATAAAATCATAAAAAATATAAGACTAAAGAATAGGTGGGTGATGAAGGGTGGAAATGTTTATTTTGGTTTATGTGTTTGTTTTTTAGTAATTTTATTATTCTACTTTTTGTTATTTTGTTTTTTTATATGTAATATTTTTTTTATAAATTTTATTAATAATCAGTTATTTAATTTATTTTTAATTTTTTGAGAATTGTTATTGATTATATGAATAATGTTCATTCAAAATTTACATAAACTTGCTTTTATTTGTTGATTTTGTAAACAAAAATAAGCTTATCTAAAGCCTTGAGGTTGATGCGAATGAGTCAAAATTTACAGCCTTTATCTATTATTTATAATCAAAAATCAGGCTTTCATGCTGCGCAGCAAGATGAAGAATATGAACGCCTCATGACCTATTGGACACAATATGGATTTGAAATTCAGGTTTTTGAGTTAAATCAACAGGTTAATTTTGATGAAATGATGCAGGCTGTATTTGCTAGACATCAGCAGGCAGATTCACGGGGTGTGGTGGTTGCGGCTGGGGGGGATGGAACGTTGAATGCCGTTGCAAAAAAACTTATCCATACTGATATTCCGATGGGAATTATACCGCTAGGGACGTTTAATTATGTCGCACGGGCATTAAATATCCCGATTGATGTTGCTCAAGCGGCAGAGGTGATTGCAACGGGTGTGATACAAGCGGTGCATGTTGCTGCGATCAATGACCAAATTTATCTCAATAATGCAAGTTTGGGGCTATATCCTTTATTTATAAAAAAACGTGAATTGTACAATCAGCGACTAGGCCGTTTTCCATTGAATGCCTATACATCGGGCTTGGACGTGTTGCTGCGTGAATCTAAGTCTTTAAAGTTGGCGGTTACTGTAGATGGTCAAAAGTATCCAGTAGCCACACCTTTGATTTTTTTTGGCAATAATCAATTACAGCTCAGTGATATGAAATTAAGAATTGCCGAGTGTGCTGCCAATGGCAAGCTTGCAGGGGTTGTAGTCGCTAAAAGTGATCGTCTCAGTTTATTAAAAATGTTATGGAAGTTGATTCAGGGCAAAATTGATCAGGCTTCAGATGTGTATTCATTTTGTGCTGAACATATACAGGTCGATTGTAAAAAGCCAAAATTAACAGTTGCCGTGGATGGAGAACTTATGGAGATGCAAACTCCATTAAAATTTTCAGTGAAGAAGTCAGCGTTAAAAGTGATGGTTCCGAATGTTATTACATCTGTCTGATCTGCATTTTGGGACGGAACGAGAAGTTTGCCTTGAAGCGATCAAGCAGTTTTGTCAGCAGCATCGTCCTGAAGCTGTGATTGTGAGTGGTGATCTTACCCAACGCGCACGCTTGAAGCAGTTTTATGCATGTCGACAATTTCTAGATTCCCTCAATCTTCCTTATCTGGTGGTGCCAGGCAATCACGATATTCCGCTTTATCATGTCTGGAATCGTTTCTTTTCTCCTTTTGTACGTTATCAGGCCTTCTTTGGTCGTTTGGAAACAACGTTGGAAACGGAGCATTTTTATATTGTTGGAATGAATAGTATTCGTCGGCGCTATCATACCAGAGGACATATTTCTCTTGAGCAAATTCATGAGGCTTATGAGCAGTTAAAAAAAGCGCCACCCAATAAAATCAAACTGGTGGTTTTCCATCAACCCTTTTATACCTTTCCAAATGAGCATGGTGATAAGGATTGTCCTGTGTTAGGAAAAATTGCTTTAGAGCGCTGGGGAGAAACAGGTTTATTTGGTTTATTACATGGACATTTGCACAAAGTGGCCGTTCATGATTTAAATCAAATTTTTCAATTGGGTTTTGATCATCCGATCTTTGATATTCATGCTGGAACAGCAACCTCAAATCGATTACGTTTTGGATTTTCGAATAGTTTTAATGTAATTTTGGAGGATGGTGCGATCGAACATTATTGGTTTGATGAATCACTTAAAATATTTGTGAAATCCCAAAATGTTGTTTAATTCGGCATCTATAGATTTCGATGTTTAAAAAATCATCTATAAGTAGAATTTTTTTTCATTCTCCCCTTGAAGCTATTTTTTTTAACCCCACAAAAGTGGCATATCAAAATTTTATGTATTGCCATGAATTGGCGATACGCATTAATCAAAAAGACTAAGTCTGATGGAGTTAACTATGAGCAACATTCGTCCATTACATGATCGTGTTGTGATTCGTCGCGTAGAAGAAGAAACTAAAACGGCTGGTGGTATTTTACTTCCAGGTTCTGCTGCTGAAAAACCATCTCAAGGTGAAGTTATCGCAGTAGGTAATGGTCAAATCACTGACAATGGCGTTCGCGCTTTAGACGTTAAAGTTGGCGATAAAGTATTGTTCGGTACTTATGCAGGTACAACAGTAAAAGTAAGCGGTGAAGAACTCTTGATCATGAAAGAGTCAGATATCTTAGCTGTACTTGAAGGCTAATCGATACATAACTCACAAATTAATCAGATACAGTATTTAAAAAGATTCGGAGTTAAACATGTCAGCTAAAGACGTAAAATTTGGTGATTCAGCTCGCTCAAAAATGATTGCAGGCGTAAACACACTTGCAGATGCAGTAAAAGTTACTTTAGGTCCTAAAGGCCGCAACGTTGTCATCGACCGTTCTTTCGGTGCGCCACACATCACTAAAGATGGTGTAACAGTTGCGAAAGAAATTTCTTTAAAAGACAAGTTTGAAAACATGGGTGCTCAACTTGTTCGTGAAGTTTCTTCTAAAACAAATGATATCGCGGGTGACGGTACAACAACTGCAACTGTACTTGCGCAAGCAATCTTAAATGAAGGGATCAAATCAGTGACTGCTGGTATGAACCCAATGGATTTAAAACGTGGTATCGACATCGCCGTTAAAACTGTTGTTGAAAATATCCGTACCAATGCAAAACCTGCTGATGATTTCAAGGCAATTGAACAAGTAGGTTCAATCTCTGCGAACTCTGATACTACTGTTGGTAAACTTATCGCTCAAGCGATGGAAAAAGTAGGTAAAGAAGGTGTTATCACTGTAGAAGAAGGTTCTGGCTTCGAAGATGCTTTAGACGTTGTAGAAGGGATGCAGTTCGACCGTGGTTATATCTCTCCATATTTCGCGAACAAACAAGATACTTTAACAGCTGAACTTGAAAATCCGTTCATTCTTCTTGTTGACAAAAAAATTGGCAACATCCGTGAATTGATTACTGTATTAGAAGCTGTTGCTAAAACAGGTAAACCTCTTCTTATCATTGCTGAAGATGTTGAAGGTGAAGCGCTTGCTACACTTGTTGTGAACAACATGCGCGGTATTATCAAAGTATGTGCGGTTAAAGCACCTGGTTTTGGTGATCGTCGTAAAGCAATGCTTCAAGACATCGCGATCTTGACTGGCGCGACTGTAATTTCTGAAGAAGTAGGCATGTCTTTAGAGCAAGCTTCTCTTCAAGATTTGGGTACTGCGCACAAAGTCACGGTATCTAAAGAAAACACTGTGATCGTTGATGGTGCTGGTAATGCAGCGCAAATCGCTGAGCGTGTTCAACAGATTCGTGCGCAAATCGAAGAATCAACTTCTGAATACGACAAAGAAAAACTTCAAGAACGCGTTGCTAAATTAGCAGGCGGTGTTGCAGTCATCAAAATTGGTGCGGCAACTGAAGTTGAAATGAAAGAGAAGAAAGACCGTGTAGACGATGCACTTCACGCAACTCGCGCAGCGGTTGAAGAAGGTGTTGTTGCAGGTGGTGGTGTTGCACTGGTACGTGCTGTAAACGTATTGGATGGCTTAAAAGGCGCGAACGAAGATCAAACTGCAGGTATCAACATTTTACGTCGTGCGATCGAAGCACCACTTCGTCAAATCGTTTCAAATGCTGGTGATGAGCCATCAGTTGTCATCAATGCTGTTAAAGCGGGTGAAGGTAACTTCGGTTATAACGCTGCAACTGGCGAATATGGCGATATGTTAGAAATGGGTATCCTTGACCCTGCTAAAGTAACGCGTTCAGCACTTGAACATGCAGCTTCTGTTGCTGGTTTAATGTTGACAACTGAATGTATGATCACTGATATCCCAGAAGACAAAGTTGCTGCTCCAGATATGGGCGGTATGGGTGGAATGGGCGGCATGATGTAATTACATCTGCGTCTAGATCAGAAAAATCCCTGCTTAGGCAGGGATTTTTTACGTTTGTAGAATGGTAAAAACCAAGATAAAACGCTATTAATACGCTAATTCATATTTATAACTTTAAAAAATTTAATAGAACATAACTCGGTTGGAGCGTATATACATGTATAAATCTTGCTGTTTCATCTTGGCATGCAGCCTATTGGGGTGCCAAGCTCATGCAGAAAGCATTAAAGCGTCTTTTGCAGGGGAGACCAAAGTCTTTTTGAATATCTATGGATTTGCTGCCGATATTGATGGAGGGATTGGCTATCAAGGTTTGAACTATCAACTGGATCAACCCTTCAAAGATACAGTTGATGCACTTGATCAGGCACTCATGGGACATTTAGAGATAAATAAAGGCAAGTGGGGGATTTTCTCTGATATTCAATATGTAAAAACTGAAGAGAAAAAACAAGTTTATGCATTTCCTGTGGTTTTATCGACTAAAGTTAATATGAGTAATTTAGGTATTTATTACCGAGCCTATGAACAATTTCCTCATGGTCAGGGTTTGGTCATTGAGCCTAGTTTAGGTGTGAATTATACCGATTTAGAAGGTGTGTTAGGGGCGTTGGGCAAGCAAGTTTCTGTTGGAGAGGATTGGTATGAATATTTTGGCGGAGTAAGGCTTCGCTATAATAATGATTCACCTTGGAATCTTGCCGCTCAATATACCTATGGCACGGAACAGACCCAAATCGCACAGGCATATTTGGGTTATCGTCAAAAAATATTTACAGCACCTGTAAACTTTAGAGTGGGCTACCGTTATGTATCGCAAGACTATAAAAATGGTAGTTTTAAATGGGATACGGTACAACAAGGTCCTGTCATTGGTATCGGGGTTGGATTCTAAGCCGATGAAATAAATGACGAGAAGAAAGAGTCATCCTGTTTCTTCTCGATATCAAAATTATTTCAATAAAATAATTATCCACGTAAAGAAGATAATCGCTAAAGAAACAAATTGCGCAGCACTACCCATGTCTTTGGCATTCTTAGACAATGGATTTCTTTCCAAAGATACACGATCTACAACAGCTTCAATGGCTGAGTTAAAAAGCTCGACAATAATCGCCAATAAACAGACAGCAACCATCAGGGCCTGTTCAACCGCTGAGACATGTACGAAAAAGCTAATCGGGATCAAGATTACATTGAGCAACAGGATTTGTCGGAAGGCTGCTTCATGGTGAAAGGCAGCTTTAAAGCCAGCAATGGAATAGCCTGTGGCATTTAAAATCCGCTTAATGCCACTTTTGCCTTTATAGGGAGAGTATTGCGTCATTAGGATGAAGGAATTGCAGAAAGCATTATTATAAGAGCAAAGATGTTGCAGTAAATTGGCAATATGTCGCATGCGTGTACGAATCAAGACGGTTTTCTGCCAGCTGATCTTATCAGCGTTGCATTTATGAATTGTCAATTCGGATAAGGCTAAGGATAATAAGCACAGGTTTATTGAGGGAAAGTTCTGCATGAAAATTATCGCAGATGAAAATTTGGCATTTACCGATTATTTCTTTGCGGAATTTGCAGAAATACAGCACCGAGCAGGACGGACACTGACACATCACGATGTGCAGGATGCCGATGCACTTTTAGTTCGCTCCGTCACCAAAGTGAACCATGCCTTAATTGATCAGACTACGATTAAATTTGTGGGTAGTGCTACCATTGGAACTGATCATCTTGATATTCAAGCCTTAGAACAACAGCATATTGCGTGGAGCAATGCGGCGGGTTGTAATGCGCAAGCGGTCGCTGAATATGTGATTACCGCATTACTACATTTAGATATCGATCTGTTAGAAAAAAATAAAACATTTACTTTGGCGATTGCCGGTCTGGGCAATGTGGGTAAACGATTGGCGACCATGGCCCAAATTCTCGGTTGGAATGTAATTGGCTATGATCCTTATGTGCAATTAGCAGGTATTGAAAATGTCTCTTTTGCTGAGCTGTTAGAACGTGCCGATGCAATTTCAATTCATGTACCTTTAACCTTATCGGGTGATTTTCCCACGCAGCATTTGTTTGATGCAGCTGCTTTGGCTGTAATGAAACCATCCGCCATTTTAATCAATAGTGCGCGTGGTCCAGTGATTCAACAGTCTGCATTAATGGCTGATATTATTGCGACGCAGCGTCAAGTCGTTCTCGATGTATTTGAGTTCGAGCCTGAAATTTCAGAACAGTTATTAGATATGTTGGCATTAGCGACCCCGCATATTGCGGGTTATAGTCTGGAAGGTAAGGCCAGAGGGACGCAGATGATCTATGAGGCTTTTTGCCAGACATTTGCCTATGAGGTGACAAAGCGATTCGAGAGCCAGTTGCCAAGTGTTGAACAGTATTTCGGGCAACAAGATGTAAAAGCAACGCTTAAACAGCATCTGACTCAGATTTATGATATTGCTGTCGATGATCAACAACTTCGTGCCTGTATCCAAGATGGCAAAGTAGAACAAGCAGCATTTGATTTACTCCGAAAAAATTATCCTTTGCGCCGTGAATGGGCTGCACACGGTGGACCACAAGCATGAACCAAGCAATGAAAAGCTACCAACCGACCTGTTCACTTGAAGCGCTGAAAGCACGTGCGGAGATGTATAGCAAAATTCGCCAGTTTTTTGCTGCGCGTGAAGTGCTTGAGGTGGAAACACCGATTCTGTCACAGGCGGGTGTGACGGACGTACATTTGGCCTCGGTTCAGGTGCAGCGTCATATTTATGGCAAAGTAAATACCCAGTATTTACAGACCTCACCAGAGTTTCCAATGAAACGTTTATTGGCAAGTGGCAGTGGGGCAATCTATCAAATCTGTAAAGTATTCCGTGACGATGAACATGGTCGTAAACACAATAGTGAATTTACCATGCTGGAATGGTATCGACCGGGATTAGATTTAAAAGGGTTGATGCATGAAACTGCGGATCTGTTAGCAACATGCTTGGCACATCGCTTTGGTGAAATTCGTCCAGTTGTTCTCAGTTATAAGCATGCTTTTCAGGATCGTTTGGATATTAATCCTTTGCAGGCGACCGTGAAGCAACTTAAAGATACAGCGAATCGTGTTGGTTTGAATCTTGATTTAGGCGATGATCGCTTGGCCTATATGGACTTGTTGTTTTCGCATTTCGTTGAACCAAGTCTAGGTTTTGATGCACCTGTATTTTTAACGGATTTTCCACCTGAAATGGCTTCATTGGCAAAAGTAAAACAGGATGAAGATGGAGAACTGGTTGCAGCACGTTTTGAGGTTTATATCGAAGGTTTAGAACTGGCAAATGCCTATGATGAACTTTTGGATGCGTCTGTGCTGGCTTCACGTTTTGAAGCGGATAATGCAGAAAGAACCCAGCAAGGTTTGCCTGTAATTCCAACCGATCAGTATCTGTTGGCTGCTTTGCCGAATATGCCAGAGTGTTCAGGTATCGCTTTGGGAATTGATCGTTTACTGATGGTTGCCATGAATCAAGTCAAAATTGATCAGGTCATTGCATTCCCAGCAGAGATTGCCTAAGGCTTTCTTTATATTTATAGAAGTTGCATCAAGAGTTGCATCAATTCACTTTGGCGATGCGTTCGGGTTTTTTTGAAAATTGATTGTAGATGCTTCTTTACCGTATCGGCTTGAATTTGATGTGACAGGGCAATTTCTTTGGTGGTTTTACCTTCTAGAAGTTGCTCACATATTTTATGTTCAACAGGCGTAAACATAAACAGTTGCGTACAAATGTCTTTTTGATATTTAGGTTTCTGTTTTAATCCAGAGAATGTTGCAAGCAAGACGGGACGAAGGCCAAAAATCTTATGGGCTTTTTCTGGGCTGAGCAGGTCAAGGGTTAAGAATAAATGCTGGTCGAGTACGATGATTTTGCTACGTTCATGATCTGCTTGTTGTTGATGATTTTTATAATTACGTTCCAGTTCAATCAGATTCTGGTCAAATTGTTGCTGATGTTGTTCATTTAAAATAAAACGACGCTGTTTAATTTGAATCTGTTGATGATCTTGCAATAATTGCTGAGCTTCGGAATTGATCTCTAAAATATCGCCATTTAGGTTAATAATCGCAATTGGTTGATTCATTTTTTGGATCAGCTGGGATCCGAGCAAGGTCATGGTGGAATATTCAAAATGATGGCGATATTGCTGAATTTTCTGTTGTACGATGGGTAAAATTTCATGAATTGGCTGAAGTTCACTACAGCTTAATGCACCACGTTCAGGGCTGGTCAAAAAAGCCAGTAAGACACAGACTTTATGGTCATAAATGATTTGTATGGCTGAACAGAAGCGTAAATCCAGAGGCTGTAGTACCCGTTGGTAAACTTGAGTCTGTGTGATTTCGTGCTCTTGAAAATGTTGAGAGCAATGCATCCATCCCGTCATGGGGGCCAAAAGCATTTTCTTTAAACGCGGGTCATCATCTATGGCCAAACGGATTTGGGTCAGTGCGGCTTGTTCGAGTTGATTGGAATCAAAATTCACGCCGTGATGAACACTGAAAGATAGTGCCTGTACTTCTAGGTCAACAGCCAACAGTTGCGACGCTTGGACATCAAAATAGTGATTCAGTTGCTCTAAGAAAATCATCCAATCATCTGCATGTTGAACTTTATTCAAGATGTCCATGACTGGGCTGTGCTGGCTTAGAGTCATCTAAAATCCCATCAAAAAATAGAATATATTCCATATAGTTTATATGGATTTTAAGTAAATGAAATTATTAAATTAAAAAAACGTGACTGCTTATGCAATTATCTGATGAAATGTGTGTTTTAAGTTAAATGCGCTTTAAGCGCAATATACCTAAACCCGATAGCAGGTTTAGGTATATGAGGATTTAGCAACGTCCTTTTTTGGCTTGTCCTGGAGGACAGAAATCACCACGACCATCATGATGATTGTCAGGGTCAACAATGACGCTACCATGAGGTGTATGTACGGCACAGGCAGATAGGATTAAAGTCAGTAGGGTACAGAGATAGAGTAGTGTTATTTTCATGGTTCCATCCTATTTTTATTGCTTTCCTATCTACTTTAAATTGGCTGTTACTTTTCGGCTAGCAGTCCGATGGATGTTTTTAATGCAGATTTGTATCATTCCAGTGCGCGGAAAACGGTTCTAAACCCCACATGTGTTGCGGCTAAATCAAATTCTTGTGGATAACGGCTACTATTGCGGTAACGAGCGCAAAAGTTTGATGCGCATAAAAAAGACCCACCTTTAAGGACATACTGGGTTGCCGTGGTATTTTGTTGACGTAATTCAGCGTAATTGCCCATGTGCTGATCATGAGCGCCATGATAAACGGAAGAGGTCCATTCCCAGACATTACCGATCATATCGTATAACTTGAATGCATTGGCGGCATAACAGCCCACAGGTGCCACCCCTGCAAAATGATCTTCAGCGGTGTTTTTCTGTGGAAATTCACCTTGCCAATAATTGGCTTGCGGATGTTGATGTGCATCCTGGGGCACTTGATGTAAGGGTGTATCTGTTTTTGAGCCTGCTTTGGCGGCATATTCCCATTCTTGTTCTGTGGGTAAATCACGACCTAACCAAACTGCATAATGTTCTGCATCATTCTTGGTAACGTAGCGAACTGGCTCAGAGGGAAGAGGGGCTTGACCTGCGCTACCGTTGGGATTTTTCCAGGTGTAATCTGCTTTCAGTTGCCACCATTGATTTGGGTTATTCACATCAGGAGAAAATACTGCAGCCTGCTTCTGTTTTTCTGCATCAGTGATATAGCCTGTCGCTTTGACGAAACTGGAAAACTGAGCCACAGTGACTTCGGTTTGATCGATCCAAAACCCTTTTACCTGACGTTGTGATTTTCCAAAATTCAGCTCATCTGGGTAGGCAAGATTTGATCCCAATTGAAATGAACCTTCAGGAATCCACACCATGCCTGCAGTTTTATTGTCTTGCCATGCGTCGGGGACACCCGAATATTTTTTGCATTGCTGCAATGAACCCAACTGAGCTAGCGAACTGCTTTGCGTACGAGTATGGCTTGTATGATCAGGCTTAACTTTGCTACAGCCCGCCACAAGCGACAGGCTGCTGAGTGAAACTAAAAAGGTCATCCACTTCATTTAAGGAAATATTCCTTAACGCCATTTTTCTGCGTGTATTGATTGTATACATCTACAAGTTCTTGCAGTTTTGCAGGATTGTTCTGAGCGAGATTTTGTGTTTCGCCCCGATCATTTTTGAGGTTGTACAGTTCCCAAGAGCCGGTTCCTAGTTCTGGTGTACCTTGTAATGCAATTTTCCAATCTCCTTGGCGGGCATATTTACTGCCATGTAATTCATCCGCAAAACTAAAGTTGACTGGACGAATAGCTTCGGCTTTATTTTCGAGCACAGCTTTCCATGAATAGCCGCTTGGAGTATTAATCTGACGACCTTTATATTGCCCTTGTGGTACTGCGATATTGGCGTAATCTAAAACCGTCGGGAAAACATCTAGAACAGAGGCAAAACCATGATGGGTGGTTTGAGCTTTGGTTTGATGTGGGAGTTTTACAATTGCAGGTGCAGTGGTTGCACCTTCACCAGCAGTGTCTTTCCATAGGTGGAAAGGTGCAGCGCTGACTTCTGCCCAGCGTGGCCCCACATAGTGGTAGGAACTCGAGGTGCCGACATTATTGACACTATTATCAAAACCAGATTCGGCACCATAATTGCCACGAATAAAGCCTTCTGCGCCGTTATCTGAAACGAAGAAAATTAAAGTATTGTCATATAAGCCATTGGCTTTGAGGTATTGAATGACACGACCGATATTGGCATCCAGATTTTCGACCATACCTGCATAGATTTCCATTCTGCGGGCTTCCAGTGCTTTTTGTTCACTTGAAAGCTCATTCCATTTGCCATATTTTTGTGGTGCATTTTGTGTGGCGATTGGTTCAGCTGCAGTAAAATTCGCTGGAATTAAGCCAAGCTGTTTTTGACGGGCAATACGTGCATCTCGAATCACATCATAGCCTACGTCGTAAACACCACGATAACGGTCACGATATTCGGCAGGGGCTTGTAAGGGCCAATGCGGTGCAGTGTAAGCAGCATAGGCAAAGAATGGTTTACCTGAATTTTTCCCTGAATCTAAATAGCTAATCAGTTTGTCAGTAAAATAGTTGGTCGAAAAGAAATTATCAGGCAAGGATGAGATTGGTACTTGCTTGCCATCCTCAGTATAGGTGGCATTACGTTTATACGCTGCGGGTGTCTGTTTGAAATGAAGATCCAGACCTTGTAAGAGCGTGAAGGAATGGTCAAAACCTTTGGCATGTGCATTGGTGGCATCCGTCAAGCCTAAGTGCCATTTGCCGCTGATGTAGGTTCGGTAGCCATTATCTTTCAGAACTTCTGCAATGGAGAGCGAACGTTCATTTAGATAGCCCTCATAACCTGGTTGCCCCTTTAAATGTTCAGGTGTGAGCTCAGCCATCGCCCCAATTCCTGCTAAATGGTGGTCAGTACCTGAGATCAATTGTGAACGCGTTGGCGAGCAGGTTGGTGCGGTATGATAATCCGTTAAAATACGACCTGCTCGGGTCAATTCATCGATATTCGGAGTATGGATTTCTCCACCAAACGCCCCTAAGTCTGAATAACCCAAATCATCGGCCATGATGAATAAAACATTAGGTTGTTTCTTGGTTTCAACTACAGTATTTGAATCATCAGAATCATTATTACTGCAGGCTGAAATTGAAAGGCTAAAAAGTGCAATCGAGAGTGTGCTCAGGAGGCTGTTACGAGACATTAGAATCAGCTGAATTTTATAAAAGAATTATGGCGAGTTTAGAGAGATGATTTTTATGATAAAAATAATTAAAATTTGATTATTAATCTAAAAAAAAGAAAAGCCCCGATATCGGGGCTCATGCTTAAAATGATTTAGAACGGCAGTTTGGCCAATTGGTTCAGAAAATGAGGAATGACTCTAGGTTCCAGAATGATGGTTACTACGACACCATAGGCAGCACCCCACAGATGAGCGCTGTGGTTGATGTTGCTATTGCCGCGTTTGCCAGACCAGATGCTATAGGCCACATACAAAATGGCGAAAATAATCGCAGGAACAGGGATAAAGAATACAAAAATCAAGTTCCAAGGCTGGAACAGGATGTAAGCAAACAAGACCGCAGAAACTGCACCAGAAGCACCTAAGCTTGCCCAGCGTGCATCATGACGATGTTTTATGTAACTCGGTAGAATCGCAACAATCAATCCGCCGAGGTAAAATAAGACAAAGCCCATGTCGTAGAAAAACTGACGATAAAAGCTTTCAATGATATTGCCAAAGAAAAACAACGTGATCATGTTGAACAATAAATGCGTGCCATCGGCATGAATAAAACCATGCGTGATAAAACGGTCATATTGCCCACGTTGCATTGCAGGTGGCCAAAAGATCAAACGATTCATTACTGCTTGATTGGAGAATGCCAACAAGGAAATTGCCACAGTAATAATGATCAGCGTCACAGTGTGACCAAAGGGTAGATGTAACATAAATATTTTAAATTGATCAGAGTCTAAGCAATAATGCCATTAAAAACTTAATAAACAATGTTCTTGCATAGAATTCCTACAAAAATGGTTGATTTTTTTTAATTACCCTCCATCTTCGGTTAATATAACGACATCAGCTTGAGGATTATTGTTATGTCGACTGAGAACACCAACACTGCTGTCGCAGAAGAAATTCCAAACCTTTTAATTACTCCCTCTGCACAAGAGTATTTAGGTGATTTATTAGCAAAGCAGAATACCCCAGGAATTGGCGTTCGTGTTTTTGTAGAACATCCAGGTACTCCACGTGCTGAATGTTGTATGGCATATAGCGCGCCTGAAGAAGTCGTACCGACAGACTATAAGCAGGATTATCCTAACTTTCCTGCTTATGTTGACGCGCCATCAATTCCGTATTTGGTTGATGCTGTAATTGACTACAACAAAGATCGTTTTGGTGGTCAATTAACATTCCGTGCACCAAACTCGAAAGTGCCACGCGTAGGCCCAGATGCTTCAATTGAAGAGCGCATTACTTATGTATTGCAATCTGAAATTAATCCAGGTCTTGAAGGGCATGGCGGTAATTGTAGTTTGGTAGAAGTCAATAATGATCCAGAACACGGTCTTACTGCTGTATTGAAATTCGGTGGTGGTTGCCAAGGTTGTTCTGCGATTGATGTCACCTTAAAACAGGGTGTGGAAACAACGTTGAGACAGCATGTGCCTGAACTACAGCGTGTGGTTGACCAAACGGATCATACACAAGCAGAAGGCGCTTATTTTAAATAATTGCTAGAAATTTACTGTATTTTTAAAAGCCCTTTCGAGGGCTTTTTTTATTGATTGATCAAAAAATACGGTATTTTTCTTTATTTCATAACAAGATATATGCAAAATAAAGTGAATACATAAATAATAATAATTATCATTTTTATTGAGTTTTATTTGTTTTTTGTTAGAATTCTCATGAATTTTTAAGCAAATCTTAAGATTTATCTGAATCAGGTGGGAATATGTCTAACAAAATAGCACGTCGATCATTACTCGCAGTCTCTGTTATTAGCAGTATGATGACCGTTGCATATGCAGCAGAAACTCAAACGACTAAAGATGCGGTTCAATTAGAAAAGATCGTTGTGACAGCAAGTAGTCAAGCTGTAGACGTAAAGGATGCACCAGCCAGTATTAGTGTTATTACGCGTGAAGACATAGAAAAACAACCAGTTAGCAGTATTGGTGAATTATTGAATAAAGTTCCTGGTGTTACAGGTGGAACGAGTCCTAATGGTGATGGTTCAAAAATTAAATTACGCGGTTTACCTGACAATTACACTCTTATTTTAATTGATGGAAAACGTATTGGCTCTTCTCGTGATACAAACTATCGCCCAGATTTAGGTCGTCAGGATTTAAACTGGATTACACCTGAAATGATTGAGCGAATTGAAGTGGTACGAGGCCCAATGTCTTCACTTTATGGTTCAGATGCGATGGGTGGGGTAATCAACATCATTACCCGTAAGATTCCAACCAAATGGGGCGGGAGCTTAACTCGTAATTATACTGTTCCGACGACTTCAGGGGATTTAGGCCATACTGACCAAATGGGTGTTATGGTGACAGGCCCATTAACTGATAGTTTAGGCTTGCGCTTAACTGCTGGTCGTACAGAGCGTGAAGCTGATCAGAATATTAAAGCTGGTAAAGGGACTTCTGGATACATTGATGAAAACTATAATGCATTATTGAATTATAAAATTAATGATAAACATCAAGTTGCTGTTGAAGCAGGAATTTCAACTCAAAAAAATAAAGCAGGATTTGGTGAGGTCGTTGGACGTGGTGGTGCGATTAGTGAGGGGGAGATCTCTTGGGGACCAGACAATTTAGAACATCACACTTATAGTATTTCCCATGATGGGGATTGGGGTTTTGGTAAATCTAAACTATCTGCATATTACAATGATTACGATAGTAGTAATGAGAGTGGAATTGCCAAATCAAATGAAACAATTGTTGAAGGTAATTTGAATATCCCATTCAATGTACTGTTTGAACAATCGTTAACAGTTGGTGGGCAGTGGAAGAAAAATGAGTTAACCAATACTCAAACGATTGGAACATCGCCAGATGGAAGTTGGGATGGGCAGAAATATTCAGACCCAACTGTTGATAATAAGACTTGGGCAGTTTTCTTGGAAAATAATATAAGTTTATTAGACAACTTAAATTTAACGATTGGTGATCGCTTAGACCATGATGATAAATACGGTTCACATCATAGTCCACGAGCTTATCTTGTTTTTCATCCAGTGACAGATTTCACTATCAAAGGTGGAGTTGCAAAAGGTTTCCGAGCACCATCATTAAAAGAAACAACTGCAGGTGCAGCGACCTTTTCTAGAGGGGGCGGTTGTAGTTCTCTAATCCCATTGGGATATACCACAGGTGGTTGTTACATGGCAGGTAATCCAAATCTGCAACCTGAAGAAAGTACCAACTATGAAATTAGCTTCAATTATACGGGCTTTAACGCTGATCTTGGTGTGACGTATTTCCATACTGATTTCAAAGATAAAATTGATTATGCTGCATTAGATAAGATTAACGGTCGTTGGTATACCCGTTATGAAAATATAGGTAAAGCACGGACGAAAGGTTTAGAGGTCGTTGCAAACTTCCCACTCACAGATACGTTGTATTGGAACAATAATATGACTTATTTCTTTGAGGCAAAAAACTTAGATACAGGTGAAGAGCTAATTACGACACCTAAAATTACAGTGAACTCAGCTTTAAATTGGAAACCAACAGATGCTTTTGCTTTTGAATTCAATGCAAAACATTCAGGAAAACAATATTTTGGTAATAATGTAACAACCAGTAGCCTGCAAAAACCTCATACCATTTTTGGGGTGTCTGCAAACTATAACTACAATGACAATCTGACGTTTAGAACTGGTTTGAGCAATCTATTTGATAAGAACTTATCAAATGGCGATGATTCATATTTAGTAGAACGTCAACGTGCATTTGTCGGCGTAACTGTTAAATACTAAGTGAATAAGTCAGAAAGATCGTTTAACGATCTTTCTGACTTAGAATGTTTTGGGTTTTTTCAGAATAATAAAACTTTTCTAAATACGTACGTGCGCGTTGTCTTAAGTAACCTGTTTGAATAACTTGATTTAAAATTGGTGTAAGTAGGTCAGTTAGCTCATTTTCAATCAATTCTTCATCGATATTCAGATCACGCAATAACAGGTCAAAAGTGCGTTCCTGATTATGTGCATACCATGCATATACGCCATCGTGCACTTGCTGTTTGAGATAAGGGGTTTGACGAATGTGATCCCAAATTTCGTGTCCCATGCCCACTGTTTTAGGTAAATCTTGCACTTCGACATAATGACGCAATACCGATAAAGGCATGACTTTAATTTTATGCCAAAGGTTGGCTTGGAAATGGTAAAGCTTATCGTCATTAAAATGTTGATTTAAGACTTTTTCACTCATCTGGCTAATTTTTAAAATATTCTTTTGCAGGTAATGTCCAATCGTGTCATTCAGGTTGGAATCAGTCACAGATTCTAAAACTGATTTTCCCATTTTCATGAAATGTCCAACACCAGGAACACGTTTAGACACCATGGAGTTATCTAAATAGTCTTGAATGGAATGCTGAATCAGTTGTGTAATCAGTGCTGAGAAAGCAGGATTATTGACAATGGTTTTGATCAAACGTTGGCGATGACTACTTTTACTCGCCACATACTGTGCGATTGAGTCGATGGTAAGTACAGGAATGACATCTTCAATGCGGGTTTGATCGTTGGCAGGATGGATCAAGGCAAAGCGGATATGTTCAGCAATCTGTTCAACTAAAAATGAGCTGGCAGGTGTAGCTAAAATTTGTGTTTCGATCAATTTAAAAATTTGTTCAAACGACCAAATATGTTGTAGCTGTTGTAGACGCAACCAATGATAGAACTGTTTAAACTCAAGTTGAATGGTTTCTGCTTGTGCAAACTCTGCATCAAGGAAATCAAGTTGTGCATCAATCAGTTGTTCTATCATTGGATGTTTAGACATAAAATCTCAAATTATTGCTTCAAAGTTATGGTGATGGCGCAGTTGCAGGTTTTTGTGCCTGAATTTTGCTTAAAAACGGTAAATATTGCTGAACCACCAATTGATCTGCTTCCAAGATTGGCATATGTCCAACATTATCCAAGATCACTGGTGCTTGCGCATTTTTCATCAGTGATTTTAACTCAGGTGCAACCTCGACATTGATAATTTTATCTTGCTTGCCCCATAAAATGAGTGTTGGTGCATCAATTGAACGCGCAAGTAAGGCAAATGAATCGGGTGTATATAATTTATTGAGTGCAATGATTTGATCGACCATTTTCTGGGTTTGCTCAATCTGACCAATCATCATTTTTTCTTGCGCTTGGGCAATTTCCTTTGGAATGAAAGGTGGGCTATACATGGCCTGTTGCATTAAGAAGTTAAAGTCACCTTTCTTGCTCACGATCATGTTTTTCAACTGATTTGGATCTTTTAAGTAAGGGGTGGTGGCAGACTTATAAACACCAGCAGCATCTATCAAAAACAAACTTTTGGTTTCAAACGGATATTGGCCTGCATAGAGCATCGCAATTGAGCCACCCAATGAATGACCAGCAACATGTGCAGGTCCTGTGAGGTTGGCTGCTTCGACAAAACGACGGAGTTTTTCGGTAACATTTGGAACCGAATAATCAAAGTCTTTCGGAACCTGTGTTTCACCGCTGGCCGGCAAATCTGGAATCACCACATGATAATTTGCAGTCAGCGCACGTGCGACACGGTTCCAGTTATCACGGCTTCCTGCTAAACCATGAATCAAAATCACAATCGGTTTTCCGGCCTGTCCGCCTTCACTATACGACCATGTAATATCACCCACTTTTAACGTCTTGGTTTGTAGGCCAGCCCATGCACGTTCTTGTTGTAGAACATTTTGAAAGCTCATCTCAATTTCTGCTGCTTGTGTCGTGCTGATTGCAGCTGTTGTGAAACTACAGGCAAGCAAAGCAGCGGTTAAGGTCTTACGAAAGGGGAAGGAAAATCGATTTCTCATGTTCATTGTTCTGTCCTTGATTTATTTTTAAACATATTGATTATTAGGGAAGACGCTACAGGAGTCATTTGCATAATTTACAGATGTCTGGAAATTCTTGCCAATGAAATCATCAATTTTCTACGATTTTCGCAATGAAAAGATTGCGAGTTCGATTGAGAGTTTCTGTTTTTGTCAGTGACTTTCAAACAGGCGCACATTAAACTGTTTGGCTAGCTCAATCACAAATGGATACACGCATGCTCACCGCACAAGAAGCATTAGAACGTTTAAAAGCTGGTAATGCCCGTTTTGTAAAAGGGGAAGCAGTTCAACAAAAGTTGTTATCTCACCAAGAACGTGCCGAGATGGCAAGTGATCAAAATCCTTTTGCAATTGTTCTAGGTTGTTCTGATTCACGTGTACCCGCAGAAATGGTGTTTGATCAAGGCTTAGGTGACTTGTTCGTGATTCGCGTTGCAGGAAATATCGTTGCGCCGTCACAAGTGGGAAGTGTTGAATTTGCTGCTGAGCGCTATGATTGTGCAGTTGTGGTGGTACTTGGTCATAGCCACTGTGGTGCGATTCAGGCCACGATTGACACCTTGATGCATCCTGATCACCCGCCTTCATCAAATTTAATGTCGATTGTGAACCGTGTTCGCCCTTCGGTTGAAATTTTGATGCAAACTGAATTGAAAAACGATTTGAAAAAGCTGTCTGCGCATGCGGTACGTTCCAATGTATTTGCTTCGGTAAATCAACTTCGTCATGGTTCTGCCGTGTTAGAAAGCCTGATTGAAAAAGGTAAAATGATTGTTGTCGGGGCAGAATATTCGCTTGAAACAGGTGAAGTAACTTTTTTTGATTTTTAATACTGATAGCGGGTGAATAAGCTCGCCATTATTTTTGCGAATGCAGCAAATCGAAATTTCTTTTTTGTGGTTTCATGCAGTAATGGATAGAGAAGGGTCATAGGGCTATGAAAATTATGCCTATATCTGAAGCGTTATTGGCAGATTGGTTACAATTAAGAATTTTGCTTTGGCCTGATCATGAAGATGCGCATTTATTGGAAATGCGTCAGTTACTTACACGAGCAGATAGTTTGCAGTTATTGGCATATTCAGAAAGGCAACAGCCGATTGCGATGTTAGAAGCATCAATTCGACATGAATATGTGAACGGTACGCAAACTTCACCTGTGGCGTTTCTGGAAGGGATTTATGTCCTGCCTGAGCACCGACGTTCAGGTATTGCCACTCAATTGATTCAACAAGTAGAACAATGGGCCAAACAATATGCATGTACTGAATTTGCTTCAGATGCAGCAATTGATAATACCATCAGTCATGCAATGCATCAGGCTTTAGGTTTTCATGAAACTGAACGCGTGGTTTATTTCAAGAAAAATATCAGTTAAAAGATTCTAGTTATTAAAGAGGCGCTTATAAGGCGCCTTTAATATAAGGATAAGCCACATTCAGCATCATTGGTTGTGCTTTGGCATTGGGATGGATTTGATCATTCTGGATCAAATTTTTCTGCCCAGCCACACCTTCAAGGAAGAAAGGCAGTAATTTCACTTTATATTGCTGACTTACAATTTTGTAATTATTTTCAAAAGCCGCACTATAGGCTGTCCCATAATTCGGTGGTATTTTCATACCAAACAGTAAAACATTGGCTTTCTGTTTTTGGCTAAGTTGTACCAATTGAGCAAGGTTCTTTTGGATCATTTGTGGCGGTTGACCACGTAATCCATCATTGCCGCCAAGTTCAATGACGACCACTTCAGGTTTATAGGTTTGCAATAATTTTGGCAGTCTTGCCAGTGCACCACTGGTGGTTTCACCACTGACACTTGCATTGACCACTTTATGCTGTTTCGGATACTGTTGGTCTAAACGCTGTTGTAATAAATGAACCCAACCTTGCTTTACATCTATGCCATAACCAGCACTCAGGCTATCACCCAAAATCAAAATAGTCTTTGCTGAAACCCATGTTGGGATCAAACACATGCTGATGATCCCAACTGCTTTTGATACTGACCAGATAACTTTAGATTTTTGCATCGTATTTCAAATTTGTCCTAAAGGATACGTGACATCATGCCACAACCGATTATCTCTGCCCAAAAAGTTACACAACATATTCAAATTAATCAGCAAAGTCTTACGATTTTAAAAGACATTGATTTAGATATTTATCAAGGTGAACAAATCGCGATTACGGGACGTTCAGGCTCAGGAAAATCAACTTTACTCGGTATTCTCGCGACACTGGATCGACCAAGTTTGGGTGAGTTATGGGTCTGTGGTGAGGCAGTACATAGCTTATCAGAAGAGCAACGGGCTCGTGTTCGGCTAGAAAATATTGGCTTTGTATTTCAGTCTTTTCAGCTGTTACCGCAGTTGAGTGCTTTGGAAAATGTGATGTTGCCATTACGTTTGCAGCCTGATTTTAATTTCAAGCAAGCTGAGCAAAAAGCATTGGCGTGGCTGGGACGGGTGGGATTAATTCGACAGGCTCAGCAAACGCCGAAGGTCCTTTCTGGTGGAGAGCAACAACGTGTCGCGATTGCACGTGCCTTGATTGCAGAACCAAAAATTATTTTTGCCGATGAACCTACAGGCAATCTCGATGGGCAAACTGCGGAAGAGGTTGAGCAACTTTTATTTGATTTAAATCAAGAACTCGGTACAACTTTAGTGTTGGTGACGCATGATCAGAGCTTGGCTGCCTTATGCCAACGTCATGTCAAACTTGCCGATGGTCGGATCCAGGAAATCGTAAAGCTGAAGGAGGGACTATGAGTTCAGTACTTAAACCCTTACTGCTACAAAGCTTTCGGACAGGTGGATTATATCTGCTGATTATTGCACTTTCGTTGGCAATCAGTGCCACCACGGCACTCAAGTTTAGTAATACCCAAGTCCAAAATGCAGTTGCATTGCAAGCAGCTGAGATGTTGGGAGCCGACTTGGTGCTATCGGATAAAGATCCGATTCAAGCCAACTGGCGGCAACAGGCAGACCAGTTGAAGTTGAAACAAGCGCCTGTCACCCTATTTAGTTCTATGGCGCATACACAAGATCAGTTTGTGATGGTTAATGTCAAAGCGGTAGATACGAATTTTCCGTTACGTGGTCAGTTAGATATTCAACCTAAAGCACAAGCGATACAGCCTGGGCAGGTTTGGTTAAGTCAGCGAGCCATGGATTTATTGCAGGCAAAAATGGGAGAGCCGCTTGCGATTGCTGATGGCCAATTTACAGTCACAGGCATTATTGAGCGTGATTCTAACCAAGAGACTGGATTTTCAGGTTTCTCTCCAACAGTGATGATTCACCAAGCTGATATTGCGAAAACCAATGCAGTTCAGGTGGGCAGTCGAATCGAATATCGACTGTTAATCGCGGGTGGGCCAGATGCAGTCAAGCGCTATAAACAGATTTTTCAGCAATCGCAGCATCCTGAACAGGATGTTGATCCGCAGGCAGATCAACAATTGGAGGAGAATGAACAGAGTTCGCTTAAACTCCGAGATGCCAGCCAATCCAATACTCGTTTAATGAAGCCGATTGAAAATCTGGATACTTTCTTACAGCTTGCCAATTTATTAACCATATTGCTGTGTGGCATTGCGATTGCTTTAACCAGTCAGCGTTATGTGCAGCAGAATCAAGATCATATTGCATTGATGCGTTGTTTAGGGGCGAGTAAGCGACAAATTTTATGGGCTTATATTGCCTTGCTTGGCATCGTCAGTGCCTTGTCGATTGTATTGGGCAGTTTGATTGGGATTGCTTTGGGCTATGGCTTATTGCAGTTGATGCTGCAACTGATTCCACAACTGCAATTGAGTTTCGCAATCGCAGATCTGCTTTATGCCTTGCCGATTGCGATTTTTACCAGTGTGATGGTGTTGGTTGGCTTTATTTTGCCAAGCATTTGGGAATTACTGAATACACCACCGATTCGAGTGATCCGCCAACAAGAACGTTCGCGTAAGTCATATTTCGCTATGTTTGCGATTGGTATCGCCAGTTTGATTATGTTCAGTTTGGTGTTGAGTGATAACTTGCAGTTGAGCATGTTGGTGCTCACTGCAATTTTGTTGCTTTGCGCTATTCTTTATGCGGTGATTTGGTTGTTACTGAAAGCCATTAAACAGCTTAAGCATCCTATTTCTGCCTATGTTCGGATTCCTCATCAGACCGCCTTACAGATTACTGCTTTGGCGTTGGGGTTAAGCTTGATCACGGTATTGAGTGTATTAAGAACAGACCTACTGCAACGTTGGCAACAGCAATTACCTGTGGGTACACCCAATCAATTTGTTTACGGTTTACCGCCATTTGATATGCCGCAGTTTAAACAACAAATTGAACAAAATGGTTGGCAATCGACACCGCTATATCCAAATATTCGCGGGCGGCTGGTCGCTAAAAATGGTCATGCCTTTGCGCCAGAGTTAGTTAAACAAAACAATTCATTGCGCCGTGAATTGAATTTGACTCAAGCAGATTCCTATCCCAAAGACAATGTGATTACTCAAGGTGTAGCTCATTTTACTCAAGTCGGGCAAGTGTCTGTGGAGGAAAAAACAGCGCAGGAGTTAGGGATTCAAATTGGTGATCAACTTAGTTTTAGCTTACCTGAAGGGACATTAGAGGCAACGGTGATTAACCTGCGTACAGTGGAATGGGAAAGCTTTAGTCCGAATTTCTTCTTTATCTTCTCACCTAAAACCATGGATGAAAATGCGGGTAGTTATTTAGGTAGCTTCTATTTACCCTCAGCGGATCAGCCAAAAATGGTGCAACTGATTCAGCAGTTTTCCAATACGGTTTTTATTGATGTTGGACGTATCTTGGAAGAAGTGAAACGGTTGATGAATGTATTGGTTCAGATTGTCACCGTACTGGCTGTATTGGTCGGGCTATCTGGTGTGTTGGTGCTGATCGCTTGTTTGAATGTCTTGATGGATGAGCGTCGCAAAGAGGTTGCTTTATTGCGTTCATTTGGTATTGCTAAAAATAAACTCAAACGTATGCTCAGTCTTGAGATTGGTTTCATTGGATTGTTAGCAGGTATTGTTGCCTGTTTATTTGCTGAGGTCATTAGTGCGATTGCAAGTCACAGGATGCAAATGGCAGTGCAATGGCATCCTGAAATTTGGTTGATTTTACCGCTGAGCATGATGATCATTTGTACGTTGATCGGCCGTTATCGTCTCAGTTATTTATGCGATATTCCACCGCTACAGAGTTTAAGAGAAATGAATCAGTCTTAAAATGTAGATTGGTTTTGGCGCAGGATTTCATGCCACAATGGATTGAGTCCTGTGCTTAACGCGGTGCAATACCAATAAAATGCAGCAAGTAATAGCGTACCCAAAATTAAAGCAAGGATTTGAAAGAAGGCTTTATTTTGCATTTTTTGGCTGAAATACCATGTTGCTGCAAGTAGAGCACCCATGATCATGCCACCGATATGTGCAGCATTATTAATACCTGAAACCGTAAAACCAAAGACAAGGTTAATCCCCATAATCATCAACAAGGATTTTTTATCCAGCCAAAAACGTTGCTGTGGTAATGCAGGAAATAGAGAGATGACCGTCAGTGCAGCACCAAGTCCCATGACTGCTCCTGATGCGCCTGCACTGATACGTGGCAAGAGATTAGGATCAAAGTGCTGCAACAGTTCATAGCCATCACGAATGCTTAAATAACTTGAAAGTACGCTTCCCATTAAACCCGCAAGGAAATACAGCCCGATGTAGTAGCTTCGTCCAAATAGTTGCTCGGCAACGCTGCCAAAGATATACAGTGCCCACATGTTGAGCATTAAATGAATCATGCCAAAATGGAAAAACATGCTACTGAACAATCGTTCTGGTTCACCTGTGAAGGTGAGTGGCGTAAAATCTGCACCCCAAGCAATTGCATCTACTGGGGCAGGGTCGGTAATATTCACACCTGAAAGAATTTGCCAGCCAAATAATCCGACATTGACTGCAATCAGTAGCGCAGTAAACCACCATGTTTGTATTTGCAATTTTTGATTGATTTGTGGTGGAGTCGTTTCAGTCATGTGTTTACGCTAGTTATTGATATAAAAAATAGCTTAGCATGAATTTGTTGCACGATGGAGTGATGCACTTTAATGAAAGCCTTTTTAGCACGCGCAGTAATGTTGATTATCGGGGTTATTCTACTGATCCAACTATGGATCTTCAGTAGTTTGGTCTGGTGGCGGACACATCCTGTTGAAACCACAATGTTTATGCGTTGGGACTATTTGACCGACTTCAAACCGATTAAGCAAGAATGGCGTGACTATGACAATATTAGCGATAATTTCAAACGCGCCATTTTAGCGGGTGAAGATGCCAAATTTATTCATCACCATGGTTTTGATTGGGCTGGGATTCAATTTGCATTGGAACGAAATAGTGAAAAAGGTGAGCTCGTTGCAGGCGGTTCAACGGTTTCGCAACAGTTGGCAAAAAACCTGTTTTTATATAATAAACGTTCATTCATTCGTAAGGGACAGGAAGCGGTTGCAACTTGGATGATGGAACGGATGTGGTCGAAACGCCGTATTTTAGAAGTGTATATGAACTCGGTTGAGTTTGGCCAAAACATTTATGGGGTTGAAGCTGCAGCTCAATTTTATTATGGCAAAAGTGCGAAAAGCCTGACTCGGGAGCAGGCTGCTTTCTTGGCTGCATTATTGCCAAATCCTAAATATTATCAAGACAATCGCAATGATCGTAAGCTGCAATACCGTAAACGTGTGATCTTGAAATATATGAATGGTATACAACTTCCGCAATAATTCGAAAATTTTTAAAAAAAGCCCAATAATTTTGGGCTTTTTTACCAAATTGACATAATTTTGCAGCATACTTAAATCATCACTTGATGAATGATAAAGCGACAAGGTTCGGTATGAATACTGCAGTGACGACAACAGCGCCCATAGAATATAGTTACAACGATCGTTATATTAATCGTGAACTTTCAATTCTCGATTTCCACCTTCGAGTACTGGAACAGGCTGTCGATCCACTTCACCCATTGTTAGAACGGATGAACTTCCTGCTGATTTTTTCACGCAATTTAGACGAATTTTTTGAAATTCGTGTTGCCGGCGTGATGGAGCAACTGACCTTAGACAATGAAAGTCGTACCCCAGATGGTTTAACCCCTAAACAAGTTTTAGATCAAATCTCAAAAACCACACATGCTGCAATTGAGCGTCAATACCGTATTTTAAATGAACAAATCTTGCCGAAGCTGCGCGAAGAAGATATCTGTTTCTTACGTCGTGGAGAATTAACCCCTGCACAATCGGCTTGGATTAAAAAATATTTCCAAGAGCAAGTCGCACCTGTACTTACTCCAATTAGCCTTGATCCTGCACATCCATTCCCACGCTTAGTCAACAAAAGCTTAAACTTTATTGTGACTTTAGAAGGGAAGGATGCGTTTGGCCGTCAGATTGATCTTGCGGTTGTGCCTGCACCGCGCTCTTTACCGCGTGTAGTACGTTTGCCTGATGAGCTAACGGATGGTAAAGAACATCATGTGATGCTCTCGGCGATTATTCATGAACATGTGTCTGATCTGTTCCCTGGAATGACTGCAACGGGTTGTTATCAATTCCGTGTCACACGCAATGCCGATTTGGCTCTGAATGAAGATGTAGAGGATCTGGCGAAAGCACTCAAAGGTGAATTAAGTTCACGTCGTTTTGGTCGTGCAGTCCGTTTGGAAGTAACGCATAACTGTCCAAAGCATATCTATGAATATTTGTTAGATGAGTTTGATCTAAACGAAGAGCAACTTTATCGTGTTGATGGTCCAGTCAATTTGGCTCGCTTACTCTCTAATTTTAAGCGTCCGCATTTGCGTTATGACTCACATACACCTGTCATTCCAAAAGCATTTAAAAAGTCTGAAAGTATTTTTGCTGCGATGCAGAAACAGGACATTTTATTGCACCACCCATTTGAATCCTTCGCACCTGTGATTCAGTTGTTGCGTGAAGCTGCGCGTGATCCACAAGTATTGGCAATTAAGCAAACGCTTTACCGTAGTGGGGCAGATTCGGAAATCGTACAGGTACTTGCCGAAGCCGCTCGTAATGGTAAAGAGGTGACGGCTGTTATTGAGCTTCGTGCACGTTTTGATGAAGAGTCCAATATCGAAGTGGCGAACGTGTTGCAAGAAGCGGGTGCTGTGGTGGTATATGGCATCGTGGGGTATAAGACTCATGCCAAAATGATTCTGGTGGTCCGCCGTGAAAACAATAAACTGGTGCGTTATGTGCATTTGGGAACAGGGAACTATCATGCAACCAATGCGCGTATTTATACTGACTATGGTTTGATGACCACAGATAAAGACCTCTGTGAAGACGTACACCGTATTTTCCAAGAATTAACGGGTATGGGGAAAATGGCCAAGCCGAAAAAGCTGCTCCATGCACCATTCACTTTGCATGCACAACTCATTAACTATATTGATGATGAAATTGCCAATGCCAAAGAAGGTAAACCTGCGCAAATTATCATTAAGGTAAATGCACTAACTGAAGTGCAGTTAATCAATAAATTGTATGAAGCATCGCAAGCAGGTGTGCAGGTTGACCTGATTATTCGTTCGATTTGCTGTTTACGTCCAGGTTTGCCACATCTATCTGAAAATATCCGCGTGCGTTCGATTGTTGGGCGTTTCTTGGAACATACACGGGTTTATTATTTCAGCAATAATGGTAATCCACGTATTTATGGTTCAAGTGCAGACTGGATGGATCGTAATCTATTCAACCGTGTTGAAGCCTGTTTCCCGATTGAAGACCCTGCTTTGAAAAAGCGTATCTATCAACAAGGGTTATTAAATTATCTCAAAGATAATCAACAAGCGTGGTTGTTACAGGGAGATGGTGTTTGGGATCGTGTGCGACCTGTAGCAGGCGAGGCTCCACACAATGCACAACATACTTTGCTTGAAGCAATTAAATAAGATCAATAAAAAACCGACCTGCATAGGTCGGTTTTTTGATTCAAATATTTAATAACTTTTGATTTCTAACACCAGTTGGTTTACGAGATCGGCTGCTTCCAGTTCTCTGATTTGCCCGACATTGCTGCCTGCCCAAAATGCTCCATAACTAAAATCTTGCTTTGCACTTGCAACAGCCATGAGTTGTTTAGCCAAATCATAGGTATAAGGGTAAGCAGGGACCTTAGGACGATTCGGTGAGTCAATCTGTGTATGCCATGTCCCAAGCAAGCCACGTGCTGGTCGGCCAGACAGGCTGGCGCTGATTTGAGTAATGTTCTGATTAAATAATGCTTTACGGTATGCTGCATTTGCACTTGAACTTTTGCATTGTACAAAGGCAGTACCCAGTTGTACTGCGGCAGCTCCTAATTTGAGTGCGGCTTTAGCTTGATCACCATTCATGATGCCACCAGCTGCAATCACGGGCAGCGTGCAATGTTGGGTGATGAGTTGGACAAGATCAAAGGTTTTTATTGCAGCATCAAAATGTTGATTGAAAATACCACGATGCCCACCTGCTTCAATTCCTTGAGCAATAATGATGTCTATACCTGCTGCTTCAATTGCTTGGGCTTCAAGCAGATTGGTCGCAGATACCATGGTGATAATACCTGCATCTTTTAGCGCTTGAATTTGATGCGGATGTGGAATTCCAAAATGAAAACTGACCGCTTTGGGAGCTGTTTCAAGAACCACATTCAGAAAGTCATCATTATCTAAAAAACTTGGATAAATGCAGTTCAGTTGAGTCGGTACTGCTGCACCAAATTTCTCAAATTGGGGGCGAATATAATCAATCCAGTGTTGTGCTGTTCCAGGATCCAGTTGTTCAGATTGATGGCAAAAAAAGTTAACTTGAAATGGTTTGTCGGTAAGTTCTTGAGTCTTTAGGATTTGGACTTTAGCTGCTTCTGGCGTATTTGCGCCGAGACCCAAAGAGCCCAAGCCACCTTGATTAGAAACTTCAGCGGCAAGTTCTGGCGTTGAAACGCCTGCCATCGGTGCAAGTAAAATCGGATGTTTTATTTCTAATAATTCTAAAATTGACATGATGTTTTACTCAATCCATTTTTAATCACCTTAACGTAAAAACAAAAAGGCTTGCAAATAATAATCGCTATTTACTTATTGAATATAGAGGTTATTTTTAGATCAAAAAAATAGCTTTCTATAATGGTGTGACATTAAATAGAGAGCCGACCCAACTCGAAAATGCCATTGCAAGCATGCCCCATAAGGTAATGCGTAAACTGCCTTTGAGCATGGAGGTGCGTGCAAAGTAGCTGGATAATGCACCAAGCAGAGCCAGTGAAATTACCCCAGTAATGAGTACTGAACGTGCGACCCAAGAATCTGGAGTGAGTAAAATTGCTAACATCGGCAGGGCTGCACCGCAAGAGAAGGAGGCTGCTGAGGATAAAGCGGCTTGAACTGGATTGGCTGCGGTATTTTCATGAATCCCAATCTCATCTCGTGCATGTGCGCCGAGTGCATCGTGTTCGGTCAGTTGTTTGGCAACTTCATGCGCAAGTTCAGGGTTTAGGCCACGTGAAATATAAATTTGTGTCAGTTCTTTCAGTTCTGCATGTGGATTTTTTTCCAGTTCTCTGGCCTCAAATCGCAGATCAGACTTTTCAATGTCTTCTTGAGATTTGACCGAAATGTATTCGCCAGCCGCCATGGATGTGGCACCAGAAATAAGTCCTGCAATACAGGTAATCAATAGGGTATGAGAGCTTGCACCGCTTGCAGCCATCCCCATAATCAGACTGGTGACAGAAATAATGCCATCATTGGCACCCAAAACAGCCGCACGCAGCCAGCCTGAACGTTGTATGACATGCGGTTCTGCATGTTGGGAATAGGACATAATGTACTCTTTAAAATCGGTTGAATTTAATTATTTATAACGTAGTGAATCATGGGTTATTTGTAAAATTCTATTGATGATTCATAAACTTAATCTATTATAAAATAACTTATTTTAACGATAGCATAACGATGATTTGGTTATAATATGTGAATAATTTAACACTTTAACTTTGGGTTACATTGGTGTTTTATGGCCCATATTGTTGATATTTTTAGTTGAGATCTGCGATGAACAATTCGAACAATAAGCTGCTGAGTCATACACTATTAATGTTGGGTCTTATCTTACCTGTACAACATGCATTCAGTGCTGAAGCTGATTTTGTCAAAGAAGGGGATGCCGCGTATAAACCCGGTAATCCAATTTATGATCGTTGGGACAAGTTTTATAAAATTGAACAAAGCCAACCCGAACAGGCCGAGAAAATTTTGATTGAGTTAGGCCAACTCACGCCCCAAGATATTAAGGTCTGGAAAAGTCTGACTTATTTGCAGATTCGGTTAAATAAACAAAATGATGCGCTCCAAAGCGTACGCAAGGCTGAACAGCTTGCTCCACAAGACGATCAATTGAAATTACAAGAAGCCTATTTGCTGAATCAGCAGAAACGGAATAAAGAAGCCTTAGTTATTTTTAAAGGATTATCGACATCATCAGATGCTGATATTGCTGCAAAAGCGCAACAAGCCGTGCAAAATCTGAGTGGTTCAAGTGTTCCATCCACCTTTAAGGATGTTTATTTTGCGCCGTCTTATGAGTCACGCTATGACGATTTCATTTTTCCATTGAAAATGCGTTATGGGAAGAACTTGGATAACGGACGGGCGCAAGTCTATGGCTTTGTAAATCTAAACCGTGATACTAAATCTAAAGGTGGCGTTCGTCCCGAAATCATTGATGAAAATGCAGTCACTGTCGGCATCGGGGCAAACTATCAGCCATGGCAATCGATCCCTGTTCGTGCCTATTTGGAAGTAGGGGGAAGTTATGATTTGATCGATCGTAATCGTGATAAATTCCGTGAAAGTGTGGTAGGTGGGGTCACTGGCTATCAAGAGTGGTATGCCAATCCTGCTGTAGAACAACGTACACTATGGAATGATTACTTTACTGACTTGTATGGCAATGTCGCGAGTTACTCGCGTGAAGATTATAATGTGATTGCTGATTTGAGATTGCGTTCTGGTTTTAATGTTTATCGTGGTGAAGTAGGTACAGTACAAGCCTATGGCAAACTGCACACCTTAGCGGATTCAGAAGGCGAAAATTACAATAATTTATTTGAATATGGTGCTGGTGTTGCCTGGCAGCCATTTAACTATATTCCAGTGAAATTGCGAGTTGAGCGTCTATATGGGCATTATTTCAAAGATGCTTTAGCCGATGGAACTGAAAACTATAATAACACCCGTACTGAACTGGTTTTTTATAAGAACTTCTAACTAGCTTTAATGGTATGTGCTCCATACCTCAGCTTGTACCACAACGCGACAGTGTAAACAGTCATACGGTTCATATAGTGTGGGCCGTCAAAGATATACACTTTTTGCCCTTCGTATGCTTTAAGCTGTTCAATGACTTCCCATGGATAGGCGGAACGGAACTTACCGCCTTTCACTGGTCGAAAAGCTTCTAATACAATGATGATATTATCTTTTCCAAATTCTTTTTGAAGGTCTTCAAGCACAATACGTGCTTGTTTCGGAGAGCGAGTTCCGACGCCTACACCATCCTGAAAGAATACGCCCGTATGACTAGGTAACCAGCTTTTTAACCAAGTATCTAAATGTTCTGGTGCTTGTTCACCACTATAGATACTGATCCAAAGTGGTTTGGGTAACGTTCGAATTGCTTTGGCGAGATCATCTACACAGATCCATGTTGGGTCTGCCTCGACAGGAAAATAATAACCTTTGAGTGGAATGATTTTAGTATTGTCGATGATTTTTTTCGAATTTTCAGCCAGTTGTAAAACATTGGAGCGAGCTAATTTTTCATCATATTCTCCAGCCAAGCCTAAAAGAATATGTTGGGCCCATGGTTTTTGCTGAAGTTGCTTAAGGTTGATGTTTTTATCCCATTTTTGTAATCCGATCTCATGATCGAACCATGATTTGGACTGCACCACAGACCATTGCGGAACAAACGTAGAAACACCGAGTAGATTCCAATTTCCAGAAGGTGGCGTGGTCGCTAAATCAGGTTGCCAAAACATTCCTTCAATTTGTGGAGGTTGTACATCTGCTTTAAGCTGATGAATACAACCTCCTAAAAATAAGAGGGTTGATAGGGTTAGCGTAATAAATATTGTTGATTTATTCTGCCTTATTTTTAGCATTAGGTCGTTTACGCCAGTACCAGAGCAAAATTGCAATAATCATGATAGCAGAGATCGTCACAACCAAGATAAAGAATGATGATTGCTTAACCAGAGGTGCTTTTTGATTGCCGACCAGAATCTTCTGTAAAATAAAGACTTGCCCACTTTCTGTGACCAAAATTTTACTGGCATTGTTTGGGATATTTTGTTGAATTTTCTCCCAAAGTTTGGTGAAGTTTTGCGCGCCTTGCATTGAATCCGTAATAATATCAAAACGTTGATCATGGAAGCTGACCAAGAAGCCATTGGTAGCAGCAGGTGCGTAAAGGGTATTTTGATGCATTAAAACTTGTTGGCGATAAATATTTGGATTCACTTGTACATTCAAAAGTTCAGGTTTATTTGGATCTAATTTCACCAGATTTAAGGGAATTGGATCATTGGTCATCAGCATTTTCTTGGCCACTTGGCTGACAACCATTGCAATTTCCAAACTGCCTGCATTGCCATCAATAGCGATAGTAGGGTGCGTTGCAAAGGTCATTGATAAAGATGCAACACCATTTTTCAATTTATGTGGCAATTTCACTGTCGATTTTTGCGTATCAATCCAAAGTGAACCTTTTGCAGTAGGCAAGCACTGCGAATTTACGATCACTGAATTTTCAAGTTTCAGGTTAAAGGTCGTATTATTCGAAATAGTCTTGGCGAAGTAATTAAACTGACGGTTAACTGGGTCTGAATCTAGGTTGGCTGTTTTTAAACTGCCTGCCAAGCCCCCATCAATCCACGTGGTAATGTTGGAACCTTCCAGTAAACCACTTTGTACGCGAAGTGCGATTTGCCCCTGTAAAATATCAGTAGGCTGCCAAACCGCAGGGAAATTTAAAAATAGATTTTTCTCAGCTTGGTTCAAACGGAAATCACTAATGCCCAAGTCGGCAAGGGTATGGATTTGCTTGATCTTAGCCCAGTTTGGTGCTGCGAGTTTATTTGGAAGAAAGGTCGCAGAGGTATTTAATTGTTGTAAGTAATTGGGATTGAGTAATCCATTGATTGCAGAAACGAGTTTCTCAGGCTGATCATATTGAATCTGTAAGGTCGGAATATCATTTGCCGTACTGATTTGGACTAGCGTCCCTTTCGGTAAGGGTGCTGCTGATTTTGTAATTTCAATATAGAAGTTTGGTGTTTGCTCTATTGGCGCATTTTGTTCATACCATTGGATAGGTGTGACCGAACCCCACGCACTGATCAAACGTCCTAACATGCTTGCTTCGTTTACGTTTGCTGGGTTGTATTTTAAGACACCGACAAAAGGCGTCGGACGGACAACCTGTGGATTAAATAAAGCATCAGGCAAATCTTTTAAACGATAAATCGGTCTATATCGAACGTAGTCAATTTTAGAATTGCTTAAATAGGTGACTTGATCGACATCCTCACTACAGAAGGTGGTTCGGTCAGCGGCAGGTGAGGTATTGGGTGAGTACTGCTGCAAAATAAAGTCTAGGCGATGGAAGCCACTTTGGGTCGCTGGAATATCAAAGCTTAATGAGCCATCCCCGTTTAAAGTGGTGTTGTAAATCAGCTTGTCATCAAATTTGACCAATAAAGTCGTGAAATGCTCGGTGGAATAATCACTGGTAAAGCGGATATTCTGCCATTCAGAACCTTTGCCCACATAAAAGAAGTGCGGTTCAATGGTATATTTATTGGAGGTGTTGATGTTATCAAACGTCCAAGTATTGAGCGTGTCTGCCACAGAAAAGACGGGCAAGAAAAGAGCGACACTTGCAACTACTACTTTTAGAAAATGATGATGTAATGGGTTATTTTTCATTTATTTTTTCTCCTTGCTACGCTCAGTTTTATACCACTGCAATGAATTTCCTTGGATCTTATTTTTGAGCATGTCATATGCAGCTTTAAACACGATAAATAAGAACACTTGTGAATACGTTACGTAAGATAAGACCGCGAAGAAATATAGTTGAGGTTTGGCTCTTTCTAAAGATAAGGTGAACCACATTTGTGCGACATATAAACAGAAGGATAGGCCCCAAAGTAGGGTAAATGGACCAGGAACGGTAATCCCTGCAATACCCAGTAAACCTAAAGTTAAGGTGACATGACTCCAGATCAGTGCAGGTACAAACAGTACATAACACATGATGTTGTTAAAAATTTCGATTCCGATCGGGAACGGTTTCCGAAGTGCGATTGGCAAGTATTTACTGGTGACGTAGAAATTCCCTTGAGTCCAGCGTGAACGTTGTTTTACAAATACACTGAGAGAGGGTGGGTCTTGTTGCCAACCAACGGCGTAGGGCACCCATTTAATCCGTCTTTGGCCCAAGAAAATCCGAAAGCTCATCTCGGTATCATCAACCAAAGACTTTTCATCAAAACCACCCAGCGTTTCTAAGGCATCGCGCCAGATCACATAATTTGTGCCCATTAACGTCGATAATTCAAAACGTTGCCAGCGGCCGCCTTGGAAAATCCACTGGAAGAAAATAAATTCAATCGCAATAAAACGGGTCAAAATACTGTCACGCCAGTTACGGGTACGAACTTTACCGTTTACCGCGACGAGTTTTTTATCCGCCAATAAGGTCTGTGCCAATAGGCGGACACAGTCGGGTTCAGGGGTACTGTCTGCATCATAGACGACAATCAATTCTCCGGTGGCATGCGGTAAACCATTATTCAGGGTACGTGATTTACCTTTCCCGCCCATGCCTTTGGGTACATTGACAATTTTGATGCAGGGATAAATGGCTGCCATGCGTTCCGCAATTTCTAAAGTATTGTCTTTAGAGCCGTCATTAATCAGTAGAACTTCATAGGCATGTGCAGGATAGTCCTGCTGAGCAATGGCATGTAGGGTATCTTCAATCACCACACCTTCGTTATAGGCAGGAATCAAGACACTGAGAACTGGCCATTGTTCAGGGACTGGCATATTTTCCAGTTCTTTGGCTGCATTTTTAGAATACTTCCATGCCTGAAAACTCAACCACGCCCAAAAGGCTTGTGGAATCCAGATTCCCAGAAAACCAAATAAGAAAAGAATATCAATTGCGGGCATTTATTCTTCTCCTGCGAATGATAGAAATGATCAAAATTAGGAGTAATCCGCCGCCAAGTAATAATGAAATCCAAGAAATTGAACTGCCAAAAGTACTGAGTAAACTTGGATAATGTGCTGAATAGATATAGTCGAGTGGGATCACTACGGTGCTTAGCACAATTAGAATATAGCCGAATAAGCTGGTTTCAACGCCATCTGTGGTGCTGGTAAATTGGGTACGATTCAGATCCCATGAGATACCGAGTTTAGGATACTCAATGGTATTTAAAGGCATACCGACAGGTGGGTTAATTACTACTTGATAACCTGAAGTTTGTGATGGATCGGTAATTGCTTGATAGAAATAATGTTGATGGTGCTGAATTTGACGGGCAGGGATACGCAGTTCATTGGGGCTGTCAGATTGAATAATATAGCTGCCAGCAGGTTGAGCAATCAGGTTTTCATCCCAGCCTGTTTCAATCAATGCGGCCAAGGGGCGTAAGCCAATGGCTGTGGAAAAAGTTGCTTTGGCCGCAAAATACTTTGCATGAGACATTTGATAGAAGGCGACAGGAATAGCGCCGTCATTGACGGCTTTTTTAATTCTATAATATTTAATCGCACTAAAATATTCATTCGGCAGAATCACACCAGGTTTGATTCCTTGTGCAATCAATTGCTTAAAGCTGTCGGAGTCCAGTTGATCAGAGGTAAACACTGGCCACCAAGTCGCAGGCTGTGGAAAGAGTTGAGCTACCGTTTGCGGCGTTTGTGTTTGAGCTGTTGATTCTGTGCGTGCAGTTTCAATCTTGCAGTGATAGTACTGCTGATAAAATTGCTGCATGGTGGTATCAGGAATGTTACTTGTCGCGACCAGAACACCACAGATATTGAGTAGAACAGACATCAGCGTACCTCTCTGCTTGGAGAGGCTAAGTATTCGGTGTGTTGTTCAATCTGCAGTTTGAGTACGGTAAGTTCTTGTAGGTCTTGAATGAAGCGTGGATAGATCTGATTTTCTTCACTGCTGGGTTCATGAATCACAATACTTTTAATTTCACTAAGTTCTTCATTAATAAAGTGGTAAATCACGCTGTCTCTTTCAGTAGAGAGAATCGCCATAATTTTATTTTGAGTCTCTTTCCAGACATCTTCACCCAGCATTTCACGAATCAGCACGGTATTATTGATATGCGTGGTGATGATTTTATAGTGATCTTTGTGGGTGAGCTGCAATAGCTTTTTTAATTCGCCTTGAAAATGTGCTAAGGCAGTGAGTGGTAAAATATCGTGTTGATAGTTACGATCATAACTTTGAATGGCACGAAAGCTTTTTAAGGCATTTTGAATATTATGACGTATTGCACTTAAAAAGATCGGGGTAATCGGCAGCACAAACAATAACAGCAGTTGTCGTTCGACATAGGTTTGATTAGCCAAATCAAGAAAGAAATAGACTGCAACGCCGACAAATGTAATCAAGCCAAGCAGCAAGGCCATGCCGACATTTAAAAAAGCGCCAGAAATTAACAGAATGAGCAGAAATACCCAACTACCGCGATAACTGGCTGGAAGCCATTCATACGCGACAATGCCCATAAAAACTTGAGCGGAAATAATCCACAAGACGAGTGCTGGTGCTGGATTTTTTTGCATAATAATTTTAGTTTTAATAAATGTCTTTTGTGATCAAGGTAGCATTATTTTACGATTATTACGATAGCTTTTCTGTTTGTTACTTTGTAAAATAATTTTATAAACAGTAACATACAGTATAGTCTGTATTTCAAAAGAATAAAAAGTAGCTTATTTCAGACGTTTATTTAATTTATGTAACCTTGTTTAGTTCGATTTGAATGCTTCAATGGCACGTAGGCGACTGGCCTTTAGATCAACCATTGGCTCAGGATAATCCAGTGCTAAAAGCTGATTTTTGGCATAAGGTTCATGAATCATTTTATTATCAAGATGGGCCAGTTCAGACACCCATGTACGGATATATTCACCTTCGGGATCAAACTTTTGTGATTGAGTTATCGGATTAAACACACGGAAATATGGTACAGCATCCGTGCCAGTCGATGCACACCATTGCCAACCGCCGTTATTGGCAGCCAAGTCACCATCAATCAGGTTTTGCATAAACCACTGTTCACCTTTACGCCAGTCAATAAGCAGATTTTTACTTAAAAACATGGCACAGATCATACGTACCCGATTGTGCATCCAACCTGTGGCCAAGAGTTGGCGCATACCCGCATCAATGATTGGAATGCCCGTTTGTCCTTGTTGCCATTGGTGTAATGCGATTGGGTCATCGCGCCAACAGATGTTTTCGGTGGTAGTTTGGAAAGGTTGATGTTTTGAAACCTTGGGGAAGTCAAACAGGATATGTTGATAAAATTCACGCCAAAGAAGCTCATCCAACCAAGTTTGTTGGCCTTCGGATTGAATCTCAAAATGTCCTTGTTGTTGCCTAAATAGTGCTTGCAGACATTGGCGGACTGAAATAATACCAATATTTAAATAGGCGGAAAGTTGGCTGGTGCCAGATACAGCAGGTAGGTCCCGTGCTGTTTTATAGTCAGTCAACCGTTCATCAATAAATTGGTCCAAAAGCGCGAGTGCATGTGCTTCTCCAACCTGCCATTCGGAAAAATTGGTCTGTTGGATTTGTTTTATATAGTCGCGTTGTAATTCTTGAATGTCATTTTGTTGAAAGCAGGACAGATCGAGGGAGAGTGGTTGTTGCTTCGTTGGATATGGATAACATTGCGGTAAACTATGCTGTAAGCGTTGACAGCAGGTTTTCTTAAACGCACCAAAAACTCGGTAGGGTGAGTTGGATTGATTGCGGATAGAGGCCACAGGAAATAACGTTCGATCATGCAAAAGAATTAATTGTTTTTTATGTTGATTGAGCTGCTGCTGTACGGTTTGATCTCGTTTTAGTTCATTGATGCCAAGTTCAATGTTGGCATACACATTTTCAATATTAAGTTGTTGGATTAAATGTGAAAAAAAATCAGGGATATCTTTCCACAGAGGAATCGTTTGAATCAGTAAGGGAATATTCAGGTCTGCAAGTTGCTGTTTGAACTGTTGTAATTGACGTAGATAAAATTCGATTTTAATCGCTGCATCGTCGTGTTGCTGCCACTGTGCAGGAGATAGAACGACAAGTGCGATGGTGGGTCCAGCCTGAGTCGCATGCCAAAGCGCTGCATGATCATGGATTCTGAGATCTTGGCGAAACCAAATCAGTTGAGAGGGTTGAGACATAGCTGAGGATTATAATCGAGAGTTAGACAACGTTAAGCGATTTTCTGATTTTGGAAAAGTACTTGGCAATAAAAAAGCAAAGCCGAAGCTTTGCTTTTTCCATCTAATTCAAAAGTGAATTAGTGGTGGTGACCACCTGCACCATGAACGTGACCGTGATCTAATTCTTCTTGAGAAGCATCACGGATTTCAACGATTTCTACTTCAAAAGTAAGATCTTGGCCAGCAAGTGGGAAGTTTGCATCAACGATGATGTTGTCACCTTCAATCGCTTTAACAGTAACGATTTGAACGCCGTCATCAGTTTGAGCTTGGAATTGCATACCAGGTTGGATGTTGTCCACACCTTGGAACATTTGAGCTGGAACTTCTTGAACTAGGTCTGGGTTGTATTCGCCATAACCTTCAGCAGCTGGAACGTTTACAGTGAATTTTTCACCAACAGTTTTACCTGTAAGTGCATTTTCTAAACCAGGAATGATGTTGCCTGCGCCGTGCAAATATGCAAGTGGTTCACCTTGAGATTGATCAAGTGTTTCACCCTCAGCGTTTGTTAAAGTGTAGTGGAATGAAACCACGTGGTTAAGTGCAATAGCAGTCATGTTTTGAATCCATGTCATCAATAGTTTTAGCTGTATATCATAAAGTGAAAAATAGATTTTGTTGACTATTTTCCACTTTTTGAAACGATTTAGTTAAATATTGAGACGAAATATCAAATTTCAACTCAATACAGTTTAATTTTTGGACGTACACGACGTGTCAGGAAATCTTTCATGGTCAGCATACCGGCTTGGGTATAACCATGAATATTGGCTTGATGCAATCGGTATAGCGATACATACATGGTTTTGGCAATAAAGCCTTGTACGCTTACATCGCCCAATAATTCTCCCACAGCTTGATTGTGGCTTAATGACACCAGTGACCCTTTCTCACTAAAGCTGAACATCGGTTGCGGAGAACCTGACAAACGTGCAGCCATTGCATCGACTAGGAATGTTGCTTGCTGACTCGCGACTTGTGCACGTGGACCTAAAGGTGGCTGACGAGCATCTAATTGACAGTTGGCGCAATCACCAAAGGCAAATACATTTGGGTCAGAGTAGGTTTGTAGTGTTGCATACACCATTAAACGATTAATCTTGTCACGTTTAAAATCAGTGAATGATTCTAGAACTTTCGGTGCTTTTACACCTGCAGCCCAAACCGTAATATCTGAGTGCAGCACATTGCCATTACTAAAATAGACATTTGATTCATCGACTTTTTGTACTTTGTGCTGAGTCAGAATCTCAATACCCATTTTCTGGAGTTGTTTGGCACTATGTGCAGCGGTTTTTTCCGTCAGCGCAGGGAGAATGCGATCAGAGGCTTCAATGAGGGTGATTTTGACCTGCTTCGGATCAATTTTCTTTAAACCATAACGGTAAAAGTTTTTCGTGGTTTCAATCAGTTCTGCCGCCAGCTCAACACCTGTTGCACCTGCACCCACAATACCAATATTTAACGCCCGTTCGGTGGGCTGGTTTTGTGCTTCGATATAAAGATGGAACAAATCTTGTTGGAAGATGTCTGCCTGTTTGCGGCTATCGAGGAAATGGCAATGTTCGCGCACACCTTCTGTACCAAAGTCGTTTGATACTGAACCGACCGCCAGCACAAGTGTGTCGTAGTTGAGACTTTGGGTCAGTGGGGTGTGTTCTTTAGAAAGCTGTGGGGGAGAAAGTAGAATTTGTTTTTGATCTTTATTGACATCGATTAAGGTGCCAAGCACGAACTCAAAATGATGTTTTTCTGCGTGAGCAAAATAATTAGTTTGTTCTTCGTGAGGATTGAGTGAACCTGCAGCGATTTCATGCAGGAGAGGTTTCCATATGTGCGTGAGGTTTTGATCGACTAGGGTTATTCGGGCTTTCTTTCGTCTACCAAAACGTTCACCTAGTTGTGTCGCAAGTTCTAAACCACCTGCGCCACCACCCACAATCACGATATGATGTAAGGTTTTGCTCATGATTAACCTAATTATTTTTGTGAAAGGATGGCTGGATTATGCCATCCTTTTTTCGATCATGTATGGTTAATCTTGATAAAAAAAGTAGGTTTTTTTTATCCTTGATTCAAAGGGTAAAGTTTTGGGTTTTTTGTGTCATTGGTGGAAAAGAATGAAAACAAGTTAGAAAACCAAATCATAATTTTCTGGAAAATATTAGCTTCTTCAATTTGCACATCATTTTCGATCTGTAAACTACGAATCAACTGATTGTTTTGATAGATTGACACTGTTGCCAAGTTCATTACTTGGGTCAAAGGTGCAGTCAAATGTTGTTCATTGAGCTCAATATTGATACGTGTATTGGTGGTTTGCAGCGGCTCAACTGTGGTGATTTGTTGGTTTGCATCAATCAGATGAATACGTTGGGTGAGTAGATCAAAGCTATTCAAATCAATCGGTGCAGTTTGGCCATATAAAGAAGTGGTCACAATGGTTGGCTGCTGTGTTTCTACTTTAAACATTTTCAAAGTCGATTTAATCACAGGGAGTTCTGCAATCAATCGTTGCTTAGGAATTACTTCTTCATCGCGAGTATAGGTATAAGCCAAGTTCATTAACTTATGCGCCACTTCAGCACGTTTTACTGCGCTTGGTGTACCTAACACCACCACAATTAAACGACGTTTTTCAACATGCGGGTTAAACGTCGGACGCTCTGCTGTTAACGCAAGATTATAACCTGCTGCTTTGGTATAACCTGTTTTTAGACCATCCGCTGTTGGGTCCATTTTTAATGCAAGGTTAGTGGCGTGATGGAAGCGTTGGTTATAGCTAAAACTTGGCATTTTTGAATAATACAAATATTCAGGTGTTTCTTTCACGATTGCTTTTGCAAGTAAGCTGAGATCTGCTGCGGTTGAGTAGTGATCTGTCATGGTGATACCAGCAGGGTTGCTGAAATGCGTATCTTTCATGCCAAGTGCTTGTGCTTCTTGGTTCATACGTGCAACGAACTGCGGCACACTGCCTGAGATTTTTTCAGCAAGAGTGACTGCTGCATCATTGGCAGACATGACGATCAGACCTGCTAACAGTTGATCAACAGAAATCTGCTCACCTGCTTTTAGGTACATTTGTGACTCATCCCACATGACTGTGCTGACCACAGGTGTTGCGGTCAATACGTCTGCTTTATGCAATTTACCCGCCTCAATTTCTTTTAAAGCGATGTAAGCCACCATCATTTTGGTTAAAGAGGCTGGCGCGCGTTGAACATGACTGTTGTGTTCTGCAATGATTTGTCCTGATTGGGCATCAATCACCGACCATGCTTGAGCATCCACTGTTTCGGATGCAATGTTGAGTAAATTTGCATGTGCAAGGTTTGCACAAACGAGACTAAACAACGTAAAGAGGGAGAGGAGAAATTTCACGTGAATACCTTGTATTGCCGATCCGATGGCCTAGAATGCGAGACAAGAATGCTATGACTTTTTTGTTGAAGAATCTAGGGGCTATTGACATTTTATATATGAATTGCGTTGTAGGCTAAAAATTCATCAGACGAGGCATGAAACGCAGGGAATGGCTATTCCCTTGCCAAGTTTCATAACGAAGTATGAGGGTATTTTAGCCACAACCCTTTGGGACAGGGACATTTTTTGTCGCTACTACGTTATGCCTTGTTTATTTAGAATGACTAAATTTCACAAGACATGCCTTGTATCGCCTAAAAAATATCCGCTGTCGCAACCATAGATAAAGTGACAATAGCCCTTAAACTTTTGCCGACAATTACGACATCTACGCATGACTTTGTAAAAAAATGCTAAGCTGTGTGAAATTGTTCCTATTTTCATGATTAAAAATTATGTTGCACTACCAAATTGAGTTCGACGATTATCGCCAGCACCTAATTCATGTCACACTTCGTTTTCTTGCAAATCCCAATCAAGAACTTTGGTTGCCTACTTGGATTCCAGGTAGTTATTTGATTCGAGAGTTCTCAAAGCATATCGAGTCGGTGAAAGCATCTGATGAAGCAGGGCGATTACTGACCATTAAAAAAACAGAAAAAAATCGTTGGCGTTTATTCAATACCGATCATGAACTGATTACGGTTGAATATGATGTGTATGCCTATGATTTGTCCGTACGCGGTGCCTATGTCGATCAGACACGTTTATATGTTAACCCTGCCTGTGTGTGTTTAGGACTGGTAGATCAAGAACAAGCCGCATGTGAACTTGAACTATTCCTACCTGATGAATTAAAACATTTCCAAATAGCGACAGGTTTGCCATCAAAAAGCTTAGTGAAGGGGCGTTTCACTTTAAAAGCAGAAAACTATGACCAACTGATTGATAGTCCATTTGAATTGGCAGATCAAAGTCGTTTTAGTTTTGACGCCAACGGCATTGCGCATGAGTTTGTGATTTCTGGCAAGCACACGACAAATTTAGCTCGTTTAGAGGCAGACATTAAAAAGATTTGCCAAACAGAAATTGACATGTTTGGTTCAGCACCATTTCAAAACTATACCTTTATGACCATGGCAACTGGCAATAGTTATGGTGGTTTAGAGCACTGTAATAGCACCAGTTTAATTACACCGCGTGATGATTTACCGCAAGCCAATGAAGCAGAAGAACCGTCTAAAGACTATCAGCGTTTCTTGGGTTTATGCAGCCATGAATATTTTCACTCATGGTTGGTGAAATTTATTCGTCCTGAAAATTTTGCCAATTATGATTTGCATAAAGAAGCCTACACCAGCTTACTGTGGATTTTTGAAGGTTTTACGTCTTATTACGATGATTTGATTTTATTGCGTAGTGGCGTGATTTCACAGAAGTCTTATTTGGATCTACTGAAAGCGCAAATTGATCGTTATCTACAGAATCCAGGACGTTTGATTCAATCCGTTTCTGAGTCTAGTTTTGATGCATGGATCAAGTTCTATCGACAGGATGAAAACTCAAATAATGCGGGAACGAGTTACTATAACAAAGGCAGTTTGGTCGCACTTTGTCTAGACTTGGGCTTGCGCTTGCGTGGTTCCAATTTAGATGCATTAATGCGTCGTTTGTATGAAAATACCCAAAATGGTATTCAGGTCAACGATCGGACTATTTTTGAATTATGTAATGAATTGACAGGTGATAACTGGATTGAGCAAATCAATCACTTGATCAACACCACCGATGAGTTACCACTGGATCAATTATTCCCTGAGTTTGGTTTAAGTTTTAGCAGCAAAGATGACAAGGCTTTACCATTCGGCTTAAAAGTGGTTGATAAAGCTGAAGGTGTGGTAGTGCAACAGCTTCGTCGTGACAGTGCTGCAGCTCAAGCAGGCTTATCGGCCAATGATGTGATTGTCGCGATTGATGGCATCAAAGCATCAGAAAAACTTTTAGCGAAGTATGCAAAGCAACAGGGTAGCTTTATGGTTTATGCATTCCGCCGCGATGAGTTTTTACAATTTGAATTGCAAGCGGGTGAGAACTCACTCACAACAGTTGAACTCAAAGTTGAAGATCAAAAGAAACTCGATAGTTGGTTGAAGTAATCGTGAGCTGAATAAAAAAGGAAGAGCTGAATCTCTTCCTTTTTTTGTATTTAATCTTTTGTATTAGCGTGGATTTATTCTTGCTGACGCTTTGATTTTGAGATGGTGATTATCTATAAAGGAACATCTATTTCTGCTGAGTCACCAAACGTGAAACACCTCTAAATTCGGCAATGATTTCATTGTGCTGATTAGAGATCGTAATATCATAAATTTCAGATCGCCCACTCGGTGCTTTAAAACTTGCTGTGGCAGTTAGTGTATCGCCGATTTTTCCAGGTTTGATATAGCTAATATTACAATGCTGTCCAACGGCAGGTTGTTCACTATTGCACGCAATCGCAAAGGCACTATCTGCAATCGCAAAAATAATTGCCCCATGGCAGGTTCCATGACCTTGTGTATGGCTTTCTTTTACAGTTAAAGAGACTTCGGCCGAACGATGGCCCGATGCTGTGAGTTTTGCACCGATCATTTGCATTACTGCATCTTGTTGGAATAATGCATTCATATTGTACTGATCCATGTTTATAATTTGATATGGTTTTAAATATAAATTAAATTTCATGAATCATAAATACTATTTGTAGGATTGGTGCAGAAGATTAGATGAAATCCAGTATATGGTCTGTGATCTAGAGCATTTATTTGACTGACTTTATCAGCTCGATGAAAGTCGACATCAAAAAGTACAAACAGGTGGTCTAGGCTTAGCTATTGTGAACTCAATTATGCAGTTACATGTAGGTTTCGCCGAGGTTGAAAATCGAACTGACGGTGTGGTGTTTAAATTGATCTTACCACTAAAGAATTAACGAATTCTTCATCAAGCTCTGTCAAAATAGGACGCGATATTTAGTAATTTGTGTATTTGTTTGCTAAATGATCAATTCAGCGTGTTCATTTAAAGATGGTAACGGTTTGTATTTGAAAAGACGAAACTTGGCCGCATATATACACAACTGAATGTTACTATTATATCATTTTGTAGTATTTTTTAGCGAAATGTCGTTATCACCGGATATTGCGTTGACTAGCATGTGATGAACACTGATACTCTCAAGTTTATTCAAGCAAATCGGTTCTAGGAGCTGGGCCACAAGCGCAGTTTTCCATAACTCAATCCAACACAAGGGGCTATATATGGCTGGTGGAAAGTCAAAAATCATTTATACACTGACTGATGAGGCGCCGTTATTAGCGACCTATTCATTGCTACCGATCATTGAGACCTTTACAAAACCTGCTGGCATTGAGATCGTTAAAAGCGATATCTCAGTTGCAGTTCGTGTACTCGCAGAATTTTCAGATTATCTGAAAGATGAACAAAAGGTAACTAATAACCTTGCCGAGTTAGGTCGTCTTACTCAAGACCCAGATACCAATATCATTAAACTGCCAAACATCAGTGCGTCTGTTGCTCAGTTAGTTTCATGCATTAAAGAGCTTCAGTCTAAGGGCTATGCACTTCCTGATTACCCAGAAAATCCAACCACTGAAGAAGAAAAAGAGATCAAGACGCGTTATGGTAAATGCCTTGGTTCAGCAGTAAACCCAGTATTGCGTGAAGGTAACTCTGACCGTCGCGCACCAGCTGCGGTAAAAAATTATGCGAAAAAACACCCGCATTCAATGAGCGAGTGGAAGCAATGGTCACAGACTCACGTTTCTCACATGGATGAAGGCGACTTCTACCATGGCGAAAAATCAATGACTTTAGACCGTGCACGTAATGTGAAAATGGAACTCATCACCAAGTCTGGTGAAACCATCGTACTTAAGCCAAAAGTTGCGCTTCAAGATGGTGAAATCATCGACTCAATGTTTATGAGCAAAAAAGCATTGTGTGACTTCTATGAGAAAGAACTCGAAGACTGTCGTGAAGCAGGCATTTTGTTCTCGTTGCACGTTAAAGCAACCATGATGAAAGTGTCACACCCGATCGTATTCGGTCACTGTGTGAAAATTTACTACAAAGATGCTTTTGAAAAACACGGTAAATTGTTTGACGAATTAGGCATCAACGTCAATAACGGTATGGCGGGTCTTTACGAGAAGATCGCAACCTTACCAACTTCACTTCGTGAAGAAATCATCGAAGATTTACATGCTTGCCAAGAACACCGTCCTGCACTTGCAATGGTGGATTCTGCTAAGGGCATCACTAACTTCCATTCACCAAATGACGTAATTGTAGATGCTTCTATGCCTGCAATGATCCGTGGTGGCGGTAAAATGTGGGGTGCAGACGGCAAACCTTACGATTGTAAAGCAGTTATGCCTGAATCTACATTCGCACGTATTTACCAAGAAATGATCAATTTCTGTAAGTGGAATGGTAACTTCGATCCACGTACCATGGGTACTGTGCCAAACGTTGGTTTAATGGCGCAAAAAGCAGAAGAGTACGGTTCACACGATAAAACTTTTGAAATTTCTGAAGCAGGTATTGCCAACATTACTGATCTCGACACGGGTGAAGTGTTGATGTCACAAAATGTAGAAGAAGGCGATATCTGGCGTATGTGTCAGGTGAAAGATGCACCAATCCGTGACTGGGTGAAACTTGCAGTAACACGTGCACGTAACTCTGGTATGCCTGCGATCTTCTGGCTTGACCCGTACCGTCCACATGAAAATGAATTGATCAAGAAAGTTGAAAAATATCTTGAAGATCACGATACAACTGGTCTTGATATCCAAATCATGTCACAAGTACGTGCAATGCGTTATACACTTGAACGCGTAGCGCGCGGTCTTGATACCATTTCTGTAACAGGTAACATCTTACGTGACTACTTAACGGATTTGTTCCCAATTATGGAATTGGGTACTTCTGCGAAAATGTTGTCGATCGTGCCGTTAATGGCTGGTGGTGGCATGTACGAAACAGGTGCGGGTGGTTCAGCACCAAAACATGTTCAGCAGTTAGTTGAAGAAAACCACTTACGTTGGGATTCTCTTGGTGAGTTCCTTGCGTTGGCTGTTTCTTTAGAAGAACTTGGTATTAAAGAAGACAATAACCGCGCTAAATTGCTTGCGAAAACACTTGACCAAGCAACAGGCAAACTTCTGGATAACGACAAGTCTCCATCACGTCGTACAGGTGAGTTAGATAACCGTGGCAGCCACTTCTATTTAGCATTGTACTGGGCTGAAGCACTTGCTGCACAAGACGAAGATGCTGAGTTAAAAGCGAAATTTGCGCCACTTGCAAAAGCACTTGCTGAAAATGAGCAGAAGATTGTAGCTGAGCTTGCTCAAGTACAAGGCCAAGCTGCTGATATCGGTGGTTACTATGCAATTGATCCAGCGAAAGTAAATGCGGTAATGCGTCCAAGTTCTACATTGAATGCAGCACTTGAAACAGCTTAAGTTTTAAAATATTACTGACAATTTTGTTGGTGGTGAAAAAAGCCGATGCGAAAGCATCGGCTTTTTATTAATATGAGTCGGATTTTTCGATTTTGGGGTTTTAAAGTAAAAGATGGAACAAACTCGGGCTGATACGCATTCCTCTGTTTTTATGGCAGCTTTTTTATTGTTACATCTATCTTATTATATCGTTTCGGAATCCACTTACAGTTTTATTGAAAATCATATTTATCAAAAGAAACAAGAATATGTTGAAGCAGATGAGAAAATAAGAGTTTATGTAGAAAAATATCAGGCTAAAAAAACGACATACTATTTTGAGCTTTACAATGATGGTGCTTATCTCGGAGATATTTTCTGTGGTGCTACTATGATTCATTTATGTCGAGAGTGGAGTGATTATCCGTATAGCTTTAAAGTCGAAAATTTAGCCTACGAAGCCCGAGTTAATGATTTAGGTGAGGTGAAGTCGGTTAGAGTTAAATATTTTGACTTAATTAATAATGATAAATATAAAATTATAAATAATAGGGAGTTTTTTTCTCCATCATTATCAACACTTGTTGGTAAATTAGTGATCAGTCTTATTTTTGCTCTCTGCGTAAATCTTTCGATCTTGATTTATTGGTGTAAAATTCTTCGTGAAAGACAGCTAAATAAATATAAATATGATTACTTTATAATTTATGGTTGTCCCTTACTTATGTTGGGTTATTTCATAAAATGCATTTTTGATATTTATTCTTTTGTATTCTGAATCATCTGTTGTTTAGCGCATGTTTTAAAGCCCACGAAAGTGGGCTTTAAAACATCTAAATTCTAACGCCCATTACGGCTACGACCGCGTGGTGCTTTTGTATTTGGACGCGTGGTGCCATTGGTCTTGCGACGTGGTTTATCTGCATCGTCAGTTTGCCAGATACGAGTTGTACCACCACCAGCTTTTTTCTTGCCTTTAAATGGTTTTTCACCTCGTTCTTCACGTGCTTTATCTTTGGCACGAGAAAAATGCGGTTTATTATTCGATTTTTTCGCGAAAGAACGGCCTTCATAAGGCTTGTCAGCTGGAACGTCTTTAAAATCTGGATAAAGCAAAGGTTCGATTTCCAGTTGTTCACCTGGTTGTAAACCCAGTTTGACCAGATCAATACTACCAATTTGAGTACGAATCAGACGTAAAGTTGGGAAACCCACAGCAGCAGTCATACGACGCACTTGACGGTTACGACCTTCGCAGATTTGTAGTTCGATCCACGTCGTTGGAATATTGGCACGATAACGTACAGGAGGGTTACGTTCCCATAGCCATTCAGGTTGATCGACTTTACGTGCTTTGGCAGGTAAGGTCATACCATCTGCAAGTTCAACACCCTTTTGCAGTTTTTCGATTGCTTCTTCTGTGACATCGCCATCAACTTGAGCAAGATAAGTTTTATATTTCTTATTATCAGGATGGGTGATGAACTGGTTTAAACCACCATGATCAGTAAGAAACATTAAACCTTCAGAGTCTAAATCTAAACGTCCTGCAATACGAAGTTCAGGATCTTTAATAAAACTTGAAACTGTTAAATGTTTTTCATCTTCGCGAAACTGTGACAAAACGTCAAAAGGTTTATTAAATACGACTACTTTCATATGGATATACTACTTTGGCTATGGGCGGCATCATAACAATAAAGGTTTCTATTTAATGGAGAAATGTTGTTATTTCCCGTATAAATCTCAAAAAAACCTGTTTTGAACTAAACTGTTTCATGCAATAAAAAACGAAAGTATGCCATAGAAGGCATAGAGATAATCGCTAAATACATGAGGGAGAACCTACAAAATGGGTTATCAGAAGATTGTGGTTCCTGCTGATGGAGACAAAATCACAGTAAATGCAGACCTGTCATTGAATGTTCCAAATCGTCCAATCATCCCTTTTATTGAAGGTGATGGTATTGGTGTGGATATTACACCAGCAATGAAGGCAGTAGTAGATGCCGCCGTGCTAAAAGCTTACGGTGGCAAACGTTCGATCGAATGGATGGAAGTCTACTGCGGCGAAAAAGCAGATAAAATCTATGGCAATTATATGCCAGAAGAAACTTTTGATGCTTTACGTGAGTTTATTATATCAATAAAAGGCCCATTGACTACACCTGTTGGTGGCGGTATTCGTTCTTTGAATGTTGCATTACGTCAAGAACTCGATTTATATGTCTGTGTGCGTCCAGTACGTTGGTTTGAAGGCGTACCTTCACCAGTGCAACATCCAGAACTTACAGATATGGTCATCTTCCGTGAAAACTCAGAAGATATCTATGCTGGGATTGAATGGAAGGCTGATTCTGCAGAAGCAAAAAAAGTCATTAAATTTTTGCAAGAAGAAATGGGTGTGACCAAAATCCGATTCCCTAAAGATTGTGGGATTGGGATTAAACCTGTTTCGAAAGAAGGGACACAACGTCTGGTTCGTAAAGCCATTCAGTTTGCGATTGATAATGACAAACCTTCTGTGACTTTGGTGCACAAAGGCAACATCATGAAGTACACCGAAGGTGCGTTCAAAGAGTGGGGCTATGAACTTGCGATGGAACGTTTTGGCGGTCAATTGCTGGATGGTGGCCCATGGGTGAAAATCAAAAATCCGAAAACGGGTAAAGACATTATCATTAAAGATGTGATTGCTGATGCGTTCTTACAGCAAATTTTAATGCGCCCAGCAGACTATTCTGTGATTGCGACACTGAACTTAAACGGTGACTATATTTCGGATGCGCTTGCAGCTGAAGTGGGTGGCATTGGGATTGCACCAGGTGCCAATATTGGTGGTGCGATAGCTGTATATGAGGCCACACATGGCACTGCACCGAAGTATGCAGGGCAAGATAAAGTCAATCCAGGGTCAATTATTCTATCTGCTGAAATGATGCTGCGTGATATGGGCTGGGTTGAGGCTGCAGATCTGATTATTCAGGGTGTTTCGGGTGCGATTTCTGCCAAGACCGTGACTTATGACTTTGAGCGTTTAATGCCAAATGCAACCTTATTACGTTGTTCTGAATTTGGACGAGCCATTATTGAACATATGGAATAAGTAAGCTTCATGTCCTTATTAAAAAGAGTAGCAAAGCTGCTCTTTTTTTATTTTAAATGAGATCAATAAGACTGAATAAAAGCATGTACAAAGTGAATGCCATGTAATAATTTTATGCTTTATAAAATAAAACTTGAGCGCAATGGCTGAAAGAAAATATGGTGAGGCTGCACCAAAAACAACAGAAACCATCACCAGCTTGGATTGGTATGAACACGTGCTCAGCAATCAAAAATATGAGCGTACTTTATTTGTCGATTTAGATATGTCCGAGGCAAAAAACACCGCTGCTATTTTTAATGAATGTACTTTTCGCCGTGCACGATTTAATGGATCAACTCATCGAAGTAGTGCTTTTATAAATTGTACTTTTATTTCCTGTAATTTCTTCGACAGTAAATTTACAGACTGTAAGTTTGTCGGCAGCATGTTTAATGATTGCCAGTTTCACCATATGCGGGTAGAGGACAGTGATTGGGCTTTTGTTGGATTGCCGGGCGCTGATTTAGAAAAAGCATCTTTTCTTAGAACGCGGTTAAGAGAGGCAGATTTGACAGGCGCACGTTGTCATGGAAGTTCGGTTCGAGATAGCGATTTATCTGGTGCATGGCTACACAGCGCAGATTTTACTGAGTGTGATCTAAGAGGCAGTGATTTGAGTGCATTAGATCCGAAAGAAACGCAGATTAAAGAGGCGATAATCAACCTTGATCAAACCTTAATGATTGCAGAAAATTTAGGCTTCGATGTCAGAATCGATTGAGGTTAAGTAAAAGGCTTCGACTAAAATGAGTGGTTTTAGGCCACTCATTTTGATGGGAGATGCAATAAAGTCTATCTTATTAAGAAAGATAGATTCGAATAAAAGGGATGAATTGCTCGCCAATGACGATGCCTAATAGACCCAATAAAGCCACAATAGGTGGTGCAGGTGCTTTGACATCTAATAGGTAATACAACACACCAACCAATATACCAACAGCAAGTGATAATAAATAAATCTTCATATTTAACCGTTGATCAGTCTGCTTTTATTTTACAGAAGAGATCGATTTTCGGATCACGATTCCAGATGTATTCTGCTTCTTCTGCACAAAGTTGGGCAACTTCTTCACCTTGTGTGTCATGAATAAAGGCGAGAGTCATATCCATACCTGCACTCACACCCGATGAGGTATAGAATTTTCCATCAATTACCCAACGGGCTTGGGCTTGCCATAACACTTGATCATTGAGTTTTTGCACAAACTCAAACGCCATTTTATTCGACGTTGCTTTAACGCCATTTAAAAGACCCGTTGCTGCAAGTAATGAACTTCCAGTACAAATTGTAAGTACATGTGCACTCTGGGTTGCTAAAGTTTTGAGCTGATCGAGAAATTGCTGATTTTTAATCAGTTCAAACGTCACGATCCCACCAGGGACGAGCAGAATACTTTCTGCAGTTGTTTCCATTTCATGAAATGATTTGGTTTGGATACAAACACCATGCTTATTTGAAACCAGCCCACCATTCAGACTATAAAACTGCACTTGATACTGTTCTTGCAGTAAGCCAAATAATTCGACTGGACCCATAATGTCAAGGGTTTCAAAGTCTTCAAATACGATGGCATTAACAGGAATACGCATTGCTTTTCTCGCTTGTTTAATCTGCGTCATACCATAAAGAGCTTGCATTTTTTGTGTGTGAATATTCTGTATGGCTTATTTTTAATTATGCTAAATCATTGGACTTTTGGTCTGATCTGTTAGCAAGCGGAAGATAAATTTTGTTTTATTTTTAAGCAGTTAATGTCTCTAAATCTAAAAAGATGCGGTGTATCGTAAATTTAGAAAAATCTGTATCTATCATTTATAGACCAAATGTTCAAAATAACTGAACAATAGCGAGAGGACTGTGTCATGAAGATGTATCAAGTGGATGCCTTTACCCAAGAATTATTTAAAGGCAATCCAGCGGCTGTGATCGTGGGCGATGAATGGTTAGATGAACATTTGATGCAAAATATTGCCATGGAAAATAATCTTTCAGAAACAGCCTTTGTCAAAACACTTGATCAGAGTAATTTTGAGATTCGCTGGTTTTCACCTATAGATGAAGTTGCTTTTTGTGGACATGCGACTTTAGCCAGTGCTTTTGTTTTATTTAAGGATTTTACTACGGCAAAAACCATTCAATTTCATGTACGTGATCTTGGTATTTTTATCGTCAGCCAAGATACTGATGGCAAAATTAAAATGAATTTCCCGATTCGTAAAGCTGAGTTGGTGTCTGAATATCCTCAAGTACTTCGAGAAGGTTTAACCAAACCATTTAGAGCGGTCTATCGTAATGCTCAGGCCTATATTGTTGAGTATGAGAGCGTACAGGATGTATTGGATGAGCAGCCTGATCTTGAAAAGTTAAAGCAGCTTGGGCAAGTGCGTACTGCAATTACAGCATCTCAGCCAGACGTGGCGATAACAGCCAGAGGTGAGGGGCAGTTTGATTGTGTATCACGTTATTTTGCACCTGCAATTGGAATTCCAGAAGATCCAGTAACGGGTTCAATTCATACAGCGATTGTGCCACTTTGGGCTGAAAAGTTGAATCAAACTAGGCTGGTTGCATTTCAGGCATCTGCACGTGGCGGAATTTTGGATTGCGTAATTGAATCTGAACAGCGCATTGAAATCTCAGGTTATGCAAAATTGTATATGCAAGGCGAACTGACAATCTGATTTGTAACTTAAATTGTGTAAAAACAAAGATAAAAGCTGTTTAAATAAACAGCTTTTTTCAAAACATAACTATTAAAAATGCGAATCATTCTCTACCATAGCTTGTCTCTATTATTTAAATCACCATAAATACTTGGATAAATTATGTTAATGCGGTTTAAGCAGCTTACTCTCTCGCTTTGTTTGATTGGGTTGAGTACGACGTCTTGGTCTCAGACAGTGCTCGTAAAAAGTGAAAAAAATATCGAAGAATATAAATTAGATAACGGTTTCAGAGTTATTCTTGCACCAAATGATAAAGAAAATAAAGTCTATGTAAATACGGTTTATTTGACTGGCTCGCTGAATGATCCGAAAGGTAAAGGCGGACTTGCACATTTATTAGAACATTTGGCATTTAAAGGTACGCAAAATGTGAAGGGTGACGAGTTTCAACGTCGTTTGGATCAATATACGTTGATGACCAATGCCAGTACCGATTATTACGCGACCAAATACTTGAACATTGTTCGTCCTGAAAAAAATGCACTGAATGAAATTCTGTACCTTGAATCAGAGCGTATGGATAAATTGGTGCTGCAAGAAAAATTTGTACCTTCTGAAATTGAAATCGTAAAACGTGAACGTGAAATCCGTATGGATCAGCCGTTTGCGGTATTAATGGATCAAATGTGGAAAGCCGCTTATGGCAACCAATATTTAGGTCGTTTGCCGATTGGTGATTTACCAGAATTAAAGTCGATTCAGTTAAATGAGTTAAATCAGTTCTATAAAACTTGGTATGCACCAAACAATGCAGTCATGGTGATCTCAGGTAAATTTGATAAGACCGAAGTATTGAGCAAGATTGATCAGTATTTCAGTCCAATTCCAGCACGTCCAGTGCCTGCACAAGTTCAAGTGCCAGTCCTTGATTCAAGCAAAATTGAACAGCGTCAGTTTACGGTGCAAAAGGGTAGCGATTTGGCTAAATTCCATGTCTATATGAATGGAAAAAATACCCCGTTACAACCGACTTTAGCGCTCGCGCCAGCGTTATACACCATGCAGCCAAGCGGTACCTTGTATAAAAGTATGGTGGAAACAGGGATCAGTACCGCAGTGCAATCGACCACATGGTTAGATCAAGACTTTAATGTGGTTTTCATGGGGGCAATTTATGCACCGAATCACGATGCGAAAAAGGTCGATGAAGCACTCAAAACTGGTGTTGAAAACAGCCAGCCATTCACGGAAGCAGAATTACAGCGCATCAAAAATATTACGCAAAATACCGCGGACACCATTGCCAATGATGCAGTCGCTCTAGGTTCACGCCTAAGCGATTATGCAGTTTCATCGTATGGTCAATGGGATCAATATTTTAAAGATTTACGAGCTGTTCAAGACTTAAAGCTGAATGATGCAAATAAAACCTTAAAAGAATTTTTAGTCTCTTCACATCGTATTTCAGGCGATATTTTACCGACGCCAGAAGATCAAAAGAAAGCGATGACCATGAAAGCTGAAGAGAAGCCAAAAACTTTAGATCAAAGCGATGAAAAGCCTGAGCCATTAAAAGATGCAAATGTTTATAAGCAGGAAGTGACTCAGTTCATGGCTCAGTCTGCTCAGCAATTGCAAAAAAATGAACAGAAAATTCAACGTGGTGAATTAAAGAATGGCATTCGCTACGCGCTATTCCCAACCCCGACACGTGACGATAAAACTTATGCCACCATTAGCTTAGATTTTGGTGATGAAAAAACATTATTTGGCAAAGGGGTCACTTTAGATTTAGCCAGCTATTTGATGCTGCGTGGTTCTGAGAAACATACCTTGCAGGAAATTACCGATAAGGCGATTGCGGCGAGTGGTGGTGCATCGGTCAGTTCAAATGGCAATGGTTTTACCATCGTTGTTCAAGCGAAAAAAGACAAGTTCGAAGACTTCTTTAACTTTATTGTCGATGTCCTGAAACAGCCAAAATTCTCGCAAACTGAGTTTGATCTGGCAAAAAATCAAAGTTTGTCTGTACTGGATCGTCCATATACAGAACCAGCCGTTGTGTCATCGATGACCTTATCTAAGATTCTGGAAATCTATCAACCAGGTGATATACGTTATCACTTTGAACCTGAGCTTGCGAAGAAGCAGATTAGTGAAGCAACTCAGCCACAAGTGAAACAATTCTATGATCAATTCTTTGTGACAGATCATGCACAAATTGCGGTGACGGGTGATTTTGATGCCAAGAAAATGCAGAAGACTTTGCAGAACGCTTTTGGTTCTTGGAAAGCAAAACAGCCATTCACCAAAGTGACCGGGCAATATACGGTGTATAAAGCACAAAAAGTGCATGCATTATCTGAACAACGTGAGTTTGGTACCTACCAAAGTGTTTTAGCATTACCCGTCGGTTCGTACCATAAAGATGCGCCTGCTTTAATTATTCTCAGTCATGTTTTAGGTAACTCACAGCTTTCATCTCGTTTGGCGCAAGAGTTACGTGAGAAAAATGCTCTGGTCTATGGTTTTGGTAGTGGTTTAGATCTTGATCCAGACGTTGATGATGGTACTTTAAGTATCACAGCAAACTACACTTCAGGTCGTTCTGCACAAGTATCGCAATCTGTACATAAAGTTCTAAATGAGCTGTTAAGTAAAGGTGTGACCGAGCAGGAAGTGGAAGCAGCGAAAGCGGATATCATGAAGAAGCGAGTGACTGCTTTAGAAGATGAGCGCAATATTCATGGCATGTTGACAGGTCAGTTAGAGCGTAACAAAACGCTGTTGGATCGTGCCGAGCGTGATCAGGAGCTTGCGAAACTAAGCAAAGAAGATGTGAATGCTGCAATTAAAAAATACATCAAACTTGATCAGTTTGTAGAAGTGATGGCTGACCAATATGGTCAAGCACAAGACTTGAAATAAGCAATAAAAGAAAGCCACCGATCAGGTGGCTTTCTTTTAACGATTAATGATCGTGTTTATGTGCATGAAAATCTTCATTCTTACGGAAGCGTAAGTAGTTTTCAAACTGTTCACAATATTCGTCAAAATTATCTTCCAGCATCATTTGGAATTGTTGCAGCAGATAAGACATCACTTGCTCTTTGGCCTCACGCATTTCATTGCCATCTTTAAAGTTATTGGCTGCGACCCATGTATTAAAGCGGGCAGTGGCAAATAACATCGCTGCGCTGACTTGGCCACGTAATTCTTCTGGCTTTGGTTGCTGACCTTTGGGTGGTCGGCAGAAATCATTGGCAAGTTTAATAAATTCATCTGCACGCTCAAAAAACACCGCATTTAAAGCTTCTTCATCCGTCACATCGGTGGCGTTAATTTTTTGAGACATGATATTTTCCAGCGACAAGTAAAGACACCTTATTATAGACAAAGCCTTGTCGAAACTAAACCTTTGCCTTAATCTAAAATAGCCTAAGCAATTAGAATAATCACTATGCAAGATGCAATCTCGATTCAAAGCTTAAAAACAGATATTGCCTTATTACGCCAACATATCTATCCGCCGCAATCTTTAGAGCATGTTGAAGGCTTGCCGATTTATTATGGCTTGCAAGCTGATGTGGATGAATATTACCGACAATGGCAACCGCTGATCGAAAGAGCACAGCAGTTATGCCAGCCATTTATGCAAGATGGGATGATGGATGCGATTCATTTACCAAGTCATTTAAATTTGCTGTTGTTTTTCTTTCATGTCGATCGAATCCGTATTAATAAAACACCTGCCAAAGAGTCTAAAACTTTCCGAGGTGTGGCTGCTTTGTTAGAAAAATGCGGGCAGTTTGAGACCGATCAGATCTTTGCAATGCAAGAATGGTTGGGAAGTGATGATACCGCTGCTTTGGTGGCACATCGTGAGTTTATTGATTTAAGGACTTATGTGTTTCAGCATGGGCAAAGTGAATATACGCGGACTCGTTTTTATATGAATGGCATGATTTTGAGTGTTGAGCCACATTTTAAATTGGTGGATGCACGGGATAAGCCACGTAAGCAGCGGAATGATCGTTATAGTGATCCGATTGCAGATAATGGTACATGGAAGATTTTTGGGAAGTATCGGTAAATGATTTAAGTTGAATAAATAGTTTAACACTCTAATTTTCATTAAAAAAATAATAGCACAGCCACAAGAGCTATATAAAGTTTGGATGTTTTCGCGTAGGCGATTTCCTACTTTGTTTTCGGACAAAGTAGGCAAAACCTGAGGTGCGAATAGCAAAGATTAATAATCTTTGTCGCACCGTAAGCAGAAAGCTATGCTTGAGTATAGACTACGTACTTTGCTTGTCTTGCACTACGTCAAAGCTTTAGTCGCTTTGACTTGCTCAGGTTGCTGATGACGTTTCCGAGTATCCGCTTTTTGTAGGACTTAGATTATTTGTGGCGGCATCCATGCCGCTAGCACGATAGCAGTGTAATGTGGTTTCCGTTATAGAACGATTACCTTATGCAGCTATCGCTTCTCATCCCAAAAAGCGTCCTGAGCAGATAGGGTCTGAAGCTTTTTATTCGCTTTTTTGGCCACATGCGGTTGTTGAGCTTTAACCCAACCTAAAGCAAATAAAAATTGTGAATGCTTCGCAGCCTGTTGTTCAAAGATATGCCCAGCGACAAACAGATCATTATAAAAACCTAAATATTCTTGAATAGGTTGCAGCTTATTCAAAAATTGCTGAACTTGTTTTTCAGGATAAATCCCAGCAATAAAGTCGATGCAATAACGCAGCTGTTTAACGCGTTTACGAGTACGATGTTGTTGTTCGACTTCTAAGCTTGAAAATTGGGCGGCATCTCTTAGAATCTTTTGGTAAAGCTTGCTTAAGCTTTTCGCGGCTTGTTTTGAAAGTTTAGGCTTAGACTCATGCTCACTATAAGTAAAGCTGAATAATGCTAAAAATAGCTGTGTGGTTTTAGGGTGACTTAATAACTGAGAAACACGACTGTCAGCACTCTCTGGGAATGGGAAATCAAAATCACAAACCTCTTTTACTAAAGGAATGATGGAATCTTGAATCGCATCATTATCACGTGATTGTCCCAAAGCTCTAAAAATATCAGCCAATTGATTTTCCCAATTCGGATCAATATGTGCCGACCAATTAGAAAAATGTTTTAAAGCTGAACGTAAACGACGTAAACCAACACGAGCTTGGTGAATATGGTCAGCTTCTGCTACACCATCAGCGATTGCAGCTGCATTTGGCAGGATATGATTTAGGGTATTTTCGATAATCAGTTTAAGGGCTTGTTCAGCACGAACATCTGTATCTAAGTCTAGTAATTTCGCTTTGGTGGCAGGGGATACCGCTTTGCCAACGGCCAGTAAATTGCCACGTTCGGCCTTACTGCGCACATCCAGCCAAAGTTGATATTTATCTACCCACGTTTTGGCAAAATTAATCAGGCCTTGTGCTGATCCTTGTTTTAACTCAAATTCAACTTCGCAGATTTTGGCACGATCAGTTGGGGTTCTGATTTCACCATCATCTAAACAGACCTCAATTTGAGAACCCTCAAACTCGAATACATGAAAGGTACGCTGTACGTCAGTTTGGAACTGCAACTGTAGTTCAGAAGGTTGCTCACCTAAAACATCACGAAGTACAGTTTGAACGGTTTGATTATGTTTGTAGAGAGACAGATCAAGTTCAGGTTCTTGGGCACATTTACCTAGATAGATATCTTCTTCGATGCGTTGTAAATGGTTTTTGCTGGCTGCTTTAAAGGTCTGCACCCAATGTTCACCCTCTTGGCGCAGGCGAATGGCCACATAATTTTTAGCAAGCAAACGGTCAGCGGTGTCATAGTATTTTGCTTGCAATCGAATTTTCTGTGCTTTTTGTTTGCTTAAGGCCTGTAAAACACTTTTTTTCTTAGATTCAGGGAGTTGAAATTTTAGCTCTATTTCCATGATGTTATGACTCCTGACCATCGAGAATGCTAGATACAAAACTTAGTATAACTTGTTGATCTCAAAAATCATTGTAAAGTTGTTTTAAGCAAGTAAAGGATGGCACGCAATGACTTTATTTTGTACAAAAAATGCATTAACGTGTGGAGAGTCTTGCACGATTAGGATGATCCAAAAATGAATGCACCAGCGAATATTACCAAGCCAGTGGAATTTTCATTACCTATTAAAAACTATGATGAATTTTATCACTTTTATTTAACAGAACATCGCAGTATTGCCAGCCGTCGTTTGCATGTCGCAGGCAGCTCGATTGGTTTATATTTCTTTAGTAAAGCCATTCGTAAACGTCAGGCAAAATATGCTTTATATGGTTTGGTATCAGGCTATGCATGTGCTTGGGTGGGGCATTTTTTCTTTGAACATAATAAGCCTGCTAGCTTTAAACAGCCGCTTTATAGCTTCATTTCAGATTGGCGTATGCTGTCTGATGTTGCGCGTGGTCGTTTAAGTTTGATCGATCGCCAGTTTGATAAAATTGATTCTTAAAATTCGGTTGATATTTTAAAAGCTGCTTTGGCAGCTTTTTTATTTGTTCTGATTTATAGCAATTAATGATGTAAATACACTGCCTCCCTTTAAATTTTAAGCAAGAAAATATACTCTGAAGCTAATGTAATTATAGTGAATAGTGAAACGTTCATGCGCGGTCTTTACCTCATTACCAACGATGATCCAATCCAGCTCTTGCTCGAAAAACTAGATGTTGCCTTGGCAACAGGACATATTGCCATTTTGCAGTATCGCCGTAAGAAAGTGGCAAAAGCAGATCAGCCAAGTGAAGTAGAGCAGATAAAAACACTTTGTGAAAAACATCAAGTTCCGTTTGTGATTAATGATGATTTGGCACTGGCTGAACAATTTGGTCTAGGCGTACATCTGGGGCAATCTGATGGTGAAATAAGTGATGCAGCCGCGTGTTTGCCGCAAGGTGTGATCATTGGCCGTACATGTCTAAATTCACTAGATTTGGCTGAAAAAGCAATCGCTGATGGGGCAACCTATGTGGCGTTTGGTGCGGTCTATGCCACCTCAACTAAACCTGAAGCGGGTAATGTCGGGATCGAAGTGATCAAACAAGCCAAGCAAAAATTTGATCTGCCGATTTGTGCCATTGGTGGGTTGACCGTTGAAAACTCTCAATTGGTGATTGAGGCAGGGGCGAGCCTTTGTGCAGTAATTAGTGATATATTAGGGCGATCAACAGCCGAAATTCCTGCTCGTGTACATGCATGGGCAACGTTATTTGACTAATTATATGCATCCGCTTTGCGGAGCTTTCATTGTTTCTCGGAACGACAGCGTTCCTTGTCCTTGATTCTAGGTTGAGTCTTTTATGAGTTTATCTCCAAAGCAAGAACAGTTATTTAAACAAGCAAGTAAACATATTCCAGGTGGGGTTAACTCACCAGTGCGTGCATTTAACGGTGTTGGTGGTACGCCTGTCTTTATTGAAAAGGCCAAAGGTGCGTATTTATGGGATGTTGATGGCAAGCGTTACGTGGACTATGTCGGTTCATGGGGCCCAATGATCTTAGGTCATGCACATCCAGATATTATTCAAGCGGTACAAACCGCAGCAGAAGATGGTTTAAGTTTTGGTGCACCAACCGTGCACGAAACCACGCTGGCAGATACGATTTGCGAAATCATGCCTTCAATTGAAATGGTTCGTATGACCAGCTCAGGCACAGAAGCGACCATGACTGCGATTCGTTTGGCACGTGGTTATACAGGCCGTGACAAGATTGTCAAATTTGAAGGCTGTTACCACGGTCATTCAGATTCATTATTGGTCAAAGCGGGTTCGGGTTTACTGACTTTAGGCGAAGGTGAGCCAACTTCAAAAGGCGTACCTGCTGATTTTGCTAAACATACATTAACGTTGCCATATAACAATATTGAAGCGTTGAAAGAATGCTTTAGCAAATTTGGTCATGAGATTGCCGGTGTAATCATTGAGCCTGTTGCAGGCAATATGAATCTGGTGACGCCAATCGATGGTTTCTTGCAAGCGATTCGTGATGTCTGTGATGAATACAAATCAGTATTTATTATTGATGAAGTGATGACAGGTTTCCGTGTTGCTTTAGGTGGTGCACAATCGGTCTATAAGGTTAAACCTGACTTGACTACTTTGGGCAAAATCATTGGTGCTGGCTTACCTGTGGGTGCTTTTGGCGGTAAACGTGAAATCATGGAATGCATCGCGCCTTTAGGCGGTGTGTATCAAGCAGGTACATTGTCAGGGAATCCATTGGCAATGCGTGCAGGTATTGCGATGTTCAAGCATCTACGAGAGCCTGAGTTTTATGACAAGCTGGCTGCACAGTTAACCAAATTACTTGCAGGTTTACAGGCCGCAGCAGACGAAGCGGGTATCCCATTTAAGACTCAGCAAGTGGGTGGCATGTTTGGTTTGTATTTCACTGATCAAGATGACATTACCAGCTTTGATTCAATGTTGGCCTGTGATGTTGATGCATTTAAGAAATTTTTCCATGGCATGTTAAAGCGTGGTGTGTATCTTGCACCATCTGCATTTGAAGCAGGATTTATTTCATCGATGCATTCAGATCAAGACATTGCAGAGACGATTCAAGCAGCAAAAGAAACCTTTGCTGAAATGAAATAACGTTGTGATGCATACAGAAGCCCGATTTGTTCGGGCTTTTTTATGGCAACGGTTTAGGTTGATCTGAATAAAAAGAGACCTTAATGGATTTAAAAATAATGTTTGATCGGAACGGAATCCTACGAAGTTTCTATCTATTTATATAATAAATCTCAGCTACGGATAGCAGTAAAGATAAAGAATCTTTACTGTACTGCAAGCTAAAATATGCTTGAATAATCCACTATCTTTGCGGTTGTCTTCGGCTGCACCAAAGTGAGAACATTTTGGCTTATGCAGGCTGTGGATGGCGTTGCGAGATATCATATTTTAAATAAGCGTTTTATAAGAAACTCATAGGAATGGAGTAAAACATGAAAACTAAACATTATTTAGCTTCCGCTGATGTAGACATTCTGGTTGATGCAGCATTGCAATATGCAACAGAGCACAGCTTTAATGTCAGCATTGCAGTGGTTGATGACGGTGGAACGCTGTTGATGATGAAGCGCATGGATGGTGCATCGGTATTATCGACAGCGATTTGTCAAGAAAAAGCATATTCTGCCGCGGTCAGCCGAAGAACAACCAAGGCATCAGAAGATATGATCCGTGATGGTAAAATCGGCTTCTTAACGATCAATGCAGCAAAAGGCATGTTAGAAGGTGGTGAGCCGATTGTATATCAAGGGCAGGTCGTCGGAGCTGTTGGTATTTCAGGCGTACAATCTTTTCAAGATGCAGAAATTGCCCAGCATGCAATTCAACAATTTTTAGCGCAACAGAGCTAAATCATCATTTAAATTCGATTCTGGATGAAATATCGAGAGAAACACGAAAAAAAATCAGTAAAAATACGTGTCATGCATTGTAATTCAGCCCCAAGCTTTTTATGATTGCCCGCTTGTTTTCATCCAGTCGTTGGAAGGCTACCTTGAATGATTTTCTAACTGAACATTTGATTCATCGTGATGAAGATTTTATGGTCATCCATAAACCTGCAGGCTTGCTCACCGTACCGGGAAAAACACCTGATTTACAAGATTGTTTGATCAATCGTTTATTAGAATTAGAACCAAAAACCTTACTGATTCATCGTTTAGATCGTGATACCTCTGGCATTTTGGTATTTGGTTTGTCCAAATTTGGACAAAGTACTATTTCACGTCAGTTTCAAGACCGTCAAACCTCAAAAATTTATCAAGCTTTGGTTGCAGGGCATTTAGAAGGTCAGGGCACAGTTGATATTCCTGTGATTTATGATCCAAGCCGTCCACCCTTACATATCGTTGATGCGTCTTATCACAAACCTGCATTAACAGAATGGCAAGCGATCGAACATTTAGAGATTCAAGGACAAGCGGTCACCCGAGTTAAATTAATTCCAATTACAGGCCGTTCACATCAGCTCCGTGTGCATATGCAATATTTAGGTCATCCGATTCTTGGTGATACCTTATATGCCACACCCGAACAGCAACAGCTTTATGCGCGTTTGTGCTTACATGCAACGCAGTTAAGCTTCACTCATCCTAAAACAGGTGCACAACTGACATTTGATTGTTCTGTACCGTTTTAATCTAAAACTTTTTTATGAAACACGATGTGATGCACGCTATTTGGTTGCGCTTTGTGTCAAAATACATCGCTTAAAACTACATAAAATGCCTTAACTTTTAATTGAGTCAGGGCATAAAATATGTAGGCTAACATGAGATAAAGGTGGAAAAATTGCAGCAATTTGCTATTGGTCAACGTTGGTTATCAGATACAGAAACTGAACTCGGTCTAGGGGTTCTTATTGATGTAGATGAACGTTCTATCAGCATTTTATTCCCTAAAAGTGATGAAACTCGTGTTTATGCACGGAACAACGCGCCTTTAACTCGTATCATCTTCAATGTGAAAGATGAAGTGCAAGACCAAGAAGGGATCAAGTGGATTGTTGAGTCGATTGAAGACCGTCATGGTGTTCTTCGTTATGATGTTGTTCGCAACTTAGACAATGGCGAACAAGAGCGCAAGGCACTGAATGAAACTCGTATTGGTGCGCAAATCCAGCTGTCAAAACCTTTAGAGCGTCTGTTAGCAAGCCAAGTCGATTATAAAGAATGGTATGACCTGCGTATTGAAGCGATGTTGTTGCAAGCACAAATGCATACCAGTCCTTTACGCGGTTTTTTGGGTGCTCGTGTTGGTTTGATCCCACACCAACTGTATATCGCACATGAAGTCGGTAAACGTTTTGCACCACGCGTTTTGTTAGCGGATGAAGTGGGTTTAGGTAAAACCATTGAAGCTGGTTTGATTATCCACCAGCAACTGAAAACAGGCCGTTCAGAACGTATCCTGATTTTAGTACCAGATTCATTGCAATATCAGTGGATGATTGAAATGCGTCGCCGTTTCAATCTGCAATTCTCTCTGTTTGATTTAACCCGTACTGCTTCGATTAAAGAGCACGATCCTGATCTAAATCCATTCCTGACTGAACAATGCATTATTGCCAGTGTCGATCTGATGGTTGACCATGATGACTTGCGTGAGCAAGCGATTGAAGCAGGTTTTGATTTGCTTGTGGTCGATGAAGCGCATCACTTGATGTGGAGCGAAGAAGAAGGCGGTAATGATCGCTATGATTTAATCGAAGAGTTGTCTGAACAAACGGCGGGTGTATTACTGCTCACCGCAACACCTGAGCAATTAGGGGTTGAAAGCCATTTTGCGCGTTTACGTTTACTTGATCCGCAACGTTTCAGCAGTCTTGATCGTTTCCTTGATGAAGAAGAACAATATCAACAAACCGCAAAAATTGCGGAAGTGTTGATGTCAGATGAAGCATTAACAGAAGAGCATTTGGCTGCATTGGAAGGCTTGTTGGGTCATCGTATTGATGATCAGCCTGAACATCGTATGCGTGCGATTCATGAATTATTAGACCGTCATGGTACAGGTCGTATCTTATTCCGTAATACTCGTGAAGCAATTCAGGGTTTCCCTGGTCGTGATTGCCAACCTGCGCCATTGCCAGCACCAGAAGACTGGTCTTTCGATGGCAAAATGCGTGAGCAAATGTGGCCAGAAGAAGGTCAACTTGATGGCGCATGGATGGAAAATGATCCGCGTGTGCTTTGGTTGATGGAAGTGCTGCGTAAAGATTTAAAACATAAAAAAGTGTTATTGATCGCGCGTAGTGGACCTGTGGTTGAAGCATTGGAAAATGTATTACGTCTACATGCAGGCATTCGTACCGCGATGTTCCATGAAGGCATGAGTTTGTTGGAGCGTGACCAAGCAGCGGCATATTTTGCTGAAGAAAGTTATGGTGCGCAAATCCTGCTGTGTTCTGAAATTGGTTCAGAAGGACGTAATTTCCAGTTTGCCAGTGATTTAATTTTATTTGATTTACCTGCAAACCCTGACGTACTTGAACAACGTATTGGTCGTCTGGATCGTATTGGTCAAGAGAATCGTATTCAGATTCATGTGCCGTATTTAATTGGCACAGCGCAAGAGCGCATGTTCCGTTGGTACAACGAAGCGCTCAATATTTTCAGCAGTATTTCTCCAACCGCGCAAACGCTACAAGAGAATTTTATTGTTGAGTTAAAAGATTGCTTGTTGGCAGATCAAGGTCAGACTTTTGAAGATTTACTTGAAGAAGTGAATGTACAACGTCAAGCACTGGAAGCAGAGTTGCAAGCAGGACGTGACCGTTTGCTCGAGTACAATTCATGTCGTCCAGTTGTGGCGCAAGGCATTGTGCAAGCCCTTGAAGATTATGATGACAACACGACTTTACCAATGTTCGTGAAGCGTTTCATGTCATCAACCAATATCGATTTTGATGAGCAAAGCAACGGTACGGTAATCATTAAGCCGACTGATCAAATGCAAGTTCAAGGAATTACCTTAGACGAAGAAGGCATGACTGCGACCTTCTATCGTGATCAGGCACAAATCCGTGAAGATGCACAATATTTGACCTTGGAACATCCATTTATTGAAAGTGTGATGGAGATGATCCGTACTCAATCATTTGGTAGTACCAATGTTGCCTTACTGAAATCCAATGCATTGAAACAAGGTTCGGTGTTATTGGAAGTCTGGTTTAAGGTCGATGTGGTTGCACCAAAAGCATTGAACCTGCCATCCAGCTTACCGAAGCAATTGATTCGTGTGTTGCTCAGTGAAAATGGTCAGGACTTGTCTGCCAAGATTGATCCAAGCATTTTACGTCCGTACCTGCATCATCTCGATGGCAATAGTTGCCGTCAAGTGGTGAAAGCGCGTCGTGACGTGATTGAAACCCGCTATGCGCAAGCTTTAGATATTGCTAAAACCTCTTTGCCAGAATTGATGCAACAAGCCAAAGAGCATTACAGCGGCAAATGGCAATACGAGATTGACCGTTTAACTTATCTCAAGCAATTTAACCCAAGTATTCGTGAAGATGAGATTGAGCGTTTACAGAAATTCCAGAAAGAAGGCTTAGGTCTATTGGACGGCCTATCTGTGACACCAGAAGCGATTCAGGTCTTGGTTGTGGTTAAGCCATAACCTAGGCATAAAAAAAGAGGACTTGAATGGTCCTCTTTTTTTTTGCCGTGAATAAACTTAGTTTTGATCGATATTGGCTTCCAAGAACCATAAATATTGATCCAGATCTTCGAGTGCCGCATGCAGAATATCTTCGGAAATTGGATCCTGAATTTCTTCAATGGTGTCACGTAAGTGATTGGCGACCACACCATAACGATCTGCCAGTTCTTTTAAGTGATCTTGTACCGCGTGAATGGCGACAGGATAGGCTTTCAGATGCGATGTTTCCGCAACAGTCTGCGTTGTTCCTAACGCTGTTCCACCGATTTGAACCGCACGCTCTGCGACATTGTCTAAATGGGTGATCAGCGAAGTACGGAACATATCCAACATTTCATGTACCGCAATAAAGTTGCTCCCCCTCATGTTCCAATGCGCTTGCTTGGTGAGTAATGAAAGATCAATCAAGTTGGCAAGGATCTGATTTAATATTTTTACTGTAGCCTCTTTAATCGAGCCATCTAAATTATTACGTGTATATACTTTTAAAGCTTTTGCTGCTGAAGAACTCATAGTTACCTCATTCAATTATAATGTGATGAAATATAGTGAATAAAAACCATTCGATTCATCACTAGCTTATCCCTTGAATCAGCACTTAAGTGTTTTCATTTTCTAGGCTTTTGTAAGTTTGCTTATCATCAATTTTCTTTTTGATACAGCCCGTTTGAATTCAGATTAAATGATGATGACATCTGTTAAACTGCATCTATACGGGTTGAAAATTCCTTAAATCAATCCTGCATCTTTGCATTCTAATTTAATGTACGCATAGAAAACTGGCGCAACAATGAGTCCACTTAAGCCAAAAATAGATTCAAAAATCAGCATTGCCAATAACACTTCCCACGCACTGGCATTAATTTTGGTGCCAATGATTTTGGCATTTACGAAATATTCAAGCTTATGAATAATCACCAAATAGGCTAAGGCAATCGCTGCAACAGATAAGGAAATTGTCAGGCCAGCCATGATGATCAAGGTATTGGAAATCAGGTTTCCAATAATCGGCAATAAACCAAAGATAAAGGTCAGGATGGTGAGGGTTTTCGCAAAAGGCAGGTGAATGTCAAACAACGGTAGCACGATAAAGACAAAGATCATGAACAGTGCTGTATTGATTAGAGAAATCTTGACCTGAGCAAACACGACATTTTTAAAAGAAACCGATAGCTTTTGAATACGATGTAAAATCGCGGCTTTGAACACAGGCTGTGGCGCATGCTGTTTGAAATTTTGGATCGAGACCAAGATGCCGACAATCAGGCCAATCACCATGGTGGCCAAGTTATGCAGAATATCGGTGCCTGTATTTTTCACAATGGAAATATTATTTTTGATAAAAGACAAGATCTGATTTTTGATATCGGCAACGCTATGGGGTAGATAGCCTGGCAAATATTGACTCATTTCAGCCTGAAATTTAATCAGGGTTTGATCAATTTTAAAATTGAAGGAATTTAGCCCAGTGCCTTTTAAATCATAGATCACAAAACTAATCAGACTGGTAATAAAGAAACCAATCAAGAAAGTGGTTAAAACCCCAAGAATAATACTGATAAAGATACGTGCGCGTTGCCCATCAATATGTTTTTCGACAATCGAACTTAAGCTGTTAATAATTTCAAAGATCAGAAAGCCTGCAAAAAAGCTGGGTAGCAGATGCAGGGGAATGACCATCATCAAAAACAAAAACATCAGAATGAAACTGGCGATGATGCTTTGACGGTCACTGAGAAGATTCATGATCTGTATGCCTAATTTAGCTTGTCATTATAATAGCGGACAAAGATACAATTTTTGTTACATTCAGTTTTAGTTTAGGCCGATGCAAAGCTTTAATCAATTTCCATTTCATTGATATGACGTGCACCCTCTAAAATCATGCGGATCATGATCATGGTTTGTTCTGCCACTTCAGTACGCTGTTCTATCGGTAGATCAAGCACTTTTGCGCCCATATTGAATACCAGTTGAGTAATGGCTTTAGCAACAAGATCAGCATGACTGATTTTGCTGTTATTCATCTGCTCTAAACGAATGAGGTCTTCTTGAAGCTCTTGCTGAAAGAAGTTCAGTTGACGGTCAACCGCTGCTTTATAAGAGGTTGAACCGGTATAACCTTCGCGGAGTAATAAGCTCAGATTTCCTTCATCGGTATTCAATTGTTGAATAAACACTTCAACCGAACTACGGATAATGCTTTGCTGCTTTGACGCTTGTAAGCGTGCTTCACGAATAATACGGCGGAGTACCAAACCAGACTGGTCAATCAGCGCGATTGCGAGTTCATCAATATCTTTGAAATGACGATAAAAGCTATTCGGAGCAATACCAGCTTCACGTGCAATTTCACGCAAGCTAAGCGATGCGATACTTTTTTGCGGACCAATCAGACTCAGTGTGGCTTGAAACAACTCTTCTTTGGTAATGGTTGCTTTTCTACCCACTGAGCGAACAGGAGATTTCATAGGAATGACATCTTGTTCATTTATGTTGTCATGGCCGAGCGGTAAAAAAGAAGAATGAACCATTGTTTTCAATATATAAGTAAGCTACTCGGGATTATAACGATTGTCGGTGTACTTGTGAAATGTAAATTCTTATACGAGCGTATATACAAATATATATACATATGTATAATAATTAGCAAACAACCAGAGTAAACCTGCTCATGCAAGCAATTGAAAAGAGAAATTCTCTATTTAATTCGTTGGCTCAAAGTGTAATGAACAGCCATGACGCCAATTTTTGGTTACAGAAAATCAATCCATTGTGGTCAATTAATCAGTCTCTTGCCAAAATCGTAAAAAAACAAATCGTGGCAAAAGATACGGTCAGTCTTATTTTGCAATGTAACAGACACGTCACGCGCGGAGTTGCAGGGCAGCACCATCCAGTTACGGTTGATATTGCGGGTCGTCATTACGAACGAACCTATAGCTTGATGCAGGTAGATGCAGATCATCTTTGTTTAACGGTTAAAAAAGTTGATCAAGGTTTAGTGAGTTCTTGGCTGGTTGAGCAAAGCCAAACAGGTGATATCTTACGTTTGGGGCAACCTTATGGTGAGATGCAGCAGTCTGTTGCAACACCTCATTTGGTATTACTGGCGGCTGGTAGCGGTATCACGCCGATGTTGAGTTTGATAGAAGGTCTATGCCAATCCAAACAATTGAACAAAACTGCTGTGCAATTGATGTATTGGGTGAAAACCCAAGCGGATGCTGCTTATATTGAGTATTTGAAAGAGGTCTCTGAGAATTTCTCTCAGTTTAGTTATCAAATTTTTTATACACAGGAACAGGATCAGCGTTTAAATCAAAGCCATGTTGATCAATTGACGGCTTTGGATAAAACCACGGTTTATGCCTGTGGGCCATCAGGGTTTGCGGCTACAGCAGAAAGTTTGTTTCAAGACGCTGCTGCGCTGCAAACAGAAGCTTTTAGCTTAAGCCAGTTGGGTAGCGATATAGCAGAAACGGGTTTTATCAATGTTACTTTGACCCAATCAAATAAAACTGTTGCGATTCCAAAAGGTCAGTCGATTTTAGCCAGTTTGGAACATCAAGGCATAAAGCCCAATCATGGCTGTCGTATGGGGATCTGTAATAAATGTGCCTGTAACAAAGCACAGGGCGCGACTAAAAATTTATTGAATGGCGCTGCCAATAGTGAACCAACGCAGTTATTAAAAATTTGTGTCAATTCAGCCCAGTCTGATCTTGTGATTGATCTATAAGTGAGAAATTGATTATGAACATGCCTGTTAAAATTGAATTTTTTAAAAATCCAAAAAATCGTGATTTAACTGCTGCTGAGTTAGATGCTTTTGCTCGTGAACTAGATCAGATCAAACAAGAAGTGCTGGATGATTTGGGTGAGAAAGACGCCAAATATATCCGCCGTGTTTATTCCACCATTCGTTATAGCAGTATGCTTGGGCGCGCTTGCTTATTCTTGGGATGGTTCCCTCCAGCGTGGTTACTCGGTACAGGCTTACTTGGTTTTGCCAAGATCATGGAAAATATGGAACTCGGTCATAACGTCATGCATGGTCAGTATGACTGGATGAACGATCCTAAATTCAATGGTCAAACCTATGAATGGGACACGGTTGGAACTTCAGATAACTGGCGTCAAACCCATAACTATAAGCACCATACCTATACCAATGTAAAAGGCATGGATGATGACGTAGGTTATGGCGTATTCCGTTTGTTCCCTGAACAACGCTGGTCTAAATTTACCCTAATCCAACCTATGTATATCTTGCCATTTGGCCTGTTATTCCAGTGGGGGGTGGCAATTCAAAACCTAGAATTGGGCAAAGTGGTGTATAAACGTAAAACCATGACTGAGTTCAAACAAGAGTGGCAGCCTGCACAGAAGAAAATTTTAAAGCAAATGTTTAAGGATTATGTGTTCTTCCCATTGATTGCGGGTCCTGCAGCGCTTCCTGTATTTACTGGGAATTTGGTGGCGAACGGGATTCGTAATGTTTGGACATTCAGCATTATTTTCTGTGGTCACTTTACCAAAGATGTAGAAGTGTTTCCTAAAGCGGTTTTAAAAGATGAAAGCCGTGGACATTGGTATATGCGCCAGATTCGTGGTTCATCCAACCTGACTGGATCAGAGGCTTTTCATATTTTGACAGGGCATTTGAGTCATCAGATTGAACACCATTTATTCCCAGATATTCCTGCACGTCGCTACCGCCAAGTTGCACCTAAAGTTCAGGCAGTCTGTGAAAAATATGGTCTGCATTATAATAATGCGAGCTTCGTTAAACAGTTTAGTGAAGTCGTTGGTCGTATTTTTAAATATGCACTGCCTTTCAAAAAATAATATCTAGCATTAAAAAAAGCCCTGAATACTTTTGCTTCAGGGCTTTTTTATTTTATTTCTTCTTTTGGGAAATCCACATGGTAATGGTGGCATGGAAAACTTTTTCATTATGCTGATCAAGCACATCAACATTCACTAGGTATTCACCTGCTTTTTCCCAATCATAATCAGACTCAACAGGTCTCGCGATCGCGATCAGATCAGTTTCAGCCTTCTTTAAATATTCAACGGTCATGCCTTTCGGAATCCAGCGATGCGTGTTAGGAACCGTCACCTCAGTCATGGTACCACCAGCAAGTTCTGCCATATTGCACATCGCAATCGCATGAACCGTACCTATATGATTGAGTACATTTCGTTTTTTCTTAATGCTGATTTTACAAGAGTTGGCTTTTAATTCCTCAAATAGCGGAGAAATGCTACTGAAATAAGGTGCCTTTAAGCACAGCATACGTGTGAATGTCCACTTTCCAGCAGGCAAGGCAGATACTTTGTTCCATAGATCTAGAGTTGAGGCCATGGCTAAAACTTCCTATAACAGAATTAAATTCTTTTACAGAATATAATTCTGTTTACAAGTTATGGTCAAGTCATACACAATAGTTCCGACGATTGGTGAATTTGATTAAACTATGCAAGCAGCCCAACAATTATTAGAACGTTTATATCCACAACGTAGATCATTATTAAAAAGACAGATTCTACAAGATGCTTTGTCATGTTTTCTTGAATATGGCTTGGACACCACCAGTATTGAAATGATTCGGGAAAAATCTGACAGTAGTGTGGGGGCGATTTACCATCATTTTAAGAATAAAGATGGAATCATTGCAGCATTGGTATTTGCCGCTTTAGATGATCAAGCACAATTGCGTGAGGAATATTTGCAAGAAGCAAAATCGCTTAAAGAACTGCTCTATGCGCTGATTTACAGTTATGTCGATTGGGTAGCTGACCAGCCCAAGTTTGCACAGTTTTTATTACTTGCCCATTTTAGTGTGTTACAAGGCGAATATCGACAACGCTTGAATGAAAAAAATAAACTCAGGAATCAAAAAATCGTTGGGTATGTTTCAAACTATGCCGATGCTGCATTATTAAAATCAGTGCCAACAGAGTTAATGATGTCTTTGGTCATTGGTGCAACAGAAAGTTATTGTCGTGCTTGGCTCTCTGGAAAAGTTGTGACCAATCCTAAAGCATATCGAGAAACTTTAGCTCAGGCTGCTTGGGATTCATTGCAAAATCTAGCTCAGCATCAATAAAACAAAAAACGATCAGGAAGAATAGATGTCAGCAATGAAAGAACAGCAAAAATATACAGGGGCTTGCTTATGCGGGGCAGTGCGCTTTGCGTTTCATCAGACAAAAATTAAGATGATGTATCGTTGCTATTGCAGCCTATGTCGTAAGCAGAGTGGAGCTGCTTCCAATGCCTCAACCTTTGTTCAAGCTGAATTATTCCAATGGCAGCAAGGCGAGCAGTTGATTCAAACCTATGTCAAGGATACAGGCTTTACCAGCAGCTTCTGTACTAAATGTGGTTCACCTGTGCCTAATGCACTTGGTATCAATCCAAGGATTATGTGGATTCCTTTAGGATTGATTCAGGAAGATTTTAGCCCTGAGCTTGAATTAAATTTTTGCGTGAACTCTAAGACTAGTTGGGCTGATACTCACCAAAAACTTGTTGAATTTGATGGACTACCAAATATGCTGGAGTTGACTGGTTATTTTGAAATAAACAACTAAAAGCAGAAAACGGGTGTTTCTGCTTTTAGTTAGCGACATGAGTATTGATTTAGAAATCAAACGAAGTCTGTAAATAATAAGTGCGGGAAGGGCCAGCATAGATTCCACCGACCTGATCAGCTGAACGGGTGTAATATTCTTGATCGAATAGATTCTTAACCCCTAATCCTACTTTTAATCCCGACAATGAGGTATTTGCAAAGTCATAGGCAGCACGAACACCCACAATGCCATAGCCTGGGATATTGCCATAACGTCCAGTACCATCATCCTTACCCGCCGCAATTTGGCTAGACTGGGCATATAGATTGGTATTGAATGTCCATTGATCATGTTTGTAATCAACGCCTACATTGGCAATCCAGTTTGAATAGAAATCAAGCTCATTGCCAGCGTCTTGACCAGCAGATGCTGTTGCTTTGGTATAGGTCGTGTTGGCATACATCGAGATATTGGCTAAAGCATCATTGATTGCGCCTAGATTATATTTAAAGCCGAGTTCAGCACCTTTATGCTTGGTTGCACCAAGATTTGAATAGGTTTGAGTGGCATCATCGCGTTTGAGCTGATCTGCGAAATCAATATAGAACAAGGTAAATTCTAGTGATAAATAATCATCTAAATAATGTGTTCCGATTTCATAGTTATCTGCCTTTTCAGGATTTAAACCATCCATGGTCAGATACGCGCCTTTAGCATTGGTATTTGCCATTTGGCTATATTGCAGTGGTGCAAATGATTTGCCATAGTTGGCAAAAATATTCCATTGATCGTTGGCTTTGTACATTACTGAAAGACTTGGCAAAACTGAATCATAAGACTTATTTGCATGTACGCCGTTGAGTACCGAGTAATCTCGATTTAACTTGTACATATTCTCTGTGGTTTTAATTCGTTCAAAACGAACACCAGGTGTGATTGACCAAGCACCAAAATCGGTACGATTATCGATATAAAGGGCATGTGCCTCGGTGTCGCCATCCGCTTTGGTCCAACCATAAGAATCACGAGGACCAGTCTCACTGTTATAACTTGCACGATCAACCGATTCACGGCTGGTTTCTTTTAAATAGCGATAGCCGACAGAGACTTCATTGAGTGTATTGCCAAGAGGAAATGCATGGGAGTAGCGAGGCTCAATCGCCGTGACTTTATAATCACGCGGCGCAGTTTGATAAACACTCGAACCACTCCTTTCTACGCCAGCATCACGATAACTATCAAGGTGATAAGTTAAAACTTCAAAAGCATTATTGTCTTTTTTATAGTTATATTTTAGTGATACATCATTACGATTTCCTTCCATATAGTCGTGGTTACGCAAAGACTGATAGGGGTTTTGAGCATACTGAGCAGGAGTTAAGCCACCGGGCATGTCGACCTTGGCTTCGTAACGATGCAGGTTCGCTTCGATACTTGAATAATCATCTAAAGCGTAGCTGGCTTTCAAACGTAGATCATTGATATTTGAATAATCGTTTTGATCACGATAACCATCGCCGTTTACACCTGAATAGAGTAAAGCCAGTCCTAAACCATTGTCTAGTGTGGTTCCGACAAACAGGTTTGGATTTACTTTTAAATTGCCATTTTCAGCAATTTCTGTGGTCATGCCAAGGCTGGCTGCAAAACTTTCAGGAATGCGGCGCGTATTGAAATTGATAATTCCACCAACGTTTTGTGGCCCAAAACGTACTGAACCTGCACCACGAACCACGTCAATCGATTCCATATTGCCCAATGTGGTGGGTGCTAAAGAAAGCTGAGGTTGTCCATAAGGTGCAACAGCTAACGGAACACCATCAATCATCAATTGTGAGCGTGGTGAAAATCTTGAGGCGAGACCACGCACCCCAATACTTAAAGAGGCATCGCTACCTGAAGTACCTGAATTTTCAGAGGCTTGCACACCAGGAACGGTGCGTAGGGCTTCTTTTACCGATGTAATACCACGTGATTCTAATGCTTGCTGATCAACCACAGTACGGGCACCAGAATGATTTAAAACCTTTTGAGCATTGGCCTGTTCTAACCAGTTTCCTTCTGCCTGAATTGAAATAGTTGCGAGTGTTTGTGTTGTATTCGCTTGGTTATCATCTGCAAATGTTGTTGTGGCAACACAACTGAGCAATGTCGTGATTGCAAAGCTTAAGGGTGAGCGTTTAAATTTTGAGAAATAAAGAGAATGAGAAAATGAACACATCATAAATTGATTGCCGAATGGGGTGGGATAAAGGAGATATTTTGCGCTATTATTCTAATTGATTGTAATTCTCATTTATAGCTATTGTTTAGCTAAACTAATTAAAATTTCACATAAAATATATAATTTTTATTGAAGACATAAAAATCGATATTTATCCAGTTAACATAAAAAGATGTGATTTTTATATAAGTGGGATGAGCAATTCTTTGTACAGGCAGGATGCAGAAAAAAGCCGAACTTATCAGCTCGGCTTTTTTGATTTAGAAATCATATGAGGTTTGTAAGAAGAAGGTTCGTGGTTGTCCCACGTATTTACCCCCAGTTGAGTCTGATGAGCGCGTATAATATTGCGTATCAAATAGGTTTTTTACACCACCTGCAATTTTTAAGCCTTTGAGCTGATTGTTAAAGTCATAACCTGCTCGTACCGCAAAGGTTGAATAGCCAGGGATGTCGCCTGTGCGGCCATCTGCGGTTTCTTCGGTAATATAAACGGTACCTGAACCTGGTGCATGTTGTTTAGACTGAGCGAACATATCCGCATTGATTGACCATTGATCGACTTGATAAGCTAGCCCTAGATTGCCTATATGACGTGAATAGTAAGGTAAGTCTTTACCTTCAAACTTTCCTGCTTCAGAGGTTGCTTTGGTAAAGGTGTAGTTACCATAGAGTCTTAGTCCTTCTAAAGCATCAGCGAGCTGACCAAAATCATAGCTGATTCCAGTTTCAACGCCTTTATGACTGGTGGCACCTAAATTAGTCCAAATTCCTGTACCGATATTATCAGGACGTTCCAGCATCAATTCTTTGTCAAAATCTAAATAGAAGACGGTCAATTCAGCACTCAAACCATTGCCTAGGTACTTGGTTCCTATCTCATAGTTTTTAGATTTTTCAGGATGTAGTCCATCAAGGGTAGTAAAGGCAGTATTGATGGTTTTATTCACCATTTGAGTGGTGACTAACTGGTTATATTGTTGTGGGCCAAACGAAACGCCTGCATTGGCAAAAATATTCCAGTTTTCAGTGGCTTTATAAAGTACCGATAGGCTTGGCAGGAATTCTTCTGACTTGATTTTTGGATAAACCGTATTGGTGACGACACCATCTTGATAAGCTGTGAAGTCATTATGTGTATCAATCGATTCAAAACGCACACCAGGCGTAATCACCCAATTGCCTAAACCAAAACGGTTATCGATATACACGGCATGGGCTTTGGTGCCACCATCACTGGTTGTATTCGGAATGCGATCACCTGGCATGCCAGTGAGGGTGTTATATGGGAGCGTACGTCCTGAAAACTCTGAACTTTCTTCCTGTAAATATCGATAGCCAACGGTCACTTCGTTATCCATACCTGCCCAGCTATAGGCACGTGAATAGCGTGGTTCAATGCCAAAATATTTATAATCACGCGGTGAGTTACTAATACGGCTTGTACCATTATTGGCAATGGACTCTAAGTCACTGGTACGAAAAGAGTCGACGTAATAGCCTAAAACCTCAAAGTTATTCTGTTCGTCTTTATGGCTATATTTCACAGAAATATCAGAGCGACGACCGGCGAAATAATTACGGCTTTGATTGGACTGATAAGGATTGTCTGCAAATTGTGCGGCTGTTAAACCTTCTGGCATTTCTCCACGGCCTTCGTAATGGTGTAGATTGACTGCAATCGCATCCTGATCAGTCCATTGGTAGGCAGTTTTTAACATGACATCATCGATATCAATTTTATTGTTGGCTTCTCGATAGCCATCGCCTTTACTGCCAGAATAAAGTAAGGCTACCCCCAAACCATTATCCAGTGTCCCACCAATAAACAAATTCGGTGTGTACTTCAGTTGGTCAGTTCCTGTTGCAAACTCAGTGGTTAAGCCGACTGAACCTGAAAACTCTTGTGGAATTGCACGAGTGGTAAAATTAATGATTCCACCGACATTTTGTGGCCCAAAGCGAACGGAACCCGCACCACGAACCACATCAACTGAGTCAATATTCCCCATCGAAACAGGTGCTAAAGACAATTGGGGCTGACCATATGGGGCAAAAGAAAGTGGTACACCATCCATTAACACAGTCGAACGTGGTGATAAACGTGAAGTCAGGCCACGTACCCCAAGATTGAGTGAAACATCGCTACCACCTGTACCATTGCTGTCCTGAACTTGTACGCCTGGAATTTGTTTTAACGCATCACGAATCGAAGTGGTTGCGATTTCATCCAATCGTTTGCGGTCAATAATTGTTCGAGCACCTGCATGCTGTTGTACTTTTTCTGCATTGGCATTTTCCAGCCAATTACCTTGTGCTTGAATTGAAATTGTCGCAAGCGTTTGAGTTTCATTCGCTTGTGCTTCATCGGCAAAAGCCGCATGAGATAACCCACTGAGCGAGATAGCAATCGCGAGACTGAGAGAGGAGGGCTGAAATTTTATCAATGACGCAGCAGAACAGGATGCAGATTTCATAGAGATGGCAAATGCTGTAAATTTTCCGAATATTAATCAGTTATTCGAACAAATGAAATAAGAACGATTATCACTTATAACTATAGGATGAGTTAAGTTAATTGTTTTTTTGCTAAAGATATTTTTGGCTATTTAAAAACATAAAAAACCGTGCTTGAGCACGGTTTTTTATGGGGGATGAAATTGATTTTATTTGAACTGAATTGAACCGTTGGCATTAACTGTGATTTTAGATTCGCCTGCTGCCATATCCTGTGCAGGTGCCGCTTCTGCCATGGCAAATTTCGCCATACCACCACGCATCATTGGTTGTGGGAAGTAATTGCTGGTATTCAGATTCAAGCTAACCAGATTGTATTGGGCTTTACTCCAAGCTTGAGTAATCGCTTGCGCGCGTTGCTGGAAGTTTTTCGATGCTTCAATCATCAGCTCATTTTCAACTTTTTTACGTTGTTCGTCCGACACGGTAAAGTTGATTGATTGAGTCTGGAAGCTTTGCTGTAACTCACTGATCAGCTGACTTGCTGCCTTGAAGTCTTTACTTTCAAGTTGGATCTCGGCACGGGCACGCCATTCTTTCAGTTTATTGCTGTCATTGTCATAAACAGGGTAAGTGCTTTGTGTACCTGTTTCGACTTTGACCTGATTATATTTACGTGCAATTGCTTGCGCCTGATTCATCAGTTGATTGATCTGATTTGACAATTCCGCAGGTTGTTTGTTGCTTTTTTCGATATAAAGAACGGCACGCATTTCATCATTCGCGACTTGGCGTGAAGCATCCGCTTGGATATTGACAATATTGTAGTTCAAATTTTCTGTCTCGTGAGCAAAAAGGCTTGGGCTGAGTGCTGCCCCGATCATCATTGTTGCAAGTGCTAAAGTACGCATAAAAATTTCCTTAAAATTTGGTATCGAAAATTTATTTTTTACAAGTTTGATATTAAAAAGAACTCATGGCGAACTTCTGCATATTTTGTGGTGACTTTGTAAGAGATTAGCAGTGTTTTGCAACAGAAAAATAAAACAAAACATATTAAAAATGAATGAATTATATAGATTAATTTGACCATTCATCTAAAAACAGAAGTCCGATTAAAAAAAGCTTACTTTCTTTAGCTTGTCACATAGTATGATGATAATTCATCATACTTGTTGGAACGAAACATTTTTTCAATAAGATTAGATGAACGTAAGACATAAAAAGTGTTTATTTTATTTCAAAATTAGGTATCATCTCGCTCCTAGTTGAAAGATATAAAATTTGTGTCTCACTAGATTCTAAAAAGCACCGAGTCAAACGACCGCAAGTCACCAGACTTATTTCTTTTACCCATATCAGAGATGGTAATTCGATATGAGCGTTACTTCTGTAAACCCTGCCACTAATTCTACTAACGAATACTACCTGACTCGCCAAAGTCAGATGGAATCCAATGTTCGTAGCTATCCACGTAAATTACCATTAGCGATAGCCAAAGCATTAGGTTGCTGGGTTACTGATGTTGAAGGTACTGAGTACCTCGATTGTCTAGCTGGGGCAGGAACATTGGCTTTAGGTCATAACCATCCTGCGGTAATTCAAAGTATTCAAGATACGCTTGCAAGCGGTCTCCCATTGCATACTTTAGATTTAACAACGCCTTTAAAAGATGCATTTACTGAAGCATTACTTGAGCAATTACCAGGTGGTAAGGAAGAGTATTGTCTACAGTTCTGTGGTCCATCTGGTGCAGATGGTACAGAGGCTGCAATTAAATTAGCGAAAACCTATACAGGTCGTAGCACCGTGATTAGTTTCTCTGGTGGCTACCACGGCATGACGCACGGCGCACTTGCAATGACAGGTAACTTGTCTGCTAAGAACGCTGTAAATGGCTTAATGCCTGGCGTACAGTTTATGCCATACCCGCATGAATACCGTTGCCCACTTGGTTTAGGTGGTGAAGCGGGTGTTAATGCTTTAACTTACTTCTTTGAAAATTTCATTGAAGATGTTGAAAGCGGTGTGACGAAACCTGCTGCTGTGATTCTTGAAGCAATTCAAGGTGAGGGTGGTGTCGTGACTGCACCTGTTAAATGGTTGCAAAAAATTCGTGAAGTGACTGAAAAGCACAACATCGTTTTAATTTTGGACGAAGTTCAAGCTGGTTTTGCACGTTCAGGTAAAATGTTTGCCTTTGAACATGCAGGTATCGAGCCTGATGTTGTGGTGATGTCTAAAGCGGTAGGTGGTAGTTTGCCACTTGCAGTACTGGGTATTAAACGTAAGTTTGATGCTTGGCAACCAGCAGGTCACACGGGTACTTTCCGTGGTAACCAACTTGCAATGGGTACAGGTTTAGCTTCACTTAAAGTGATCAAAGAACAAAACCTTGCTCAAAATGCGCAAGAGCGTGGTGACTTCTTACAAGCTGAGTTCAAGAAACTTGCTCAAGAATTCCCATGTATCGGTAACGTACGGGGTCGTGGTTTGATGATCGGTATTGAGATCGTTGACGAGCGTAAACCAACGGATCATATGGGTTCACTACCAGCTGATGCTCAATTGGCTGCTGCAATCCAGACTGCTTGTTTCAACAATAAATTATTGCTTGAAAAAGGCGGCCGCAACGGTACGGTCATCCGTTTACTTTGCCCATTAATTATCAATCACGAAGAATGCGTAGAAGCGGTTGCTCGTTTCAAGAAAGCTGTTGCTGAAGCATTAAAAGCAGTACGAGGCTAATTCATGGTTGATTTTGCAGAACATCGTAAAGCGTTACTCTGCAATGATGCTCAATCTATTGCTGACTATGAGTCAGCAATGGGCGAGGCGGTACAAGCCGTTTCAGCATGGTTGCAAAACGATAAAATGTATACTGGTGGCAGCATTAAAGATTTGCGTGCAGCAATCTCTTTTGCACCTTCAAAAGAAGGTCTAGGTGTACAACAATCTTTACAACGCATGATTGAGCTTTTCCTCAATAAAAGCTTAAAAGTACATCACCCACACTCACTTGCACACTTACACTGCCCGACTATGGTGATGAGCCAAATCGCGGAAGTGTTAATCAATGCAACCAACCAATCAATGGATTCATGGGATCAAAGCCCAGCGGGTTCGTTGATGGAAGTTCAGTTGATTGATTGGCTTCGCCAAAAAGTGGGCTATGGTGCTGGTCAAGCAGGTGTGTTCACTTCTGGTGGTACGCAGTCAAACTTGATGGGTGTATTGCTTGCGCGTGACTGGTGCATTTCGAAAAACTGGAAAGACGAAAATGGTAAGCCATGGTCTGTTCAGCGTGATGGTATCCCAGCTGAGGCAATGAAAAACGTCAAAGTCATCTGTTCTGAAAATGCACACTTCTCTGTGCAAAAGAACATGGCAATGATGGGGATGGGCTTCCAGTCTGTTGTGACCGTTCCTGTGAATGAAAATGCACAGATGGATGTCGATGCACTGGAAAAAACCATGGCGCATCTTCAAGCTGAAGGTAAAATTGTAGCGTGTGTTGTTGCAACCGCGGGTACAACAGATGCGGGTGCGATTGATCCACTCAAGAAAATCCGTGAAATTACCACCAAGTATGGTTCATGGATGCACATTGATGCAGCTTGGGGGGGGGCATTGATTCTTTCCAATGACCATCGTGCAATGCTTGATGGGATTGAATTATCAGACTCAATTACGCTTGATTTCCATAAACATTATTTCCAAAGCATTAGCTGTGGCGCTTTCTTGTTGAAAGACGAAGCAAACTATCGCTTTATGCATTATGAAGCAGAATATTTGAATTCTGCTTATGACGAAGAGCATGGTGTACCTAACCTGGTGTCTAAATCATTACAAACGACACGTCGTTTTGATGCATTGAAATTATGGATGACCGTTGAAGCATTAGGCGAAGAGCTTTATGGTTCGATGATTGATCATGGTGTGAAATTAACACGTGAAGTTGCTGATTATATTAAAGCGACAGCAGGTCTTGAATTGTTGATTGAGCCGCAGTTTGCTTCAGTCTTATTCCGTGTTGTACCAGAAGGTTATCCTGCTGAATTTATCGATAGCTTGAACCAAAACGTTGCAGATGAATTATTTGCACGTGGTGAAGCGAATATTGGTGTGACCAAAGTGGGCAATGTTCAATCATTGAAAATGACCACTTTAAGCCCAGTTGCAACACTTGAAAACGTTCAGAACTTGCTTGCATTAGTGCTTGCAGAAACTGATCGTATTAAAGACGCAATTGCTGCAGGAACTTATGTTCCAGCCATCGATTAATTGATCTTGATGCAATAAAAAAGGCACGTTATGTGCCTTTTTTATTGCCGCAAAATTTTCTTTATTCAGTTCTTGTGTCTGTTTTGCAATGTTTATGCACAAAGTATGCATTTTAAATAAGAATCAGAAATAATTACGCATAAATTGTGACGCGCAAATTTCATATTGTATTGAAAGATTCTCAGGTTTTTGATGGATAAATATCACTTGTCTTGCGCTTGGTAGCGGTCTATTTCCTTGATAAGAGCAAAATCAAAAATGAGAACCATGATGACAATGAATTGAAGGAACAACACATGCAACAATTGAATATGCAAAACGAATTTAAACTGATTATTAACGGTCAATCTTGCCTCGGTGAAGCAGGCGAACTCGATATTATCAATCCAGCAACCGGTATGGTTGCAGCAAGTTGCGTCAAAGCTTCAGTTGCGCAGGTGAATCAAGCAGTTGTTGCAGCGCAACAAGCATTTAAAAGCTGGCAGCGTTGTTCCCATGAAGAACGTAAAAGCATACTCAATAAAATTGCCGATGGCATAGAAAAACATGCGGAAATGTTGGCTGAGTTAGTGGTCCTTGAGCAGGGTAAGCCACTGGCATTGGCGCAAATGGAAGTACAGGGTGCGATTGGCTGGACACGGTATACCGCAACTTTAGACATGCCTGTTGATGTATTGGAAGATAGCGAGCAGAAGCGTATTGAACGTCATTATCAGCCCTTAGGTGTGGTGGCTTCAATCACGCCGTGGAACTGGCCGCTGATGATCGCCGTCTGGCATATTATGCCTGCTTTACGTGCAGGGAATGTGGTCATCAATAAACCTTCTGAATTTACTCCTTTAGCCACTTTAAAGTTGTGTGAAATCATTCAGCAAGAAGTCCCTGCAGGTGTCATTTCGATCGTCGTAGGGGATGGTGATATTGGTGAAGCACTATCAACGCATTCAGATGTAAAAAAGGTCATCTTTACTGGCTCAACCAAAACCGGACAACATATTATGTCGGGCGCAGTAAAGACCTTAAAACACTTAACTTTAGAGCTTGGCGGTAACGATGCAGGTATTGTGTTACCTGATTCAGATCTAGACCAGATTGCCAATCGTATTTTTAACGTCGCATTTTTAAATGGCGGTCAGACATGCGCGGCTTTAAAACGCTTATATGTACATGAAAGCCAATACGATGCTTTGGCACAAAAACTTGCGGATATCGCCAATGCGCAGATCATAGGTGATGGTATGGCGGCTGAAACGACCTTCGGGCCAGTGCAAAATCAGATGCAATATCAGAAAGTCAAAGCTTTAATTTCTGATGCTATGGCGCAGGGAGCGAAAGCTTTATCGGGTGATCAGAGATTACCTACACAAGGCTATTTTATTGCGCCAACCATTCTCACTGGTCTGGATGAAACATGTCGAGTGGTGCAGGAGGAACAGTTTGGTCCAGTGTTGCCAATTCTCAAATATATCAGCATTGATGATGCGATCGCGCGTGCCAATGCGAGTGAGTTTGGATTAGGTGGTTCAATTTGGTCGAGTGATTTGAAAGCGGCACAGTTCTATGCAGCACAACTCGAATGTGGAACGGTGTGGATCAATACTCATGCGGAAATTGTCCCACATGCGCCTTTTGGTGGCTGGAAAATGTCGGGTGTTGGTGCTGAGTTTGGGATGGAAGGTTTGCTGGAAAATACCATTGGGCAAACGCTGCATATCAATAAAGTTTAAACTTTTATAATTTTAAGGCGGATTCAATATCCGCCTTTTTCTTTTTATGCATGCTGCTGCTTAAAACTGGGTTTAAGTGGCAGGGTGGTAACTATGGCTTTTGGTTTTACTTAAAAAATGATTCTGTTCTTTGATTTTTTTTAACACGATGTAAGATTTGATATGTCCAATAAAACCATAAGAAAGCAGCCGTTCGGTAACGAATTGGGAAAGCTGTTCCAGATTTTCCGCGACAACTTTTAAAATAAAGTCTGCATCGCCACTAATTGAAAAGGCATCTTGAATATTGTCTTCAGCTTCAATGAGATCCTGAAATGCTTGCTGTGACTTGGCTTCATGAATACGCAAATTAATATGGATCATTGCTGTTACCTCCAAACCTAAGGCTTGTTGGTGAATGCGGGCTGTATAACCCAAGATCACGCCTTTTTGCTCCAGTAGTTGCCGTCGTCTAGAACACTGGGAAGCAGATAAGCCGATTAAATCTCCGACTTCTTGATTGGTGAGCCGTCCATTCTTTTGTAATGCCTGAATGATTTGCCAGTCGAACTTATCCATTGCATAAAATCCTTTTATGATACACAAATATTGTATTTTTATTAAAATCCGTTTTTATTATGCACGAAATTTAACAGGTAGATGAAATATTATTTTTCTATGGAATAAAAAATTGACTTGAAAGGATGTAGAGCAATGTTCATAGAAATTGGTGATTTTTTAAATCTTCGTCTTCAACAAATGGGTATCCAACATCTGTTTGGTGTACCTGGTGATTTTAACCTTTCTTATCTCGAACAAGTTGAAGCAGACGCACAACTTGAATTTATCGGTAATTGTAATGAATTAAATGCTGCTTATGCGGCAGATGGTTATGCGCGGATCAATGGGTTTGCCGCACTCACCACCACTTATGGTGTGGGTGATTTAAGTGCTATCAATGGCATTGCGGGTGCGTATGCAGAGAATGTGCCTGTGGTGCATATTTCGGGTATTCCACCTTTGCATGTGGTGCAGAAAGGAACTTTAGTACATCACACACTGGTGGATGGCAACTACGACAACATCATGAACTGTATGAAAGAGTTTACGGTCGCGCAAACACGTTTAACCCCCGCCAACGCAGCCTTTGAAATTGACCGTGTATTACGCCAGTGTTTTCTGGATCGTCGCCCAGTTCATATCCAGCTACCTTCAGATATTACCCACGTTAAAATTGAAGTGTCAGATCGTGCATTAGATTTGTCTTATCCAGCGGTGGAGCCAGAGCTATTACACAGTGCTGTCGCGAAACTGTGTGAGGTAATTGGTTCTGCTAAAAATCCGGCATTGTTAATTGATAATGAAGCGTCGGTATTTGGGGTAACTTCACTCCTGAGTGATTTATCACAAAAATGTTCGATTCCCTTTGCCAGCATGCTCACGGCAAAAAATATTATGGATGAAGGGTCACCACGTTATGTGGGAACGTATGTCGGTGGAGCGAGCCAGCCGCAGGTTCGTAATACCATTGAACAGTCCGACTGTTTGATTGGGATTGGTGTACGTTTTAGTGATGTAGGAACAGGCGTGTTTACCCACCAAATTGCCACTGAAAACTATATCGAAATTAAGCCGTATGCATTAACGATTTTTGGACAGGATTTTCCAGGCATTGAAATTGGACAACTTCTGGTAGAGCTGAACAAGAAAGTTGCACCGCGTAAACTATCCAAACCGATTTTGGAAAAACAGTCTTTAAAAACTGTGGAAGTTCCTGAACAGCAAACATTAAGTCAGGACATTTTATGGAATGCAATTGCAGGTTTTCTAAAAGAAGATGATGTCATTATCGGAGAGGTTGGAACCTCGAACTCTGCTTTGGCAGGTTTACAGTTACCTGCAACTGCGAAATATATTGCCCAACCACTGTGGGGTTCGATTGGTTATACCTTGCCTGCTTTGCTCGGCAGTTTGCTGGCGGCACCTGAACGACGCCAAATCCTGTTTATTGGGGATGGTTCGTTTCAGCTCACCGTACAAGAGCTCTCAACCATTATTCGTCATGATCTCAAGCCGATTATCTTCTTATTGAATAATGGCGGTTATACCATTGAACGTTTAATCATGGGGGAGAATGCTGTGTATAACGATGTCCAAAATTGGAAATATACTGAAATTCCAAACGTCTTTAATGGCACGAAAGCCTATAAAAGTTGTGTGGTAGAAACCGCAGGTCAACTTAAACAAACATTAAAAAATATCGATCAATTCGATGGTCTGACCTTTATTGAATTAAAACTGCCCGCCATGGATGCGCCCTTGAGCCTGAAAAAATTTGCTTCGGTGATTGCCCGTTTTGATTATGGCGATCGTGGTTATGAAATCTTAAAACAACGTTCCCAAGCATTACCGTGTAAAAAAGCAATTTCCTTCTAATCAGAAGAAAATTGGAAAATCTTCAAATTTATAAATTGATAAGAGAGCGAATCAGATTCGGAGCTTCATGTTGAGCTTCGAATCATGCGCTGTATAAAAGGTGTACAGGATGTGACACACACATTGGAGATAAAGTGATGGATGTAAACAATAAACATGAGTTAAAACAAGGATTGTCCAATCGGCATATTCAGTTAATTGCGCTAGGTGGCGCGATTGGTACAGGATTATTTCTCGGTCTTTCACAAACCATCAAACTGGCAGGGCCTTCTATATTATTGGGTTATGCGATTGCAGGTGTGATTGCTTTTTTAATCATGCGTCATTTAGGTGAGATGGTAGTCGAAGAGCCAGTCAGTGGTTCATTTAGTTATTTTGCCAATAAGTACTGGGGCCGAATGGCAGGCTTTATGTCAGGTTGGAATTATTGGGTGCTGTATGTGCTGGTTAGTATGGCAGAACTCAGTGCAATTGGGACCTTTATCCAGTTTTGGTGGCCTGAAATTCCCACATGGTTGACTGCACTGGTTTTCTTCGTGTTGATCAATGCGATTAATCTGGTCAATGTAAGGTTCTTTGGTGAGTCAGAATTTCTGTTTTCCTGCATCAAGATTGTTGCGATTTTAAGCATGATTGGCTTTGGTGCTTATCTTTTACTTTCTGGTTCTGCTGGACCGCAAGCAGGCATTGCCAATTTATGGCAGCACGGTGGCTTTTTCCCACATGGAGCGCATGGTTTTGTCATGGCACTTGCGGTCATTATGTTTGCGTTTGGCGGACTTGAGCTGATTGGGATCGCTGCAGCAGAAACCAAAAAACCTGAAACTACCATTCCGAAAGCGGTTAATCAGATCGTGTATCGTATTTTGATTTTCTACATTGGTGCAATTGGGATTTTATTGTGTCTTTATCCGTGGAATATGGTGGCGGAAGGGGGAAGTCCTTTTGTCTTAATCTTCCAGTCGTTAAACAGTAATGGTGTGGCGAATGTACTGAACTTTGTGGTTCTGATTGCGGCGGTTTCGGTCTATAACAGCTGTATTTACTGTAATAGCCGCATGTTGCATGGCTTGGCAGAACAGGGCAATGCACCTGCGCTGCTGAAAAAAGTCAATGCGCGTGGTATTCCTGTACCTGCTGCTATAGTCTCGGCATCGGTGACGGCAATTTGTGTGGTGGTTAACTATTTAATTCCTGGTGAAGCTTTTCAATTATTTATGATGCTGGTGGTTGCTGCTTTGGTGATTAACTGGTTGATGATTTCGGTCACACATTTGAAATTTAATAAAGCAATGCGCCTGAAGCAACATCAGACCAAGTTTAAAAGTCTCTGGAGCCCATGGAGTAATTATTTAACCATTAGCTTTGTCTGCTTTATCCTGATTATTATGGCGATGACACCTGATATGCGTTTAGCGGTGATTCTTGGGCCGATTTGGTTGGGTGTTTTAGCGCTGATGTACGTACTAAAATATAAAAAGAAGAACGTTATCTCTACAGCTGTGCAACCAAATATTTGAGTTGAAGTTTGCCTACGCAGTGTAGGAAAAGGAGTCCAAGATTTGGACTCTTTTTCTTTATGCGAGGTGCACATTGCTGGGTTGTGTCGGGACGTACATTAAAAATGTCATTTTTAGTCAAAAAACTAGACCCATTTCAATAAAATTATCTGGATAAATCTATGTATTTTATAAAAGGAAAAAATATGAACAAGGACGCGTTCTAGGCAACTCGAACTCATCCCAAAACTGAGAAAAACAATATGTTCAATCAATGGCCTGCTTTCATGGGCTTTATAAAGCAAATGCATAAGGCAATCGATCATCCGACGATACGCTCCAAGCGGTCTTTTTTACAAGAATACGCTTGGCAACCTCAACATCGGGCCCAACAAAAAGGTTGGAGTCGTTACGGAATTATTATTCCAGATTTACCTGATCCACATCAATTTTTTAGCTTTCTTTCTATTGTTAGTTCAGCCGAGTCAGAGGTGGTTGAGCTTGATCCATTGTTGCAAACCCATCTCGGTAAGAATGCCATGATTGTGACAGGTACTGCGGCAAAAATGGCACGACATTCTCAAAGTCATTTAATCCCGCAAAATTATCAGTCTGCTGAAGCTAATCCATTTTTACAGTTTGGCAAAGATGTCAGCATTGCAGGGCAGTATCCATATTACCGTGTTGTGATTCGTCAAGCTGAATTCAAACTGGATATCCAACTTAAAAACACTGATAAGGTGTCTTGGTTTATACAAATGCCGATGTATGACCACTTTAGCTTGTTATCACATTATGAAGGATATTTTCGCTATCAAGGTGGTATCCAAAAAATTTCAGGATTATGTACCTTTGAATATGCTTTCTGTAAGAGTTTGAATGATTCATCATCTATTGCGGAGAGAAAAATCCCGCTCGATTTTAGTACCTATCATATTGTTTCACTTGATGAACAGACGCAGCTTTTATTGAATGAAACACACTTTAATGGCGAAAAAATGGTGAATAAAGCCTTTCTTCGCAATATAGAAGGGGAGAATCAAGCTTTGGACGCTGAATTTGAAATTTTAAGCTATCAGTCTCGGTTAGCGATTGCAGAAGATGGTCGACCGCTTAAACTGCCATTTAAATTCCGTTGGTTAGTCAAAAATAAACGTGGTGATGCTGAGATTATTATTCGTGGAGAAGTGGATACCACCATGTTATATGGGATCAGTAATGGATATGTCGGTGGTTACGGTTATGAGGGTTTTTATAAAGGACGTGAGATCGAGGGGCGAGGGTACATGGAATATATTGACCGTCGAGTGGGTTAATAATTGACTGACGGCGTGGCGTTATGGTTTTTAAATGAATCAAGAGCAATGCATTGTGATTGATCTTATTGATTGTTCTGATTTATTGATTAGTTAGAAGGGCGGAAACTTATCCTGTACCAGATTAAGTTGTAGATTATGTTCTAAATAGGCTTTTAAACTATCCAGTACTGTTGTGAAACCGCCCGTACTATCAATAATAAAAGCAATCAGTTCATCGCCGTGCAAAGCAATATTGTAGTTTTGAATCTTCAGATAGGTTTGATCATCAGTTAATGGCTCAAAGATAAAGTCGACGGTACTGCTGGGCTCACCCCACTGAATTTGAATCAGTTCATTGGCAATGATTTTTATTACGGTCACTTTGCTTGAAACTTGGTATTTTTCCCATGTCCATTCAACGGTTGTACCCTGCTCAAGTTTCCCTGTAGATGAGCTAAACCAGAACTTTGAGCTGATTTCAGGATGGACAAAAGCATCGAATACCTGTTGAACAGGTTTACGAATCATCATCTGTGTTTCAATTATGACAGGATTGAGCATGCTATCCGTTCTTTTTGATAGGGAATTGTCATAAAACATATATAAACTCTCAGAGATGACCAAGATGCTTTTTGTTAAGTCAATGTTCTTCTGATAATTAAAAAATTATAAAATTCAATGCTTCGTTGCTACTTTTTTCCGTGTTCATCTATAATTATTTTATAAAAATACAGCGAAAAATACGGTTTTATGACCAAGAATTTTCTAAAAATTAGTCTTGGAAAATGACCATCACAAAAGCGTCATAAAGTTGTCACTTAATTGTCATATTATCTGCTCAAAATGCAGTTAACCAAAGTACAACACTTAACTTGAAAAGAGTTGTAAATCAAATTGCATAAATGAGAGAAAACAGAATGCGCTTAAATCCACGTCACATCGCAATTGCATTAGCTGTATCTGGGGCAACTGTAGCAACGACTGCGAATGCAGCTCGTGATACGATTCAAATTGCTGGTTCATCTACTGTATTACCATTTGCAAGTATTGTTGCTGAAGAGTTTGGCAACACATTCCCACAGTTCAAAGCACCAGTTGTTGGTTCAGGTGGTACGGGTGGTGGTTTGAAGCAGTTCTGTCAAGGTGTGGGTGATAACACCATCGACATCGCAAACGCTTCTCGTCAAATTAAAGACACAGAATTAGATGCATGTAAAAAGTCTGGCGTAAACCAAGTACAAGAAATCAAAGTGGGTTATGACGGTATCGTATTCGCATCAAATGTAAAAAAAGCGGCTTATAAATTAAAACCAGTTCATGTATTCACTGCATTATCTGCACAATTGCCTTCAAACGGTAAATTAGTTCCAAACCCATATACGACTTGGAACCAAATTGATAAATCATTACCAAATGAACCAATTACACTGGTCATTCCTGCATCTAACCACGGTACACGTGAAGTGTTCCAAGAGAAAATGATTGATGCGGGTTGTGAAGCATTTGATTACTACAAAGCTTTAAGCAAAGATGATCAAAAGAAAGCATGTTCAACTTTCCGTAAAGATGGTCGTGTAATTGAAATCGCAGGTGACTATACTGAAACTCTAGCTCGCTTGAAGACTTCTCCAAACGCAGTTGGTGTATTTGGCTTAGGTTTTTATGACTCAAACCGCGATAAATTACGCGTAGCGACTGTAAATGGCGTGACACCATCAGAGAAAACAGTATTAGATGGTAGCTACCTTGTTTCTCGTCCATTGTTCTTCTATGTGAAGGGCGAGCACTTGAAATCAATCAAAGGCTTACCACAGTACACAGAATTCTTCTTAAACAAGAAAATTTCTGGTAAAGGTTCTAAATTAGAAAAAGCTGGTTTAATTCCTTTAAGCGACAAAGAGCGCGCAAAAATCCTAGCTGATTTCAAAGCTGGTAAATCAGTTAAGTAATATTGTTAAAAGGGAGGCTGGTGAGACGTTGGATCATCAGCCTTTTTGTCTAGCTAAGTTTTTTCAAATCATGAAAATTGAGAAAACAGTGGAGATTACATGAATCTGCTACTTATCGGTGTGTTATTAGCCCTTGTGGCAATTGCATATCAAATCGGGCTGAGTAAAAGCCGTAACCTAGCAGGTAAGGGAAATAACTCAGCAACACTACATTCTCGCCCAGGATATTATGGGGCGTTGGTTGCTTTGTGGTGTGGTATTCCTGCTTTTTTAATTTTGATTATTTGGAACTTGGTTGAACCAAGTATTTTACAACATATCATCTTCAATAATATTCCTGCATCTGTAAGTTCGACTTTAGATGCGGCGGGTCGTGATGTTTTAACCAGTCGAGTGCAAGCAATTGCGTCTGGTTTCGGGGTAACAGATCAACCAGCAGCCTATGAACTTGCAGCAGCGCAACAGCTTTCAAAATTCCAAACCATTGGTTCATTTGCAAAACTTGCAGTGGTCATTAGTGCAGGGTTGGCTGGCTTGGTTTGGGCAAAGCGCCATGTGAGCCAACAATTCCGTGCGCGTAACCAAGTCGAAAAAACTATTAATGTTGCATTGATACTATGTTCTGGTGTCGCAATCCTGACCACCATCGGTATTGTTTTATCGATGTTGAAAGAAGCTTTACACTTTTTCCATTTTGTTAGCCCAGTTGATTTCTTCTTTGGTACTGAATGGAATCCAGGCTTTAGCACATCAGGAAATGCAGAAGGCAGTTACGGTATCTTACCGTTGATTTGGGGTACTTTAATGGTCAGTGGTATCGCATTATTGGTTGCGGTGCCCATTGGTTTGTTGGTTGCGATTTATTTAGCTGAATATGCATCGCCAAGCTTACGTTCTTGGGCAAAACCTGCGATTGAGGTTTTGGCAGGGATTCCTACGATTGTTTATGGTGTATTTGCCTTAATGGTCATTGGTCCATTCTTCAAGATCGTTGGTGAAAGCGTTGGTATTAATATCAATGCGACCAGTGCTCTCACGGCAGGTTTTGTAATGGGAATTATGATTATCCCATTCGTTTCATCATTATCAGATGACATTATTACTCAGGTGCCTCGCGCATTACGCGACGGTTCTCTGGGCTTAGGTGCAACCAAATCAGAAACCATTCGTCAAGTGGTTTTACCTGCCGCCCTACCAGGGATTACAGGTGCATTCTTGCTTGCTGTATCCCGTGCAGTCGGTGAGACCATGATTGTGGTGCTAGCAGCAGGGAACAGTCCATTGTTGCATGCCAATCCATTTGAAGCAGTTTCGACAGTGACCGTGACGATTGTGAAGCAATTAACGGGAGATACTGACTTTGCGAGCCCACAAGCACTGGTGGCATTTGCACTGGGTTTAACGCTGTTTGTGATTACTTTGGGTCTAAACATTATTGCACTGTACATCGTGCGTAAATATCGTGAGCAATACGAATGAGTTCATCAAATACATCTCCTCTGGATCAGAACGTATTGGATCCTCAAGTAGCTGCTGAACAACGTGAGCAGCGTAAAAGAAAGATCCAAAGTTCTTTGGCCAAGCGTCATCGTAAAGAAAAAACCTTTCGCTTTGCAGGTATCTCGGCGGTTGTTATTGCACTAGCATTTGTTGCTTTACTGTTTGGCAGCATTTTGGCGAAAGGTCTACCATCTTTTTGGCAAAGTAGCATGACCGTTCCTGTTTATTTTGATCCAGCCATTATCAATGTGGGTGCGAAGCCAAAACAAACAGCAGGTGAAACACCCGCTCACTTTGAAGAGCGCATGGTTGCTTGGCAAACTGAAATGGGCATGGTGGACTGGGATGCCTTGATCGTAAATGGCATCGTTGCTAAAAATAAAGCATTAGAGCCTCAACGTGATTATCTGAGCAGTTTATATACCAGTTCGGAAGCGTATCGCTTACGTGATATGGTGCTTAAAAATCCTGCGCTGATTGGAACGAAAGACGAGATCAAATTCCTAGCCGATGCCAATGTTGATGTGTGGTTGGCTGGTAATATTGACCGTAGTTTACCTGATGATCAGCAACAACTTGAACCAGAAGTACGTCAACTTGCAGATCAATTAAAGGCTGAAGGGATTATTAAAAATACCTTCAATACCAACTTGTTCTTTAGTCCAGATTCTCGTAGTTCACCTGCAACAAGTGGTTTAGCGGGTGCATTTATGGGTTCATTATTCATGATGATGATCGTGATCGTGATCTCGATTCCAATTGGTGTTGCGAGTGCAATCTATCTTGAAGAGTTTGCGCCTAAGAACATGATGACCGACATTATTGAAGTTAACATTAACAACTTGGCAGCAGTTCCTTCGATTGTATTTGGTTTGTTGGGCGCGGCGATCTTTATTGGTTGGATGCAACTACCATTATCAGCACCATTAGTGGGTGGTTTAGTACTCAGCTTAATGACTTTGCCAACGGTGATTATTACCACGCGTGCATCGTTAAAAGCAGTGCCTCCTTCGATTCGTCAAGCGGCTTTGGGGCTAGGTGCGTCGAAAGTACAAACAATTTTCCATCATGTGTTACCGCTGGCATTACCCGGCATTATGACCGGTGCGATTATTGGGGTGGCGCATGCACTGGGTGAAACTGCACCATTACTTTTAATCGGAATGAGTGCTTTCGTGGCAAGCGTACCAACGACACCACTCGATCAAGCGACAGCGTTGCCAGTACAGGTTTATTTATGGCAAGGTAATGAATTACGTAACTTCTTCGAAGGACGTACTGCTGCTGCGATTATTGTGTTACTGGCATTAATGATTGGTTTGAACAGCCTTGCTATTTGGCTCCGTAAGAAATTTGAAGTGCGTTGGTAATTGAGGAGAGTACAATGAATACGATTGATATTATGAACGCCGTAGAAAAGGATAAATCAGTGAACCCACAGCAAAAAGAATTTACGTCATCTGAAGCGCAAGTTCAGCAATCAAATACTGCATTTGTCTCTCAGTTTGAAACGGCTTCATCAAATAAAAAGCCAAAGACAAGTGAAGTGAAAATCAGTACCAAGGATGTTCATGTTTATTATGGTGACTCTGAGGCGATCAAAGGGATTGACCTTGATGTTTACCAAAATGAAGTGATTGCATTCATTGGCCCATCGGGTTGTGGTAAATCGACTTTCTTACGTACTTTAAATCGTATGAATGACACCATCGATAGCTGCCGTGTAACGGGTAAGGTGACATTGGATAATCAAGATATTTATGATCCAAATCTTGATGTGGTGTTATTACGTGCACAAGTAGGTATGGTCTTCCAAAAACCAAACCCATTCCCAAAATCAATTTTTGACAATGTTGCTTATGGCCCTAAATTACATGGTCTGGCACGTGACAAATATGATTTAGAAGAAATTGTTGAAAATAGTTTGCGTAAAGCAGGCTTATGGGATGAAGTTAAAGATCGTCTGAATCAACCAGGTACAGGTCTTTCAGGTGGTCAGCAACAACGTTTGTGTATCGCACGTACCATTGCAGTGAGTCCTGAAGTGATCTTGATGGATGAGCCATGTTCGGCACTCGATCCAATTGCGACTGCAAAAATTGAAGAATTGATCTCAGAATTGTCAGAACAATTCACCATTGCAATCGTAACTCACTCCATGCAGCAAGCAGCGCGTGTATCTGATCGTACCGCTTACTTCCATTTGGGTGACTTGATTGAAGTGAACTCGACTGAAAAAGTGTTTACTCAACCTGACCATCAATTGACTGAAGCTTATATTACAGGCCGTTTTGGTTAATTTTTACGGTGATAGAAAAGAGGGTCTTCGGACTCTTTTTTTATATATAAATGAAAATGAATCTATTTTGCAAAATCGCTATTGAATTTTTATTGAGCAGACCACATCTTAGAACAATAACGCCGAACTTATAGAGCACATACTTCATGTTATTCCATTTACCTAAGTTTCCTGCTGAAATTCGTATTAGTCATTTAAATGCGCGTGTGAATGAACAAAGAAAAAGAATTGCGCAAACGACAGCATCTCGTTTGGAGTTATTGCAACTTGTTCAACAACTTGGCAAAGAAGCCAAGATCCGTAAAAAGAATGATCAAAAAATCTATGTCCTCGACTTTAAAGGGGATGTTCAAGCTTCTGCAGTAGATACCATTCGTGAAGAAATTACTCTGATTTTAGCGACTGCTAAAGCAGGGCATGACCGTGTCGTGGTCCGTTTAGAGAGCCCAGGTGGTATGGTGCATGGCTATGGTCTTGCAGCGGCTCAATTGGTGCGTTTGCGTGATGCTGGTTTTAACGTCACTATCTGCGTCGATAAAGTCGCAGCGAGTGGTGGTTATATGATGGCATGTATTGCCAACGAAATTATTTCTGCGCCGTTTGCTGTGGTGGGTTCGATTGGTGTGGTTGCACAAGTACCCAACTTCAATCGTTTGCTAAAGCAGCATAATGTTGATTTTGAGCTATATACCGCAGGTGAATACAAGCGTACCGTGACCATGTTTGGTGAAAATACGCCAGAAGGTAAGGCGAAGTTTGAAGAAGAATTGCAGCAGACTCATTCGTTATTTAAACACTTTGTGGAGAAATACCGTCCTCAACTGGATATCACAAAAGTTGCCACTGGTGAGCATTGGTATGGCGAAGATGCGCGTGAGCTGAACTTGGTTGATAAGTTACAAACCTCAGATGAGTATTTATTAAGCCTGTTACCAAAGCATGATATTTATGTGATTAATACCCGTAAACGGCCAACATTTGGTGAAAAATTGGGCTTACAAGCTGCACAAATGGCAGAGAGTCTAATTCCAACCGTATTGGGTAAAATTACTGATAGTCTTGCCAAAGCCAATAGCACTTTGGTGCAAATGCGTGATCCTAAATTTTAAGCATCTGTATTCAACTGTTCTGTTAAAAAACCAGCCGACATGGCTGGTTTTTTATTATAGATAGGACTGGATTTTAAACATTTGGTCAATTTAATAAACATGACAAAACTTCTGATAGAAGAGATTGTAGTCATATCGATCATTTGATATTTTATTTGCAAGATGAATTACTTAATTATTCATTAATCTAAAAATTATTTAAAAATATAATTGATAAGTGAGCATAAGAATGACAAGAGTCGTTGTTTCTTCGAAGAAAAACTCGAATATTCTACAGGATGCCCAACTAAAAAGTGTGGTTTTAGACCAACCTTCGATTGTGCAAATTGGTGTAAATCAGGCGGATATTAAGTCAATTATCAAACAAGGTAATGATCTTGTCATTACACTAAAAAATGGTGAGAAAATTATTCTCAGCGATTTCTATAATGATGCCAATCTGACTGAACATAGTTTGGCTATTTCTAAAACAGATGGTTCCTACGCAGTTGCAGAGTTTGATGATTCAGGCAAATTTGTAGGTTATGCACCAGCCACATCACTGGCGCAATTTGCCTATACCGAGCCAGTTACACAAGCGACGCCTGTTCAAAGTACGGAGAATGATCTAGGGATTAGTAAATCGCAATTGTGGAAAGTCGGCTTAGCTGCTTTAGTCGCGGAAGGGACATATTTGTGGGTGGTTAAAGATGACGATAAAGATGATAAAAATAAAAGTGATAACAAACCAATAGATATCACTCCACCTGCAACACCGACAGCAACTTTAGGAGCAGACACACAAACTATTACCGGTAAAACTGAAGCTCAGGCAAAGATTGAAATCAAAGATGCGACGGGTAAAGTCATTGCGATGGGTCAAGCAGATGCTGAAGGAAATTATACGATTAAGTTGGACCAACCTCTAGTTAATGGTAGCAAGGTGAGCGTCACAGCAATTGATGGTTCTGGTAATGCATCGAAAGCAGCCGTAGTCACGGGGAATAAAGATACCATCGCACCAGATGCGCCAACAGCACAACTCAATGCAGATGGTACCATTGTAACAGGTAAGACTGAGTCGAATGCTAAGGTTTCAATTTACGATGCTAATGGGAATTTACTTGGTACGGTTACCGCAAATAAAGAAGGGCTATACTCAATTAAAGTTTCACCAGCACTAACCAGTGATAAGGGCGGAACGGTGATTGCTGAAGATGCAGCAGGAAATAAATCCACACCGTCTAAAGTCATTGCTGGAAAAGATACGTTACCCCCTGACCAACCTTTGATTGATGTAAATAAAGAGGGGACTTCCATTCAAGGGCGTGCTGAAGCCAATAGCAAGATACAGATCAAAGATACCGATGGAAAAGTGATTGGCAGTGGAACTGCCGATGCGCAAGGTAAATTTCAAATTACGCTTTCACCTGCATTAGCCGCAGATAAAAAAGCCTCGATCATTATTGAAGATGCAGCCGGTAATCAATCTAAGCCTCTTGAGATTACAGCAGGCAAAGATACCATCGCACCAGATAAAGCTATTGCTGAGATTAATGCTGCAGGTGACTCTGTTACAGGAACAGCCGAAGCGAACAGTAAAATAGAAATTAAAAGTATCGATGGAAAAACGGTTTATGGTACAGGGACCGTGGGTGCTGATGGAAAATTTACCATTACGTTATCACCCGTTTTGACTGATAAAAATATCGGTAAAGTTTATGTTGTTGATGCGGCAGGTAATCGTTCTGAAGCGACTGACGTATTGGGGACAAAGGATACTATTGCTCCAAATAAACCTATCTTGCAAACTGTGACGGATGATGTCGGTGCAGTAAAAGGGGCGATAGCAGCAGGCGGAGATACCGATGACACAAAACCCAAGTTAGAAGGTGTAGGTGAAGCAAAAGCCGTACTTACGATTTATGATAATGGATTACCGATTGGTACTGTAACAGTCGGGGACAATGGAAAATGGAGTTTTACTGTCGGCCAAGATCTTAGTCTAGGTGTACATAAAATCACGCTAACGCTGACTGACGCCTCGGGCAATATCAGTGAGGTGAGCGATGCATTTAATTTTAATGTTGTGGCACCAGCAGCGAAAGCCTCTTTGGTGGATTCAATTGATTTAGATGCTTTGCAAGCCAATCAAGTCGAGCCACCAGTAAATGAATCTGCAACGACTGAAAAGTTAGGCGTAAATGAGTTGCTAACGCCTTCTAGCCAAACCTCAAACCAACTGGATGAGGTTTTGAATCAATTGCTTGTTGGCCAAACGACTACGACGCTGATGAACAACGCAGGCACTTCGGATTCAAGTAATCTAGAGTATGCACAAAGTATCAAAGCTGATCCATTAGATCAGCTTGCTGTCCTGCAACACTCGATTATTTAACAGGTCTTTGTCTCAATCGAAACGCTTATTTCTGAATAAGCGTTTTTTCTTTGATGAGTTGGATGAAACCAATCAGGATTGCTCCGAGGGTGGCAAGGAACATGTCTTTGTGAGCATCCCAGATATCGCCTTGTTGACCATTATAGTTCTCGGCATCTTCAGGAGATAAGCCGATTGCAATCCACCACTCAATCAATTCATAGAACATACTCGATGCCATGACAAATTGCACAACCAGCAGGAATAAGGTAAAGGGTTTAGTGGAAGGTAACCATACTTGGAAACAACGATAAAAAAATGGATAGAGCAGTAAACCATAAGCAAAATGAACCAGCCGATCATACATATTACGTGACCAGCCCATCGTTTGATTGAGGTCAAAATGAAACAGATGTTCAATCCATTCATTATACGGAACATATGAATAGAGATAGTGTGCGCCTAAAATATGAATCAAAAGAAAGCCGAGGTAGAGGCAAAAACTATAAAAATGAATACCAATCTTTTTCATGATCACAATCAAGGCAATCAGCATCAATGCTGTCCCTGCCTGATGTAATAAATAGGATTCAAATTCAAGCGGGTCAATACTTGCTATCACGACAATCAGTAGCACAATAGCAAGCGCAATATAATGTTTTAAAATGAGTTGTTTTTCGATCATGCTGTATCCTAAATACAGTCAGGCAAATGTTATTGATCTTACTCAGCGGTCCCTAAAGCAATTGTTTCTTTGGTTGCAGAGATACCACCGAGAGCCTGACACGCTTGTTTATATAATTGATATTTTTGTTGTACAACTTCATCCAGTGGAATGTCAAAGAGATCTTCACCATTTTTATATTGTTCAATATAGTTTGCAGCTTTTTCTTTATTGGCTGCCAAAGATTGTTGATAAAAATTTGACATAGAAGATGTTGCTAACTCATTGGATTCAATATTGTTACATTGAAAACTCTGAAGCACTTTTTCAGCGCGTTTTACTTCGTTTGATTTTCCAAAGATGCAACCTGTTAAGCTCAAGGTGGCAATGAGTACGTACAAAAGCTTCATAATCAATAAAGTAGAATTTTAAAGGACGTATTATTGTATATATGATTCATTTTATAAATTCATTATTTATGTCTAACACAATAAAATTTAATCTTTTTTCAATGTGATGATTTTATTGGACAAAAAATAAATAGGATAATTATGCAAAATAGGGAACTCAGCGGAGCAGAATCGGTGCTTGTTTATATTTACTTGATGTTGCGAATCGTCATTGTAGGCGAAGATGAGAGCAGAGTACGGATTCTTTGGCGAAGGTAAAAATATTCAATCGGTTGATATAAAATGATTTTTAGCGTTATGCTAAACAAGGGCGGCATCAAAACATCGAGTTATGTACATCAAGCACATTTTTTTATTCTGTTTTCTGATCAGCTTATCACTTGGGTCTTATGCGGATGACTATGATTTTTTTGCAGAGTATGAGCCAGAAGACACGGAACAAATGTTTGATTCAGCCTATCCGCAGACCAAAACAGAATATTCCGTTTTGCATAACATGTTTTTTCAGAATGAGCGGTGGCGCGTTTATAACTATACTGCATATCAAACCAATCAGTTTAATCATAAAATGCTGACGGGTGACACCACTAGTCTTTCACTGGATGATTTTTCGATTTCAGTGGGTTACGGCATGATGTATCAGTTGAACCAGACCAACCGCATAGGTTATGAATATCTATCCAGTTTTCCCTTTGATCGGGGGCAATTGATTCGATTCTTCTGGTTACGTATTTTTTAACTGGTTTTTTGATATAAGCCAGCTCGTACAACACCTGCTTTGGTTTCTTTGATTTTCTGCCATGTACTTGGCAGTTTCAGCTGCGATAAATCTTGATCTGCTTCTACATAGATAAATGCATTGTTGCTGATCATCGGGTCAGCGAGTTCGGCCAGTTCTTGCCATAAATTCAGTCTATAAGGTGGATCGAGAAACACCACATCAAATGTTGTATTTAACTGCTTTAATGTTTGTTGTGCTGTAGCAACGTGTAATTGGCAATTCTTAGCGTTTAACAGTTGAATATTGTCTTTTAAAAAGCGTGCTTGGGTCTGATTCGGTTCAATCATTAAAACGTTGGCCGCACCACGAGAAAGGGCTTCAAAGCCCAACGCGCCTGAGCCGGTGCATAGGTCCAAGACCTGTGCATTTTGAATATCCCACATCAACCAATTGAACAAAGTTTCACGGACACGATCAGGTGTGGGGCGTAGGCCTTCAATACTTGCGAACGGCAAAGTACGACGTTTCCATTCACCACCAATAATGCGTAATTGATTTTTCATTATTCAGTTACTCCATCAACTGGTTGAGGCGTCGCTGCAACTGGTGTAGAGGCTGCGGGTGTTGATGCCGCCTGTGGATTTTGTGCTGTGCTTGTAGAAATACTACTGCTTGGCAACTCGCCTGGTTTAATGCCTGCTGTCATTAAACCACCACTGACTTGATGCGTGGCAGGGCGAAGTGGATTCTTTTTACGGGTTACTAACCAATAGTCAAATATTGGACGTGCCAGTTGAGCGGCAGACCCACCATGTTTACCGTTTTCCCAAACCACTGCAATCGCAATTTCAGGGTTCTCGGCAGGCGCAAAGCCGACAAATAAACCATGGTCCCATTGTCGAGATGAAAGTGCGGCCTCGTTATAACGTTTACCTTGGGCAATACTTTTGACTTGGGCTGTTCCTGTTTTACCCGCAATCGAATATTGCAAACCACCTTTAATACCACGTCCTGTACCAGATTGAATGACATCAACCATGGCGTCGTGCATATTGATCCAGTCTTGCTCTGTACCATTGAAATTGATTTTGCCATCAGGTGCATTGTGTACGCTAAATTTTTTGACGCCTTTCGTTTCTCTGAGTACATGCGGTGTGACATGTGAACCTTTATTGGCGGTAATCGCTGTGGCCATCGCCAGTTGCAAAGGCGTTGAAGTAAAGGCCCCTTGTCCGATACTGACCGAAATGGTTTCGCCTTTCAGCCATTTTGATTTGCGTGTACGCATTTTCCATTCTGGACTTGGATAAAGACCAGAACTTTCGCTTGGTAAGTCGACACCAGTTTTTTCACCAAAGCCAAATTGACGCATCCAGTCATTCATTTTTTCAATGCCCATCCGATAGGACAAGACATAGAAATAGGTATCGCACGACACAATTTGTGCTTTGTGCATATTGACTGAACCATGACCACTTTTCTTATGGTCGCGGAAGCGGTGACTATCGCCAGGCAGTGAGAAATAACCTGGATCGGAGATCGCGGTACTCCAATCCACAAGACCATAATGAATGCCACCTAAACCAAACATTGGTTTAATGGTCGAGCCAGGAGGGTAAGCCCCCTGAACCGCGCGGTTATAAAGCGGTTGATCAAGGTTATCACGCAGGCCGCTATAGTCTTTGGAGCTAATCCCTGTAACGAATAAGTTTGGATTGAAGCTCGGACTTGAAACCAAGGCCAGAATTTCACCTGTGCGCGGGTCCATAGCTACGATCGCACCACGACGATCAGCCAATTGCTTTGCGGCAATAGTTTGCAGACCATAATCGAGCGATAAATAAAGATCATTACCACGTGCTGGATTTTGGCGACCTAAATTACGTAAAACATTACCGTGTGCATCTGCTTCGACCGACTCATAGCCAGGTACGCCATGCAACAGGTCTTCATAACTTTTCTCGACCCCAATTTTACCAATCAGGTTAGTTCCCGCATATAAATCTTTATCAATCGATTTGAGTTCTTTATCGTTAATACGTCCCACATAACCAATTACATGCGCAAATAGCTCACCATGTGGATAGTAACGGGTCATCTGGGTTTCGATTTTCACCCCAGGAAAGGCATATTTGACTTCACTAAATTTGGCAATGTCGGCTTCAGTCAAATTTAGCTTAATCGCCAAGCGTTCGGTTTTACGTGCTGTTTTAACGCGGCTTTTAAAGCGGTCAACGTCATCCTGACTCAATCCTAAGATTGGGATTAAACGAGTGATGGTTGCATCAATATCACTAACATCGGCACGGCTTAAGGTCGCGGTAAACACAGGGTAGTTATCTGCCAATAACACACCATTACGATCGTAGATATAACCACGCGCTGGTGGCAGCGGTTGTAAGCGAATTCGGTTCTTATCTGAGGCCGTTGTAAAATCATCGTAATGAACAATCTGTAAATATGCATAACGACAGATCAGTAAAAGCAGAAAAATAGTCACAACTGAAATTGCAAAAAAGATTCGACCCCGATAAATGCGCTTTTCTTGTTGCATGTTTTTTAAAGGAAAGTGCTGTTTCATAGGGTGTCGACTTAATTACAAGATGGAGAGAATACGAAAGCTACGTATTTTAACGTAAGTTGCATGATCATACTGTAGAATTTTCAACAATTCATGCAAATCACAGCGCGACAGCTTTTGACTTTGCAGACATTAAAATTGTATGGTCTTGTATATTAGAAGCAAAATAATTCTGTTAAAGTCACAAACAGTTTGAAATAGGATTTTCCAATACACTCTTAGGGAAAATGGAGAAAATAATGAGAAAAATTTGCCTTTTATTATCGGTTTTAACATTTACAGGCTTAACCCATGCGGATGAAAATCCTTTTAAGCCTGAGCCTAAATTAAAAGACGCAAACGTTTCCACATGGAATGTGGGTGCAGGTTTTACCAAAAAATTATTACACGCCAACCTTGAATGGGTAAATCCGTATGGTATTGCTTATGCCAAAGCGGGTGCCTTTTTAAATGATGACAACGAGGCAGGTGGGCAAGTTGGGTTCCGTTATCCTTATTATTTAACAGGGACCGATAAAAATGGTTATTACATCGGTGTCTATGCAGGTCATCTAGACACTAAAAATTTCGGCGGTAAAGAAAAGGCAAATCTGGGTGTGGGTGCTGATATTGCTTATGTTTGGCTGAATAGCGAACGCATCAGTACTTTCAGTGTGGGAGCTGGGGTACGTGAGAAAATAGAAGATGGCAATGGCAATACGGTGAAAAAATCAGAGCCAGTTCTTCAGTTTTCTTATACCTTAAGTTTTGGTTTATAAGAGAGGAATCAAGATTCATCCTTTTATAGGCCATCATGTATCAATAATTCTGAGAGTCATGCATGTTTGATTACGTCAATGAATTGTGGCAGATTTTCTTAAATCGACCTGACCATCTGGCAGTCTTAAGTATCATTCCTGTGACCGCCTTTGTAACATGGGCGCACGTGTGGATGGCATTAAAAATGGTGTTTTACCCAATTAACTTTTGGGGATTCCATTTAGGACCATTACCTGTAGGTTGGCAAGGGATCGTGCCACGTAAAGCTGGACGTATTTCAGGCATCATTACTGACAATACTTTATCTAAATTGGGTTCATTGCGTGAGTTTTTAGAAGCAATGGATCCTGAAGATATGGCGATGATCATTGGTGAGCAAGTCGGATTCGAGCTTGAGCATCTGATTGATGAAGTCATGATTGATCGTAATGCCGTGCTTTGGGAAAACCTACCTTATTCAATTAAACGACGTATCTATGCACAAGCACATAAACAGTTGCCAACCACTCTTCGGGAACTTGTGACTGAGCTGACCATGAACGTCGAGTCACTGGTTGATATGCGTGAAATGGTGGTTAGCCAAATGGAAGGCGATCGTCGTTTAATGGTCCGCATGTTCCTAAAAGTCGGCCAGAAAGAAATTAACTTTATTTGGCATATCAGTGCATTAATCGGGATGTTCTTTGGTATTTTCCAAATGATCGTCTGGTTCGTGGTGCCATGGCATTGGACTGTACCGTTCTGGGCGGCAATTTGGGGCTTTTTAACCAACTGGATTGCCATCTGGATGGTATTCAATCCGATTGAGCCACATTATATTCGTTATCCACAGATTTTCCGTCGCACTAAAGACCGTAAATTCCCTTGGATTGTACCTGTTTTAAAGATTGGTACTTACAATGTTCAAGGCGCATTTATGAAGCGTCAGGAAGAGGTTTCTGATGTGTTTGCCAGTGTGGTGACTGAAGATTTAATTACCTTAAAATCGATTATGACTGAAATGATGTATGGCAGTAAAAAAGACAAAACCCGTCGTATTGTCAAGCGTCATATCAATGAAATTATGGAAACCCCATTGGTCAGAACCTCATTGCAGCTTTCATTAGGTCCAAGAGAGTATGCTAGACTCAAGACCGACTTGATTGATCGCTCAATTGAAATTACCATGGGACCTGTATGTGACCCAGCTCTGAATGCAAGTCGCGCGCAGAAGATCTTTCAAATGTTTAGAGACCGCATCCGTGAACTAACACCGAAAGAGTTCCAGAACTTATTGCGTCCTGCGTTCCAAGAAGATGAGTGGATCTTAATTGTACTCGGTGGTGTGACTGGTTTCTTTGCTGGTTTAATCCACTTATTTGTTGCTTTCTTATAATTAATTTGATGTTGGTTGAGCGATAAGTCTGTATGATATTGCTCAATTTAAGATTTATTGTTTTTAAATGAGGATGTTCTTTTATGCGCATTATTTTACTCGGACCACCTGGGGCAGGCAAAGGTACTCAAGCTCAGTTGATCTGTAAGCGCTACAATATCCCACAAATTTCAACCGGTGATATGCTCCGTGCTGCAATTCGTGAAGGTACTGAACTTGGCTTAAAAGCGAAAAGTGTCATGGAGTCAGGCGGTTTAGTTTCTGATGAACTGATTATTGGCTTGGTTAAAGAACGTATTGCTCAGCCTGATTGTGAAAATGGTTGTATCTTTGACGGTTTCCCGCGCACAATTCCACAAGCTGAAGCATTAGAAACAGCAGGGATTGGCATTGATCACGTGATTGAAATTGCTGTACCAGACGAAGAGATTGTGCAACGTCTTTCTGGTCGTCGTCAGCACCCAGCTTCTGGTCGTGTTTATCACACTGTTTACAATCCACCAAAAGTGGAAGGTAAAGATGACGAAACAGGTGAAGACCTTGTACAACGTCCAGATGACCAAGAAGAAACGATTCGTAAGCGTCTAACGTCTTACCATACTGAAACTGAACAATTGGTTGGTTTCTATCAAGGTCGCGCAGCTTCTGGTGAAAATGCGCCAACTTATGACAAATTAGATGGCCTACGTGCGATCGAAAATGTTCAAGCTGATTTATTTGCAATCTTAGATAAATAATTTAAGTTGCCGATTTTAAAAGAGCTCTGAATATAGGGCTCTTTTTATTTGGAGAAAGTTCATGCTTAAAGTCGTTTTGATTTTAGTGGTCATTTTCAGCATTGTTTTACTGTTGTTTTTATTGTATCAGAGCCAGAAAATGCTACGTCATGTACAGAAACAGCAGGCTTTGGAAAATAAATTGAATGGTAAAGCTCGCCAATTGCATCCAAAACTGCAACAGCAAAAAAAACCTCAGGATTAACTGAGGTTTTTTATTGCAATGGGTTTGCTAGCGCCAAATTCGAATCGATCTGGCCAGTTACAGACATCCGCAACGATACATTCACCACACTTGGGTTTACGTGCGATGCAGCAATAACGGCCGTGTAAGATTAGCCAGTGATGGGCATCTATAATAAATTCTTTCGGAATCACTTTAATCAAGCGATCTTCCACTTCTAATACGTTTTTTCCAACAGCCAAACCTGTTCGATTACCCACCCGAAAGATATGTGTATCGACAGCCATCGTCGGTTGACCAAAGGCGGTGTTCAGCACCACATTCGCTGTTTTACGTCCTACACCGGGTAGTGCTTCTAATTCTTTGCGTGTTTCTGGAATTTGACCTTGATATTGATCGACCAAGATTCGGCAGGTTTTGATGACATTTTCAGCCTTGGAATTATATAAGCCAATGGTCTTGATATATGATTTCAAACCATCAATTCCGAGGTCTAAAATGGCTTGGGCAGTATTAGCAACAGGATATAGTTTATCCGTGGCTTTGTTGACACTCACATCAGTTGCTTGAGCAGACAGCAAGACCGCAATCAGTAATTCAAAAGGAGAGGAGTAGTTCAACTCTGTCTGTGGATGTGGTCTTTGTTCACGTAAACGTTCAAAAAAGGTCTGGATCTGCTTTTTTGTCATATTCTTTACGGACATTTAGACCTCCTGCAATTCAGTTAAACGTTGTTGTAAGGCAAGCAATTGGGCTTGCTTTGATTCATCAGCACGAACACTTAACTGCTTTTCTAATTTTTTAATCTGTGTACGTACTTTTGCAAGTTCGATTGTTGTTTTTGCATCGAGCGTTGGACTTTCTTTCGGCTTATCCACTAAGGTTATCACGGGCACATTATTGAGTGCCTGAGAAAATTGGGCGAAGAACTCCACATCAATTTCAGCACGCACAATGGGCCCTTTACGATTTAATCGACGTTTTTCTTCACGTTGGATATGCGCGTAATAACGATGTCTTAAATCATCCTGTTCAGCACTACGTAACTCAGCTGTAGGCATGGGTTTAGTATCAGCCACCAGATCAATACAATCAACAGGACACGGTGGAATACATAACTCACAACCTGTACACAGATCGGTCAAAATGCTGTGCATCAACTTGCCGCTACCAATGATGGCGTCTACAGGACAAGCACTGATACATTTGGTGCAACCAATACATTCATCTTCACGAATCACTGCTTTAATTCGTTGCGGTCGACCATCTCGCTGAATTTCCCAAACACTGGGTTCTGCTTTGAGTGGTGGACGCTCTAACAAGGCTGCTAGTGCATCCGCAACGGGTTGTCCACCAGGCACACATTTATTGGCTTCCTCACCCTCTGCAATTGATTTTGCGTAAGGTAAGCAGCCATCACGATGCCCACATAAACCACATTGTGTTTGTGGTAACAGTTGGTCAATTTGGACAATAAGTGCGTGTTGTGCAGTTGCGGACATGTATCGAGGATGAAGCAAAAAACAGGGAGCTTAGTATAGCAAATAATGATTTATTGCGGCGCAGCAATCTCAAAATATCCAGATAGATGAAAAGGTCTTGTGCTTAAAAATAGTGCTTTAATTGATTTCTTTTAGTGCGATTGCGTTTGTGGAACCATCTGACTTTCAGTAATAACGTGACTTTTTCTACATTTTTGACCTTTATTTAGTATATAAATAATGAATATTTACTAACTTAAGGTTATGATTTTAATTAATAAAAATAGTTAACCCTAAAAATAATATTGTGATGAAATAGTAATCTGTATTTAATAGGTGAAAACTCTATTTTGGTGCACTTTTCGCACCAAGATAAATCACTAACTCGGGGGTGAATGTTGAAATACAATAGCTTAAATGACTTTCTGGATTATGTTAAAGCTAGAGATCCATATCAACCTGAATTTTTACAAGCGGTCGAAGAAGTCATGACCAGTTTGTGGCCATTCATTGAGAAAAATCCGAAATATGCTCAATATGGTTTATTGGAACGACTGGTTGAACCTGAGCGAGCGATTCAATTTCGTGTATCGTGGATGGATGACCAAGGTCAGACCCATGTTAATCGTGGTTTCCGCGTGCAATACAACTCGGCAATTGGTCCATACAAAGGGGGAATGCGCTTTCATCCTTCTGTGAACTTGTCCATTTTAAAGTTTTTAGGTTTTGAGCAAACATTTAAAAATGCTTTAACGACCTTGCCGATGGGTGGTGGTAAAGGTGGTTCAGATTTTGACCCGAAAGGTAAATCTGAAGCAGAAATCATGCGTTTTTGCCAAGCATTGATGCTGGAGTTGTACCGCCATCTTGGTTCAAACACAGATATTCCTGCTGGAGATATTGGTGTCGGTGGCCGTGAAGTTGGCTATATGACGGGGATGATGAAGAAGTTAAGTAACGACACATCATGTGTGTTTACTGGCAAGGGTATTTCTTTTGGCGGGTCACTGGCTCGCCCTGAAGCAACAGGTTATGGTACGGTTTATTTTGCTGAAGAAATGCTAAAAACCCGTGGCGATAGTTTTGCCAATAAAACAGTATCAATTTCAGGTTCAGGCAATGTGGCGCAATATGCTGCCGAAAAGGCCTTGTTCTTGGGTGCGAAAGTGGTGACCTTGTCGGATTCAAATGGTACGGTCTATTTGAAAAATGGATTTACCAAAGCCTTGCTCGATGAAGTGATGGAACTGAAAAATGTTCAACGTGGACGTATGTCAGCGTTTGCATCAAAGCACGGTTTTGAATATTTCGAGGGTAAAACCCCGTGGCATATTCCAGTCGATATTGCTCTGCCATGTGCAACGCAAAACGAATTAAATGCGGATGATGCAGTAACGCTATTGGCGAATGGCGTGATATGTGTGGCAGAAGGCGCGAATATGCCATCTACACTTGAAGCAGTTGAAAAGTTTGTTGCAGCGAAGATTTTGTATGCACCAGGTAAAGCTTCAAATGCGGGCGGCGTTGCAACATCTGGTCTTGAAATGTCGCAAAATGCCAATCGTCTAGGTTGGTCTTTTGAACAGGTGGATGAGCGTTTACATGCGATCATGAAAGAGATTCACCGTAATTGTGTAAAATACGGTACTCAGGAAGATGGTTCAATCAACTATGTCGATGGTGCCAATATTGCTGGTTTTGTAAAAGTTGCTGATGCCATTTTAGCGCAGGGCATTTATTAAAAATTTCTATAACTCCCTCTTTAATCAAGAGGGAGTTTGCATAAAAAAATCCGATGCTTTGTCATCGGATTTTTTTATTTCTATAATGAAATTATGGTTTTTTCACAATTTCTTGTTCAACAACCATATCTAATACGTCTGCAATGCTTGATTGGTCAGCAGCAGGGTTTTTAATGTCAAAGCGTTTAACACGTACGATCACACGTTGTTGTGGATTGTGTTCAAAACCTTCGATTTGACCGTAGTAAAGTGACCAGTTTTTATCTGCGTAAGTTTTTAAACCTTTGTCATCATATTTAATTTCACGAACTTGCATACAAGTTTGTGGTGCAACGCCTGTGCAAGATTTAGTTTCTGGTGAAATTTCCAAGAAAACAGTTTTACCTTCAGACTGGTATTTTGCTTCAGGTGTCATTTTACCTACGAAAGTATATTTTTGACCTTTGGCATCAGCGATGACTAAAGTCGGTTGTTCTGGGTTGCTTGCATTCACTTCAAAAGCGATTTTACGTTTTTGTAAAAGTTCGCCAGCAAATTGTTCTTGCTTCATTAGTGCAGGATCACAAGCCATTAATGTTGATGCACCGTCACCCGTCGTGATCAAACCATTTTCAACTTTCCATGATGTATTTAAGCGGTTACAACCTGTGTCTACAGATAAACGATCATTCGCCAAGAAGCTTAATACGATTGGGCGTTTAGTATCAGTAGGTTGATATGACCATGTGTAGTTGGTTAATACATTGTTATCAGCCACTTTTGCACCTGTAAATACATGCTTTTGACCTTTGCCATCAGTAACAGTCAAAATTGCTTGACCATTTACTGTGCTAATTTCAAATGGTACTTTTTTCTCGCTGAAAATATCAGAAGATAAACGCTCTTGTTGCATTAAATCATCAGCACAAGCCATCATGGTTGATACAAGTGGTGACGTGACAATGCTATTGCCTTCAACTTTCCAAGTACCACCTTGGTTATTACAACCCGTTTGGATTGCAAGTTTTTGGTCAGCGTTAAAAGATAAAACTAAAGGTTTAGATGCTTTAGAACCTTGGTAAGTCCAATTATATTCAGTTAAGTTTTTTGCAGCAGTTGTATTAATTTGAGAAATTACATTATCAGTCACATTTTGCACTGTTTGGCACGCCATTAAAGAAAGTGGAAGTAATGCAAGAACTAAATATTTGATTTTCATATTCAAAACAACAGTAAATAAATAACAGTCATAAGCTTAAAGTATTCTTAAAAAGAGAACATGTCATCCTTTTAGCAATTAAGTTTGTTAAATGTTTCTATTTGTAAATTTTAAGAAAATATAGCAGATTTATAGGCTTGCCTTTATTTTAAGCAAGCCCATTTTATTTTTATGTGATTTAGTTGGATATTTAATCAAAACGATAAATATCCATACCGAGAGAACCCATGGAGAAGCTGCTATGTACAATATTGAAGCGAAGGCCTGTGCCCATAGCAAAAAATAAAGGCGCAAGATGTTCAAGAGTGGGGTGGTTGCGCTTGATATAGGGAAGCGTTGGCCAGTCCAATACAGCATCGTAGTCTTGATGCGTAAGTTTACTCACAACAGTATTGCGGAAGGTGCTGGCCCATGTTGGTACGTCGGCATCTGCTTGCCACGACAGTTCTGCAAGGTTGTGGGTAATACTGCCTGAACCAATCAACAGAATTTGTTGTTCACGTAATGGCGACAGGACTTGTCCAATTTTGTAGATCTCATCCGCATTCATATTGATCGGCAATGAAATCTCAATCACAGGAATGTCTGCATCGGGATACATGTGTAGTAAAGGCATCCAAACGCCATGATCACGTGGGCGTGTACTATTTGCATGTGCAGCAATCTCTGCTTCGGCAAATCGTGTAAGAATTTCTTCTGCTAGTTTTGGCGCACCTGCGGCTGGGTAGTGGATGTTATACAGTTCAGGTGGAAAACCACGAAAGTCATGCCAAGTTTGTGGTCGTGTTGATGTATTGACCTCTAAGGCTTGGCTTTCCCAATGTGCCGACATCACCACAATAGCTTGAGGTTTAGGCAGGTTATTACCCAAGCGATGAAGTGCAGGTCCCACTTGTTCAGGATTAAGGGCAAGCATGGGTGAACCATGGGAAATAAATAATCCGGGTAACGTCTGGAGATCCATAAATAAGCACCTGAGAGGGAATACCTCATTATCCTGACAAAACTGGCATCAGAATGACAGCCCTGAAACTTCAACATGTTGTTCTAAAATCAGAACAGTTTTACGCCCGATGGTAAGGGTGGTTATGATTAATCGTCATGGCTCGATATAGTTGCTCAATCAGCAAAATACGCACCATGGGGTGAGGCATAGTCAATTTTGAAAGTGACCAATGCCAAGCAGCAGCTTTACGAACAGCATCGGAATGTCCATCAGGACCGCCAATTGCAATCGCAATATCATTGCCTTCAAGCATCCATTGCTTCATGGTATCCGCAAGTTTTTCGGTACTCAATTCACGACCACCCACTTCTAAAGCAATTAAGGTTTCATTGGATTTAAGTGCATTAAGAATGCTTTCACCTTCAATGTGACAATATTTCAAAATATCTGCTTCAGAGTCATTTTTACCGCGCTTTGCCATTGGAAGTTCAACGACTTGAGTTTGTACAAAAGGTTGAATACGTTTGAAATAGTCTTCAAATCCAGTCAACACCCAAGCAGGCATTTTTTGACCAATGGTGAGAATGCGGATTTTCATAAGGCATGTGCGATTGAGGAAATGAACAATATTATAAACGCTGTTGTCTCTTCCATGCAGGCAAGTACGGGTTATCTTGTCATAAAAAATACAAAAAACAGCGATAGAGTACTCATAAAAAACGCAGCTCAAAACGCGTATGAGCTGCGATCAAAGTGCCATCCGTCTGGAGTTCGGATGGCGCTAAAATGAGTTCATGAGTCAAATTTAGCCTTTGTTTTTATCGACTCTATTTTATTATGCCGTATGTTGGTTATTTTTCAACCATATTGTGTAACAAAAAAAGAGAGCCGAAGCTCTCTTTTTATTTTCAACTATTTAGCAGATTAGTGACGTGCCGCTTTTGCATCTTCGACTGGTTTCACAATCGGTGTTTTCGGCAAAGGCTTTGGTGTATCCGTCAATGCTAAAGGTAGGATGTCATCAATGCTTTTCACCGCTTTGATTTCTAAGCCTTCTTTTACGTTGTCTGGGATCTCAGCCAAATCACGAACGTTATCGTGTGGGATGAAAACCAGTTTAATTCCACCACGATGCGCTGCAAGAAGTTTCTCTTTTAAGCCACCAATACGCATCGCACGACCACCAAGACTTGTTTCACCTGTCATGGCAATGTCTGGACGAATCGCAATACCTGTAAATGCTGATACAAGTGCCGTCGTGAGTGCCAGACCAGCTGATGGACCATCTTTTGGTGTTGCACCTTCAGGTAAGTGAACATGCACATCCGTTTCTTCAAAACGAGAAGCTTCAATACCAAGTTCATCAGCACGGGTACGTACAACAGTCATTGCTGCGGTAATTGATTCTTTCATGACATCACCGAGTGAACCCGTAGTAATGAATTTACCTTTACCTTTTACTGCTGCAACTTCAATGGTAAGTAATTCACCACCCACTGAAGTCCAAGCCAAGCCATTTACACGACCTACTTGTGCTTCATCTTCGGCAATACCAAAGTCAAACTTGTGTGGACCTAAGTATTCTGGAAGATTTGCAGAAGTAACATCAATCTGTAAATTCTTCGACTTTTTACTGACTGCTTCTTTCACAACTTTACGGGCAATTTTAGACACTTCACGTTCTAAACTACGGACACCTGCTTCACGTGTATAACGTTGTACGATGTCACGGATTACTTCTTCGTGAACAGTCAACTCTTTTGCACGTAGACCATTGTTCTTGATTGCTTTAGGAACAAGGTAACGTTCAGCAATATTCACTTTCTCATCTTCGGTATAACCCGGAAGACGAATCACTTCCATACGATCCAGCAAGGCTTCAGGGATATTCATACTGTTTGCTGTACAGATGAACATGACTTCTGAAAGGTCAAGATCAAGATCTAAGTAATGGTCATTGAACTTGCTGTTTTGTGATGGATCAAGTACTTCAAGCAATGCTGATGCAGGATCGCCACGGTAGTCTTGCGCCATCTTGTCAATTTCGTCGAGCAAGAATAACGGGTTCTTGACACCAACTTTTGTCAACGATTGCACGATTTTACCTGGCATCGCACCGATATAGGTACGACGGTGACCGCGAATTTCAGCTTCATCACGTACACCACCAAGTGCCATACGGACAAACTCACGACCTGTTGCTTTCGCCACAGATTCACCAAGCGAGGTTTTACCCACACCCGGAGGACCAACCAAACAGAGGATCGGACCTTTGAGTTTTTTAACACGAGACTGGACAGCCAAGTATTCAACAATACGATCTTTTACATCATCTAAGCCGTAATGATCGGTATCTAGAATTTCCTGTGCTTTAGCAAGGTTGATGCTGACTTTACTCGCTTTATTCCAAGGCGTATCTAAAATCACTTCTAGATAGTTGCGAACAACAGCGGCTTCACTCGAAGCAGGTTGCATTGCTTTAAGTTTACGAAACTCAGCTTCAGCTTTTTTGCGTACGTGTTCAGGTAAATCTGCTTCAGCAAGACGGTTTTCAATTTCAGCAACGTCATCTTCAGCACCGCCATTCATATCGGAAAGTTCACGTTGAATGACTTTCATTTTTTCATTTAGAAAGTATTCACGTTGGTTCTTTTCCATTTGGCGTTTTACACTGTCATGCAGCGTTTGCTCAATTTGCTGTTCAGCAGATTGATTCATCAAATAGCTCATTAACTCTTGCAAGTGAGCTTCAAACTCGTCGTGCTCTAAAAACTTTTGTTTTACTTCAATATTTAAAGGCACACGAGTTGCAACGAAGAACATCAATTGCAATAAGTCTTCGATTTTATTTGCTGCTGCAACGAGTTCACGTGCATTACGTAATTTCGCTTCTGCATATTGAGCGAATAGGGTACGTAATTCATTTAAGCGAGTCTCTTGGGTCTCTTGGTCCAAAGGCAATGTCATTGGGCTTAAATGATGCTCAGCTGTTAAGTATTCTTCGCCATCAATAATGCGTTCGAGTTTTGAACGATGCAGGCCTTCAATCAGTACTTTGATGCAGTTTTCATCATTCTCATGATTCACCACTTGTACGATTTTAGCCACAGTTCCATATTGATAGAGATTATCGTGATCAATTTCTTCTGTGAGCGAATCTTTTTGCGCAACTACAAATACTAAATTGTCACTGTTACGAGCCACATCCACTGCATTGATCGATTTTTCACGACCCACAAATAGCGCGATTTGCATATGTGGATAGACCACAACATCACGTAATGCTAAGAGTGGTAATACACTTGGAACCTGTGGCTCTAAGCTAGTTTCATTATTTAAAATATATTCAGACATGGGCACTCCTAATGAGTGACAACGGTGTTGCCATGTTTTTTATAGTGATGTGCATTTCAAAAAATACAAGGGGTTTTGATTAGAAAATATAAAAAAAAGACTAAATTACTCAAGATTCATTGCGGAAAGAAGAAAAACAGAGGGCTACCGTTTGAAATAATAGAATTTTTTAGGGCTAAGCAATCCATCCAGAGGTTGATCCCATTTTTGTCTTGATAAGGGGTGCTCTACATATTGAAAGTTATGTGCGAGACCAAGACGATAAGGAGAATGGGCCGCCGTGGCGAGTGTTCGATCATAATAGCCACCTCCCATACCGATTCGTGTTCCCTCATGATCACAAGCCAATAAAGGTATGATGAGTAAATCTAAGTGTGAAACATGCCGACCACGACTTGCCATCGGTTCTTTCATGCCGAGTGGATGATGGGAAAAACGTTTATTTAAATATTGTCTTGCGCTTACTCTGACCCAGACCAAATTCTGATTCATATTACAGATCATGGGTAAATAAACCTGTTTTTTTCGCTGAAAACAAAGCTTGATGAGCTTGTGAGTATGAACTTCGCCAAAGGCGTGTAGATAGAGGCCAACTTTTTGTGCAGCTTTAAATCGAGGGAAGTGATTAAGTTGTACTAAGACCTGTTGTTCAGCTTTATTTTGCTCATAAGGAGAGAGTTGCCTTCTTTTTGAGCGAAGTTGTTTTCTTAATGAGTTTAGGGTAGGGCTCATAAGGTTTTAAAACCAATCCTGATGGAAGTAATCATACTTGATTTATTCAATAAATTCTAAAAACAAAGATCCTGTTATTTATAAGTAAAATTTCAAACTTATAGTATTATTTGTATTTTTTCTAATAAATGTAGTTTTAATAATTTATTCCAATAATTAATGTGAATTTTAGGCATTGCATATTATTTTATTATTTATTATGGAGCTATTACTCTATTTTTCATGTTCTTTATAAAATAAAACAAAAGCAGAACAAAATAAAACAATTTTGTATTTTTGTGATTTAAATCATGTATTTATTTGTTTGGTTTTTTTATAAATATGAGAAATATGTCTCATATTTTTAATAATAATATTTACTGAATCTTTACCAATTTACTCGATTTTATTAGCATCCGCGACTCTTTTTCGGCACCGAAACTAAAAATGCTTATTGGCATTTTTAGACCATCAATAACTGTTGTAATGATCTGAGAATTTTTATGAATAAAGTCTATAAAGTGGTTTGGAATGCATCGATTGGCGCATGGGTTGCAACGTCTGAACTTGCAAAAAGTAAAACAAAAACTAAATCTAACGTTCTCAATTTGTCAGCTGCTATTTTAGCTGGGGCAATTAGTTTTTCTCCTAGTGCATTTGCGGCAACGAATATTGAAGGGGGTGCAGGCTCTGGAACTTCTATTTCTGCAAATCGATGTGCTGAAGGTGTTGCAAGCACTGCCAATGGTAAAGATATTGCTATGGGGTGTGGAGCACAAACACAAGATAGTTCAAGGTCAAATATTGCAAATCGTCAAAACCCATATAATAACTCGACAGGTGCATTTGGCGGTACGAGTAATAAAGAAGGCGGTGCGATTGCACTTGGAACAGGTGCAACAACTGAAAAAGGTCTTGGTACCGCGATAGGCTCATATGCAACAACAAAAAATATTGCAGGTGTTGCGATTGGTACTGCGGCACTATCTAGTGGAAACACTGCGTTAGCAATTGGGCGTCAATCAGCTGCGACAGGGGATTTTGCTCAAGCACTTGGTAATGTTGCTGCGGCAACAGGTAAAGGGTCTTTAGCAATTGGTCATTCTGCAACAGCAGAAGGCTATCGTGCAATTGCAATCGGTTCGCCTGATATTGAAAATGCAGGTTCTGTTGCAGGTCAGGCAGGTGCTGAATATCAATCAAAAATGGCAACGAAAGCGACAGGTAAAGATTCAATCGCATTTGGTGGTGGTGCGGTTGCAACACAAGAAAATTCGTTAGCGATCGGAGCATTCTCTGAATCTACAGGTGCAAAATCGGTTGCAATTGGTACTGGCGCAAAAGCAAAAAAAGACAATGCAGTCGTGATTGGTGACCAAGCAGAGACCACTTTTGAAGGTGGTGTTGCGATTGGTAAAGGTGCGCGTTCGGAAGCTGAAAATAGTATTGCTCTCGGTAAAGATTCAAAAGCAACACAAGCAACAGAAAAGAGTTTTTTAACCAAACAAGCTGCGCCAACAGGGGTTTTATCTGTAGGTGATGTTGGCGCTGAACGCCGTATTCAAAATGTAGCAGACGGTGCAGTAGATTCTGATGCTGCGACTGTAGGTCAGTTAAAAGCAGCTCGTACACATTATGTGAGTGTAAATGATAATGGGGTACAGGGCGGTAACTATGAAAATGACGGTGCAAAAGGCCGTAATTCGATTGCTGTAGGCGTAAGCGCAAGTGCGACAGGTTATGATGCCGTTGTAGTCGGGTCACAAGCGAAAGGTGCAGGGATTGGCGCAGTTTCTGTAGGTAATGCAAGTGAAACCGTAGGTAGTGGTGATGTTGCGATTGGCCGTAATGCTTCAACAAAGGGAGCAGCTGGTACAGCAACAAGCTATAGCAATCAATCGATTGCAATTGGTGATCAGACAAAGGCTGTAGGTGATCAATCCATTGCGATTGGTGCCGATGTGGTTGCGCGTGGTAACTCATCTGTTGCGATTGGTGGAGATGACGTTGATAAAATTGCTCAAGATGCTGAGCTAAGTAAAACCTATACTGAAATTACGGGTGGCGTACTTAAATCTGGTCGTTATCCAACAACGGAAACCAATCACGGTTCAACAGCGGTCGGTGTTCAAGCTGTTGGTACTGGTGCATTTGCATCAGCATTTGGTATGACATCTAAAGCGACAGGTGATGCGTCATCGGCTTTTGGTGTCATGTCGAATGCCTCTGGTAAAGGTGCTGCGGCATTTGGTGCTGTTTCTCAAGCAACAGGCGATGGCGCGTCGGCGATGGGTATTAACTCAGTTGCTTCTGGTACAAATTCGACTGCAATTGGTTCTGGTAATAAGCCCGGTGAAGGTGCATTAGCCACAGGTAATGGTGCAGCTGCTGTTGGTAGTGGTGCGAAAGCAACGGGTGATAGTGCTGCTGCAATTGGTAAAGGTGCAGAGGCAAGCAATGAAAATGCTGCTGCCGTTGGCGGTGGAGCAAAAGCAACAGGTAAGAACTCTGCTGCAATTGGCGGTGGTGCAATTGCAGATCAGGAAAATGCAGTAGCAGTTGGTCAAGGTGCACAATCAATGGTTGTTGGTGGTGTCGCATTAGGTGCGCGCAGCCGAGTTGAAGCTGAAAACAGTGTTGCATTGGGCCAAGATGCTGTCGCAACTGAAGCAACAGGAAGTTCATTCCTGACGAATCGCGATGCTTCGATGTCAAACGGTGTGGTTTCTGTTGGTTCTGCTGGCAAAGAACGTCGTATTACCAATGTTGAAGATGGTTCGGCTGATTCTGATGCAGTTACCGTACGTCAGTTGAAGAACGTTGATACTCGTGTAAATCAAAACACTCAAAATATTACCAATTTAGATCAAAAAATTGATGCTACGAAAACTGATTTAGGTAACCAAATCACCGATACCAACAACAAGTTGGATGATGCGAAAAAAGACTTGGGTAACCAAATTACGGATACCAACAACAAGTTAAATGACACTAAAGATCAGTTAACGACTCAGATCACAGATACCAAGACCGAGTTAAATAATACGATCAACAACACCAAAACAGAACTCAATACCAAGATTGACAACACCAAGACTGAGTTGGAAAACAAAGGTCTGAACTTTGCAGGTAATGCAGGTAAAGATGTTCATCGTAAGTTGGGTGATAAGTTAAACATCGTAGGTGGTGCTGATGCAGAAACTGCAGAAGACAAGACTAGCGGTGAGAACGTCATTACTCGTACCACAGAAGATGGCATCAAGATTGAATTGTTGAAAGATGCGAAGTTTGACAGTATTACCACTGGCGACAGCGTATTAAACAACAATGGCTTAACTGTCAAAGACGGTCCAAGCATCACCAAAGATGGCATTAATGCAGGCAATAAAGTCATTAGCAATGTTGCAGATGGTAAAGATGGAAAAGATGCAGTCAATGTAGATCAGTTAACCAATGTTAAAGATGGTTTAGATGGCAAGATCACTGATACCAACAACAAGTTAGACGATGCGAAGAAAGACTTGGGTAACCAGATCACCAATACTAAAGATCAGTTAACTAATCAGATTACAGATACCAAGACTGAATTAAACAACACGATCAACAACACCAAGACTGAGTTGGAAAACAAAGGTCTAAACTTTGCAGGCAATGCAGGTAAAGATGTTCATCGTAAGTTGGGTGATAAGTTAAACATCGTGGGTGGTGCGGATGCTGCAACAGCGGAAGACAAAACCAGCGGTGAGAACGTGATTACCCGTACCACAGAAGATGGCATCAAGATTGAATTGTTGAAAGATGCGAAGTTTGACAGCATTACCACTGGCGACAGCGTATTAAACAACAATGGCTTAACCATCAAAGATGGTCCAAGCATCACTAAAGATGGCATCAATGCAGGTAATAAAGTCATTAGCAATGTTGCTGATGGTAAAGATGGTAAAGATGCAGTGAATGTTGATCAGTTAACCAACGTTAAAGATGGTTTAGATGGCAAGATCACCGATACCAACAACAAATTGGATGATGCGAAAAAAGACTTGGGTAACCAAATTACGGATACCAACAACAAGTTAAATGACACTAAAGATCAGTTAACGACTCAGATCACAGATACCAAGACCGAGTTAAATAACACGATCAACAACACTAAAACAGAACTCAACACCAAGATTGACAACACCAAGACCGAATTGGAAAATAAAGGTCTGAACTTTGCTGGTAATGCAGGTAAAGATGTTCATCGTAAGTTGGGTGATAAGTTAAACATCGTGGGTGGTGCGGATGCTGCAACAGCAGAAGACAAAACCAGCGGTGAGAACGTGATTACCCGTACCACAGAAGATGGCATCAAGATTGAATTGTTGAAAGATGCGAAGTTTGACAGTATTACCACTGGCGATAGCGTATTAAACAACAATGGCTTAACCATCAAAGATGGTCCAAGCATCACTAAAGATGGCATCAATGCAGGTAATAAAGTCATTACTAATGTAGCTGATGGTTCAATTGCGCAAGGTTCTAAAGATGCCGTGAATGGTGGTCAGATTCAGAATATCTCTGACAGCATCAAGAACAGCATTGGTGGTAATACCACGGTTAATAAAGACGGCAGTATTACCACCAATAACATTGGCGGAACTGGTAAAGACAACATCAATGATGCGATCAAATCAGTCGATGACAAAGTCACTACTGGTGTGAATGATTTAACCAACAAGGGTCTAAACTTTGCAGGTAATGCAGGTAAAGATGTTCATCGTAAGTTGGGTGATAAGTTAAACATCGTGGGTGGTGCGGATGCTGCAACAGCAGAAGACAAGACCAGCGGTGAGAACGTCATTACTCGTACCACAGAAGATGGCATCAAGATTGAATTGTTGAAAGATGCGAAGTTCGACAGTATTACCACTGGCGACAGCGTATTAAACAACAATGGCTTAACCATCAAAGATGGCCCAAGTATCACCAAAGATGGCATCAATGCAGGCAATAAAGTCATCAGCAATGTTGCAGATGGTAAAGATGGCAAAGATGCAGTCAATGTTGATCAGTTAACCAACGTTAAAGATGGTTTAGATGGCAAGATCACTGATACCAACAACAAGTTAGACGATGCGAAGAAAGACTTGGGTAACCAGATCACGAATACTAAAGATCAGTTAACTAATCAGATTACAGATACCAAGACTGAATTAAACAACACGATCAACAACACCAAGACTGAGTTGGAAAATAAAGGTCTAAACTTTGCAGGCAATGCAGGTAAGGATGTCCATCGTAAGTTGGGTGATAAGTTAAACATCGTGGGTGGTGCGGATGCTGCAACTGCAGAAGACAAAACCAGCGGTGAGAACGTGATTACCCGTACCACAGAAGATGGTATCAAGATTGAATTGTTGAAAGATGCGAAGTTTGACAGCATTACCACTGGCGACAGCGTATTAAACAATAATGGCTTAACCATCAAAGATGGTCCAAGCATTACCAAAGATGGCATCAATGCAGGCAATAAAGTCATTACTAATGTAGCTGATGGCTCAATTGCGAAAGGTTCTAAAGATGCCGTAAATGGTGGTCAGATTCAGAATATCTCTGACAGTATCAAGAACAGTATTGGTGGCAATACTACAGTTAATCAAGACGGCAGCATCTCGACCAATAACATTGGTGGAACAGGTAAAGATAACATCAATGATGCGATCAAATCTGTAGATGACAAAGTCACTACTGGTGTGAATGATTTAACCAACAAGGGTCTAAACTTTGCAGGTAATGCAGGTAAAGATGTTCATCGTAAGTTGGGTGATAAGTTAAACATCGTGGGTAGTGCGGATGCTGCAACAGCGGAAGACAAAACCAGCGGTGAGAACGTGATTACCCGTACCACAGAAGATGGTATTAAGATTGAATTGTTGAAAGATGCGAAGTTTGACAGCATTACCACTGGCGACAGCGTATTAAACAACAATGGCTTAACCATCAAAGATGGCCCAAGCATCACTAAAGATGGCATCAATGCAGGCAATAAAGTCATCAGCAATGTTACTGATGGTTCAATTGCGAAAGGTTCTAAAGATGCCGTGAATGGTGGTCAGATTCAGAATATTTCTGACAGCATCAAGAACAGCATCGGTGGTAATACAACTGTTAATCCAGACGGTAGCATTACAACCAACAACATTGGTGGAACAGGCAAAAACAACATCAATGATGCAATCAGCAATGTAAAAGACGCTGCAACTAAAGCGAAGACGACAGTTACTGAAGGTGACAACATTGTAGTTAAAGAAACCACCAATAAAGATGGTAGTACTAACTACGAAGTTTCGACCAAGAAAGACTTAACTTTAGACAGTATCACGACTGGTGATAGCGTATTAAACAACAATGGCTTAACTATTAAAGATGGTCCAAGCATCACTAAAGATGGCATCAATGCAGGTAATAAAGTCATTACTCATGTTGCAGATGGTTCAATTGCGAAAGGTTCTAAAGATGCTGTGAATGGTGGTCAGATTCAGAATATTTCTGACAGCATCAAGAACAGCATTGGTGGCAATACTACAGTTAATCCAGATGGCAGCATCACCACCAATAACATTGGTGGAACAGGTAAAGACAACATTAATGATGCGATCAAGTCTGTAGATGACAAAGTCACAAATGGTGTTAATGATTTAACCAACAAAGGTCTGAACTTTGCAGGTAATGCAGGTAAAGATGTTCATCGTAAGTTGGGTGATAAGTTAAACATCGTGGGTGGTGCGGATGCTGCAACTGCAGAAGACAAAACCAGCGGTGAGAACGTGATCACACGTACCACAGAAGATGGTATCAAGATTGAATTGTTGAAAGATGCAAAGTTTGACAGCATTACCACGGGTAATACCGTACTAAACAACAATGGTCTAACCATTAAAGGTGGTCCAAGTATCACAATCAATGGTATTGATGCAGGCGGTAAGAACATCACTAACGTTGCGGATGGTGTTAATGGTAAAGACGCAGTCAATGTTGATCAGTTGAATAAATTGAAAGACCAGATTGGTAAAGACATCGGTAATCTTTCAGATAATGCAGTTCAATATGACAAAGACAAAAATGGCAATGTTGACAAAAACTCAGTGACCTTAGGTGGTGGTGAAGACGGGACAAACTTGAAGAATGTTGCTGATGGTAAGGTTGAGCAAGGTTCTAAAGATGCGGTCAATGGTGGTCAATTGTGGGATGTTAAGCAAAACGTCGACAAGAACACAAATGATATCCAAAACATCCAGAACAACATCCAAAACATCAACGATGGTAAGACTGGATTAGTTCAGCAGCAGAAACCAAACGGTGAAATCACTGTTGGTAAAGACACTGGTGGTACAAGTGTCAATATGGCGGGTAAAGATGGTGACCGTGTTGTTAAGGGTGTGGCTGATGGTTCAATTGCAAAAGATTCTAAAGATGCAGTGAACGGTGGTCAAATCCATAATATTTCTGACAGCATCAAGAACAGCATTGGTGGCAACACGACGGTTAATCAAGACGGTACGATTAAAACCAACAATATTGGTGGTACGGGCAAAGATAATATTCATGATGCGATTGGAACCTTAAATCAATCAAACCAAGAATTGGGTAACAAGATCAATAACCTTGGTGATCAGTTACAGCAAGTTTTCTATGATACCAACAAGCGTATTGATAACTTGGAAGATAAAATGTCTGCCGGTATTGCAGCGACTGCAGCACTTGAACAAGCCCCATTTGTTCCAGGTAAATTAACCATGGCTGTCGGTGCTGCATATTACAACGATCAAAATGCAGTGGGTGTGACCTTCAGACGTACAGCAGATAATGGACGCTGGTCGTTGACAACAGGTGCTGCATTAGGTAGCCAAGGCAGTCCGTTGGTGCGTATTGGTGTAAGTACAATTATTGACTAATTGCCTTCAGTAAGGAGAGTCATGGGCTCTCCTTATATTCAACAGATATTGTGAGTAAAGAAATGAACAAAAATATTCAAGTTTTGATGATGGCAACATTAGTTGGTTTAAGTGTGACCACTACATTTGCACAAAAAGAAGCAGTAACGCAAACAGAGGAAATTAAATTTCCTGAGATTGAAAAAAGCTATTTAAAACAAGTGCAACGTTATGAATATGATAATGTTGCACGTTTGGATACAGGTTTAACCAAAGACCAGATTCGCCATATTTTGGGTCATCCTCAATTTAGTGAAGGCGTATTCTTTGTAAAGACTTGGAATTATGTTTTAGATATTCGTCAGCCAAACAGTCAGGACTATTTACGTTGTCAACTCCGTGTTGATTTTGACAAGAAATATCTTTCAGAAAGATTATCTTGGAAAGGTGAGGCATGTGAAGGTTTAATGGCATGGGGTGCAAATAATCAGGTGCCTAATGATGCAAATTTAAATTCTGCTCGTTCAGGTAGTGTATTTTTTGCCTTTGATCGTTTCAGTGCCAATGCGATTGAGCAAGGTTCAAGTTCAGTTACTTCGATTGCACAACGTATTAAGCAAAGTAATTCAACAGGCCCAATTGTGGTTGCAGGTTTTACAGATACATTAGGTAAATTTGCTTACAACCAACAGTTATCATCACAACGTGCCAATACTGTGGCGAAGTTATTGGTAAATGAAGGGATTGATGCAAACCGCATTCAGATTCAGGCTAACAGCCAAACTGATTTATATCAGCAATGCGCTGGTAATAAAGCAAATTCACAATTGGTGGGCTGCTTGGCACCGAATCGACGTGTTAACGTAACTTGGTAAAAGATCCAAGAATGAAAAGCCAGCATTTATGCTGGCTTTTTTTTAACTTTTGACATTTAGATACAAATATTAATGAAAAAAAATCGAATAAATTTAGTGAAAGCCTGTCAATTACTGTCATGTATCGACTTTTTTTGTATATCTTTCTACATTAGATAAAAAATATTAGATTGAGTTTTTATTATTTATTAAATATTAATTATTGATTTTAAAAATTTTAATATTAAAAAATAAAAAAATATGTGGGATTTAATTAGTGATTTTATGGGTAAATAACACATGTTACTGTGATTTACTTCTCATTTTAAAAAAGTTATTTTATTGGCAATAAATTACATTTCTTTACTTAATAGACAGACTTGTACACATATTTGTACATGTTGTAACTTTTATCTGCGTTTGGAAAAATATTATGAATAAGGTTTATAAGGTTGTATGGAACGCCTCATTAGGTGCTTGGGTGGCAGTTTCAGAGCTTGCTAAAGGAAAAACAAAAAATAGTGGCAACGTCGGTCAGGTCGTTTCTTTAGAGCTACAGCAAGTAGCGAAGAGCGAAGAAAGTTTATTTTTTAATTACAAAACATTATCTCTAGCTATTTTTACAGTATTTACCACAACCTTTGCTTTCGCAGGTTATGAAGCTGGTAATGCTAGTACAAGAACAAATTGTACAGCGACAAGTGCTGGTAGTGGTGGTGAAGCTACAGGTGCAATTGCGATTGGGAGTGATAGTGGTCAAACTTGTGCAAAAGGCACAGACTCGGTAGCTATCGGTCGAGCTGCTGTTGCTACTGGTACTGGTGCGGTCGTGCTTGGCCCAAGCTCAGTAGCAGGGGAAGCCTATACAACAGCGATTGGAAATAACGCGCAGGCAATGAGCCGCGGTTCTGTGGCAATCGGTAGTGGTGCTTATGCTGATTCCAAAGAGAATACTTTGGATGGTAAAGGGGCTGTCGCGATTGGTAATGATGCTTCGGCACTAGGAAAAAACTCGTATGCACTTGGCGCAGAATCCAGTGCAGTTGAAGACGATACAGTTTCTTTTGGTCACGCTGCTGGTGATGATAGATATTATTCAGGTACGAAAAGTGGGACTTGGGCAACAGATCGTTTTATGCGTTTAACAAATGTAGCAAATGGTTATAAAGCAAATGATGCTACGAATGTATCACAACTTAATCAAGTTGCTGCAATTTTAGGCTCGACAGGAATTAGTGCTTCAGCTAAAACGGGAGCTGTTGCACTTCCAAGCTATGTAATAGCAAAAACTGATGGTACATCATATGCTGCGGCAACCACAGTTCCGCAGGCAATTTCAAATTTAAATACAGAAGTTTTAAAGTCATTAGGCTTTGTGGGTGATTCAGGGACGAAAGCAACGCGTAAACTAGGTGAAGATTTAAATGTTAAAGGTGGTGCGACAGGTACATTAACCAGTGGCAATATTGGTGTTGTATCGAATGGTAGTAACCAGCTTGATATTAAACTTGCTGAAACTGTTAATTTAGGTACCAATGGTAGTGTGACTACAGGTAATACCAAGATTAACAACAGTGGTTTAACGATTACGGGTGGTCCAAGCGTTACCAGTACGGGGATTAATGTAGGGAATAAAAATATCAGTAATGTTGCAGATGCAACTACTGCTGATCAGGCCGTAAACAAAGGTCAGTTAGACACCGTAAGCACACAAGTGAATAAAGCGATTACCTTTACAGGTAATGCAAGAAAATCAGGTGATACCACCGATGTTAACCGTAAGCTTGGTGAAGCTATTGCGATTAGTGGTGCAGCAAGCACAGCAGGTACATACAGTGGTTCGAATGTAAAAACGGTAACGGATCAAACTGGTTCAATTGCGATTCAAATTGCGGATGCACCTAATTTTGCAGGCACAGTAACTTCAACTGGTCAGCAAGTGAATGGTAACAGTGTTGTTACTGGTACATCAACGATAGGTAGCGGTGCGAATGCAGTTACTCTATCAGGTACAGCAAGTGGTTTAGATGTTGGCAATAAAAAGATCACCAATGTAGCGGCACCAACAGTTGGTAGTGATGCGACTAACAAGACTTATGTTGATGGTAAGGTGCAGACCTTGGCGGATAATCCACTTGGTTTTGTGGGGGATTCAGGGACTAAGGCAACCCGTAAATTAGGCGAAGACCTGAATGTTAAAGGTGGTGCGACAGGTACATTAACCAGTGGCAATATTGGTGTTGTATCGAATGGTACGAATCAACTTGATATTAAATTGGCTGAGACTGTTAATTTAGGTACTAATGGTAGTGTGACCACAGGTAATACTGTTATTAATAATGCTGGCGTTACAGCTGATAAAGTAACAGTGGGTAGTGTTGTCATTGATAAAACTACAGGAATCAATGCTGGTAATAAGAAGATTACTGGTGTTACAGCAGGTGACATTAGTTCAGCAGTTTCAACTGATGCAGTGAATGGTGGTCAATTATTCACGACGAATCAAAATGTTAGCAATTTAACGACAACAGTTACCACTCAAGGTAATGATATTACGACTTTAAAAGGCGGTTTTAATCTACAAACAAATGGTAAGAATAGCGGTGCGATCAAAGCAGGCGATACCGTTGATATTGGTGTTGCAACACCGTCAGATACCAACCTTACAGCAACGAAGACAGGTAATAATGTTGCGTTTGCTTTAAGCAAAGATTTGAACTTAACCAGTGTTACAACAGACAAAGTAACCGTTGGTACGGTTGTTGTTGATAAAACCACAGGGATCAATGCAGGTAACAAGAAGATTACCAGTGTTACAGCAGGAGACATCAGTTCAGCGACATCTACCGATGCAGTGAATGGCGGTCAGTTATTCACGACGAATCAGAATGTTAGCAATTTAACGACGACAGTCACGAATCAAGGTAATCAGATTACAACGAATACCTCTGATATCAGTACGTTAAAAGGCGGTTTTAATCTACAAACAAATGGTAAGAATAGTGGTGCGATCAAAGCAGGCGATACCGTTGATATTGGTGTTGCAACACCATCAGATACCAACCTTACAGCAACGAAGACAGGTAACAATGTTGCGTTTGCTTTAAGCAAAGACTTGAACTTAACCAGTGTTACAACAGACAAAGTAACCGTTGGTACAGTTGTTATTGATAAAACCACAGGGATCAATGCTGGTAACAAGAAGATTACGGGTGTTACAGCAGGAGACATCAGTTCAGCAAGTTCAACAGATGCAGTGAATGGTGGCCAGTTATTCACGACGAATCAGAATGTTAGCAATTTAACGACGACAGTCACGAATCAAGGTAATCAGATTACAACGAATACCTCTGATATCAGTACATTAAAAGGCGGTTTTAATCTACAAACAAATGGTAAGAATAGCGGTGCGATCAAAGCAGGCGATACCGTTGATATCGGTGTAGCAACACCATCAGATACCAACCTTACAGCAACGAAGACGGGTAATAATGTTGCGTTTGCTTTAAGCAAAGATTTGAACTTAAGCAGTGTTACAACAGACAAAGTAACCGTTGGTACGGTTGTTGTTGATAAAACTACAGGGATCAATGCTGGTAACAAGAAGATTACGGGTGTTACAGCAGGAGACATCAGTTCAGCAAGTTCAACAGATGCAGTGAATGGCGGTCAGTTATTCACGACGAATCAGAATGTTAGCAATTTAACGACGACAGTCACGAATCAAGGTAATCAGATTACAACGAATACCTCTGATATCAGTACATTAAAAGGCGGTTTTAATCTACAAACAAATGGTAAGAATAGCGGTGCGATCAAAGCAGGCGATACCGTTGATATCGGTGTAGCAACACCATCAGATACCAACCTTACAGCAACGAAGACGGGTAATAATGTTGCGTTTGCTTTAAGCAAAGATTTGAACTTAAGCAGTGTTACAACAGACAAAGTAACCGTTGGTACGGTTGTTGTTGATAAAACTACAGGAATCAATGCTGGTAACAAGAAGATTACTGGTGTTACAGCAGGTGACATCAGTTCAGCGGCATCAACAGATGCAGTGAATGGTGGCCAGTTATTCACGACGAATCAGAATGTCACCACTGCGCAAACTGCAGCCGATGCAGCACAAGCGACAGCGGACAAAGGCATCAAGTTTGGTAATGGTAGCAGCAGCAACCAATTTGCATTAGGCGATACACTGAATGTGAAAGGTGATAGCAACATCACCAGTACCACCACAGCAGATGGGGTACAGCTTGGCTTAGGCAATACCATTAAAGTGGGTACTGCAAATCCAGTCACCATTGATGGCACAACCAATACCATTGGTGGCTTAAGCAATAAAACTTGGAACGGCACAGCGGTTTCAGGTCAAGCAGCAACAGAAGACCAGTTGGC
>NZ_JAKZGB010000006.1:0-227855 GCF_022549545.1 Acinetobacter sp. ANC 3882 | reverse complement strand
GCTGATGGTAGTGTGGCACTTGCCATGTGAGAGTAAGTCATCGCCAGCTTTTAAATACTAACACCCCTCAACTAACGTTGAGGGGTGTTTTTTATGCGCGGAAGAAAAGGAAATATAAGTCAATATTTAAAGAGTTGTGCTATTTTATCCTGATTAAATGTAAATAAGAAATAATATTAGGACTGACATGATTTTCCATACACTTTTATCAGCTATTGGAATTGTCTATTTAGGTTTTTTAGTATGGACGTGGTTGGAAAAACCTAAGCAACAATATCAAGCACCTAGAGTTATTCGCGAATGGATATTGGATGATCCTGAAGGGGAGCTGTATTTAGCTTCTATTACATCAGACCAAAAGGTGTGGTCTGCTTGTGGGCGATATGCAATGTCTTCCGGTTCAACGAGCACAACTTGGTCTGGCTTTTTAGCAGGGGATTTAAATGAGCTTGTGCGAACAACGATGGGGCAGAAAGTATTGGATGAAATGATAGAATGTCTTAAGCAGCAAAATCTAAAATAATTCTATGTTGTTCACATGTTTGCTAAATAGGCGGTGACAAGAACTCAATTCGAATAAATATTTATATTTTTGCTATTTTTTTGAACAAACAAGTCAGTTGAAAAGCTTTTTCCTTATATGCGTAAACATTGCTTTATGTTATAAATATTTTTATAGGCATGTTTTTTGCTTATCTTATAAAAGGAAAGACTATGAAATTATCTGTTGGATTGAAAGTTGCGAACAGTTTATCGTTGACTCCTCAATTACAGCAGGCGATACGTCTTTTACAACTCTCAAGTTTAGAACTCGAACAAGAAATTCAAATCCAGTTAGATAGTAATCCCTTACTTGAAAAAATAGAAGATATGGGAACAACGGAGAGTCTTTCCTCGCTAGAGGAAAAAGAGAATGGGGACTTAACCACTGAACTGAATGCCGATCATCTGCCGAATGATTTACCTGTTGATACTGAATGGGATGATATTTATACCCATCAATCGACTGCTTTGGCATCACCAGAATATGAAGAAAGAGAAGATAATCGTCAGGTACAACTAAGCCTGAAAGAACATATTTTAGACCAAGTCAATCTTTTGCATTTTTCCACTGTAGACAAGCTGATTGCATATTGCATCGTAGATTCTTTGGATGATAAGGGTTTTTTAGACGCAGAATTAGACGATATTTTACTCGCTGTCTCTCGTTTATTACAGGAAATGGAGAGTGAAGAAGAGGTTGAGCAAGATGAGATCATCGTTGTTTTAAAACATATTCAACGCCTCGATCCTATTGGTGTGGGCTCAAGAAATTTAGCAGAATGTTTGAAAATTCAACTAGAAACTTTTAATGACAAAGTTCCCTATCTAGCTGAAGCTAGAAATTTATTGAAATATTACGAGTTACTGATTTCGAATGACCTGAATAAGTTGTTAAAGCAAACGGGGTTATCTAAAGAGCAATTAAAAAGTGCCGTTGATTTGTTAAAAACTTTAAAGCCATATCCTGGACTGGAGTTCAATCAACAAGAATCTGAATACCAAGTCCCTGATGTAGTGGTGTCGAAGAAAGATCAACATTGGCAAGTTCAGCTGAATCCGGATGTATTACCTAAATTACGGATCAATTCTTTTTATTCAGGGATGATTCGTCGAGCTGACCAAAGTGATGATAACGTTTATTTGCGCAATCAAATGCTGGAAGCGAAGAATTTTATCAAGAGTATTGATGAACGTCATAAGACTTTGTTGAAAGTGGCGACCTGTATTGTAGAACATCAAAGAGCTTTTTTGGAGCAAGGTCCAGAAGCAATGAAACCTTTGGTGCTTCGTGATGTGGCAGAGGAAGTTGAATTACATGAATCAACGGTTTCTCGTGTGACAACCAATAAATATATGCTGACACCACGTGGTTTATTTGAATTGAAATACTTCTTTTCGAGTCATGTGGGAACAACAACAGGTGGTGAAGCTTCATCGACTGCCATTCGTGCAATGATTAAAAAACTCGTTTCGAGTGAAAATCCGCGTAAGCCTTTGTCGGATAATGCAATTGCTGAAATGTTGAAGAATGAAGGGATTGAGGTCGCTCGACGCACGGTAGCAAAATATCGTGAATCGTTACATATTGCCTCATCTTCTGAAAGAAAAGTCTTGATCTAAATTTGAAGGTGTGACTATTCTAGGTGTTCATTATTACGGAATAATGAATTTTTTTAATGATCACTAGAGGAATCGCTGAAATGATTTAATGGATGTTGAACCACTAATAATGTGCATTAAGTTTGCTTAAGCGATTTTCTTGTATCCTGAGAAAAAGGTGAGGGATAGAATTATGCAAATAACGATTCGTGGGCACCATTTAACCATTACACCAGCCATTGAAGAAAATATAAAAGAAAAGTTTAGTCAAATGACCAAACATCTAGATCAGGTCAATAGTATGCAAATCAAGCTGGCTAAAGATCATCAAATTGACAAACGTTCACACAAAGGTAGTGCAAATCATATCGCTGAAGCGATTATACGTTTGCCGGGGGTAGAACTGTTTGCACAGGCGACAGCCGATGATATGTATACTTCGATTCGAAAACTGACAGATAAATTAAAACGCCAGCTGGCGAAACATCGAAAAATTCAATGTTCGTATCAGCATGAATTGGCACTTTTGAGTTAATTTTTATTTTTATATAAGAGGCTTTTTGTGAAGCCTCTTTTTTTATTGATAAAAAAAGAAACTGCTTACTGAATTATGTGAAAAAGTTATAGTAAAATAGCTGGTTTTACACCAATGGTTGTATAAGAGGCCTTGTAATGAATAGTGAGCAGCTCACGCAAATTTTAAAAGAAGCTTTCCCTGAAGCAGAAGTAGCAGTGAGCGGTCAAGCTGGGAAATTTGACCTTCGTATTGTGGATGATCAGTTTGAAGGTAAGCGTACCGTTGCTCGTCAACAAGCCGTTTATGCACCTCTAAATTCTTATATTGCGAGTGGTGCAGTTCACGCTGTGACGATTCGCGCAATGACAAAAGACGAATGGCGCAAAGCAAGCCTTTTCGGAGCTTAAATATTAATGGATAAATTTTTAATTACGGGCGGTGTTAAGCTCGAAGGTGAAGTACGCATTTCTGGTGCTAAAAATGCAGCTTTACCTTTACTTGCAGCAATGATCCTTGCTGACTCTCCGATTACGCTCACCAATGTACCCAATTTAAAAGATGTAAATACATTGGTTAAGTTGATTGCTGGTCTTGGTGTGACCATGAGTTATGAAGGTGAAACGGTTTGTGCTGATGCATCAACATTAGATAACCAGTTTGCACCGTATGAACTTGTACGAACCATGCGTGCATCTATTCTAGTGCTTGGTCCATTGTTGGCGCGTTATGGTAATGCCAAAGTATCATTACCAGGTGGCTGTGCGATTGGTTCACGTCCAGTGGATCAACACTTAAAAGCTTTAGAAGCTTTAGGAGCACAGATTGAAGTTGAAAATGGTTATGTCCATGCTTCGGTTGATGGTCGTTTAAAAGGTGGTGAAGTTGTTTTTGATATGGTGACCGTTGGTGGTACCGAAAATATCTTGATGGCTGCTGCGTTAGCTGATGGCGTGACCACAATTCGTAATGCTGCTCGTGAACCAGAAATCACCGATCTTGCGCAAATGCTGATTAAGATGGGTGCTAAAATTGAAGGTTTAGATACTGATACGCTTGTTGTTACGGGTGTTGAAAGCTTACATGGCTGCGAATATGCTGTTGTTGCTGACCGTATCGAAACGGGTTCATATCTGGCTGCGGCGGCTATTACTGGTGGACGAGTTAAAACGACGCATACCGATCCTGCATTGTTAGAAGCAGTATTGGATAAGTTCGAAGAAATGGGTGCGGAAGTCACTCGTGGTGATGACTGGATTGAGTTGGATATGCAGGGCAAACGTCCTAAAGCAGTGAGCTTTAGAACATTACCGCATCCAGAATTCCCAACCGATATGCAAGCGCAAATTATGGCAGTCAATGTGATTGGTCGTGGTTTTGCAACGATTTCTGAAACCATTTTCGAAAACCGTTTTATGCATGTCCCAGAACTTTCACGTATGGGTGCTAACATCCAAGTTGAAGGGCATGATGCGGTGGTTACAGGTGTGGAAACACTTCAGGCTGCACCTGTCATGGCAACTGATTTACGTGCTTCATTTTCACTTGTTTTAGCTGCCTTGGTGGCTGAAGGTGAAACTCTGGTTGACCGCATCTATCACATTGATCGTGGCTACGAACATGTGGAAGAAAAATTGCAAAGTTTAGGTGCTCAGATTAAGCGAGTAAAAGGATGAATGACTTAAGAAACGATGATCCAAATTTTGACGTAATGGGCAATTTTGATCATGGTTTAACTTTAGCACTCAGTAAAGGTCGTATCTTAAAGGAAACATTACCCTTGCTTGAAAAGGCAGGTATCAATTTACTTGAAGATCCAGATAAATCACGCAAATTGATTTTTCCAACGACACACAAAAAAGTTCGTATTTTGATTTTACGTGCTTCTGATGTTCCGACCTATGTTGAGAATGGTGCGGCAGACTTTGGTGTAGCGGGTAAAGACGTATTGATGGAACATGGCGCACAACATGTTTATGAGTTGCTTGACCTGAAAATTGCCAATTGTAAGTTGATGACGGCGGGTAAAATCGGCATGGAACGTCCAAAAGGCCGTTTAAAGATCGCGACCAAGTATGTCAACTTAACTCGTCAATATTATGCAAGCCTCGGTGAGCAAGTTGATGTAATTAAGCTATACGGATCAATGGAGCTTGCACCTTTGGTTGGGTTAGGTGATTACATTGTCGATGTAGTGGATACGGGCAATACTTTACGTGCCAATGGCTTGGAGCCATTAGAAGAAATTTGCAAAGTTTCTTCACGTTTAATCGTCAATAAGGCCAGTTTTAAACGTAAGCAAGCCGTTTTAAATCCAATTTTGACGCAACTTGAACAAGCCATTAAAGCACGTCAAAACTAAGTTTTAGATGGAATTGAATAAAAAGGTCAGCTTCGGTTGGCCTTTTTATTTGAGTTTTTCTGGATTACGTAAAGAATAGATGCTTTGCAGTTGTTGCTGATCATTGAAAGCGAAAGTCAGTACCATGACACAACAATGGGTTGAGTCATAGAGTTTGAAACCAACACCACCATTAAGGTGGCACATTTCCCAAGAGAGTTCACTCCACGCCTTAAAAAGCAAGCGTTCAAAGAAACGCAATATAGCAGGTTGGCCGATGAAAGGCTGACGAATCGCTGAGACCTTACCACCGCCATCTGCTGCAAATTGGATATCTTCACTGAGTAATTGTGTTAATTGATCTAGATCATGTGAATGAATGGCGACTTTGAATGCATTGAGTAAGTTGATTTGCTGCTGAGTAGGATGATTTGAGAGAACATTAGGTTCATCTGAGATACGTTTTCTGCTACGGGCGACCAGTTGCCGACAATTACTTTGTTGCTCCCGAAGGATTTCCGAAATTTCAACATAGTCAAGATTAAAGATGTCATGTAATAAATAAGCTGCCCGTTCTTTGACTGAGAGCTTTTCAAGAACCAAAAGGAAGGCCGTAGAGAGCGAATAGTCGGATTCGATCGAGAGCGTTTCTATATGATGATAGGGTTCAGGTAACCATGTTCCGGTATATTCAGTTCTAGCTCGATGGTGAGCACGAAGTAAATCGATGCAGTGACGTGTGCATACTGTCGTCAGCCACGCTTGAGGATTGATAATATCTTGTTTAGATTGTTGTTGCCATTTTATAAAGATATCCTGCAAGACATCTTCAGCATCACTGGTTGTGCCTAACAGTCGGTAAGCAAGGCCGAACAGAAACGTTCGGCTTGCCTCAAAAAGATTTAAATCATGTTGGCTTATCATGTCTGGCGCTTTCATTGACGTTAATGCTGTGAAATTGCAATGCGGTTCCATAAATTAATCATGCCAATCAGTAAAGTTAAAGCTGAAATTTGTGCTTCATTGAAATGTTTCAACAGGGTCAAGCGTAACGGTTCATAATCGGTGAGCGTATGTAAAGTGGTCAATGCTTCAACCCAGGCAAGGGCTGCTTTTTCCTGATCAGTGTAATCATTGCAATGTCGCCATACCACCAAACGATCCAAGCGTGATTGTACTTCACCATCTGCCAAGGCTTCTGCAATATGCATCTTCACACAAAAAGCACAGCCATTGATTTGCGAGGCACGTAATAGAACAAGATGATAAAGCGAGCGAGCAAGCAGGTCCAAGTCGAGAATATTTTGATGAACCTGATAGAGGTGGTGAATTGATTCTGGTAAATGTTTTTTAGGATGAATGTTGAGCGTCGTCATTGTCGTGTTCCTGATTAAAATCAAAATAGGTACTTATTTGACGAGTCAGCCTTTTGCTTTGTGACACGGGACGTAAAATAATTTTTAACTTTTTGTTCTTGTTGCTTAAATATTTTGATTAAGCAAATAAAAGTAGAATGATGGGGTGATCGAAGAACTCATTCTTTCCCATTGATTTTTTTAGCCTACATTGTGCCCACAAGCTTACTGAAAAAGAGTAAACTTAGCGTTCTCTTTTTCGCCTTGTGGGTAAATTGATGCGACGTTTATCGACTCAGGATCAAAATTTTAAACAGACATTTGCTGAACTTCTAGCATTTGAAACGGTTAATGATCCTCAATTAATACAAACTGTAGATCAAATTATTGCTGATGTACGTCAGCATGGTGATGATCATGTGCTTAAATTAACGCAGCAGTTCGATCGACATCCAGCGCATCAATTCTCTGACCTAGAACTGACTCAAACACAGCTTAAAACTGCATTTGATGGTTTAAGTGTTGAAATTCGTGAAGCATTAGAACTTGCCGCAAAACGCATTCGTTCTTTCCATCAGGCACAAAAGCAGGAAGGTTGGACTTATGTCGATGATCTGGGAAATACCTTAGGTCAGAAAGTTACACCACTGGATCGTGTTGGAATTTATGTGCCAGGTGGATTAGCCTCTTATCCATCGTCGGTACTCATGAATGCTTTGCCTGCACATGTAGCAGGTGTTCCTGAAATTATTATGGTGGTTCCTGCGCCAAATGGTGAGTTGAATCCATTGGTGTTGGCCGCTGCCTATTTGGCAGGCGTGAGTCGAGTGTTTACTATCGGTGGTGCGCAGGCCGTTGCCGCATTGGCGTATGGAACACAAACCATTCCAGCGGTAGATAAAATTACGGGACCTGGCAATCGATTTGTCGCAGCGGCAAAACGTGCGGTGTTTGGCCAAGTTGGTATTGACATGATTGCAGGACCTTCGGAAATTTTAGTGTATGCCGAAGGTGAAAATAATGCTGAATGGCTAGCCATGGATGTATTGTCTCAAGCAGAGCATGACACCGTTGCGCAAGCCATTTTCATTACGCCAGATGAAACGCTGTTAAATGCAGTTGAAACCGCGATTGAAAAACATTTAACGGAATTGCCAAAAGCAGAAATTGCCAAAACGTCGATTCAAAATCGTGGTGCGTTGGTGCTGGTAAAAAATCGTGCAGAAGCGATTGAACTGATTAATCAGGTTGCACCAGAGCATTTAGAACTCTGTCTTGATGAGGCTGAATTGATGAGTCAGGAGATTCGTCATGCAGGGGCGATCTTTATGGGGCGTTATACACCAGAAGCCATTGGTGATTATTGTGCAGGTCCAAACCATGTCTTACCGACATCGGGGACGGCACGTTTTTCTTCACCACTTGGTGTGTATGATTTCCAGAAGCGTTCTAGCTTGATCATGTGCTCTGAAGAGGGTGTGAAGAGCTTGGCAAAAGCCGCGGATGTGTTGGCAGTGCAAGAAAATCTTGATGCCCATGCGCGCTCAGCCCGTTATCGTTACCAATAACCGATTCAAAGATTGATAGGGGCTGGTTAGCCCCTTTTTAGGATACATGAGAGTAGAACAATGACGTTTACAGCAGAACAAATGCGTTTTTGGAGTCCAGAGGTTCGTGAATTAGAGCCTTATGTACCAGGTGAGCAACCTAAGATTCAGAACTTACTCAAACTCAATACCAATGAAAATCCATATCCACCATCACCAAAAGTGGTGGAGGCTGTACAGGCAGTTTTAGTTGAACAAGCCGATGCCTTACGTCTATATCCAGATCCAGATGCAAACGCTTTAAAACAAGCGATTGCCAATCAACAACATGTTGATGTAGCTCAAGTGTTTGTAGGCAATGGTTCGGATGAAGTATTGGCACATATTTTTAAAGCTTTTTTTATCCAGAAAGAACCGATTCTCTATCCAGATATTACCTATAGTTTTTATCCTGTTTATAGTCAGTTTTTTGCAACACAAACCAAGCAGATTCCTTTGAATGAAAAATTCGAAATTGATGTATCGGATTATGAACAGGAAAATGGCGGCATTATCATCACCAATCCAAATGCACCAACCAGTATTGCGCTTGGTTTAGATGAGATTGAACATGTGCTTAAGGCGAATCCAGATCGTGTGGTTGTGATTGATGAGGCTTATGTCGATTTTGGTGCTGAGTCAGCGGTGCAATTGGTCAATCGTTATGAAAATTTAGTTGTTTGTCAGACCACTTCGAAATCACGTTCACTTGCAGGGTTACGTGTTGGTTTTGCGATTGCACAAGCACATTTGATTGCAGCACTCGAGGCAGTGAAAAATAGTTTTAACTCCTATCCAATCGATCGCTTTGCCATTGCAGCAGCCGTAGCTTCATTTGAAGATCAAGCTTATTTTGAAGCGCAATGTGCCAAAGTGATTGAGAGCCGAGAAAAATTGGTGGGTGATCTCACTGCTTTAGGTTTTGATGTATTGCCATCGAAAGCCAATTTTATTTTTGCCACACATTCAGAATATGATGCTGCTCAACTGGCTCAACAATTGCGTGAGCAGGGGGTTATTGTGCGTTATTTCAATAAACCGCGAATTAATCAATTTTTGCGTATCACGATTGGTACAGATGAACAAAATCAGCGTCTAGTGGATATACTGAAAACGCAAATTTTATAAATCTGTATTGAAGTTTACTGTTTAGAAGCCTGCCATGTATTGAGCAAATCAAGCATGGCAGAAATTTTATCAAAGCATTCCTGATATTCGGCTTCCGCATCAGAAGCGATGGTGATGCCGCCACCCGCCCACATGGATATTTGATCCTGATATTTTTGAATACTGCGAATCAAGATATTCCAACTGCCTGTGCCATCGAAATTAAAATAACCTAAGCTGCCACAATAAGCACCACGCGGTGCACCTTCTAACTCTTCAATAATTTGTATGGCACGAATCTTCGGTGCACCTGTGATTGAACCACCTGGTAGGGCAGATAAGAGCATCTGCATTGGATTGATTTCAGATTTTAAGCTTGCCGTGATTTCACTGACCATGTGATGAACTTGATTGAAACTTTCTATTTCAAATAGTTTGGTGGTTTTGACAGACCCTGTTTCAGCATAGACACTCAAGTCATTGCGGAGCAGATCTACAATCATAACATTCTCAGCCTGATCTTTTTCAGAATTACGGAGTTTGTCTTTTGAAATCTGATCTTGTTGTGGGTCATCAAAGCGCGGCATCGTGCCTTTGATTGGGCGTGTTTTTATTTGTCGATTGGCCTGAAATTCAATAAATAGTTCAGGTGAACAACTTAACAGTTCAAAATCAGCTAATTTAAGATAACCTGCATAAGGTGCGTGGGTCAGTTTCCATAATTCATCGGCACGGCTCAAAAGTGAACCTTGTGCTTGTGCGGTAAATTCTTGAGTCAAGTTAATTTGATAACAATCACCCGCTTTGATGTATTCCTGTACCTGATCAAAAGCACTTAAATATTCTGGTTTGGACCAACGCGGGCGGCATTGCTGGTCTAAAGAAAGTGCTGGAATTTGTTTGGGTTGATTGATCCGATCCAAAATTTCTTGATAAATATACTCAGCTTGCTCTTCATTACTATAAAAATACCAAGCATCTTCTTTAAATTTTAAAAAGCTTGAGTATCGTCCTAAGAAAAAATTTGGCTGTGGATGAGCATCAATTTCAATAAATTGGTTGGCACTGTAGTCATAACTAAAGAAGCCAATATAACCCCCATGAAAGCCCTTAGTATTGGTGGTATTAGAGGATTGATGGAATTTGCAGAACTCTAAAAGTGAAGCTGGATCTGATTTTATTTGATATTGATTGAAGTGTATTTGTTGAACTTGTTGCAGTTTAGAATTTTGAGAAATTAACAGTTCTTGGGGTAAAAAGGCGATGGTTGGCGTATTTTGGTCGTATAAATAGACCAATCCTGTTAAATCATAAAGGCGAGAAAGAAGGTCAAATGCAGAAGTAAGTTGTGTGTTAAGTTTTAGCTCAAAATAGGACATATAAACGGAAAGACTGATATCTACATTTGGAGAAAGGAATTGTACTACATCCAAAAAGTTCGGGCTGTTTTTTATCAAAGCTTATGCTGAACGTAGATAGAATTTGGGTTAGATTGCTTAGATAAAATAAATGATGTGTTTATCAAATAAAAAATAAAAAAGTGTTTTTGTTAACGCTTCTTATCAGAATTTTGACGTGATGAATGGTAAAACTATTCAGATTTGAATTTAGTGTAAAAAAAAGTCTTTGAAAAATACTCAATGATTACAATTTATTGTACTGCTTTTTTATAAAAAATGGAGTTGAGTGTTTTATATGCCGTTTGTCGGTTTGTAGCTAAAAAGCAGTTAACAGGAGTTGAACATAAAATAACAAACAGGTAATTTAGTAATTGCTAAGCGAACTACTCAAGGATTGGAAGTTCAAGTTGTCATTTAAGAATAAAACGACCGTGGACAGTTTAGAGTAGTGTAAGTCAAAAAATAAATGCTCTTGGGAGAGTGCTCAATGAAAATGTTTACTAAACTAGCTTTAGTTTCTTCAATGGCGATTAGCGCAAATGCAATGGCTATGCAGTCAATGGATGATGCTGCACTAAGCGCTGCAACAGGTCAAGATGGTATCAATATTGGTCTTGGTATTACATCTGTTACGATCGACAAATTATTAATTCATGATAATGATGGTTATGCTGACAATGGTGGTGCGACTGGTGCTGCAGGTGTAATTGGTGCAGGTGGTACCGCAACTGCTGGTGCAATCGTAGTTAACAATATTTCTATTACACCAAATACTGATAACTCAGGTGCTGAATTATTAGCTTCTCATAACTTGGCTGATTTAACGATTGATACAGATGCTGGTACTGCTGCAAATGGCGGTGCGTTCCTTAACGTTGCAGCAAAAGTATCTGGTTTGAATATTACTCTTGGTGAAATTGGTGTTTCTGCTTCTGGTACTGCAGGAACAACAAATATTCAACGTGGTAACGATGCCGCTAACTACAATGCAATCTTATCTGGTTTAAGTATTAAAACAGGTAAAATGGATGCGAACATTCAGTTAGGTGCTGCTCCTCAAGGTGCAATGATCAAATTAAACACTACATTAGCGAGTGGTTTGGAAATTACAAACCTTGGTATTTTGGATAAATCAACAATTGGTCAAACGACTTTAACTGGTGTTGCAAGTACTGTTGCTGGTGAAATTCACCTTGATAGCATTAAAGTGGCTGATCACGGTGTGAACAGCTTAAGCATTAATACTGACATTAGCGTAGTTGGTGAAAGTGCAGCAGCAGCGAATGATGGTTACCTGAAAATTATCAGCAAAGCACCTGCGACAGGTACTGATATTTATATCAAAGGTGTTCACTTAGGTAGCAAAACTGCTGGTTCAATTGGCGATGTAGAGATCCAAGGTTTAAAAACTACATATGCTGGTGGTAGCGGTGCAGCAATCACGATTTCTGGTCACTAATCAGTTATCAAACAAAAAAAGCGCATTTTGCGCTTTTTTTGTTTTTAAAATGAGGTTTATCAAAACTAGGTTCTGTTCACTAAAAGAAAAAACATTTGCTTCTTTATAATTTAATTTTAAGAGTTTGAACCATTTTTTGTTATTTTATGCATATAATTTTCTAAGCTTTTAACTCAAATTAACAGCTATAATTTATAAAATTTATAAGCACCATATAAATTATTGTTATAAAAATGTTTGCTTAAACGCAATATTTGTCAAATTGTAGCTGTAATAATAAAAAAAATAACATTCTGTCAAAAAAAACCAAAAAAAAGATGTATTTTCTTATAAAAGAAGGTATCTTCATCTTGCAGGGATGTAGTGTCATCGACACTAAAAATAAAATGAATAAGGCAAGTGCTGCCATTGTTAGAAAAAGAGACTTATGTTAGAGATCGCTTTAGGCTCGGCATTGATGTATTACTTTACAACGCAAGCCTTTGAAATAGAAAAAAAACCAGAGGGGTCTGTTTATTACACAGAAACCTTGGATTCTCGTTACCCTTCCTTTACTCGAAACCACCGTGAAGCTGTTGTTATTAAGCCCGCAGTGGAAAATCAGTTTAGAGGGATTGTACGCCAAGCTTATGATTATAGTTGTGGTTCGGCCGCGTTAACGACACTATTAAATGGTTATGGGGGACTGCGTTTAACTGAACAACAAACAATGAGCGGTTTACTTCAGTATGGCGAGTATCAACGGATTATTGAGCGCCGTAGCTTTTCTTTATTAGATATGAAACGTTTTGTCTCCGCTTTAGGGATTAATAGTGGAGGTTATCGTGGGGAGTTTTCAGATCTTATTTCATTAAAGCAACCAGCGATTGTTCCTATTACTTATGCGGGCTTTAAACATTTTGTTGTATATAAAGCATATAAAGATGGAAGAGTTTATGTTGCTGATCCAGCGTTAGGCAATATTAGTTTTGATGAAACTCGATTTAAGGAAATATGGGATAACAATACATTATTTATTGTGGATATTCCGCAGCAATATCAAAAGAGCTTATTAGCATTACAAGATGCCGATATGCGTCATGTTGAGGATGCAACAGTAAATCGGTATGCCCTTGCTGAAATTCAATTTCCAACGCAAAAGTTTGAACACCTTGCTGATAAAGCCTCAACAATGCGTAGAGTGTTGGATGCTGATCCTACTTCAGAAACTTATAACCAACCAATTACGACCTATATGCGCTTATATTACAAGCGGAAGTAAGTTTAGAAAAAATCAGTAAAATTAATGTAATAGGATGCAAAGTAAAATGAATCGTACATGGATGAATATGAGTGTGTTAGCGTTAAGTTTAAGCGCAATCACTTCAACACTTTACGCAGAAGAACAACAATCACCTGTCGAGCCTGTGATAGCAGAAGCAGATAAGGCATCGGTAGATGGGGCACAGGCAAATACAGTCGCTGCTGAAAATCCAGTGAGTCCAGTGGTTGAAGCTAGCCCCGTGAGTGAAAGTAGTCAGGCTGATCAAGCTGCAAGTGCTTTACAGAAAAAAGAAAGTGATGCTACGCAGGAAACAAATTTACAGGAAGTATTTACTTCAAATGAGCGTCAGTACTCTTTAATTAAGAAAGGCATTTTTTCATCTTATTATGATTTAGACTACACCTATTATCGAGATAGCCGTCTTGATCTAGCATTGAATGATAGCAATAGTTCATTATCTAGATTGCGTGTTGAAGAAGATGCAAACCATACTTTAACCAACACTTTTACAGTTCAGTACGGTTTATTGGACAATGTAACACTATCTGCTTCATTACCTTTTGTTGCGAAAAAAGAATTATTGAAAGACCAAACTACTGCTGGGTTAGGGGATATTAACTTTGGTGCACGTTGGGAACCTTTTCCATTAAAACAGGGCCGATTACCTTTAGTTCTGTTTGGTAGCTTATCGACTAAAACCGGCGATAGTCCTTATGAAGTAGGGGTGGATGAGCTATCAACCGGTAAAGGTTATTATTCTGTAGGCGCTGGGGCAAGTACCCGTAAGTATATCGACCCTGTTGTTCTATTTGCTTCTGTTTCAACCAGTTATGGTTTAAAAGAGTCTGGACTCAACCAATTGCGTGGCAGTCGAGTTTTAGAGAGTTTTGACCCAGGTTTGAGCGGTGGTTTCTCTTTTGGTTTTGCTTATTCCTTTAACTATGACGTGTCTTTGACCATGTCATATCAACAAAGCTTTAACACTGGCGCAAAATTCTATTTCGAAAATGATGAGAGTTATAAATCTGCTGACCAGAGTAGTGCGATGTTGTCATTTGCTTTAGGGGTGCGCGTATCTCCTGAAACAATTGTAAATGGTACTGTGGGAATTGGTTTAACTGAAGATGCGCCAGATGTATCACTTGGCCTGTCTTTCCCGCTTGATATCATAGGTTTTGGTAAAAAAGTTCGTTAAGGAGATGTAATAATGGTGAAAAACCTTAAATTATGTCCATTAACGATAGCAATTCTTTTTGCTGGGCTATCGAGTGCTACCCATGCACAACTCGGACAAGACTTATCAGTAGATTTACGTTCTTTAGCATTAGGGAATGCTGTAACCGCTGATCCACCAGGCATTAGTGCAGTTCACTTTAACCCAGCAGCATTGGCTAAGCTGGATGGACTGCAAACAGATGTACAGGGGATTCTGGCTAATTTTGCGATTAAAAGAGATTATGCAGCGCCAGCAGGTTATAACGTTTTTGGTTATTCGGATGATCCATTAGTCTGTAATGATGGTCCAGAAATCGATGCAAATATTTGTACCGATTTCAAAGGGACTGTGAGTGGTGATGTTGAATATGCCAGTATTTATGTTCCTGTTTTAAAGAAAATTGTAGATTTGGGGCCTAACTCACCATTGGTTGCTCCTACAGCAGGTATTTCATATAAACCACCAGGCTCAAAAGTGACTTATGCGACGGCCGTATATGCGCCGCTAGTTGCTGGTTTTGGGGCAGAAGATGGTAATCCCAGTAACTATATGGGACAACAGGTTGCATTAGAACGTATAACCTATTTATCTCCTTCATTTGGTTATCAGGTGAATGATCACTTATATTTAGGTGCTTCATTTGGCATGTCATATCAAGCCATTGCAATGAAAACTGATTTACGTTTCCCGAATGAACTCATTGGGGTATTGCGTATGGTCGATGAAGTTGTTTGTGGACCATTTAAACAGAATGGGGACATCATTACCGACCTTTTACTTTTTGGGATATGTAATGCCCAGGAAGGAATGGATCCTTTTAGTAAAGTGGGTTCTTTGGATGTTTCTTTAGAGCAATCATTGAGTCCAAGTTATAACTTGGGATTACTTTGGGAACCTACCGACGATTTTAGTTTCGGGATGGTGTACCAAAGTGAAGCAAAGATGCGTTTAAAGGGCAAATATTTAATTAATGTTGCCGAAGCACCACAACAATTAATTGCTGGATTGAACTCATCCGCTACAGGTCAAATTCTTGCTGCAATTTTAGGATTCCCAGGCTATGCACCTCCAGTGGAGTCTGGTTTACTTGCAATGGATTTTAAGTATCCACAACACTTTAAAGCCGGGATTAAATATAAAATATTTCCAGATTTACAAGTGAATTTTGATTTGGGGTGGACTGATTTCTCTGCTTGGGATAAGTTTAAATTTGAGTTTGATCGGCAGATTTCGCTGTTGAAAGTTGCGAAGCTTCTATCAAATGATGTCACAGACAGATCTCTTGCCTTACCGCTTAAATTCCAATCTTCGTGGCGTTGGGGGATTGGTTTAGAGTATTCTGCAACTGATCGACTGAAGTTACGTATGGGGTATGAACCGCGGACTAGTTCTATCCCCGATGATAAGCGAAATACGATGGTGCCGATTAACAATGCGCAATTATTCGGTTTAGGAATAGGTTATCGTTTTGATCAGGATACGGATTTAGATTTATCACTTGGTTTTTTACGCAGTCGTGATGATATTCCTGCAAACACAAGTAGCCTTTCAAACCAAACTGGCGTGAATAATCTTTTATTAAACCCTTATGCTGGCTTGAATGTAAAAACAAATACAAAAGTAACTTTACTTGGGATTAACTACAGAACAAGATGGTAATGCAAAAGAAAAAGACTCAACAATCGACACTTGCTATTTCATTGCTATTTTTGATGGTATCAAGTGCTTCGACTGTTTATGCAGATGGTTTTTATACAATTATTGGGCCAGATGGTCGTCCAATGGTTGTGCCTATGAAAGTTGCAAAAAAAGAACCAGAGCCTAATAAGCATACGCAACCAGTGAATAGTGAAAAGCTTCCTCCACCTATTATTCAAAATAATAATACTGAGAAGAAGATTCCACCGACACTTAATCAGCAAAAAGCAGATGATGTTCAGCAATTAGAATCTAAACAAAAGCAACTCAATATAATTCAGAAGGTTGAAGTTGTAGAACCTGTCCATTCACAACAGATTGTAGTGCCCAAAGTTATTGAGCAATCTACTATCTCATCTAAAAACAAGACGGTTGTTCCTACTGTTTTAGAAAAGTCCCTTCCTGCGAAAGTTGAAAAGCCAGCTGTAACTCAAGGAGCAACAAATACTTCGGTGATAGACAAACCGATTCTTGAGAGTAAAGCAATAGTTGTAAATAAATCCCAGATATCACAAACAAATATAGCTACACCTAAAGAAACTGATGTTTCGACTGGATTTAGTCAAGTTGATGGTGTTGATTATGTGAATAATGAATATTTAGAAAATCAAGAATTTAATCTAGACGGTAAAAAACGCTTTTACACTATGCCTGATGGTACAGGACGTTTGGAGACGATTGAACGAAAAAAAGGTGTTAGTCGTTCAGTCCTCGACAAGCTTTTAAATCGCTCTCAGCAATCCACAGCACCTATTGCGTTATCTAGTACTTATGTTCGTTTATCTAGTGAAGATTTGAAATCAGCATTTGAAAATGATCGTTGTTTTTTAGAGGATTATAAAAAATCCATAAAAACTCTGTCACTGAATAAGGATGTTGGTTTATGGCCACGCAAGCCACTTAAAGAAAAATTTGAATATGAATTGATAAAGTTAGATACCCCAATTCAATATATGCAAATTGACTCATATGCGTCGAGTAATGAAAAACCTGTCTATTATTGGCCTCTCATTGTATTTTTGGATGAAAAAGGTTGTATAGAAGAGGGTGTTAGTGGCTTCAAAAATAGTAAAACTGTTGGAACAGTGTTGCAACATTCTGCACTTCAAGGTGTGATAAAAATACCTCAAGATGTTCGTTATATCATGATGACGCCATTAGCATCGGCAGTCGATGTTTCTGAACAAGAACTCACGAATCAAGGACAGATAAAAATTTCTGTTTTACAGTAAGCATGGATAGGATTAACCAATGATGAACAAAAAAATATTATTGCCATTTGCTCTTTCAACATTGGCTATTTTTCTACATGGTTGTGGTGGTGAAAGTGCCAAAATCAATGAGGATCCAACAAAAGGTGTAACAGGAGTTACCTCAAATACCAGTTGTGATATTACGGCAACAGATTGTTTACAGTTTGTATTAGACTATCCTGTGGCTGGTCTAAACTTTGATTGTAGTAGTGATAAAGTCAATCATTTTGCAACGAAGTTAGATAGCAACGTGGTTACTGGTGCTTGTAAATTAGGAGATACGATTACTTTTTATTTACAGGGAGAGGGGAGTCCTCGAAAAATTAATCTAGGAACGATTCAGTTAGATAAAATAACGAAAATGAAAATGGGTACGCCAGCTCGGATTAGAATTGTTGATCTGGCAATGGGGTTGACTGGCAATACTCCAGCAAATTTGAGTATGAGTGATGATACGATCAGGGTAGCAATGGCTTTGGTTAAGATTTTTCAAAGCCAGAGTATTGTAGATGACCTTAATATTATTGGTGATATACAACCGATTGAGTTTACGCTTGAAAAGAAAAATACGCTTGTGAATCTAAGCAGAGATATTGGAGTCACTGAATTAAGTAGTGGCGCATATGCCGAGATTCTAAAACCGTGGTTAGATGTGAGTAAAATCAATGATGAGCAGGCATTCGCTGTCGTCACGCAATTACTTAATCTAAGTAATATGGGGGTATGGTATGCAGAATTACCTCTTTTCAAAGCTGGAAGTAATGGTGCGGTTGTTGAAGTGCCAAATGAGGGAAGTGGTGTATTTCCCGATGGCCTGTTTGGATGTAATAGAGAGCTTTATGCGGATTGTCTCAATACTAAGAATGGTAATGGCGCTAACTTGACACACTCGATGGGACGGTTTGAATTATTGACAGATCGTCAGGGATATATCATTGGTTATGGCCAACAGTGGAGAGGAAGTCCAATCATTACCAATGATGTTGTATCACCACCTATTGCATTACTTGGAACGACTAAACCAGATAAGTTGCAAGTTAATGCGCAAAAGGATTGGTTTAATCTAGTTAATCAAGAGGTTAATCCAAACCAACCGCTACGTTTCATATTAAATAATAATTCAGTCGAAGATGTGTTAATGACACAGGGTAAATTGATCAATGGAACAAATATTGCAAGTACAGAGGCAGTCTATCGACAATTAACCAAAGCTAAATCTACAGACCCGTTTAACAACGCAAAAGATCTAGGTTTATGGCAGCAAAGCGTAGCTGGTATCAACTATAAAGGTGTAACGGATGTCTTTAAGGTTAATCCAGCAAGTTATTTACCAAAAGATGTTTTTACAACGGAAGCAAACGTTCGATCTGGGCAGCGTTATGCATTTCCATTATATGCAACTTTGACTTTTAAATTCCAGGATACAAGTATTGCGCCAGTCGATTTAGGGATTGTGATCGATGAGCATGGTGATATTCGTACCGATATTAAAAAAGATGCAACTGCAACAGATATGTCGGGTAATTGTGCTAAAGCAGAGTCACAGACAAATGGTACATTTATTGATGAATACGGCGTAACTCAATACCGAGTGGGTACTACTGGTGGTGCACTCTATTCAGCAAATGACAAATCGATTACGGTACGTATGATTTTCGCAAATCCAAAGTTTGGTGCTATTGACGGGGTACTGCTTGGCTTGAACTTTACTTCAATAAACGGGCAGAATAATATCAGCGGTGCGAAAATTAATGTACATAATTTATTAAATGGTCAAGCAACGGGAATTAATCTTACCAATTTTTCAAATAATACAGTTTCTTGGTTGAATAATTATGGTTTATATCTGACTACTTATATTAATGTTTATGATAAAGAAGGTACTGATAAAAGTAAGTATGTTGAACCAACAGCTCAAGAACGTGCAATTGCGAAAGGTAATCAAGGAACAGCGAGTATTCGCATTGCAGACCAAAAAATACCTGCTTGTAATGCCATTAAGATAAAATCTTAAGTAAGTATAAAAAGACCGCTTCTGCGGTCTTTTTTATTTAACCCGTGTGGTCAAGTCGGGTGCCCAAAGTTTCTAAATGTGTTGGGAATAATCCACTTTTACGATCAGCAAAATAATGTCTCAGCGTTTGTTCTACACTTGGAAAAGCCAGTTCTGTCCAAGGAATTTCATGTTCTTCAAACAAACGGCATTCAATACTTTCTTCGCCAGCACCAAATAAACCTTGTTTTAATTGTGCTTTGAATAAGACATAAATTTGTCCAATACGTGGGATATTGTACATACAGTAGAGTTGTTCAATCTCAACTTCAGCTTCGGCTTCTTCGCGGGTTTCTCTTGCGGCACCTTGCTCCATGGTTTCAAACAACTCCATGTAGCCAGCAGGTAACGTCCACAAACCATAACGAGGTTCGATTGCGCGACGACACAGCAAAACTTTATCGTCCCACAGTGCCAATGCACCACAAATGACCTTGGGGTTTTCATAGTGAATGTTGCCACAGTGAGTGCAGACAAGTCGTGATTTGTGATCACCTATTGGAATTTTTGCTTCAGTTTGATGTCCACACGCAACGCAAAAGCTCATAATTATCATCAGCCGTAGAGATAGCTCAGCATAACTGAATTTTGATGACTTCGCATCATGATCTATGATTGCACTGAAAATTTCAGCTATGATGTTGATTAAGGAACAAGAGAAAAAAAGAGATGAGTCATATGGAAGAACCATCGTTAATAGAGCTTTTACAACAACGGTTGCGTTTTTCCAAACGAATCCAGCAGGCGGATGCTGCTGTATTGATTGCAATTACCGAAGAGATCCAACCAAAAGTGTTACTGACACGCCGTTCGATGCAATTGTCCCAACATGCTGGAGAAGTGTCTTTTCCTGGTGGAAAACGCGATCCAAGTGATACTAGTAATATTGTAGTCGCTTTGCGTGAAGCCCAGGAAGAAACAGCACTCAATCCATTTGATGTCAAACTTCTGGGGGACTTACCGATACAACGTGCACGGAGTGGTTTATCTGTCAAACCGATTGTTGGACTAATCCCCGCCCAAGTTGATTTAATTGCCCAACCTACCGAAATTGATCGAATTTTTTTTGCCCCATTACAAGAACTGATGGATGCACCACCTTTGCCTTATGAGGTTCGCTTGGCCCGACAGTCGCTTTATTTTCCAAGTATGCAGGTGGAAAGTGAAATTGTGTGGGGTCTTACGGCTCGTATGCTGATTTCTTTATTTCAATACGGTTTGGGCTATCAAAAAAATTGGCCATTCTTGGTCAATCCACCTCATTTTGGTTTATCTAAGTTCTAATCTTTTTTAAGAGTTATTTATCATGATGTATACCTATCAGGGATTGAGCCCAAAAGCTTTACATGAACCTTGGGATGGCTGGGTTGCTCCAACAGCAACCGTGATTGGTCAAGCAGAATTGGGTCGTCAGGTCAGTATTTGGTTTGGCGCTGTGGTTCGTGCGGATAATTGCGTGATACGAATTGGTAATTTTTCGAATATTCAGGAAAATGCAGTACTGCATACCGATGCTGGGATTGAATTGAATATTGGTGAATATGTCACGATTGGACATAAAGTGATGCTGCATGGTTGTAGCATTGGCGATAACTCATTAATTGGAATGAATGCCGTTATTTTGAACAATGCGGTGATTGGCAAGAATTGCATTATTGGTGCAAATGCATTGATTCCTGAAGGAAAAGTTATTCCTGACAATTCTGTGGTGATGGGATCACCCGGTAAAGTGGTCAAAACACTAGATGAGCAGGGTGCTGCGCGGTTGCGTTTAAGTGCCTTACATTATGCAGAACATTATAAAAACTTTTTGGAGCTGAAAGAATTTAGCTTTTAATGAATTGTCTTTAAGTCGAATGATCAGCTTTAGCAAGTTTTTAGATCAATAAAAAGCCAATAACTCGCCTATAGTGTTTGAGTGGAGTATGATAGCCCACGTTTTTTATCTCTTTTTCGTTAAGGTTTTTGCATGAAGTTGCTTGCATTGGAAACTGCAAATGAGCAGTGTTCGGTTTCATTAATTGATGATACTCAAGAGTTGTATTTTCAGTTGGATGAGCGGCCTAAAGCACAAACTCAAACGATTCTGCCTTTAACTGAACAAGCTTTATCGCAAACAAAAACTCAATTGGCAGATTTAACTGCAATTGCATTTAGTCGTGGACCGGGTTCATTTAGCGGTGTTCGTATCAATGCGGCGGTTGCACAGGCACTTGCATGGTCTCAAGACTTACCCGTGATTCCAGTTTCCAGTTTACAGGCATTGGCACAAGCTGCTTATCGTTTAACTGGCTTGCCGCAAGTTTCGGCAGTACTCGATGCACGTATGCAAGAGGTTTATATTGCCAATTTTAGTTTGGATGAGCAGGGCATTATGCAGGCGATGGATGACGAAAAATTATTAAATTATGAGCAAGCAGCTGCATATTGTAAATTTACCGCAATTGGTTCGGGTTCAGAATTAATTAAGCCTAGTCAAATAGACTCAGCCGAGGCTTCCAGTGCAACGATTATGGCAACTGCGCAGGATATTGCGATAATTGCCAGAGTATATGCGGCACAGCAAAAATGGGTGGATGCGGAACAGGCTTTACCTGTGTACTTACGTGACGATGCATGGAAAAAAATTCCAGAACAAGGTAAGGCGAATTAAGGTTAATTATGGATCTTTTATTGCTATTTAAAGCAGCGATCATGGGCTTGGTAGAGGGGATTACCGAGTTTCTACCAATCTCAAGTACAGGGCATCTTATTTTAACGGGTCAATTATTGGATTTTTGGACTGTTGAAAAAAGAGATATGTTTGCCGTAGCCGTACAAATTGGTGCGATTGCAGCGGTCATTTATGAATATTGGGGCAAACTGTGGGGGGCACTGATTGGTGCGCTGACAGGGCAGGAACAAGGCCGCCGTCTCAGTCTGAACCTGATTATCGCTTCTATTCCCATTGTGATTATTGGTTTGACCTTTGGTGATGTGGTTAAAGCTTATCTATTTAATGCTATTACCGTCGCGATCGCTTTAATTGTAGGTGGTTTTATTATTTTATGGGCAGAGCGTCGGCCCCATCAGATTGTGACTCAAGATGTTGATGATCTGAGTTTTAAGCAAGCTACTTTAATTGGCCTGATTCAGTGTTTGGCGTTAATCCCTGGAACATCTCGTTCAGGCTCTACCATTATTGGATCTTTGTTTTTAGGCGTATCACGTAAAGCTGCGGCGGAGTTTTCCTTCTTTTTAGGTATTCCTGTGCTGATGGGGGCAGGTTTACTGGATATGTACAAGATGCGCCATGAGTTGCATAGCAATGATATGGCTGTGTTGGCTGTGGGAATTATTGTTGCATTTGTTTCAGCTTTGGTTGTGATTCGTGCCTTGATTCGTTATGTGTCGAAGCATGATTTCACTGCATTTGCGTACTATCGTATTGTATTTGGCTTATTTATCTTGGCAACCTGGTGGACAGGTTGGGTGCATTGGTAATGCAAATGCGATGTTGGTATCCAGCGGAATGTGAACAGCAGTTTCAGCGCTTGCAAACACGTTTGGCTGAATTGAATGTACAGCTTACAGGGCAATTGGTAGAAAAGATCAATGCCCGTTTTCTGCGTTTAAATCCAGAAATGGCATTGGTTTTGGATGAAGATGGTCTTAGTCTCGCTGCCAATGGAATGAAAATGCAGCCAGATTGGCGCGCTGAAATTCCTCGTTTAAAAAGAGCCAGTTTAAAATCTGAAATGATTGCCAGAGCCTGCCAACTAGGTGAGAAACCGAGCCTGATTGATGCGACTGCGGGTTTGGGCCATGACAGTTTACTCATGGCCTACCTTGGGGCTGATGTGCGTCTTGTAGAACGTCATCCCATTCTGTTTGTATTATTGGAATACAGCAAAGCCCAAGCTGAGCAAGATCCTTTCCTACAAGCATTTATGCAGCGGATTCAGTTGATCTTTGCCGATTCAAATGCGTATTTACAGCAATTGAGTCAACATGGTGAGCAGATCGATGTGGTGTATTTGGATCCAATGTTCCCACAGCGTGATCAGAATCAGCAGGCGATAAAGAAACAGGCGCAAGTCAAAAAGCAAATGCAGTTATTACATATGCTGTTACCTGAAGATGGGGAAATGGATTTAGGTGATCAGTTACTGCATTTGGCTCAACAGATTGCCAAGCGTGTGATCGTAAAACGGCCTAGACATGCAGTTTATCTGGCAGATCAAACGCCTGATCATCAATGGTTAGGTGATGCATGCCGTTTTGATGCATATTTTCCAAAAGGTAAAATTTAAATCAGAATGCATTGATTGTTTGGCTTGCGTCAATGCTCAGTAAAGATTTGTGATATAGTGCAAAAGCATGATTGCTAAAAAATTCTTGTCGAGCTTACACTACAGTCACGCATCGCGTCTTTTAGGAAAAGTACTGCACATTCAACTATTAGAATGGCATATTTTCAGTTTAGGCTTGAAAAGAGAAACTCCCGAAGAATTTTATGATAGACCTTAAACCTTCCATTAATATCTGGCATGATTTTAAAAGTAACCAAATTGCTGGAATGTGGTTGTTCCTGGGGTCGCGTCGTTCCTTACAGGTTGTGCACCCTTCAATTACCCAGCTCATTATTTGGGGAATTCTCGGAGGTTGTACCAACTCGCTGTATAGTTGGTTAGTTTCAGGGCAAGTGGGAGAATTTAATTCCCAAGGCTTGATTGGTTACGCACTCTGGCCTTTTATTGCTCTAATTGTGGGTATTTTCCTGTCGCAACGCATGAACCAGCCGCGTTTGATGTTGGTGCCTGCATTGCTGTGGCTTGTACTTGATACCAATATTTTGCTTTTGCAATGCATCATTCAATATCTTGGCTCAAACGGCTATCTCAATTTTATTCCAGACAGTATCTATAACGGTTTTTTACCACCATTATTTGTTGGGTTATTTGTTTGGCAAAGTCTGGCTGTGATTTGGGTATTTTCTCGCGCTTTGAACTGGCCGTGGTGGGAACGTGCCTTGGTTTTTGTAGCAACCATTGCCACCATGGTGGTTTGGCAACTTTCAGTTAAAGATCAGCCGATCTGGAAAGTGGAACAAACCCCGCCAAGTTTTGCCGAAGATGCATTCTATGCACAAAGTCATTTGTTGGATAAAGCACTCGATCAAATTCAATACGGCGATATTGCCAAAAGCCATTGGTATTTTATGGGCGTGGCAGGCGATAGCTATGTGGACGTATTTAAATCCGAAATTGAACGTATAAGAGAACAGTTTGATACGCGGTTTGGAACCTTTGGTCGTTCTATTATGCTGATTAATAATCCAGCGACGCGTTTAGAAGTACCAATTGCTTCAAAGACCAGCATGGAGTTGGCTTTACGCCGTATTGGTCAGCAAATGAATCGTGACAGTGATGTGCTGTTTCTGTATATGACTTCACATGGTGAACGTAATCATTTTGAAATTGAAAATGCGCCCTTGAATTTAGATCAAGTTGATCCAAAATGGTTAAGAGAAACACTGGATAAATCGGGGATTCGTTGGCGTGTAATCGTGATTTCAGCCTGTTATTCAGGTAGTTTTATTCCAGCATTACAATCACCTGATACCTTAATTATTACTGCATCTGCGGCGGATAAAACATCGTTTGGCTGTAACAATGAAGCGGACTATACTTATTTTGGTCGAGCATTCTTTGATTTGGCAATGCGCGAACAATATTCAATGAAAAAAGCGTTTGAGCAGGCCAAACAAACCGTGACTAAGTGGGAAGTGGCGCAAGGTGTTGAGCCTTCTGAACCACAATGGTCAATGGGGCGCAATATGGAACTCATGCTGCCGCAACTTGAGCCGTATCTGTTCCCAGCACAGAATATGGCAACCACAGACATTACAAAAACACAGGATGATGAACATGCAGCTACTGCAAAAAAATCGTTGTTTTGAGGGTGAGCAACGGATTTATCAGCTTGAATCTCAACATCTGAAAGGGAATAGTAAAGTTGGCGTATACCTGCCACCTGCGGCCTTGGAAGGAAAAGCATGTTCAGCGTTGTTCTATCTTGCAGGATTAACGTGTACTGAAGATACCTTCGCCATTAAAGCACATGCACAACGAATGGCAGCTCGGTTAAGTCTGATTCTGATTACGCCAGATACTTCTCCACGTGGTGAGGGTGTAGCGCAGGGAGATCATTGGGATATTGGGCAAGGCGCAGGTTTTTATATCAATGCGACCCAGCAGCCTTGGGCTGAACATTACCAAATGGAATCTTATTTGGTCGATGAACTGTATGCGCATGTTTTACAAGAGTTCCCGATCATCGAAAGCCAAGTCGGTATCTTTGGGCATTCGATGGGTGGGCATGGTGCTTTGACCTTGGCATTTAAATATCCTGAACAATTTAAGTCGGTTTCTGCTTTTGCTCCGATTTGTGCACCGAGTATCTGTCCTTGGGGAGAAAAGGCATTCAGCCAATATTTAGGTACTGAGCAGCAACAATGGTTAGCGCATGATGCCACAGTATTGGTTCAACAAAAGGGTCGAATTTTCGATGAAATTTTGATTGATCAAGGTGTTGATGATCAGTTTTATGATCAATTAAATCCTGAAAAATTTAAGCAAGCCTGTTTGGATGCAGGTCAACATCTGACCTTGCGTTTACATAAGGGCTATGATCACGGTTATTACTTTATTCAAAGTTTTATTGATGATCACTTACAATTCCATGCCATTCAACTGGAAAAAGTTGCAGGATAAAAAAGAAGCTCATATGAGCTTCTTTTTAATGGTGCTGCCATTCAACAATAAATTCTTGTTGTGCCATACGATTTAAATGGTCAATCACCACTTGTTCTAAATGAGTGGTATTTTCTTGCTGATTTTCAATAAGTACATCTAAATGCTGTTCATACGGAGTAAGAGTCACCGTTGCAGTTGGCATGAAAATTTTTGAATGCTGCTCAGTCTCTGATACTTCAAATTTATGCTTCCAGTGATTAACTAAACGTTTACTAATACGTTTTCCTTCATTTGTTGTGATTTGAGTAGTGCTATTCGTCATTCAAGGTCATCCTCTTGTTCCAGCATTTAACATAGCAAAGCCTGCAATAGATAAAAATAGTCTAGATGCAACGTGGTGTTGCAAGTTTGCAATGCCGTAATAATGACTTTGTAACAGACTTAGATGGTCTAAGTTTGTTATAATCAACACATTATTTTCTCAGAGTTTGCCAGGTCGTCCATGTCCAAGCCTTATTTAATTGCGCCTTCGATTTTATCTGCTGATTTTGCACGTTTAGGTGAAGATGTAGAAAAAGTTTTAGCTGCGGGTGCAGACGTTGTGCATTTTGATGTAATGGATAACCACTATGTACCGAATCTAACCTTTGGTGCTGGTATCTGTAAGGCGCTGAAAAACTATGGCATCAAAGCCCCGATTGATGTGCATCTCATGGTTTCACCAGTCGATCGTATGATTGGTGATTTCTTGGAAGCCGGTGCAGACATTATTACCTTCCATCCTGAAGCAACAGATCATATTGATCGTTCTTTGCAGTTAATCAAGTCTGGCGGTGCGAAAGCAGGTTTGGTTTTCAATCCAGCAACACCGTTGCATCATCTTGACTATGTTTTAGATAAAGTGGATCAAATTTTATTGATGAGCGTTAACCCTGGTTTTGGTGGGCAGAAATTTATTCCTATGACTTTGGAAAAGCTTCGTCAGGCACGTAAAATTATTGATGCGAGTAGCCGTGACATCCGTTTAGAAGTTGATGGTGGGGTAGGTCCAGCCAATATTCGTGAAATTGCGGAAGCTGGTGCCGATATGTTTGTTGCCGGCTCAGCAATTTTTGGTCAACCTGACTATAAAACGGTGATTGACCAAATGCGTGCAGAGTTGGCAAAAGTTGGTGCAACAGAAGTTTAGTGCTTTCATCCTATTTTTCACATAAGTCTGTGGATAACTTTGTTTATAACTGGGTGGATAACCGTGTTGATAAGCAGGTGGATAAGATGTTGTTAAAATAAACAAAATGATTTCAGTTGTTTATATTCACAACAAATTGGTGAAAAAAGGACAAATTTTTGTCCTTTTTTTGTGCATTAACTTATTCATTTTGCTTTATTTTTGCTCGTGATTGTTGAAGAGTCGATTTGCTTGATAAAACAACAGTTTCGAGTGAGGTTAAGATGAAATTATCGAAATTCAAATGCAAAGAGGATTGTGCATAAGCATAAAAGAAATTATGCTAAGCACACTCAATTCATTTTTGATTATTGAAACAAGGAACATAAGTGCAACTCCGCAAGCAATACAAACATCTGTGGTTTGTATTCCTGATGATATTTTTCATCGGGGGAAGCAGTGTGGCCGTTGCAGCAGTTCAAACCCTTCAATCTGATCAAACGACTTCTACAACAATTCAAGCGATGTCTTGTCATGACCAGCAAATGATGGATCAACATCATCAAATGCCACATGCCCATTCGGGTAATTTTGTGAAATGTCATGAAGGAATGATGCAAGATAATGTGCATTGTCAGGACTGCAATAGTTCTTCGCATTGCCAAACAGTAAATTTTGCGTTAGACCAACAGACACCAAGTTTATCTTCTTCGCCATTTCTAGAGCTCAGTACGCATATTAATACGGACTATCAGGCTCGACATCTTGCTGGCTATTGGCAAGAGATTCTACGCCCTCCTAGAACCTGATCTGTCTTTACAAGCCGTTTTTCTACATCTCAGAGAAATGCGCACTTTGAAAAGTTAACAGATTAGGAAAAATATCATGTCCTCAAAAATATATGCTGGTGTCATTGCTAGCTTAAGCCTATTGTTTGCACCCTATAGTTTGGCTGCAATTAAAGAATATCACCTGAATATTAACCAAGGCACGGTGAATGTGACAGGAAAGCCAGTTAAACGCATCACGGTCAACGGCAAATTTATTGCCCCACTGTTAGAGTTTGAAGAAGGTGATGAAGCGGTTATTCATGTGCATAACCAGTTGAAAGATCAAGATACCTCTCTGCATTGGCATGGCTTGCTGCTACCTGGTTTGATGGATGGCGTGCCTGGTTTTAATGGTTTTAAAGGCATTAAACCGAATGGTAGTTTTGAATATCGTTTCAAAGTTCGTCAAAACGGCACCTATTGGTATCACGCACATAGCAAAGGACAAGAACAAGACGGTTTATATGGTCCCTTGGTGATTTATCCGAAAGGCAAACAACCTGTCGCGGCACATGAAAAGGCTGAGCGTGATTATGTGGTGATGTTGTCAGATTTCCATGAAACGGAAAGTGACAAGATCATGGCTAATCTGAAGAAGTCTGCTGAGCATTATCAGGATCAACGTGAAACAGTTGGCGATGTGTGGAGACAGGTGAAGCAGCAAGGCTTAAAAGCAACCTGGCAAGACCGTTCGATGTGGAATCAGATGCGAATGGCAAAAACCGATTTAGCTGATGTCACGGGTTACACCTATTTAGTCAATGGCCAGACACCACAGCAGAATTGGACGGGCGCTTTTAATGCAGGTGAGAAGGTTCGTTTGCGTTTTATCAATGCGTCAGCAATGTCTTTCTTTGATGTACGCATTCCAAACTTAAAAATGACTGTCGTCAGTGCAGATGGTCAGCCAGTGAAACCTGTTCCTGTGGATGAGTTTCGTATTGGCACAGCAGAAACTTATGATGTGTTGGTGGAACCTAAGCAGGCACATTATCAAATTGAAGCTGAATCAATCGACCGTTCTGGTTTTGCAATTGCTTCATTGCACAATAGCATGACACCGAATACGCAAAAGGTTCAGATTCCTAAAGCACGCCCACGTGCATTATTGACGATGGAAGATATGGGCATGGATCATAGTTCGCATGGTCAGATGGATATGAGCAAGATGGATCATGGTTCAGATCAGTCAATGAATATGGCCAATATGGATCATAGTCAGCATCAGATGCCTCAAGGTAAAGCACCAGTTGCACCGATGCAAAAAGCAGCGATGGATCATAGTTCACATGGAAAAATGGACATGTCGAAAATGGATCATAGTTCGGATGGGCAGATGAACATGTCGGGTATGGACCATAGTGCACACGGTCAGATGGATATGTCAGCTTCAGCAACGCCGTCAGATCATAGCCAACACCAGATGGCGGCATCTTCTGAAAAAGCAACTTCAGATACCGTTCAGGGATGGGCCAACGCAGCAACGCCAGCAGGCAAAAAAGCTTTAAGTTATGCCGATTTGCAATCCTTACAGCCACAACCTGAGCGCTATACTCGCCCAGCAGAGCGTGAAGTGGTGATTCGTTTGGGTGGAACCATGGAGCGTTATATTTGGACGATTGATGGTAAGAAATTTAGTGATCCAGACTTTAAGCCTTTAACCGTGCGTTATGGTGAACGTATCCGTCTCAAATTCGTCAATGACAGTATGATGGCGCATCCAATGCATTTACATGGCATGTTTATGCAGCTGGAAAATGGTCAGGCACCACAGGACATGCCAAATAAACATACTTTGATCGTTCCACCTGGCAAGACGGTCACTGCATTATTGACTGCCGATGAAATTGGCGAATGGGCGATACATTGCCATTTGTTGTATCACATGAGCGCGGGCATGATGAGTAAGCTGATTGTCGCAAATGTAGATGATTCAAAAGCACCCAAACAAACACCTGTTCAATCATCTCAAGGAGCGAGCCATGCACATCACTAAGCAATCTTCTAAGATGAAACGCTATACACAATTATTGGCGATTGGTGGCATGGTTTCTTCTTTAAGTGCATTCACTTATGCACACGAAGGGCATGATCAGACCATGCCAATGAATATGCCAGCTCAGTCCAGTATGTCGATGAATGCCGCTATGGACCATTCGCAACATCAAAGTCCAACTGTTTCATCGCAGATGCAAAATAAAGATGAACATGCTGACCATTACAAAGAGCATGGTGGACAGATCTATCAGGCGACGCAGCTAGATACACAATGGTTGTTGGACGAAGATGGACAAGGCACACTCAAATCCAAATTGAAAACTTGGGTTGGAACCGATGAGAACAAGTTATTTATCATCGCAGATTATGCCAAGGCCGAATCGGAAAAATCTGAACAGAGTCTTGCGGCACTTTATAGCCGTAATATTGCTGACTTCTGGGATGTACAGGCAGGTGTAAATTACCGTTATAACGCTGAGCGTGAGTTAGATAAGGAACAATTTGAAGGGGTTGTCGGTTTACATGGCATGGCACCTTATTTCTTTGAAACAGATGCACATGTTTATTTCGGGCAAGATCAGCAATGGCGTTTTGTTTTGGAAACTGAAAGGGATTTATTACTCACACAAAAGTTGATCATGCAGCCTTATCTGGAAATGGAGTGGGTCATTCGAGATGAATCGAAGTATGCCGCCAAAACAGGTCTTGCCGATGCAGAAGTGGGGATTAAAACGCGCTATGAAATCGTCAAGAATCGAGTCATGCCTTTTATAGATGTTGGTTATGGCTATAGTAAAGGACGCAAAGAGACCAATTGGCAAACTGCCAGTGACTCCAAAACGGGGTGGGTCTATGGTGCAGGTCTTTCGCTAAAGTTCTGATATTTTGTTTAAAATGTCATTTTTTCGAGATACTGTTGGTTTATACTAACAGTATCTTTTTTGAGTCATTCATGGTGCATAAATGGCTTTAGAACAACAACACAACCCAATAACAGATAAAACAAATTCGCACGCCCATCTGAAAGAAAAAATGCAGAGATCATCATTATCGCAACTTGAACTGATTCCTGCTGATGGCAGCATGCATGTAAGTTTTTATTATATTCCACATATGAGCAGCCCTGTAGAAGCGCAGCGTGTTAGAAAAGCCTTACTCCCTTTCTCAGACTTATTGATTGAACACTGTATTGATTTAGAGGCGCGACATTTGGCGCTCTATCATCAAGATCCAGTTTCCGAGGTTACGGCAGCATTACAGCGTTTGAATCTTGGTGCGGAATTACAGCAAACCATGCTGCATTATGAACCTTTGGAACTTGCAACAGCGAAACAAGAAGCATCTCAAAATAAATATCAGCAGCAGAATGAAAATATATTCAGCTTGATTCAACAGTTTTTTTCAGCTGCTTTAGCGCGATTTAGGCAATGGATAAAAGCCGTACAAAATAAACAGGATAAGTAACATGCCAAGATGGATGTATGGCTTGCTGGTGATTGCAGTAGGGTGGTTGCTGTGGACTAAAATGATTAAGCCAGCACCAGACATTGCCCAGCTAACCACGCAGCAGGGAGTGCAGGTGGTGGCACTGGAAAACTATGAAGGCTCATTTCGAGTGCTTTCGAGAGAAGACTATAACTTAGGGCGTGAAGCTGAATTTTCGCCTATGGATATTGCGGTCGGTTGGGGAGAAATGGCCAACCCTCAGATTTACAAGCAGATTGATATTTCTCAAAGTAACCGATGGTATCATTGGTCTATCGACCATGAGCCACCGATCCTGCTTCGACAGATTGCAACGCAGAGTGCCAATATGCATCTCGTTCCTGCAAACACAACAATTGCAGCGCAAATGAAGAAAATTAAAACAGATGATCTCGTCTATTTAAAAGGCACTTTGATTGAGATTCAGGCCAAAGATGGTTGGCGTTGGAAAAGTTCTTTATCTCGAGAAGATACAGGCAATGGAGCCTGTGAGTTGATGCGAGTGGATCAGATTATTTGGCAGCAGTAGACTCAAATAAACAATTTCTTTTTTTAAAGCCGAGTCAATTTAGATACAGAACACATCACATTTTTTAAAATTCCACAGTACACTACTGCACTTAGGAGGACGACCTCCCTCGAAAGAATCACGTTGGGACGACCCGACATTCGATAAAGTTGAGCGTAATAAAATGGCATGGGCAATTTTAATTTTGGCAGGTATTTTTGAAGTTATTTGGGCATACTCAATGAAGTTGTCTGACGGATTTACCAAGTTAACGCCAAGTATCGTGACCATTGTTTTCATGATTTTAAGTGTGGTATTACTTTCGATATCGATGCGGACTTTACCACTTGGAACGGCATATACCATTTGGACTGGGATTGGGGCAATTGGATCATTTGTTGTTGGCATTTTGATCTTAAATGAACCGATGACGGCGATGCGAATGATTGCAGCCGTATTGATTGTTTCAGGTCTTGTATTGATGAAACTATCATCAAATTAATGGTTTAGGAGAGCGTGATGCAACTGGTATATATGTACATGGACTCCCCAGTGGGTGCATTAAAACTGGTTGCTCATGATCAGGCACTTGTCGCCGTGATGTGGGACAATGAAGACCATAAACGGGTACGACTCTCTGAATTAGTTGAAGATCGCCAGCATCCGATGCTGCATCAAGTTAAACAACAACTTGAACAATATTTTGCAGGACAACGTCAGCAATTCGATTTACCATTTGATTTTCAAGGCACTGCATTTCAGCAACAAGTCTGGCAAGCATTATTGACCATTCCTTATGGGGAAACGCGCAGTTATAAAGAGATAGCCGTTCAGTTGGGCAATGAAAAAGCCGTGCGTGCAGTTGGAGCTGCCAATGGTAAAAATCCGATTTCGATTATTGCACCGTGTCATCGGGTGATTGGTTCGAGTGGGGCATTAGTCGGCTTTGCAGGTGGTTTGGATAAGAAGCAGATTTTACTGAGTTTGGAACAAAGTAAATCTACTTAGTTCATGGATAAAAACTCGATTTTTCTGATTATTTAGCATAAGCTTTTAAGGCAAGGTTTGGTATATAAACCTTAGTAGATTTTTGATACGCGGAAACGTCACCCGCAACCTGCCCGATTTAAAGAAGATGCAAATATTGTATTGATGATTGAAATTAGATAGATGCAAGAAATGAACAGGTTTTGCGGGGGACAAATGGTTTTGCCTACTTTTCCCGAAAGAAAAGTAGGTCGAGCCGAAGGCTTACCCAGAAATGGGATGAAAGTCCAATAAGACTCCGATGAGATAAATCTCTTAATTAAATATCAAACTAATATCTTTAAAGCTTAATTAATGGAAGTTTAAAAATGGCTGTTGGTGACGTAACAATGCCACTTATGCATGTGGTGCAGGGTGTAAAAATTGGCTCAACTGAGGCGTATGTACGTTATCCAAATCGACGAGATCTAGTCATTTTTGAATTTGCAGAAGGCTCAAATGTTGCAGGGGTCTTTACACAAAGTGCTTTTGCTGCTGCACCAGTTCAATTGAGTAAAAAGCATTTGGCAGAGAACACACCACGTTATTTGATTATCAACACCGGTAATGCCAATGCTGCAACGGGCACCGTGGGTTATAAAAATGCAGAAAGTACCTGTGCCAAATTAGCAGAATTAGCGGGTGTGCAAGCCAATCAGATTTTACCTTTTTCAACCGGTGTGATTGGTGAACAATTGCCGATTGAACGTTTATTGCAAGGCATTCAACCCGCATTAAATGATTTAAATGCAGATCGTTGGGCGGATGCAGCATCAGGAATCATGACCACTGACACAACACCGAAAGGCGCTTCTGAACAGTTTGAGTTTGATGGTGTGACCTATACCATGACAGGCATCAGTAAAGGCGCAGGTATGATTCGCCCGAATATGGCGACCATGCTCAGTTTTGTGGCCACCGATGCACCGATTAGCCGTGAAATGGTACAACAGCTATTGAAAACCACGGTTGAGCATTCGTTTAACCGCATTACGATTGATGGTGATACATCAACCAACGATTCTTGTATCTTGGTGGCAACAGGCTTAGCGGGCGGCGTTGAAATCCAGAGCCAAGATGATATACGTTATCAGCAGGTGCTTGATGTCCTTGCTCGCATTATGAATCGTCTGGCGCAATTGATCGTGCGTGATGGTGAAGGTGCTACTAAATTCATTACTGTACAGGTTGAGGGTGGAGCAAATACGCAAGAATGTTGTGATGTTGCCTATAGTGTTGCTGAGTCACCGTTAATTAAAACGGCATTATTTGCTTCTGATCCAAATTGGGGGCGTATTGTCATGGCGATTGGTAAGGCGGGTGTACCAAAGCTAGACAGTAGCAAAGTTCAAGTTTGGTTGGGTGATGTACAAATTTGCTTGGATGGTGGTGCAAACCCAGACTATACCGAAGAAGCGGGTGCTGCGGTGATGGCTGAAAAAGAAATTACCATTCGTATTGACCTTGGTCGCGGTACAGCAAAAGACACGGTTTATACCTGTGATTTTTCTTACGACTATGTGAAAATTAATGCCGATTATCGCTCATAAATTTGCGTTATAATAAAGCCTCCACAGTGGGGCTTTTTTTATAAGCTGGTTTGTGGACGAGGTGATTTATCTCAAATGATCACCCCATTACCCACGTTAAAAGTTTGCAGTGATGCAAGCACGCAGGATAGAGAAGACGTTTTATGAATAATGCGAATTTAATTGCGAACGAAGCCAAAAATATTGTGCAGACGCATTTAGATCGTTTGGGTGAGCCTAAGGACAACAGTCTTAGCCCAGAAGTGAAACAAGAGAAGTTCGCCCAAATTGCAGCAGAGCTTAAAAAACGTAATGCTGTGCTTGTGGCGCATTATTACTGTGATCCTGAAGTGCAAGAGCTTGCTGAACTGACAGGCGGTTGTGTTTCTGATTCATTGGAAATGGCGCGTTTTGGTCGAGATCATCCTGCAACGACATTGGTGGTGGCTGGTGTGAAGTTTATGGGGGAGACCTCAAAAATCTTATCACCTGAAAAAACAGTATTGATGCCAACATTGGAAGCAACCTGTTCGCTTGACTTGGGTTGCCCAGTGGATGAGTTCAGTGCATTCTGCGATCAACATCCAGATCATACCGTAGTGGTGTATGCCAATACTTCTGCAGCGGTGAAAGCACGTGCTGATTGGGTGGTAACGTCAAGCTGTGCGGTGGAGATCATTGAGCACTTAGATAGCTTGGGTGAAAAAATTATTTGGGCACCAGATCAGCATTTAGGCCGTTATATTCAAAAGAAGACAGGCGCTGAAATGTTGTTGTGGGACGGAGCATGTATCGTTCATGAAGAGTTCCGTGCTCGCGGTATCGCACAGATGAAAGCACTTTATCCAGATGCAGCTGTATTAGTGCATCCTGAGTCACCTGAGTCGGTGGTGGATATTGCAGATGCTGTTGGTAGTACTTCACAATTGATTAAAGCAGCACAAACTTTACCGCATAAGCAAATGATCGTGGCAACGGATCGTGGCATTTTCTATAAAATGCAGCAAGCAGCCCCAGATAAAGAATTATTTGAAGCTCCTACTGCAGGTGAGGGGGCTACATGTCGTTCATGTGCACATTGTCCGTGGATGGCAATGAACGAACTTGATGGAATTTTGCATGTATTGCAACATGCCGATCAAGAAATACACGTTGACCCTGCACTGGCTGAACGAGCGAAATTACCTTTAGATCGAATGTTGAACTTTAGTGCCTCGCTAAAACGCTAAAGTGCTTGTTAAATATACATTTGATAAGGAAAAGTCATTTTTTTTAAAACTAGGTGTTGACGTGATGCAAGGTCAAGCCTAGAATGCACACCGTACCGCACGATGTGCGATACACTAAAAGCTGAAAAGAAATCGGAGCATAGCACAGCCTGGTAGTGCACCTGGTTTGGGACCAGGGGGTCGTAGGTTCGAATCCTACTGCTCCGACCATTTAAAATGTGTTGAAAAACATAGTTTTAAATATCGGCGAAGTATCGTGATAGTATTATCATCGTTATGCGCCTGTAGCTCAGTTGGATAGAGCATCCGCCTTCTAAGCGGATGGTCACAGGTTCGAATCCTGTCAGGCGCGCCATTTGGCAGCTTGGTATATAGAATCAAAGTTTGATGGTGGATGTAGCTCAGTTGGTAGAGCCCTGGATTGTGATTCCAGTTGTCGCGGGTTCGAATCCCGTCATTCACCCCAATTTCGGAGCATGGCGCAGTCTGGTAGCGCACCTGGTTTGGGACCAGGGGGTCGTAGGTTCGAATCCTACTGTTCCGACCATCATCTTAAAGATGAGATAAGAAACCGCTTAGTGAGCGGTTTTTTTTACGTCTGGATTTTTCATATTCAATCAATATGATATTTATAAAGCATTAGATTTATTATTTCAAAAATTATAAATGATGGAGGCAATATTTTTTCTATTGTATGTTTATCACGATTATATTTATGATTTTCATCTATTTAAAATTATTTTCTTGGTACAAAAACTGCTTAAATATGTATCAAATATCTAAAACTAAAAAAATAGAAGAAAAAGCAAGGTGTTAAGTTTCAATGAAATTGATGATTTATCGCAATTAGCTTGCTTGATTTGGCTATTGCGCTTTGATTGTGATCCAGTTAAGTTGCTTTTATTGATATGAATTGGTTAGACAATTACAACAGTATCTAAACGTGGTGTTCGGCATAATGCTTCCACTTTTTAAAAAGAAAAAACAGAGTATAGAGATGACAGAAACAGCTTTTGATTTTGTAATTATTGGTGGTGGTTCGGCAGGTTCGGTATTGGCTGGGCGATTATCTGAAAATCCAAATATTTCCGTATGTTTATTAGAAGCTGGTGGCGATGGGAACAGTTGGTTGGTCAACACACCAGCTGCGGCAGTGATCAGTATCCCGACTAAAATTAATAACTGGGCTTTAGAAACCATTCCACAAAAAGGCTTGAATGGCCGTAAGGGTTATCAACCGCGTGGTAAATGTTTAGGGGGAAGCTCTGCTGTCAATGCGATGGTCTATATTCGTGGTCACCATAGTGACTATGATCATTGGGCAGCTTTAGGAAATACAGGCTGGTCTTATCATGATGTATTACCCTATTTCATAAAATCAGAGCATAACGAACGTATTCGCAATGAATATCATGGTCAGCATGGACCATTAAATGTTGGAGAGCTACGTTCGGATAATCCTTATCAAAAGACCTTTATTGAGGCGGCAAAGCAGGTCGGTTATCCATTGAATGATGATTTTAATGGGGCTGAACAAGAGGGACTTGGGGTTTATCAGGTTACTCAAAAAAATGGTGAGCGCTGGAGTGCTGCACGAGGTTATTTATTCCCATATTTAGGCACGCGTCCGAATCTACATGTCATCACGCAGGCAATGGTTTCTCGTATTGTGATTGAAAATGGCCGTGCTGTGGGTGTCGAATATAAACATAAAGGTCAGACAACGATTATTCGTGCCAATAAAGAAGTGCTTTTATCTGCTGGTGCGTTCCAGTCTCCACAAGTGTTGATGTTATCAGGGATCGGACCTCGCCAAGAGCTAGAAAAACATGGCATTCCTGTCGTTAAGGATTTAGCGGGTGTTGGTGAAAATCTGCATGACCATCCTGACTTTATTTTTGCGTACAAGACCAAGCAGATGGATGGAACGTTTGGGGTTTCAGTAGGGGGGAGCTTCGATTTAGTGAAGCAGATTGGACGTTATCGTAAAGAACGCCGTGGTTTGATTACGACCAATTATGCAGAATGTGGTGGTTTCTTAAAAAGTCGCCCAGAGCTGGATAAACCTAACCTACAGTTACACTTTGTGATCGCTGTGGTGGATAACCATGCTCGAACCATGCATGTCGGTCATGGCATTTCATGTCATGTTTGTCTGTTGAATCCGCGTGCACGTGGTTCAGTGAAGTTAAGTGGTAAAAATCCGACGGACCCATTATTAATCGACTTTAAATTCCTTGAAGATGAGCAGGATCTTCAAGATATGGTTGATGGCTATAAAGTCACACAAAAATTGATGCAAGCGCCTGCTTTAAGTGAAAAGATTAAAGAAGACATGTTTACTGCCAATGTTCAATCTGACGATGAAATTCGTGAGATTTTACGTCAACGTGTCGATACGGTTTATCATCCAGTGGGGAGTTGTAAAATGGGTGTTGATGAGATGGCAGTGGTCGATCCTGAACTGAAAGTGTATGGTGTTGAAGGGCTGAGAGTCATTGATGCGTCGATTATGCCAACCGTCGTCAATGGTAATACCAATGCACCTGCGATTATGATTGCTGAAAAAGCCGTGGATATGATTCGCCAAACTTGGAAGTGACAAATTAGAGCTAAGGTATTTGCCTTAGCTCTTTTTATTTTTAGCTATATTGCGTGGTGTTTCGAGCATGCGAGGGAAGGTGAAATTATAATCGAGGGCATAGCGGAATAGTTGGTTAGCGTGTTGTGATTGTTGTTCGATAATAAAAAATAGTTTAAGTCTAATGATGACAAATAAATTTGCAGTGCTGACTTTATTGCTTCGATATATTGATCTTTAGGTCATAGTTTTTGACAATTATCCTTGTCAGGATTGAGTCATGTGTTGTTTACTTGATATTCCAGCTGATAAAAGTGCTGAAGGTGAACAATTTGAATAAAACAAAAAAGGAATCCATCCTATGAAATCACTGGTTTGTCAGAACGCTGAGTTGAAACTGGAAGATAGTCTTCAATTGATTCCTGCAAAAGGACAAGTATTACTTGAAGTGGTACGTTGCGGGATTTGTGGTTCAGATTTACATATGCAGCATCACTGTGATCATATGCATGATCTGGCAGCAAGAGTCGGGTTTAATGGGGTTGCCAAATCCTCTGATAAATTAGTTTTCGGCCATGAGTTCTGTGGCAAAGTCTTGGATTATGGTCCAAAAACACGCCGTAAATTGAAAGCGGATACTTTGGTTTGTGCCATGCCATTATTAAATGTTGAATCTCAAGGCTATGCACCAACAGGACTGTCACCCAGTGCTTCAGGGGGGTATGCAGAACAAGTCTTGGTGCAATCTAGCCTAATGTTTGAAGTGCCGAATGGTTTAGACGCAGACAGTGCAGCGTTGACTGAGCCAATGGCTGTTGCTTTACATGCGGTACGTCGTAGTAGAATCAAGAAAAATGAGCCTGCAATCGTGATTGGCTGTGGTCCCGTGGGTTTGGGTGTGATTATTATGCTCAAAGCAGCGGGGGTTAAAACCGTGGTTGCCAGTGATTTTTCACCGAACCGCCGTCGCTTAGCTGAACAATGTGGTGCAGATATATTGATTGATCCTAAACAGCAGTCTCCGTTTAGTAGTTGGAAAGAGCTTGGATTATTAGGCAATGTCTCTGAAGCGATTAATATGGGGATGGGGATTTTTGACAAGGTTCAGACTTACTCATTACCTTGGGTGAATGCCATGCGTGTCGGGGATAAACTCGGGTTATTGCCAAAACGTCCAGTGATTTTTGAGTGCGTGGGTGTGGCAGGGATCATGCAGCAGATTTTGGAAGGTGCACCACTGTTCTCACGTATTGTGGGGGTTGGTGTCTGTATGCAAAGTGACAAGATTGAACCTGCATTGGCGATTAATAAGGAATTGGAAATCCAATATGTATTGGGTTATACACCGCTTGAATTCCGTGACACGCTGCATATGATTGCAGAAGGTAAAGTCGATTGTTCACCATTGATCACGGGTGTGGTCGGTTTGGAAGGCGTGAGTAATGCCTTTGATGCCTTACGTGACCCAGAGCAACATGCCAAAATTTTGATTGATCCAAAACGTGCGGGCTCTGGCATTGAACTGATTAAGTCCTAAATTCTAAAATATTAAAAAGCCGCTTCTATCGAGAGCGGCTTTTTTATTGGGTTTGATTTAGATTCATCTGATTAAAAGGTTTTGGTGAGTGAAAAAGTGAGGGTTGAATCAATTGGATTAGAGACTTTGGCATTGGGATTGCCATTGCTGTATTGTTGATAAAAACCGTCTTTATCCCATGCTTTGCTATAGGTTAAGCTACTCGATAAGTTATATGGCAGCTCTTTATTGACTGAAAAACTGGCGTCTTGAAAACTGGCTGCTGAAAAGTTTTTAATGCGCTGATTGCCATAATGTGCATTCACAGACCAACCTTGAGTGATGGGCTGAAGCCAATTGACATCAAGATAACCTGAACCACGCGAGTGTTTATTATTGCCTGTACCTAGAGTATCGGCGTTATTACCAAAATAATCTTGGGTATAGGTAATCGCATACTTCACGCTGAGTGGCCCATAGCTGATTTCTGGGATAATTTCACCATAATCAAAACGGGTATTGTCTGTGTCGGCGGTGGTTTTTGCACCTGGATAAAAGTAATAAGCCACTTTGGTACCGACAGTCCAATCACCAAAACTACGGCTATAGCCTGTATACACATCCCATTCCACAGACGCGTCACGAATAAAATGATCACTCACCGTCGATGCCCATGTGCCTGCATAAAAACCGCTGCTGTGGTTATAATCCATTCCACCTTGCAAGGCAGGTTTGCCCCAGGTTTGTTGAAAACCACGTGAAACGTATTGGCTGGCAGCGGTAACATTGGCCGAGTAGGGGGAGGTGGTTTCGGTCGCGTGAGTGCTTTGAAAATAAAAAGCCAAAGGTGCAATCAATAATAATTTTTTCATTCTATATTCCCTGAGCGAAGTGACAGCCGAAGCTAAACTTCAGCTGTCACATGTACATCGTGCGCTTTACAGTATTGGACGAAGGGGAGCTTGTCGTACAGGTGCTGTACCCGCTTTGTAATAACCTGCTTCAGAACGTGGCAGCTTTTGTCCACGGATTTTATCGGCAATTTTTTCTGCGATCATAATCGTCGTAGCATTCAAGTTGCCTGTAATGATTAGGGGCATGATTGAGGCGTCGACCACACGTAAGCCTTGTACGCCATGGACTCGACCTTGACCATCCACTACTGCCATATCATCTTCACCCATCTTACAGCTACATGATGGGTGGAAGGCTGTTTCTGCATGCGTACGGACGAATTCATCCAGTTCAGCATCGGTCTGAATATGTTTACCTGGGCTGATTTCTTCACCACGATACGGATCAAGTGCAGGCTGCGCCATGATCTCACGGGTGATACGGATGGCATCACGGAACTCACGCCAGTCCTGTTCGGTTGACATGTAGTTGAACAGGATGCTTGGATGCTCAAACGGATCTTTTGATTTCAGCTGGATACGACCACGCGAAGGCGAACGCATTGAACCAACATGGGCTTGGAAACCATGTTCTTTCACTGCATTACTGCCGTTATAGTTAATCGCGACAGGCAAGAAGTGATATTGGATATTTGGCCAGTCAAACTCTTCTGAACTACGGATAAAACCGCCTGCTTCGAACTGGTTACTTGCACCCACACCTGTGCCGTTGAATAACCACTCTGCGCCAATGGCAGGTTGGTTATACCATTGCAATGCAGGGTAAAGTGAAACAGGTTGTTTACATTGATATTGCAAGTACATTTCCAAGTGGTCTTGCAGATTTTCGCCCACACCTGGTAAGTCATGTACTACATCAATGTCCATCGATTTCAGGAAATTGCTTTCACCCACACCTGAGCGTTGCAGGATTTGTGGTGATGCAATCGCACCTGCACAAAGCAAAACTTCACGTTTGGCTTGCGCTTGTTTCATATTGGCTTTGTCTGCACCAATAATATATTCCACACCGACGGCCTGTTTTTGATTAAACAGAATTCGGTTAGTGGTGGCATGCGTCACGATGGTGAGGTTTGGGCGACCTTTAGCCAGATCGAGATAACCACGGGCAGTACTTGAGCGACGGCCTTTTGGTGTTACGGTACGGTCCATTGGGCCGAAACCTTCCTGTTGATAACCGTTTAAGTCATCTGTACGTGGGTAACCTGCCTGTACGCCTGCTTCAACCATGGCGTGGAACAGCACATTATTGCCATTTTTAGGCGTTGCCACTGAAACAGGGCCTTTATCGCCATGATAGTCATTGCCACCAATATCACGCGTTTCGGCTTTTTTGTAATAAGGTAAACAGTCTGCATAAGTCCAGTCTTCCAGACCTTTCATGGTTGCCCATTGGTCCAGATCCATAGCATTACCACGGATGTAACACATCCCATTAATCAGTGAAGAACCGCCTAAGCCTTTACCACGACCACATTCCATACGGCGATTGTTCATGTGCGGCTCAGGATCGGTTTCATAAGCCCAGTTGTAGCGACGACCTTGTAACGGGAATGCTAACGCGGCTGGCATTTGGGTGCGGAAATCTAAACGGTAGTCGGGACCACCAGCTTCCAATAATAAAACAGTCACGTCTTTGTCTTCAGTCAGACGTGTTGCGAGTACATTTCCGGCTGATCCTGCGCCAATGATAATGTAGTCATATGCTTGAGTATTCATTGTTATCCCTTTTGTATTCTAGAGAGTGCCAGTGCAATCAGGAGATGGCATGGCACATCGGATTAATTTTGAGGGTGAAAGGTGAGGGCATTAGAAAATGCTTTGATACTCGCCTAACTCAACTTGAATAGATTTAATGCGGGTGTAATGACCCAACGTGGTTAAGCCATTTTCACGACCTACACCTGATTGTTTATAGCCACCCACTGGCATTTCGGCAGGAGATTCGCCCCAAGTATTAATCCAGCAAATACCTGCTTCAAGTTGGTGGATAATACGATGTGCTTTGGTGATGTCTTGGGTGACAACACCCGCAGCCAAGCCGAAGTCGGTATCATTGGCACGACGGATCACTTCTTCTTCTGTTTCATAGCTGAGAATGCTCATTACAGGACCGAAGATTTCTTCTTGCACAATGGTCATGTCATCTTGGCAATCACTGAAAACGGTTGGTAGAACATAAGCACCTTTGGCAAGATCACCTTCAGTGGCACGGCCACCACCGATCAGTACTTTTGCACCTTGCTGTTTGCCAGACTCAATGAATGACAATACTTTTTCCATATGCGGGAAGCTGGTGAGTGGACCAAAATTGGTTTGCTCAGCCATTGGATCACCGATACGGATACGTTTCACACGTTCTACAACGGCTGCTTCAAAATCAGCAAGCATTGCCTTAGGTACAAACACGCGCGTACCGTTGGTACAAACCTGACCAGAGCTAAAAAAGTTTGCCATGACTGCAATATCTGCAGCACGGTCAAGGTTGGCGTCATCACAAATGACGAGAGGGGATTTACCACCAAGCTCCATGGTCACTTCTTTCAAAGTTGAACCCGCAGCACTGGCCATTACTTTTTTGCCTGTTTCTACGCCACCAGTGAACGAGATTTTTTCAATCACTGGATGCTCAGTGAGCCATTGACCGATGTCACGACCCGCACCTTGTACCACGTTAAATACGCCGTCTGGCAGACCCGCTTCAGTATAGATTTCAGCAAGTTTAAATGCGGTCAGTGGCGTAGTTTCACTTGGTTTGAAAATCATGGCATTTCCTGCTGCTAGGGCAGGCGCTGATTTCCACATCGCAATTTGAATTGGATAGTTCCAAGCACCGATACCAGCGACCACACCGAGGGGTTCACGACGGGTATAGAAGAAGCTTGATTCGCGTAGCGGTACTTGCTCGCCTTGAATTGCGGTGGCAAGACCTGCATAGTATTCGAGTACATCTGCGCCTGTCACGATATCAACGGTCGATGTTTCGCTATAGGCTTTACCTGTATCGAGTGTTTCGAGTTGGGCAAGTTCATCGTTACGTTCGCGTAAGATATCAACTGCACGACGTAAAATGCGTGAACGCTCCATTGCGGTCATGGCTGCCCAGATTTTCTGGCCTTGTTGTGCGCTTTGAACAGCCGCTTCAATGTCTTGTTGTGAGGCTTGTTGAAGTGTTGCGATCACTTCACCGTTGGCAGGATTGATACTGTTAAATGTTTTGCCACTGGTCGCTGCGACATAACGTCCGTGGATATACAATTGATGAACTTGTGCATCACTCATTCTGTTTCTCCTGCAAAGGCTTGTTCGCAAATTGGATTTGCGTTTTTACATAATCATAAGCAATGGAACGTGCCAGCTGGCTGTCAAACTCATCGTGACTGCTTAAACTGCCGCGTAACCATAATCCGTCAATCAAAGCCGCTAATCCGCGAGCGGCAATGCTTGCCTGTTGTTTATCATCGACCAACATCAGAAAATAATGTTTCAGGTTGGAATACAGGCGTTGATCATTAATTCGTTGTAAACGTCCAAGTTCGGGCAGGTGCATACTGGCAGACCAAAAGTCTAACCAGACCCGCATGGCTTGTTTGTTGACCTGACTGATATCGAAGTTGGAATCAATAATGGCCTTAATTTGGCTTTCTGGATGCGCATCTGCTTCAGCTTTGTATTGGTCAGTCTTTTGACGCAAAACGTTGAGCATTTCTTGCATACAGGTATTGATTAATCCCTGTTTGTCACCGAAATAGTGACTCACAATACCGGTCGATAGTTCGGCCTTTTTTGCAATTTGTGCAATGGTGGTATTAGATAACCCCACTTCAGAAATTACATAAAATGCGGCGCTAATAATCTCTTCACGTCGCACATGCTCTGGTTTTACTCTACGCTTTGTCATGCTTATCCATTTAAAGCCCTGCCAAGGTGCTTTTTATTCAACATTTCTCGATGTAGAGCATCATAACATTTTTTTATCATACTTTTTATTGATTGAACGTTCAATCAATAAAAAGTATAATCTGTAAAAATCAATGAATTTTTGATTGGCAAGAATAGAAGTCACGTAATAAATCAAAGATTCTTATGGATAAGGCGATAAGCATAAATGAACACTTATCACATTATTTTTTAAGAAAAATACACCTATTGCAAGGAGCAAGATCATGGTGTCAGAAAGTAATGAAGGGTCCCCATCTGAACCTATACGTTTAAATTTGTTTGTTTTTTGGAGCTCCGCAATCAGTATCGGCATTTTTGGCCTACTGTTTGTGTTGTTTCCAGAGCGTAGTCAGTTCTGGTTGACTTATATACAAGGGCAGGCGAACCAATTGTTTGGCTGGTACTACATGCTGGTCATTGTGGTTTGTTTAGGTTTTGTAGCGTGGTTAGCTTTTTCTCGGATTGGGCAGATTCCATTAGGCAAAGATGACGATAAACCTGAGTTTGGCTATCTTGCTTGGGTGTCAATGCTGTTTTCTGCAGGCATCGGGATCGCACTGTTATATTACGGTGTTGCTGAACCCGTTGATCATTTCCTTCGACCACCAGAAGGTCAGGGTGGAACGATTCAAGCTGCGCGTGATGCCATGATGTATAGCTTTCTGCATTGGGGCATTCATGGTTGGGTGTTGTATGCCTTACTGGGTGTGACTTTGGGCTATTTCGCCTTCCGTCGAGATTTGCCATTAGCATTACGTTCAGCGCTGTATCCAATCTTTGGTGAGCGAATCTATGGCTTGGTCGGTGATTTTGTCGATGGCTTTGGGATTTTAGCTACAGTCATTTCTTTGGTGACCAATCTCGGCATCGGTGCTTTGGTACTGGTGTCTGGCGTTCATTATCTACTTCCTGAGATTCCCAATAATAATACGACGTTGATTGCCGTGGTCTTGCTGATGATGTCTGTCGCAACCATTACCACCGTGGTTGGGATCGAAAAGGGCTTGGCTTGGTTATCCCGTATTAATTTACGTTTACTCTATGCCTTATTACTATTCGTGTTCCTCACAGGGCCAACCAACCATCTGCTCAATGGTTTGGTGCAGAACGTGGGTGATTATCTTGATCATTTTCTGGCAAAAAGCTTTGATATGTATCTCTACAACAGCAAAGCAGGCGAATGGTTAGGTTCATGGACGGTGTTCTATTGGGCATGGTGGATTGCATGGGCGCCATTTGTAGGGATGTTTATTGCACGTATTTCCAAAGGCCGCACCATTCGTGAAGTTGTGCTCGGCGTATGCCTGATTCCACTGGGTTTTACCTTGGCCTGGATCTCGATTTTTGGCAATACTGCAATTTATTTTATCTTGGAGCAAAAGCAAAAAATCTTGGGTGATTTGGTGTTAACCGATCCTGCTTTGTCCCTATTTAAGCTGCTCGAATTTCTACCTTTCAATCCTTATGTTGCTGGGATTGTTGTTGTGATTTGTTTCGTATTGTTTTTGACCCCTGTGGGTTCTGGTACACTCATGATCGCAAATCTGTCCTCGAAAGGGGGTAGCAATGAAAGTGATTCACCAATTTGGTTGCGAATTTTCTGGTCTGTGGTGATTACCATTGTCAGTATCGGGCTGTTGTTGGCAGGGAGTTTCCACTCCATGCAAAGCGCCGTAGTACTGTGTGGTTTGCCATTCTCCGTTATTATTTTGCTGTATATGTTTGGCCTTGCCAAAGCAGTTAAACAGGATCAATTTTTTAGTCCTACACCACCGCAAGTGATAACGCAGGACACTCAGTCATCACATCACACAACTGAAAAATCAGAAACATTGTAATTCGGGTAAATAACTTTTGTTTTTCATTTTCTATTCAGATATGTCTTTTCATTGATTTAGCGATGGAAAGACGTGGATGAATATTTTCTTTTTCTTCTCTAACTCCCTGAGGATTGTATGGCGACAGATAATCCAAGAGCGGTTGATGATGCTACATTAGCGAATAAAGACCATTTAAATCGTGTGGTCTTTTATGTTTCAGCTCTACTTATTTTAACATTTGCACTTGTTACGATTTTATTTAACGACTTTGCCAATCATTTACTCAATGTGGTACTGGCTTGGGTCAGTGATAAATTCAGCTGGTACTACTTACTAGCTGCGACATTGTATTTAATCTTTGTGGTTTTTATTGCTTGCTCACGTTATGGCGATATCAAACTTGGTCCGAAGCACTCGAAACCTGAGTTCAGCTTACTGAGTTGGTCGGCGATGTTGTTTGCCGCCGGGATCGGAACAGATTTAATGTTCTTCTCCGTTGCAGAGCCTTTATCTCATTATATGAACCCGCCTGTGGGCGAAGGCCAAACCTATGAAGCTGCGCGTCAGGGCATGGTCTGGACACTGTTCCACTATGGCTTAACAGGTTGGGGCATGTATGCCTTGGTCGGGATGGCCTTGGGCTATTTTAGTTATCGCTATAACTTACCTCTCACCATTCGCTCGGCGCTCTATCCAATTTTTGGTAAAAAAATTGATGGTCCAATTGGACATACTGTGGATATTGCCGCTGTCATCGGGACGATTTTTGGTATTGCCACCACTTGTGGTATTGCAGTCGTTCAGATCAACTATGGTCTGCATGTCCTGTTTGATTTACCTGAAAACCTGTGGATTCAGTCGGCGCTGATTTTAGTGGCCGTGATTGTGACCATTATTTCGGTGACTGCGGGTGTCAATAAGGGGATTAAGGTTTTATCCGAAATCAATATTTTTGCCGCGATAGGCTTAATGTTGTTTGTACTGTTTTTGGGCAATACAGGATTTTTGCTCAATGCGTTGGTGCAAAATTTTGGTGACTATATCAGTCGATTCCCAAGTTTGGCTTTAGAAAGTTTTGCCTTTGATCAGCCGAAAGAATGGATGAACAGTTGGACCTTGTTCTTTTGGGCATGGTGGGTGGCTTGGTCACCTTTTGTCGGTCTGTTCCTAGCGCGGATTTCCCGTGGTCGTACCATTCGTGAATTTGTTTGTGGCACCTTAATTATTCCTTTGTTGTTTACCATCACGTGGTTGTCCATTTTCGGAAACAGTGCCTTATATAACGTTATTTTTGAAGGTAATACTGCACTGGCACAAACCGTTCTGACAGATCCTGCACATGGTTTCTATGACTTATTGGCGCAATATCCGTGGTTTGCATTTATTGCAGGCGTGGCAACGATTACAGGTCTGCTGTTCTATGTCACTTCTGCAGATTCAGGTGCATTGGTTTTAGGTAATTTCACCACTAAGTTTTCCAATGTCGATAATGATGCACCACGTTGGTTGCGAGTATTTTGGGCAACAGCAATTGGTTTGCTCACGTTGGCAATGCTGATGGCAAATGGCATTACCGCACTGCAAAGTGCGACTGTGATCATGGGCTTACCCTTTAGTTTTGTGATGCTGTTGGTCATGGCTGGTCTCTACAAATCTTTGCGTCTGGAAGATTATCGTAAGGCGAGTCGTAGTATGAATGCCGCGCCAGTGGTTGGGAATGTGGATATCCTGAACTGGAAGAAGCGTTTAGCCCGTGTGATGCATCACCCTGGTACCAGTGAAACCCAACGGATGCTTGATAGTGTCTGTGAACCAGCAGTGCGTACAGTTGCCGATGAGCTGATTAAACGTGGGATGCATGTTGATGTCACCCAAACGGCATTGGAAGACAATGATGCACTCTATCATCTAGATTTGACCATCTATTTGGAAGAAGAGCATAACTTCGTTTATCAAATCTGGCCTGTACGTTATATCGCGCCAAACTTTAGTGAGCGTGGTAAACGTGGTAAGCAGTTCTACTATCGCTTAGAAACCTTCTTGTATGAGGGTTCGCAGGACAATGATCTGGTTGGATATACTAAAGAACAGGTGATTAATGACATTCTTGATAAGTACGAGCGTCATATGACCTTCTTGCATATCAATCGTATTAGTCCCGGAAATCGTCCTTTGTATCCAGATTCTCAAGATTAGTCTGCTAAGTAATAAAAAACCTCACGTCATGTGAGGTTTTTTATTGGCCTGATTATAAAGCACCGTATTTTTGCCATGTTTCACCCGTTTCATAGGGTTCATAATGGCTTTTAAGTTCATGCAAAGATTGGGTTTGGTAGATCGCAAAAATAATCATGATCAAAAATAGGCTGATCAATTTAATTGCGCGTTTATTCTTATATTCGTCTGAATATAAATAGAAAATACAATAAAAAGCGATCATCAAATAAGTGCAAAACAACGAGTTAAACACCAGATAAATCAGCAAGGCAGCAGTAATCACGAAGGCGATCCGATTTTTTAAAATCGTCGGTCGCAAGCTAAGCACATTCAATATCAAAAGGCCGAATGAGGTCCAGAACAAATAGGCGTGCCCACCGATAATGACAAAATAGGTAGATTGCAGCCACAACAGCACCAGCCATACAAAAACGGAAAAAATAATAAATTTAGAGAGGCCTGAAGACGCGGGCAAAGTATGTTTCATATTACATTGAATTTTAAAATAACTGTTTGTTTAATAGGGAAATTAAAAACGGAAATTAAATAAATCTTTGGTCTTGATCTTTGTTAAAACAACGCAGAGCAAAGACAGTGAACCACCAATCAACATCGCAGGAATCACGCTGAAAAAGCGCGTCATCACGCTCGACTGCAACGCACCAAGCTCATTACTCGACGTGACAAAGATGCCATTAATGGCAGCTACACGTCCAAGCATGTCCTTGGGTGGAATGAGCTGGAGAATCGTTTGACGAATGACAATGTTGATACTGTCACATGCACCCATAATAATGAGAACTGCGACAGAAAAATACAGTTGTCTGGTAACAGCAAACAATAAAGTACATAGACCAAAACCTGTCACGGCAAGCAACATGATCTGCCAAGGTCTGGATTTTGGTGGATAGCGAATTAAAATTATCATCATAATCAATGCGCCAAACGCAGGTGCCGCACGTAATAGGCCAAAACCATCTGCACCGATATGTAAAACATCTTGGGCAAAAATTGGCAAAAGAGCGATGATGCCACCAAAAAAAACGGAGCTCAGATCGAGAAACATGGCCCAAAAGATAATTTTAGTTTTAAAAATAAACTGCAGTGCTTCTTTTAAGCTTTGAGTTATCGACTCGGTTTGGATTTGAGGAAAATCTCGTTTCTGTAGACACCACAGGGCGATACTGCCGCCTAAAAACAGTGCCACGATAACACCAAAGGTAATGTCTAAATCGAGATGAGCGAGCATGAAGCCCGCAATGACCGGTGCAAGAATACCACTGGCTTGCCAGCACATACTGGTCCATGTGGCTGCATTGGTATACAAATGTTCGGGTACCACAAACGGGCGTAAAGAATTAAAACAGGGGCTATATATGCCGCGAATACAGCCAAATAAAAATAGAATGCTAAATGATGAGATTAATAATAAATTTTCATTGATGGTTTGGCTGTGGAAAAGATCAAAACTGATCCACAAAGCGATCGATAAGGGAATGGCAAAACTAAAACTGATCTGCAAAATACGCTGACGATTAAAACGGTCGGCAATATAGCCGCCCCATAAAGAGAGGACGAGAAAGGGTAAAAAATCCATCATCCCGACCAAGCCGAGGATAAGCGGATTCTTGGTGATTTGATACAAATAAAACGCGATGAGCACTTCTTGAATCAGCACCGCAAACGTCAGGCAGCATTGATTGACGGTCAATAACCTAAAGTCACGACTGGCAAATGCAGCGAAAGCAGAATGAGGTACAGCAGAAGACATAAGGCTTAGATTTATAAAATACAAATAAAGAAAAAGGGAAGAGTTGAAACTCCTCCCTTTTTAATCTGCTTAGCGTCGCTTATTGAGCAACAGCTTCAGCTTTAACCACTTTCTTCGCAGGAACTAAGTTTGCAGGAGTCGTATAGTTCAAGCCCAAAGTTGAACTTGAGTACTGACGGATTTGATCTAACAACGCTGGATCTGTTGAAAGGTCTTTTCCATAAGAACGTACGATCTCATGCAATTTGTCATTCCATACACCTTTGGTTTGCTCTGGGAATGCTTTTTCAAGCAAGTTGAGCATGATGTAAGGTGATGTAGACGCACCCGGAGAAGCACCTAGCAATGCCGTTACAGACTTGTCTTTAGATGCAAAGATTTCTGTACCGAATTGCAATTTAGCAGGTTTGCCAGGCTCTTTTTTGATGATCTGAACGCGTTGACCACCCTGTTGTAAATGCCAATCTTTTGGATCAGCTTCAGGGTAGTATTTTTTCAACTCATTGAAACGATCTGCATCAGACATCAATACTTGGCTTACGAGATACTGAACAAGGTCAGCATTTTGTAGACCAATCGCAGCCATAGGCAACACGTTGTTTTTGTTGGTTGATGCAAGCAAATCAAGCTGTGAACCATTTTTCAGGAACTTGTTTGAATAAGTTGCGAATGGGCCAAACAACACATATTTTTTACCGTCGATATAACGTGTATCGATATGTGGTACAGACATTGGAGGCGCACCAAGATCAGCACGACCATACACTTTAGCAGTGTGTTTTGCTGTTACTGCTGGGTTGTCAGTTACAAGGAACTCACCGCCCACAGGGAAGCCTGCGTATTGTTGAGCTTCTGGTAAACCCGTCATTTGCAATAATTTAATTGCAGCACCACCCGCACCAATAAACACAAAACGTGTTTTCACATGATCAACTTTACCAGATTTCAAATCTTTGAAAGCAACAGACCAAGTGTTGTCATCGTTTTTGCTGATACCCGTCACTTCAGTTGAAGTGCTGAGTTTGAAGTTTGGACTCTTTTCAAGGTTGCCAATCAACTGTTTGGTGATTGCACCGTAGTTGACGTCAGAACCTACGTCCATACGAGTTGCAGCCACTTTCTGTTGAGGATCACGACCGTCCATCACCAATGGTGCCCATTGTTGAATTTCAGCTTTGTCTTCACTCAATTTCATGCCAGCGAATAACGGATTTTGGACCATGGCAGCATAACGCTTTTCCATGAAGTTGACGTTATCGCCCCAGACGAAAGCAATATGTGGTACTGGATTAATGAAAGTATTTGGTGTTTCTAAAACACCTTGTTTCACTTGGTATGCCCAGAACTGCTTGGCAATTTCAAACTGACCAGCCACATTTACAGCTTTAGAAATGTCCATTTTACCGTCTTTTTCTTCGGTATAGTTCATTTCCATAAAGCCTGAGTGGCCTGTACCTGCGTTGTTAAAACCGTTTGAACTTTCTTGTGCAACCGCATCAAGACGTTCGTACATACGGATATTCCAGTCAGGCTGTAATTCGTTGAGATAAGTACCTAAAGTGGCACTCATGATCCCGCCGCCGATGAGTACAACATCGACAGTTGGTTCGTTATTGGTGGTTTTAATTGCCTTAGACGCAACTGGTCTAAAAAGAAAGGCAATTGCAATAATAATGAGTACGACGAGTAGTACTAATAAATATTTCCAAAATTTTTTCATTCAATTTACCTTAAAAATTAAATGACGCTCTATATGACAAGCGATATAGAGAGAAAGAATTTAAATGATGATACAGGCGCAATAAAGGCACATCAGTACAGTAAGGGATTGCCTTAACACTGATGTTGAAGAAGTTAGTTCATGAATTTTACTTTAAATTAGACGGTATTTTGGTTGAACTAATGTTTCAAAATGTACAAATCAAGCCAACTTTGATGATTTATTGTGTGAAAGTTGTAGAAAGTTCTAGTAAATCCATAGCTTATAGTTTAGAGAGATGAGTCACATTTTAACCAGATGAACAGATTGATTCATCAAAAAATTGGTTTAGATAAAAGCAATAAATTGGCACTCGGCTCTATAAAAAGATAAAACTATGATGTTTGGGCATCATTCTAACATGGAGGCGCTGGCATGCAGCTTAGAGCACTCGAGCAGCAAGATTATCAAAACTGGTTGTGGTTATGGCAAGGCTATCAGGCTTTCTATAAGGTTGAAATTGATCATCAGGTGACGGAAAAAACATTTACACGGTTGCTTGACCCAGACGAACAGATGCAATGTTTGGTCGTTGTTGATCAAGATCGACTCATTGCTTTTGTGCATTTTATTTTTCATCGAAGTACGTGGACTACAGGCGATTACTGTTATTTACAGGATTTATTTGTTGATCAACATTCACGGATAAAAGGCTTGGGGCGTAAATTAATTGAAGCTGTTTACCAAAAGGCGGCTGAAAGAGAATGCTCACGTGTTTATTGGTTAACCCATGAAACCAATTACCAGGCCCGAATGCTTTATGACAGCATGGCGGTGAATGCTGGATTTATCCAATATCGAAAAAATTTTCATTAATTTCGCTCTGTTAGCCAAGTGTGTAGATTGCGTTCTGTTTTTAAACCGCTAGAAAATGCGGTTTTTTTATAGTTCATCGGTTATGTTGTGACCAATAAACTGATCATAAAACTTTTTGCGACTTCATTTGATGATTTCACTTGAACGAAAAGCGCCAGATTTTCCCTAATGTGATCGCGCTGAGCTCTAATGTTCGCCTGATTGCACAGACCTTGTTGAGCCATTTTCATCTAAGCAAATTTGTTAACATGAATTTCATTCATTTTGAGGTTAGATTAAATCATTTTTATTCAGCTAATGATTGCGGTATAAATCACTCTATAAAGAAGTTTAGATTTATCTCGGAAATTAGGGTGGCAGATTAAAATGAGTAAAGAGTTTGCATTTACGATTAAGCGTATTGGTTTTGATGAGAACTACACTCCATCAGAAAATACACGTATCACAACCAACTTTGCGAATTTGGCAAGAGGCGAAAGTCGTCAACAGAATCTGCACAACACCTTAAAGATGATCGACAATCGCTTTAATGCTTTGGCGCATTGGGATAATCCTTTGGCTGATCGTTATAAAGTTGAGCTGGAAATCATTTCGGTTGAAATGAAGGTTGATGCTGCAAGCAATGCCAATGCACTTCCTTTAATTGAAATCTTGAAAACCAATATTGTTGATCAAAAAACCAATGAGCGTATTGAAGGTATTGTGGGGAACAATTTCTCTTCTTATGTCCGTGACTATGATTTCAGTGTGCTATTGCTTGACCATAATAAAAATCAGTCTGGATTTAGCACGCCAGAGAACTTTGGCGATTTACATGGCAACTTGTTTAAAAGCTTTATTGAGTCAGAGACCTACAAGGCAAACTTTAAAAAGCCACCTGTAATCTGTCTCAGTGTTTCAAGCAGCAAGGTGTATCAACGTACTGAAAATCAGCATCCTGTGTTGGGTGTCGAATACCTGCAAGATGAATATTCATTAACAGATGAGTATTTCCAAAAAATGGGTTTAAAGGTGCGTTATTTCATGCCGCCAAACAGTGTTGCGCCGTTGGCTTTCTATTTCTCTGGTGATTTGCTGGCGGATTACACCAATCTTGAGTTGATCAGTACCATCAGCACCATGGAAACGTTCCAAAAGATTTACCGACCTGAAATTTACAATGCGAACTCTTCAGCAGGAAAGTCTTATCAACCAAGTTTGAATAACCAAGATTATTCACTGACTCGCATTGTATATGACCGAGAAGAACGTAGTCGTTTGGCGATTGAACAAGGGAAATTTGTTGAAGAACAATTCATCAAACCATACCGCGAGACACTTGAACAGTGGTCTGCCAGTTATGCAGCACAAAGCAACTCGCAAAAAAGTTACGCGCACTAATTTATTGAAAATATAAGGTTATTGATGATGAAAAGATTATTACCAACGTCGACTGCGGGTAGCTTACCAAAACCATCTTGGCTGGCAGAGCCTGAAACACTTTGGTCGCCGTGGAAACTGCAAGAGCAGGGTTTGATTGAAGGTAAACAGGATGCTTTGCGTTTGTCTTTGCATGAACAGCAAGTAGCAGGCATTGATATTGTCAGCGATGGTGAACAAACCCGTCAGCATTTTGTCACAACCTTTATTGAACACCTTACGGGTGTGGATTTTGAGAAACGTGAGACGGTTCGTATCCGTAATCGTTATGATGCCAGTGTTCCAACAGTTGTGGGGGCTGTATCGCGTCAAAAGCCTGTTTTTGTTGAAGATGCCAAGTTTTTACGCCAGCAAACCAATCAACCAATCAAATGGGCTTTGCCTGGTCCAATGACCATGATTGATACGCTATATGATGCGCATTATAAAAGCCGTGAAAAATTGGCGTGGGAATTTGCCAAAATCCTGAATGAAGAAGCGAGAGAATTAGAAGCTGCGGGTGTGGATATTATCCAGTTCGATGAGCCTGCCTTTAATGTGTTCTTTGATGAAGTGAATGATTGGGGTGTTGCGACCTTAGAGCGTGCGCTTGAAGGGTTGAAGTGTGAAACCGCGGTGCATATTTGCTATGGTTACGGCATCAAAGCCAATACGGACTGGAAAAAGACCCTCGGATCAGAATGGCGTCAATATGAAGAGGCTTTTCCAAAGTTACAGCAATCAAAAATTGATATTATCTCACTCGAATGTCACAACTCACGTGTGCCGATGGATCTGATTGAATTGATTCGCGGTAAGAAGGTGATGGTAGGTGCGATTGACGTGGCAAGCAACACAGTTGAAACGCCAGAAGAAGTTGCAAACACGCTACGCAAAGCACTTCAGTTTGTCGATGCCGATAAGCTCTATCCATCAACCAACTGTGGTATGGCACCTTTGGCGCGTGATGTTGCACGTGGCAAGTTGAATGCATTAAGTGCAGGTGCAGAAATTGTTCGTAAAGAACTGGCTTAATTTACCGATCTCTTGATGGCTTCAGGGTTACACAGAGTAGCCCTGAGCATATTTAAAATAGATCGAGTTTAATTTAGGAATAAAGTGATGGTTGAAGCAACAGATTTTAGAGATGCAATGTCTTTACTCACCAGTGCAGTCAGTGTGATTACCACCACAGGCATGTCTGGTCGTTATGGCTTTACTGCATCTGCTGTATGTAGCGTCACAGATACGCCTCCGACTTTATTGGTCTGCATGAATCGGGCATCGAGTTCGCATGTGCATTTTGTCGACAATAAAATCTTAAGCGTGAATGTGCTAAGCGCAGATCATCAACATATTTCTAAAGCCTTTTCGTCTAAATTGAGTCCCGAAGAGCGTTTTAAACACGGTGCTTGGTCAGAGCTGGAAACGGGTGCGCCTGTTTTGGATGATGCTTTGGTAAATTTCGATTGTGAGATTGATCAAATTCAAGAAGTTGGAACGCATACAATTTTTATTTGTCGTATTGTTGCAGTTCAACAAAGTGGACATGATCAAAGCTTGGTATATTTTAACCGTGCTTATCACCAAGTGGGGCAGACTGAGCTTGTTTAAAGTACTGAGCTTTAAGCACTCTGCTCATTGTGAAAATATTCTTATAAATTAGTTTAAAAATAATAAAAATATAAGATATTGAAAAATAATAATAAAATTTATTTGGCCTAAAGTGTAAATTGACACTCACCCTTGCCCCGATTATTCTTTAAACGCTGGCCTACATCGCCAGTCGGTTTTAGCAGACCGTTTCCTAAGTGCATTGAAAAACCTTGTTTTTTTAATGTAGACTCGTTCGTCCCCCTTTTTTGTTGCGGTAGGACGAAAGGGGGACACCTTCGGGTGTGCTGATTCTTAGGTTCAGTCTGCTAACCCTCTTTCGTTCTGCCACCATAAATCTTTATGTCTTGGCAGCTTTCCGAATTTTGTAGGAGTTGGCCATGCACTGTATTTTCATACTTCTTTATTAGTCTTTGATAGGGTTTGAATGTATTTCGCAATTCAGACAGTGCTTTGTCACGACTAAAAAATCAAATCAACAATAAAACTTGAGATGCGCTAAAGCCGTCTTTAGAGGCTTTTGCATGCCTTTTTTTTAGAACGAAGCCGAGCATCGTTTTATCTCATTGAGATGGAAAATTATTTATAGGGAAAATATATGTCGAATTTAGAGGTTTCATTTCGTGCTTTAAGGGTGCTCGACACTGCCCGAAGTTTATTTAACAGCCATGGTTTTCATAGTGTCGGGGTAGATCGCATTATTGAGTCTTCTCAAATCGCCAAAGCCAGTTTTTATAAATACTTTCAGTCTAAAGAACAATTGATTGAAATGAGTCTGGGATTTCAAACAGACGCGCTTAAAGAAGAAGTATTTTCGATTATTCATCGAAACAAGGGTCTCACCGTGCATGAAAAGCTTAAGCGTATTTATGTTCTTCATGTCAATTTAGAAGGTTTGTACCATTTGCCATTTAAAGCGATTTTTGAAATTGAAAAGCGTTATCCCAAAGCGTATAAGATTGTTGTGAACTATCGAAAATGGTTGCTGAATCAAATTTATAAATTGCTTTTAACCAACTCTGCAAACGCCTCTAAAAAGGATGCGCATATGTTCTTATTTGTGATGGATGGGGCAATGGTTCTGCTATTGGGTGGAAGTGGTGTGGATGACCCAGAGCTGTTGATTGAAGGGTTTTTGGTGGGGGTGAGTTGATTAGAAAGAAACTAAATGAATAAGGATATCTGTAGTAGGAAACTCTTTTCTTTGGGACTTTTTTAGATCTCGTAATATTTTATAAGGAAAAATATTTATAAACTTTAAATGAGCTAAAATATAATGAAGTTAAAAATAAATTATATTTTTCATGTGTTTGGATTTTTCTAATTTTTTTTAAATTATTGGCTTAATTCCAACATATTGATTTAAAAAATACTCGATTATTTGATGGAATGATTTGTATAAATAGAGATCTCATTCTATTATTCTTGCTATAAAGATCAGATACATGGCTTTGAAATGGATAAGAAGAAACTATCAGAACGAGATATATGCAGTAAATTTATTAATCCTGCATTAGAACAAGCAGGATGGACTGCACATCAAATCCGTGAAGAGGTGACTTTTACCAATGGTCAAATCATGGTGCGTGGGAAGCTACACACTCGTGGTGAGCGGAAACGTGCCGATTATATTCTTTACTATAAAAAAAATATTCCTTTGGCGATTATTGAAGCGAAAGATAATAATCATAGTCTGGGAGCTGGTATGCAGCAGGCTTTAGCCTATGCTGATTGCTTACAAGTGCCTTTTGTTTTTTCAAGTAATGGTGATGGCTTCTTATTCCATGACCAAACTGGATTATTTGGAAAAGTTGAGCAAGAACTAGGATTGGATGAGTTTCCGTCTCCTGAACGGTTATGGAAACTGTATGAACAGTATAAGGGTTTGACTACACCTGAATCTAAGAAAATCGTTGAATATCCATATTATGATGATGGCTCAGGGAAACTTCCTCGTTATTACCAAGTTAATGCAATCAATAAAACGATAGAAGCGATTGCTCGGGGACAAAATCGTATTTTACTTGTTATGGCAACAGGCACAGGAAAAACTTATACAGCTTTTCAAATTATCTGGCGTCTATGGAAAGTTAAAGCCAAAAAGAGGATTTTATTTTTAGCGGATCGGAATATTTTAGTTAATCAGGCGATGAATAAGGACTTTAAACCTTTTGGGGATAAGATGGCTAAAATTTCAAATCGTAAGATTGATAAAAGTCCTGAAATTTATTTATCGCTTTATCAAGCAGTAACTGGTTCACAAGAAGAAAAGAACATCTACAAGCAGTTTAGTCCTGAATTCTTTGACTTAATTGTGATTGATGAATGTCATCGTGGAAGTGCTAAAGAAGATTCATCATGGCGTGAAATTTTAGAATACTTTAGTTCAGCTACCCATGTTGGTTTAACAGCGACTCCAAAAGAAACCAAAGATACTTCAAACATTACTTATTTTGGTGATCCAGTTTATACCTATACGTTGAAACAAGGGATTCAAGATGGTTTCCTTGCACCTTATAAAGTTGTGCGTATCGATATAGATAAAGACCTACAAGGATGGCGACCAGAAAAAGGCAAAAAGGATCAGCATGGCAATGAAATTACTGATCGCATCTATAACCTTAAAGATATGGATAAAGGGCTTGTTTTAAAGAAGCGTACAGAACTTGTTGCTCAAAAAATTACCGAGTTTTTGGTGAATACTGATCCTTATGCCAAGACAATTGTGTTCTGTGATGATATTGATCATGCAGAGCGTATGCGACAAGCTTTAGCTAATTTGAACCCTGAACGAATCAAAGAAAATCGTAAATTTGTCATGCGTATCACTGGAGATGATAAAGAGGGTAAGGCTGAACTAGATAACTTTATTAATCCTGAGGAACGTTATCCTGTCATAGCAACAACGTCTAAACTGATGACTACAGGCGTGGATTCACAAACATGTAAATTGATTGTGCTTGATCAGCATATTAAATCCATGACTGAGTTTAAACAGATGATTGGTCGTGGTACGCGTATTAATGAAGAGTTTGGAAAAACTTGGTTTACAATTATGGATTTCAAAAAGGCGACAGAGCTTTTTAGTGATCCAGCTTTTGATGGTGAACCTGTTGTCATTTATGAACCTAAACCTGATGAACCTGTAGTACCACCCGATGAGCTAGATATTGAAGATGAAGGTGATGAGACAGATTATCCTGATGATGATTCAACAATAGGTGGTACTTCTGGTGGTGACGATACTGGTGGGGGTGATGGCGAACCACCAAGAAAATTCTATGTAAATGATGTTGCTGTTAATGTGATTGGAGAGCGAGTTCAGTTTTATGATAACGATGGAAAATTAGTGACTGAATCTCTGAAAGATTATACTCGTCAGCATATTTTAAAAGACTATGAATCTTTAGATTCATTTTTAAGAAAATGGAAAGGTGCTGATAAGAAGTCACTCATTATTGATGAGTTCAAAAAGCAGGGCGTAATTTTTGAAGCCTTAGAGGATGAGGTGGGTAAAGACTTTGATCCTTTCGATATGATTTGCCACATTGCTTTTGATCAGCCTGCATTAACTAAAAAAGAACGTGCTAACAATGTTCGCAAACGTAACTATTTCACAAAATATAATGAGCAAGCTCGTCAAGTTTTAGATGCATTACTCGATAAATATGCTGATCAAGGGATTGAGCCAATTGAAGATGTAAAGATTTTACAAATTCCTCCATTTAATCAAATGGGATCAATCATTGAAATTATTCAGTCATTTGGTTCGGTTGAAGCATATACAAATGCTTTAAAAGAATTGGGAGATCACTTATATGATGATGCATCTTAACAGCCTGATTGGTACAATTGCCGCCAAATTTTTTAAATTTAATGCAGTTGTCATATGAGCATCTCAGGAACAATTAAATCCATCCAAGACACTATGCGTGAAGATGTAGGTGTTGATGGTGATGTACAGCGTCTTGGGCAGTTGGTTTGGATGTTGTTCCTTAAGGTTGTTGATGATCGAGAGAATGAACTTGCAACTTTAGCCTTATTGGAAGGGAAAACTTTTAAATCTCCAATTCCTGAAGAATTTCGTTGGCGCAATTGGGCTGCGGATGATGAAGGTATGACAGGAGATGAGCTTAAAGATTTCATCGACAATGAATTGTTTCCTGCATTACAAAATTTAGCTGTTGAAAATGATGATCCACGTGCTCGTGTAGTACAAAATGTATTTGCTGACGCATATAACTATATGAAATCTGGCGGTTTGATTCGGAAAATTATTAACCAGATTCAAAAGGGCTTTGATTTTAATAAATCTAAAGAACGTCATGCTTTTGGTGATATTTACGAACAATTATTACGTGATTTACAAGCAGCGAAGAATTCTGGTGAGTTTTATACTCCACGTGCAGTCACAACTTTTATGGCGCAGATGATTGATCCTCAATTAGGTGAATCTGTGCTTGATCCTGCATGTGGTACAGGTGGATTCTTGACTTCTGCAATCGAACATAAACGTGAAAATTATGTTCGAACTGCTGATGATGAGAAGATATTACAAAATAGTATTTACGGAATAGAAAAGAAGCCTTTGCCGCATTTGCTATGTACAACCAATATGATTCTGCATGGTATTGATGTACCTGTACAAATCCGTAGAGACAACACTTTATCGTATCCTTTGATTTCATGGGGAACAGATAAACGTGTAGATGTAGTTCTGACTAATCCTCCATTTGGTGGTACTGAAGAACAAGGTATTGAGAAGAATTTTCCTTCAAAATTCCAGACTCGTGAAACTGCCGATTTATTTATGGTGTTGATCATTCAGCTTTTAAAAGCTCATGGTCGTGCAGCAGTAGTATTACCAGATGGCTTTATGTTTGGAGAGGGCATCAAAACTGCGATTAAAGAAAAATTAATGGCAGACTGTAATCTTCATACGATTATTCGTTTACCTAAGTCTGTATTCGCACCTTATACATCTATTAGTACCAATATATTGTTCTTTACTAAAGGTAAGAAAACAGAACATATATGGTTTTATGAGCATCAATTGCCACAAGGTGTGAAAGCGTATAACAAAACCAAACCTTTACAACTTAAAGAATTTGATATTTTAAAAGCATGGTGGGGTAAAGAAAGTGATGGTTTTGCAAGTCGTATAGAAAATAAACAGGCATGGACAGTATCACTTCAAGATATTATTGGTCGCGGCTATAACATTGATATAAAAAATCCGCATCAAGTTGAAGAGGATGTAAAAGACCCTGAACAGCTTTTGGCTAAATATGAGAGCCTTGAAGCTGAGGTGGCTAAAATTCGTCAGCAATTAAAAGCTATTTTAGATGAAGCTTTGGGTCAATAAGTCAGGATGAGTAAAATGACAGATGTAAAAAAACTCATTACTGAGCATTTAGATATTTGGTTAACAGCAAAAAATGAGAAGAAGTCGGGGCGTGGACGTAGTTCAGGTTCTAATGATTCAATTTATGGGATTCAAAAACTTCGTGAATTAATTCTTGATTTAGCTGTTGTTGGAAAACTAACCAAGCAAAATTTTAATGATTCTAATGTAGAAAGTGCCTTAAAAGATACATTAAACATTAAATCACTTAAACTAAGTTCAAAAAAAACAAAGAATAAAAAAAATATTAATCTAGATCTTTCAAATAATAATATTCCATTAAACTGGAGACAGACTTATTTAGAAAATTTAGTAGAAGTTTTAAATGGAAGAGCATATAAAAAAAATGAATTGCTAGAAGCGGGTACACCCGTATTACGTGTAGGCAACTTATTCACTTCAGATCATTGGTATTACTCTGATCTTCAGTTAGAAGATGATAAATATTGTGATAATGGTGATCTATTATTTGCATGGTCTGCATCTTTTGGACCAGTTATCTGGCAAGGTCCAAAAGTCATATATCATTACCATATTTGGAAATTGAATTTTTTTAGTGAAACTGCAATTCATAAACAATATTTGTATCTTTATTTATTACAACAAACTAAAAGTATAAAAAATGCAGGTCATGGTGTGATGTTGGTACATCTTACTAAAGAAAAGATGGAAAAATTAGTCATAAACATACCACCTTTAGAAGAACAACAACGCATCGTAGCTAAAGTTGATGAATTGATGCAACTATGTGATCAACTTGAACAACAGCAAAATCTAAGCTCAGAAGCACATGATCAATTAGTTGATACATTATTAAATGTTTTGATTAACTCATCTGATGTCGATGAGTTCCAACAGAATTGGCAATATATCTCAGAAAACTTTGATCTGTTATTTACTACTGAATATAGTATTGGACAGCTAAAACAAACGATTTTGCAGTTGGCTGTGATGGGTAGGTTGGTAAAACAAGACCCTAAAGATGAACCAGCAAGTCAATTGCTAAAACAAATTACTAAAGAGAAATCGAAATTAGTAAAAGAAGGTAAGATTAAGAAGTCTAAGCCTTTGCCTGAAATAACTGACGATGAAAAGCCTTTTGAATTGCCAAGTGGATGGGAGTATTCTAGATTATTAGGATTTGTTGATCTTAAAGGTGGGTTTGCTTATAAAAGTGAGCTATTCATTGAAAATAGTAAAAACCAAGTTGTTCGGATGGGAAATGTAAGGCCAGATCTATTACGTTTGGATGAAAAAGCGGTCTTTATAACGGACAGTTTAGCGGCAGAAACTGTTGATAGTGAACTAATTGAAAATGATATAATTATTACCATGACTGGGACTCGTGGAAAAAAAGATTACCTCTATACCACGTTAGTTAAAGCGGACCATTTACGGGATAAAAAATTATTTTTGAATCAGCGATTGACTACAATAAGAGTTAATCAGCAGTTGATTGATGCACGGTACTTAAATATCGTTTTTAAAGTGGACCAAATTTTAGAACCCTTATTCGATAGTGCAACTGGTACAGCTAATCAAGCTAATGTTGGAATGCTTGCACTAGGAAATCTTTTGGTTCCTTTGTGCTCAATCAGTGAACAGAAACGTATTGTTGAAAAGGTTGTTCAACTATTTTCTTTAATTGAAAAACTTCAGGAGCTACGAAGTAAGTTACAAAGAACTAAACTTCATTTAGCGGATAGTCTGATTGCTAGTGCCTTGAATGATTCGACTGATAAAAGTGAGTCTGAAGGCACAGATAATATTATTCAGTTTGAAAAGCCAATTGAGGCTATTAAGCAATCGAATCAAAAAGTTGCTGACCAAATTGATTTATTTACAGATGAAAGTGTTGATGATGTGAAACTTTTGTCTCTAGCTGCTGAAATCACATTTCAGTTGCATACAGAATCAACATTTGGTCATTTAAAGCTACAAAAATTGATCTACCTATGCCAACAATTAAAACATATGGATTTAGCTGCTGATTTTAAACAACATGCCGCTGGTCCGTACGATCCAGTTATGGCACGTTATTTAGATAAAGAGTTTAAAGATCGTGAGTGGTTTAATTACGATCCTAAGCGAGACTTAAAGTACAAACCTCTCAGTAGATGTAATGATCATAGATCAGCATTTAATAGGTATTTTGCTAAAGATGTATCTGAGATTTATGACTTAATAGGACTTTTTAGAACAAGTAAGTCTGACCATATAGAAATTGTTGCAACGCTCTTTGCTTGTTGGTTGCGTTTGTTAGAGAAAAATCGATCTGTTTCCGAAGAGCAGCTGTTGAAGGACTTTTATGCTTGGTCGGAAGAGAAGAAGAGGTTTAGTAAGGATGAGGTTCTTAATGGTTATAAGTGGATGAAGCAAAATTCAGTTGTTCCTGTTCAACATTAACCTGAATCTTTAATAGCCATGATTTGATCATTCAGATAATGGTTTTTTAATATCTTTGATAAAATTAACTCTATTATTTGATTCCATATCAGATTTTGCGTCGTTTAAAGATTTGTTAATTAGACATCAGTAAATAAAAAAACCGCCATCGCGGCGGTTTTTTATAGCAGATAATTCAACTTACCAGCTTAACGCACCACCAGTTTGGTAGTCAGTTACACGCGTTTCAAAGAAGTTCTTCTCTTTACGCAAGTCCATCATCTCAGACATCCACGCAAACGGGTTGGTTACACCAGCAAACTGCTCAGGTAAACCAAGTTGCGCTAAACGACGGTTACAGATGAACTTCAAGTATTCTTCCATCATGCTTGCATTCATACCCAATACACCACGAGGCATCGTGTCACGCGCATATTCGATCTCAAGCATGGTGCCTTCAAGAATCATTTGAATCACTTCTTCTTGGAACTCAGCCGTCCACAAGTGCGGGTTTTCGATCTTGATCTGGTTGATCATATCGATACCGAAGTTCAAATGCATCGACTCATCACGCAAGATGTACTGGAACTGCTCAGCAACACCGTTCATCTTGTTACGACGACCCATACTCAAGATTTGAGTAAAGCCACAGTAGAAGAAGATCCCTTCAAGTACGCAATAGAATGCGATCAAGTTACGCAATAAACGTTGGTCGTTTTCAGGTGTACCTGTATTGAACGTCGGATCACTCAAAGATTGAGTGTACTTCAAGCCCCACGATGCTTTACGCGCAACACTTGGAATCTCACGGTACATGTTGAAGACTTCGCCTTCGTCCATACCCAAAGATTCGATACAGTATTGATAAGCATGGGTGTGAATCGCTTCTTCAAACGCTTGACGCAAGATGTATTGACGGCATTCAGGGTTGGTAATGTGACGGTAGATCGCCAATACCAAGTTGTTTGCAACCAATGAGTCTGCAGTCGAGAAGAAACCTAAAGAACGCATGATGATGGTACGCTCATCTTCAGTTAAGCCATTTTCAGACTTCCAAAGCGCGATATCATGGTTCATGTTCACTTCTTGCGGCATCCAGTGGTTTGCACACCCGTCAAGATACTTTTGCCAAGCCCATTCGTATTTGAATGGAACAAGCTGGTTTAAATCTGCGCGACAGTTGATCATCGCTTTATCATCAACCTGTACACGCTGTGCACCCATCTCAAGCTCTTCCAAGCCAGGTGCAGCATCTAAGTGCTCTAAGGCAGCAGATGCTCGTGCCAACGAATCGGTGGGATTTGTTGATCGCACGGAATTGGTTCCAGCGGGTTGTGCAGCTGCCACGCGCGGCGATGATTGCTCTGAATCAGATACCACTTGCGTATTAACCGTTTTTTGCGTGTCGATGGGCGCAGACTTGTGTTCAGGTGCAGTCGGTTTTTGCGAATCATCTTCAAAATCGTCCCAACTAAGGATAGACATATTCATTCTCTCTTCGTTGCTTTATATCTTTTATTTAGACACCTCAAGCAAGGAGATGTCCTACTATACGCTCAATTTGTGTAAGCAAAATTAAGTTTTATTGACTGAAATTTTAAAAAGTGACCAATGGACACTGACAATCCCTAAAACTTATTTTGCTTACGCTGTTGCTTACGTATTTTAAAAAACGCGTAAACCATTGGAATATAAAACACTAAAAAGGCACAGATCAGGACTATCACACCAAATTGATAATTATGACTGAGATGGAACATGCGCTATGCCTCTATAGAAACCTTTCTCGCCCCCCCTCCAAAGGAGAGGGAATTTATGGAGAGAGGTGTGAAATTACTGACAAGCTTCGCAGTCTGGGTTATCGATTGAACACGCCAATGGCACTGGAGCTGCGGTTGAGAAACCATCATCTTCAGTTTGCACTTCAGCTTTTTCTGCAACAACCGCTGCTTGTGCTGCAACAACAGGCGCTTCAACCGATGCTGGTTTCACTGCATTCAATGCACCAGTATTGATGGTTGATTTTTCAGCCGATGTTGCACCTAAAGCTCGGAGGTAATACGTAGTTTTAAGACCACGTAACCATGCCATCTTATACGTGATGTCAAGTTTCTTACCATTCGCGCCAGCGATGTAAAGGTTCAATGACTGTGCTTGGTCGATCCACTTTTGACGACGTGATGCAGCATCAACGATCCAGCGAGTATCCACTTCAAATGCAGTCGCGAAGATTGCTTTTAATTCTTCAGGAATACGCGCAATTTTTTGAACCGAACCTTCGAAGTGTTTCAGGTCATTCACCATCACAGTATCCCAAAGACCACGTTCTTTTAATGCACGAACAAGGTAAGGGTTGATGACTGTGAACTCACCAGAAAGATTCGATTTCACATACAAGTTCTGGAAAGTTGGCTCAATCGATTGAGACACGCCACAAATGTTAGAGATGGTTGCAGTCGGTGCAATCGCCATCACATTTGAGTTACGCATACCGTCTTTTTGAACTTTAGTACGTAATGTATCCCAGTCTAAACGTTGTGTACGATCCACTTCGAACATACGCTCTGGACGAGATTTTGCAACGATTTCTAAAGAGTCGATTGGCAAGATACCTTGATCCCACAATGAACCTTTGAATGTTGAATAAGCACCACGTTCAAGCGCAAGATCACTTGATGTTTCGATTGCGTAGTAGCTGATCACTTCCATTGATTCATCAGCAAAATCAACCGCTTCATCAGAACCATAGGCAAGATTCATTTCATACAATGCATCTTGGAAGCCCATGATACCCATACCCACAGGGCGGTGTCTCAAGTTCGACGTTTTCGCTTGTGGAACCGCATAGTAGTTAATGTCGATCACGTTATCGAGCATACGCACGGCAGTTTTCACTGTACGCGCAAGCTTTTCACGATCTAATACGCCACCTTGAACGTGTTGTACAAGGTTGATCGAACCTAAGTTACAGACCGCGATTTCATCTTGGTTTGTGTTTAAGGTGATTTCTGTACACAAGTTCGATGAGTGAACCACGCCCACATGTTGTTGTGGTGAACGTAAGTTACATACGTCTTTGAATGTGATCCATGGATGACCTGTTTCGAACAACATTGAAAGCATTTTGCGCCATAAATCTTTTGCACGTACTTTTTTGTGTAGCATGTTTTGTTCTTTTGCTACCGCTTCATAGTGTGCATAACGCTCAGCAAATTCAGCACCAGTTAAATCATGCAGGTCTGGTGTTTCAGAAGGTGTGAATAATGTCCATTCAGCATCTTCAAATACACGTTGCATGAACAAGTCAGGAACCCAGTTTGCTGTGTTCATGTCGTGGGTACGACGACGGTCATCACCTGTGTTCTTACGTAGCTCTAGGAATTCTTCAACATCCAAATGCCAAGTTTCGAGGTATGCACAAACTGCACCTTTACGCTTACCACCTTGGTTTACCGCAACCGCTGTATCATTCGCCACTTTAAGGAACGGTACAACACCTTGAGATTTACCGTTAGTGCCTTTGATATAAGAGTTCAATGCACGTACAGGTGTCCAGTCATTACCTAAACCACCCGCCCATTTTGACAGCATTGCGTTGTCACGCATTGCACCATAAATGTCGTACAGATCATCACCAATCGTAGTTAAGTAACAGCTCGATAATTGTGGACGCAATGTACCTGAGTTAAATAGCGTTGGTGTAGAAGCCATATAATCGAAGCTAGACAATAAGTCATAGAACTCGATAGCACGGTCTTCTCTGTTTTCTTCATTGAGCGAAAGACCCATCGATACACGCATAAAGAATAATTGTGGTAATTCAAAACGCACGCCATTTGAATGGATGAAGTAACGGTCAAATAAAGTTTGTAGACCTAAATACGTGAATTGGTTTGAGCGTTCTGGTTTGATCGCAGCAGCCAATTTTGCAAGGTCAAATTCAAGCAAGTCTTTAGAAAGAAGATCAAGCTCGATACCTTTCTTCAAGAAGGTTTCTAAAGCATCACCTTCAGGGGTATCTGTCGGTAGACCTAAGAACTCTAAACCTGTGCTGACCAATTCGCTACTGAGTAAACGCGCAGTGACATAAGTATAGTTTGGCTCTTGTTCGATACGGGTACGCGTTGCCATTGTCATGGTGGTCGCGATATCGCTTTCTTTTACGCCGTTATATAAGTTCTTAACCGTTTCATCAAGAATAGCTTGAACATCAATCCCTTCTAAGCCTTCGCTTGCAGTTTGAATGGTTGCGGTAAGCGCATCCAAATCTAATGGTTGGAGCTGACCATTAGCATCTGTAATTTGAAGGGTAGGGTGATGGTTTGCACCAGTTTGCTGACGAGCACTCGCACGTTGGTCACGATAAATGACATAGGCACGTGCAACTTTTTGCTCGCCTGTACGCATCAATGCCAATTCAACTTGGTCTTGAATTTCTTCGATATGAATCGTACCGCCAGAAGGTAAACGACGATTAAATGTGTTCATTACCATTTCAGTCAGTTGAGTGATACGGTCATGGATACGACTTGAGTCAGTACCTTGTTGACCTTCAACAGCTAAAAATGCTTTCCCAATCGCAACAGAAATTTTCTCGGCATTAAATGTCGCAATCTCACCGGTGCGCTTAATGACCTGAAGTTGGCCAGGAGTAGAAGTGATGATGCTCATGTCAGCATAGCTCCATTATCATCTATTTTTATGTTCATGGACCGTTTGAATCGAGCAAAAAGTATGCCACGATGTTTGAGGGATAAACACAATACTTAGTGGTTAAAGTTTATTTTCAACACAAGATACGGGATTTTTTGGAGTAGATCAATCCTTGACATTTTACTAATTTTTTTTTCATGTCTTAACTGCTGAAATCACAGTCACATAGCATATCAAAGCCATTGAAAAAGGCTTATAGATAACTCTGTGGATAACTCAAAAAACAAACACTTAAATTATTTTGGGCCAAGAAAGAAACAAATTGTTTAACATTGGCACAAAATCTATACTAAATATTCATCCTGTCGGAAAATGCATATATTTCTGAAAAAGATATTAAAATTCATAATTTTAATAAAAAGATAACAAAACTGGGTAGGCGTGTATCAGTTTGGTGAACGGCTACTTGTTTACAATGTAAACGTGTGTATATTGCAAAACATAAACCAATGTATCTGTCAGATTTCATAGACAGATTCACTCAGATTTTAGGGGCAAACAAATGAGCCAAGAAGAAAAGTTACCGAAGATTTTGATCGTAGAAGATGACGAACGCTTAGCACGTTTAACACAAGAGTATTTGATTCGTAACGGTTTAGAAGTTGGAGTCGAAACTGATGGTAATCGTGCAATCCGTCGCATTATCAGCGAGCAGCCAGATTTAGTGGTTCTCGATGTGATGTTACCAGGTGCAGATGGTTTAACCGTTTGTCGCGAAGTACGTCCACATTACCACCAACCGATTCTGATGCTGACTGCACGTACAGAAGATATGGATCAGGTACTTGGCTTGGAAATGGGCGCAGACGATTACGTTGCAAAACCTGTTCAGCCGCGCGTATTGCTGGCTCGTATCCGTGCCTTATTACGCCGTACGGATAAGACAGTTGAAGATGAAGTGGCACAACGTATTGAGTTTGATGACCTTGTGATTGATAACGGTGGCCGTTCAGTAACGTTAAATGGTGAGTTGGTTGATTTCACTAGTGCTGAATATGACTTGTTATGGTTGTTGGCTTCAAACGCTGGTCGCATCTTGTCTCGTGAAGATATCTTTGAGCGTCTACGCGGTATTGAATACGACGGTCAGGATCGTTCGATCGATGTGCGTATTTCGCGTATCCGTCCAAAAATCGGTGATGACCCAGAAAACCCGAAACGCATCAAAACTGTGCGTAGTAAAGGTTATCTATTCGTTAAAGAAACCAACGGGATCTAAATCCCTCGAATCCTCCTTGAAAAAGGGGGATTCTTTCCTTTCTGCAAAGGATTTATGTAGCGTGGCTGCATAAGCGGGATTTTAATAGCTTGGAATTATTTACCTTATGGTGAGTCGAGTACTGAAAAACAGCATATTCTTGCGTATTTATGCTGGGTTGGTGGTTTTAGTTGTTGTGGTTGCCGCATTTTGTTATTTGCTGGTCCAAATTATTAACTATCAACGCGCGCAAGAATATCGCGAGTCTCTTACAGATGGCATCTCTTATGTCATTAGTGAAGGGGTATCTCGTCAGCCAGAAAAACAACAGAAGTTAGATTGGATTTCCGATGCATCTGATTTGCTGGAACTGCCAATCTATTATGTCGATGCTGAACGGGTAGAATTATCCCGTACCGAGAAGAAAAGAGTCGCTGAGCAAAAGTCAGTAGTTCGTTATGATGCAAATAATGGGATCGGCTATATTATTATTGGCCTGAAAGATGATCCTAAGCATTTCCTTTATATCAAAGTCGATAAAATTGGCGAACGCCAAATGAAAGCGCTTCCGATATTTGTACTGGATTATTTGATTTTCTATCCAGGGCAGGAGCGTGAGTATTTAGATAAAATTAAAAAACATTTCTATTATTCAATTGAAATTAAAGATATTAAAGACATCAATCTGGATTCTGAGCAGATCGGTCGCTTGCGCCAAGACCAAAGCGTGTTGCTGTATAAAGACAGCGCAACCATGCGCGGCACGACGATTTCGATTGTTTCACCAATGCCAAATCATCCTGCACAAGTACTGATCCTTGGGCCTGTGCCAATGTTTAATTGGATGCCATTCCAGCTTTCAGCAGGGATTACCTTATTCAGCTTGTTCTTGTTGAGCTTGGGTGTTTATGGCTTGATTTTGCCGCTTGAACGTAAAATCCGTCAGGTTCGTTATGCGTTGAACAAGATGAAGTCGGGTGATTTGTCATTACGTGTACCGATTGAAGGGACGGATGAAATGGCAAACTTGGCGTCAAGTTATAACAACATGTCAGATCATATTCAGCGTTTGATTGAAGCACAGCGTGAGTTAATGCGTGCGGTGTCGCATGAGTTAAGAACTCCCGTAGCGCGGATTCGTTTTGGGATGGAGATGCTGGCTGAAGAAGATGATTATAATTATCGTATTCAGCAAGTCGACATGATTGATAAGGATATTGAGGCACTTAATACCTTGATTGATGAGATCATGACCTATGCCAAGCTGGAGCAGGGTACGCCATCTTTAGATTTTGAAGACATTGTACTGGTTGAAGTATTAGATCAGGTGGCAATGGAAACTGAGGCGCTGAAGACGCAAAAAGAAATCGAACTGATCGCACCACCTTTGGCGTTAAAAGTGGATGCTGAGCGTCGCTATCTACACCGTGTGGTACAGAACCTTGTTGGTAATGCTGTGCGTTATTGTGATAACAAAGTCCGTATCAGTGGTGGTATTCGTGCAGATGGTAATGCCTATGTCTGTGTGGAAGATGACGGTCCCGGGATTCCAGAGCAAGAACGTGCACGCATCTTTGAGGCTTTTGCCCGGCTAGATGATAGTCGTACCCGAGCTTCGGGTGGTTATGGTCTTGGTTTGTCGATTGTGAGTCGTATTGCCTATTGGTTTGGCGGCACGATTCAGGTGGATCAGAGTCCAAACTTGGGTGGTGCACGCTTTATTATGACTTGGCCAGCAAAGCGTTATAAACAAGTGATTAAAAAGTGAATACAGAAAAAGGAATGATATGAATCATTCCTTTTTTATTTGTAGCAATAAAAAAGCCAAAGCAAGTCGCTTTGGCTAAGTCAGATCTTTAGTGATCTTGATGGACCGTGCTTTATTCATGAATCGATGGGTCGGGCTCAATTAACGGTTTGCCCGAGCGCAGGCTTTGCAATGCATCTGCATTGAAGTCAACCAATAGCGCATTATTTTTAATATCGATTTTATAGCCTTTGATCAGTGCTTGATCTCCATTCAATGTTTCAACTTTATAAGCGTCAGCAATATTGAGAATACTTTCTAGATTGGTTGTGGTTGCTGCAAAATCCTCTCTAAATACTTGGTAAATGTCTCTTAAATCAAAAATCGCATTATCAGCATCTGGATGTTTTCGAACATAACTTTCTATGTGACGCATAAGTAGTTGTGAAAAAAAGAAATAATCCGAAGCGTGTGTGTATTCTAGATGCATATTTTTCTCCTTTTGTGCTTATTCTAGAATACTCATCTATTGGGTCGGCTGTGTATAAAGATAATTAAAGTATTTAGCTGAATTGCAACATATTATGTCGAAATGATAACTTGGTTTCGACCTTGTCTTTTGGCTTGGTACAGGGCGTCATCGGCTTGTTTAAATAATTGCTCAATGCTGTGTTGATTTTCAGGTACGCAAATGCAAATTCCGATGCTGATTTGAATAAAGAAACTGCGGTAGGGTTCATACTCAATTGGCATTTGGCTGATCTGTAGGCGGATTTTTTCCGCACAAAGATAAGCTGCATCCGCATGGGTATCTGTCATAAAAATTGCGAATTCTTCTCCACCTAAACGCCCGAGTAGATCTTGTGGACGAAGTATGCTTTGAATGGTTTGTACGCAACTTTGTAAGGCTCGATCTCCCATTTGATGTCCATAGTTATCATTCACTTGTTTAAAATGATCAATGTCGAGCATCAGGAAAGCCGTGGTTTGTCCTGTGTGGGTTGCTTGCTGCTGTAGCAGTTGCACCGACTGTAGAAACTGGCGTCGGGTTAAGCTTGACGTCAGTTCATCATGAGCAATGGTGTGCTGTAGCTCCTGAATCAGTTTTGATCTCACCATGTTGATGCTGGAAACCGTGAGGGGGGCAATGGTCATCATAATCAGCCCAAGACGGATGGAAATCGCGTTATTTAAGAATTGGTCAGGATAGAGCAGTAGATAGTTCTGTGAGACGTGATAGATGACAAAGGCACAGCTAATCGAAGTAATAATTGCCACGGAAAAATGGCGGTAGCTCAGTGCACACCAGATGAGTGCTGCAATCGGATAGAGCAGTGAGCCAGGACCAGCATCGTAGTAGCCAATGGCAATGGAAAAAATAACGGCAAATAAAGGGAGGCTTTGTTGAACAGTCTGAGTTTTAAATGCTTTAAGTTGTTGTTTAAATTCACTCCAATAGTGCGCACTAATGATGGCAGGTAACAGCAGGAGTGCATTTTGAATTTCTGCGGTGAACCAGTACCCAAAGTCGATCCAAAACGAACCTAAAGCAAATTTAGTATTAAATAAAGGGAGGGTTACTGCGGCAAAGGAAGAACTAGCCAGTCCACCTACACAGCAAAAACTGAATAAAAATAAGTAGAAGTAACCATGATGCAATGAACGAATATATGCATTAAATTTTATATATAGGGCCAATGTAGTGATGACATACAACAGGTTTGCCGAGGTCAGGCAAATATTTAACAGAAAAGGTGTCTCTTGTAAGGTATCTGCAAGCAAATACCCGACAATTGCGCCAATAAAACTGATGGGATGGCGGGTTTGTGGAAAGCGAATCAGTAAACCAAGCAGAACCGAATTGGCTGGCCAAAATGAGGCGAGAAAAGTTAAATGTCTCGTCGCAATACCGAGTAGACAGCACAGTAAAATCACCCCAGTAAAGAGTAAAAATAATTGCAAAAGTGAGCGTGGTTTTAATGCTGCATTGGCTTGGGGCATTCTGACGCGGTTCTATGGGGGGTAAGGTCGCGCTATTATATAAATTCTGTTTAAATTTTCATCATAAATTTGTATCAATGCAATGATTTAGTTCGTGCTGCAATCTTTTGGCGCAGGGTGCTTAAAATGCGAATGTTTTTAATGCATAAATAAAGAAAAAAATGATCAATATTGTTTTCTTGATTAGATAATTCGATTTTTAGGGGTGAATTAACCATGATCTTGGATATATCTGTAAATTTAAGGACAAAATCATCCGAAAGACTAAAGCGCTTCAACTAGCATGAGAAATTAGAAATCAGGTACAATTGGCGGGATTAATTTTGTGTTTGGTGTATTTGAAGGCCAATACATACATTCTTTGTTAAAAATAGGCCTGCCAGGAGTTATCCCCGCATGAGTGCCATTACTCCATACGAATGGGCGATTATCGCCTTCGTGATCGGCGTTACATTTCTTTGCGTTTTTATGCTCACTGTTCCCTTACTCCTAGGGGGTAAAGCATGGGGACGTGCAAAGCAAGAGCAGTTTGAATCAGGTGTAGTTGGTGCGGGCGGTGCTCGTATCCGCTTGTCAGCCAAGTTCTATTTAGTTGCAATCTTCTTTGTGGTTTTCGATTTAGAAGCCCTCTATCTCTACGCTTGGGCAACTTCAGTCCGTGAAGTTGGTTGGGTTGGCTTTGCAACGGCTGCAGTCTTTATTTTAGTTTTATTGATCGGTTTAATTTATGAACTTTCTACAGGCGCGCTGAACTGGGCACCTTCGGATCGTCGTAAAGCGGCTGGGATTAAAACCAAAATCGGTTCGCCAAATATGAACATTGCTGACATTACTCGCTTCAATAACATTGAAGAATTAGTTGTCGATCCTACTGGTCATATTCCAGCACAGTCTTCTGGTCGTGTTAAATCAAAAACACCGACTACATCATCATTTGAACAGGAGTAAGTCGGGATGAAATATACTTTAACCCGTGCGAATCCGGATGCAGATCAATATCCATTACAAGATCGTCAAATCGTTACTGATCCACTTGAAGAAGAAGTGAATAAAAGCGTAATGATGACGCGTCTTGAAGATGTATTGCATACAGCGGTGAACTGGGGGCGTAAAAACTCTTTGTGGCCATTTAACTTTGGTACGTCATGCTGCTACGTTGAATATGCAACGACCTTAACTGGCGTACATGACTTGTCGCGTTTTGGTGCTGAAGTTATTCGTGCTTCACCACGTCAAGCAGACTTGATGATTGTTGCAGGGACCTGCTTTGTCAAAATGGCACCTGTAATTCAACGTTTGTATGAACAAATGCTTGAGCCTAAATGGGTGATCTCAATGGGTGCCTGTGCGAACTCTGGCGGTATGTACGACATTTATTCTGTCGTTCAAGGTGTCGATAAAATTATTCCTGTTGATGTGTACATCCCAGGTTGCCCACCTCGTCCAGAAGCATTGATTCAAGCATTGATGTTACTTCAAGACCAAATTCAACTAGAGCGCCGTCCACTTTCAGCGGTTATTGGTGATGATCTTCAGCCTGTGTATAAGCCAAAGATGATGCCAGAACGTGACCGTAAAAATGCTGAACGTATTGCGGTGAAAAACTTACGCTCTATGGATGATATTAAATAATTTTGACGATGAGTTTTTGACGTATCCCGTGATGGATATGGTCATCGGAAAAATTGCCAGAATTTGTATTAAATAGGAAGCCAAGCCAATGGCTGAAACTGACATTGCTATGCCAGAATCAACACCAGTTGATTCCCGCCCTGCATTTGCAATCGTAGAAGAGCTCAAAACCAAATTTGGTGAGAACTTCTACGTGCAGACGACTTTTGAAGAGTTTCCAACAGTCTGGGTTGAGCGCGCACGCGTGCAAGAAGTCCTCATGTTCCTCCGTAAAGTGGAACGTCCTTATGTGATGTTGTTTGACTTATCAGCGGTAGATGAGCGTTTACGTGTTCACCGTGATGGTTTACCAGCATCAGACTTTACTGTGTTCTATCACTTGTTATCGCTTGAGCGTAATAGTGATATTCGTATTAAAGTTGCCTTGAATGAAAATGACTTAAGCCTTCCAACCGCAACCAATATTTGGCCAAATGCCAACTGGTACGAGCGTGAAGCTTACGATATGTTTGGTATCGATTTCGCAGGGCATCCAATGCTCCGTCGTATCTTGTTGCCAACCTATTGGGAAGGTCATCCGTTACGTAAAGAATATTCAGCGCGTGCGACAGAATATACGCCGTACATGCAAGACCAAGCGAAGCAAGATTTCGAACAAGAACACTTACGCTTTGTGCCAGAAGACTGGGGTCTAAAACGCGGCAATGACGACGAAGACTTCATGTTCCTGAACTTGGGTCCTAACCATCCATCTGCGCACGGTGCTTTCCGTGTGGTGCTACAGTTGGACGGTGAAGAAGTGAAAGACTGTGTACCTGATATTGGTTATCACCACCGTGGTGTGGAAAAGATGGCTGAACGTCAAACATGGCATTCTTTCATTCCTTATACGGATCGTGTTGACTACCTCGGTGGTTGTGCGCAAAACATGCCATACGTGATGGCAGTTGAGCAGCTTGCTGGTATTAAAGTGCCTGAGCGTGCACAAGTCATTCGTGTGATGCTGAACGAATTATTCCGTATTAATAACCATTTGTTGTTTTGTGGTACAGCGATTCAGGATGCGGGCGGTATGACCCCAGTATTCTATATGTTCGCAGACCGTCAAAAAGTCTATGACATCGTTGAGGCGATTACTGGTTACCGTATGCACCCAGCATGGTTCCGTATCGGCGGTACGGCACATGACCTTCCAAATAACTGGCAAAAGCTGGTGAAAGAGTTGCTGGAATGGATGCCGAAACGTTTGAACGAGTACTACACAGCGGCGCTTAAAAACTCAGTATTTATTGGTCGTACCCGCAATGTTGCGCAATACGATGCTAAATCTGCGTTGGCTTGGGGTGTGACTGGTACGGGTCTACGTGCGACAGGTATTGATTTTGATGTTCGTAAATATCGTCCATACAGTGGTTATGAAAACTTCGACTTTGATATTCCAGTGGAATATGAAGGCGATGCATATGCACGTGTCTTGGTTCACTTCCGTGAAATTACTGAGTCGTTGAAAATCATTCAACAGTGCTTGGACAACATGCCATCTGGTCCATATAAAGCGGATCATCCATTGGCTGTTCCACCACCGAAAGATAAGACATTACAAGATATTGAAACCTTGATTACGCACTTCTTGAGCGTTTCTTGGGGTCCAGTAATGCCTGCGGGTGAGTCATCATTTATGACGGAAGTGGTGAAAGGTGCGAGTACTTATTATTTGACTTCTGATAAGTCAACCATGAGTTATCGTACGCGTATCCGTACTCCGACATTCACTCACTTACAGCAAATGCCATCAGTGATTAACGGCAGTTTGGTTTCTGACTTGATCATTTATTTGGCGACCATTGACGTGGTTATGGCTGACGTGGATCGCTAGGGGTAAACGATTATGATGATTTTGACTGATAAAAAACCTCGTGTGAATGTTGAAGGGATTTTGACTGCTGAAGAAATCCATGACATTGAACATCACATTGGTCACTATCCGTACCCACGTGCAGCATCGTTGGATGCATTGAAGTGTGTACAAGGCCGTAATGGCTGGGTAGATGATGCGCAAATGAATGCAATTGCACAATTGCTGACGATTAGTGTGGCGGATTTAGAAGGCGTAGCGACGTTCTATAACCGAATCTATCGCCAACCTGTGGGTCGTCACGTGATTTTATTATGTGACTCAATTGCGTGCTTCTTGATGGGTTCAGAAACTTTAGCCGAAGCATTTCAGCGCGAGTTGGGTATCCAGTACGGACAAACCACAGCAGATGGTCGTTTTACCTTGCTCCCAATTTGCTGTTTAGGCAACTGTGATAAAGGTCCAACTTTAATGATTGATGAAGATACTCACGGTTTAGTGGAAGTGTCATCAGTCAAACAGTTATTGGAGAAGTATGTATGAATACTGAACCAAAACCAATTTATGGCGACGGTAACCCAGAAACGCATCCACTCACTTGGCGTTTGAGTAAGCAAGAACACGTACGTGTGGCTGACGATTACGAAGCACTTGAAGGTTATGCTGGCTTCAAAAAAGCGCTTGGCATGCCGCCAAAAGATGTGCTTGAAGTGATTAAAGCTGCGACGGTTAAAGGTCGTGGTGGTGCAGGCTTCCCAGCAGGGATCAAATGGTCATTGATGGCACCAAATGATGGTGGTCCACGTTATTTGATCTGTAATGCCGATGAAATGGAACCAGGTACCTTTAAAGACCGTTTGTTGATGGAAAAACTTCCTCATCAATTGATCGAAGGCATGCTGATCGCTGGTTATACCCTTGAAGCAACTCATGGTTATATCTTTATTCGTGGTGAATATATCGAAGCTGCTCAATACTTAAATGAAGCGTTAGAGCAAGTTCGTGCCAAAGGTTACCTCGGTGAAAATATCTTGGGTACAGGTTGGAACTTCGAGTTGTATGTGCATACAGGTGCAGGGCGTTATATCTGTGGTGAAGAAACCGCATTGATTAACTCGCTTGAAGGTCGTCGTGCCAATCCGCGTACTAAGCCACCGTTCCCGCAAGTTGCAGGGGCATGGGGTCGTCCAACGATTGTCAATAACGTTGAAACCTATAATAACTTGCCTGCGATTATGCTTCGTGGTCCTGAGTGGTACATCAATCTTTCTGCTGGTAAGTCGAAAGACCCAGGCACCAAGATCTATGGCGCATCAGGTAAGGTTAAATTCCCAGGTCTTTGGGAACTTCCATTCGGTACAACCGCGCGTGAAGTGATTGAAGAACATGCTGGCGGTATGCGTGATGGCTTAACCTTGAAAGCATGGTTACCAGGTGGTGCATCGACTGACTTTTTAGCAGCTGAGCACATTGATCTTCCAATGGATTCTGAAACAATCATGAAAGCGGGTTCACGTTTAGGAACCTGTTTGTTGATGGTGGTGGATGAAACCCAATGTATGGTTTCTGCGACACGTAATTTAGAAGAATTCTTTGCACGTGAATCATGTGGTTTCTGTACACCATGCCGTGATGGTTTACCTTGGGCAGTTAAAGCGCTGAAAGCACTCGAAGCGGGCGAAGGTAAGAAAGAAGATATCGATCATTTACAAGAACTTACTCGTAAATTATGGATTGGTAAAACTTTCTGTGCTCACGCACCAGGTGCGATGGAGCCGCTTATGGGCGCACTTAAATATTTCCGTGGCGAGTTTGAAGCAAAGGTTAAAACCCATGCTCCTGCTCTAGACGTAGAACAAGCTTAAGGAATTCGACTATGGCTACAATTCATGTCGATGGAAAATCGTATGAAGTCAACGGCACAGAAAACTTGCTACAAGCATGTTTAAGCCTTGGCATCGACATCCCGTATTTTTGTTGGCACCCATCCTTAGGTTCTGTTGGTTCTTGTCGTCAATGTGCGGTGACTCAGTACGCAAATCCTGAGGACACACGTGGGCGTCTGGTGATGTCATGTATGACACCTGCGACCGACAATACCTATATTTCGATTGAAGACAAAGAAGCAACGGATTTCCGTGCATCGATTGTTGAATTCTTGATGACCAACCACCCACACGACTGTCCAGTCTGTGAAGAGGGTGGTCACTGTCATTTACAAGATATGACAGTCATGACGCAACATGATCGTCGTCGCTATCGCTTTACGAAACGTACTCATCATAACCAAGAGTTGGGTTCGTTTATTGCGCATGAGATGAACCGTTGTATCGCATGTTATCGTTGTGTGCGTTACTACAAAGATTATGCTGGCGGTACCGACTTTGGTGTGTATGCCAATGCATCACGTGTGTATTTCGGTCGTCCAGAATCAGGGACTTTAGAATCTGAATTCTCTGGTAACTTGACTGAAGTCTGTCCAACAGGTGTATTCACCGACAAGACACATTCGGCACGTTATAACCGTAAATGGGACATGCAGTATGCGCCAAGCGTATGTCATGGCTGCTCTTCAGGTTGTAACATTTCTCCGGGTGAGCGCTATGGCGAAATCCGTCGTGTTGAAAACCGTTTTAATGGTTCAGTCAACCAGTACTTCCTTTGCGACAAAGGTCGTTTCGGTACAGGTTATGTGAATCGTGAAGATCGTCCACGTCAACCGCAGTTCCGTAATGGTGAAACTGTTGCGACCGTGAGTGTTGATCAGGCACTTGATCAAGTGATTACTCAACTTCACGGCAAGAAAGTGTTAGGTATTGGTTCACCACGCGCAAGCTTGGAATCAAACTACGCACTGCGTGAATTGGTTGGACAAGACAACTACTCAACAGGTATGTCTCAAAAAGATCAAAACTTGGTTGAGTTAGCTGCATCAATCATGCAAACACAGGGTATTTATAACCCGAACATGCGTGAAATTGAAAGCTATGATGCGGTGCTGATCTTGGGTGAAGACTTAACTCAAACTGCGCCACGTATGGCTTTATCTGTTCGCCAAGCTGCGAAAAATAAAGCCAAAGAAATGGCTGCTGCAACTCGTACACCAGACTGGTTGGCAGAACCTGTACAACGTATCGGTCAAGATGCAAAATCACCAATCTATATCTTTGCTGCAACTCAAACACGTTTAGCGGATGTTGCGACAGGTGAAGTGGTGGCATCGCCAAATGATATCGCACGTTTAGGTTTTGCGGTTGCTGCTGCTGTTAAAGGCGAAGCGCTCTCTGGTTTAGCTGATGATGCAAAAGCATTTGCTCAAACCATTGCAGATACCTTGAAAGCTGCGAAAAAGCCATTGATTATCTCGGGTACCAGCTTACAAGATCCTGCCATCATGGAAGCTGCAGCTCAAGTAGCGCAAAATCTAGGTGAACATGCAGGCTTGTCATTGACTGTTCCAGAAGTGAACTCAATGGGCTTGGCATTGTTTGGTGGCTTAAGCTTAGAACAAGCATTTGCACAAGATTATGATGCAGTGGTTGTGATTGAAAATGACTTAACTCGTCGTTTACCAGTTGCACAAGTGAAAGCTGCATTTGACAAGGCTGAGACTGTGATCGTACTCGATCATAGTGAAACTGAAACCTTGAAACTTGCGGATATCGTACTTTCAGCAGCAAGTTTCGCTGAAGGTGATGGTACTGTCGTAAGCCAAGAAGGCCGTGCACAACGTTTCTATCAAGTGTATGACCCAAGCTACTACAAACCTGAATATGCGATTAAAGAATCTTGGCGCTGGTTACATGCCATTGAGACTGGTCTTAAAGGCAAAGCAGTGGATTGGACACTTCTTGATGATGTAATTGATGACATTGTGAAGAATGTTCCTGTGCTTGCAGCAATTGAAGATGTTGCACCTGATGCGGGTTATCGTATCCACGGTTTGAAAATTGCACGTGAACCACGTCGTTATTCAGGTCGTACTGCAATGCGTGCACCGTTATCGATTCACGAACCTAAGCAACCGACTGACATCGATTCAGCATTAACCTTCTCGATGGAAGGTTATGTGGGTAACCAGACAGCATCGTCATTGGTACCTTTCGCATGGTCTGCGGGTTGGAACTCACCACAAGCTTGGAACAAATACCAAGATGAAGTGGGTGGTCACTTAAAAGGTGGTGATTCAGGTGTTCGTTTATTCGATCGTTTAGCAAAACGTCCTGCACGTAGCTATGTGGCACCGTCAGCTGTTGCTGTGAACCCTGAAAGCTTCCGTCTTGTGCCAATGCACCATATCTTTGGTTCTGGCGAATTCACCATTAAAACACCTGCAATGGAATCTCGTATTCCTGAAGCCATGTTTGCTGTGGGTGAGCAAGATGCGACTCGCTTGAATGTTCAAGATGGTCAACGTATTACAGTGAAAGCGGGTGAGACTAGCATTAGCTTGCCAGTACAAGTGATCGAATATTTACCAACAGGTTATATTGGTTACCCAATTGGTTTAGCACCAACAGTTTCGTTGGCAGAGCCTGTTTCTGTGGCGGTAGGAGTGTAATTCATGAATCAAGAAATTATACGTCAAACGCCACTTTGGGCTGAGAACTGGCCAATCGCTTATTCAGTGATTCAGGCTGTTGTGATCTTGCTGGTGGTGGTTTTGGTTGCCGCATTAATGTCATTTATTGAGCGTCGTCTCTTGGCATTATGGCAAGACCGTTACGGTCCAAACCGTGTTGGTCCGGGTGGTATGTTCCAGATCGTTGCCGACATGCTCAAGATCATGTTCAAAGAAGACTGGACACCAAAGTTTGCCGACAAGCTGACTTTCCGTTTAGCACCAGCAGTTGCGATGGCAACTGCGGTACTTTCGTTTATGGTGATCCCAATAAGCCCTACACTGGGCGTTGCGGATATGAGTATCGGTCTATTGTTCTTTATGGCAATGGCGGGTATTGCAGTTTATGCCGTGTTATTTGGTGGTTGGGCGTCTAACAACAAATACTCATTACTCGGTGGTCTGCGTTCTGCTGCTCAAACCATTTCTTATGAAGTGTTCTTGGGTATCTCGTTGATGGGTGTAGTTGCGATTGCAGGTTCATTCAACATGCGCGAAATCGTTGAAGCACAACGTGATATGTGGTTCATCATTCCGCAGTTCTTAGGTTTCTTGATCTTTGTGGTTGCAGGTGTTGCAGTAACGCATCGTCATCCATTTGACCAACCAGAAGCTGAACAAGAATTGGCGGAAGGCTACCATGTTGAATATGGTGGTATGAAGTGGGGGATGTTCTTCGTTGCGGAATACGTCAACGTGGTTTTAATCTCTGCATTGATCGTGACTTTATTCTTCGGCGGATGGCTTGCACCATTTAACTTAGAAATTCCATTTGTTCCACCAGTATTCTGGTTCATTATCAAAACAGCATTCTTTGTGATGATGTTTGTCTTGGCACGTGGTTCGTTAATGCGTCCTCGTTATGACCAAGTTATGAATTTTGGTTGGAAAGTTTGTTTGCCATTGGCGTTGGTCAACTTGTTAGTGACTGGTGCTGTGATTCTGATGAATCAGGCCTAGGACAGCAAGGAGTACAAAATGTATAAAATTCTAGCTGGATTTGGATCGATTGTACGTTCGTTATGGATGGTGTTCAGCCACGTAACGCGTAAACGCGACACAATCTTGTATCCAGAAGTACCAGGTGAACAAATTGCACCTCCACGTTATCGTGGTCGTATTGTGTTAACGCGTGACCCAGATGGTGAAGAGCGTTGTGTGGCATGTAACCTGTGTGCGGTAGCATGTCCTGTGGGCTGTATTTCATTGCAAAAAGCGGAAAAAGAAGATGGGCGTTGGTATCCAGAATTTTTCCGCATCAACTTCTCACGCTGCATTTTCTGCGGTATGTGTGAAGAAGCATGCCCAACTACAGCGATTCAGATGACACCAGATTTCGAACTGGGCGAATATGTACGTCAAGACTTGGTGTATGAGAAAGAAAACTTACTCATCTCTGGACCAGGTAAATATCCTGACTACAACTTCTATCGTGTAACAGGTATGGCTGTGAGCGGTAAAGAAAAAGGTCAAGCACAAAAAGAAAGTGCACCAGTAGATGTACGGAGCTTATTACCATGATGTGGCCATTTTATTTGATGGCACTTGTGGCCATTGTTTCGACAGTACGTGTGGTGACCAACACCAATCCTGTGCATGCATTACTTAGCTTGATCATTTCTCTTCTTGCGGTTGCTGGTATTTTCATGATCGTGGGCGCGCCGTTTGCGGCTGCCCTTGAGATCATCGTTTATGCAGGGGCGATCATGGTTTTGTTCGTCTTCGTTGTCATGATGTTGAATCTTGGACAAGATACGATTGAACAGGAAAGCAAATGGTTGACCTCTGACGCTTGGGCTTTTCCTGCACTGATGAGCTTTTTATTGGGCTTAATCTTGGTGTGGATGCTGGGTGGTGAATACACCACGATTTCTGCGCCAATGGGCACAGAAGTTGTTGGCCCTAAAGCAGTCGGTCAAGCACTATTTACTCACTATCTATTATTGGTAGAAGTTGCCGCGATGTTATTGCTTGCAGCACTTGTTGCAGCATTCCACTTAGGCAAACGTGAACCAGGTGCAGAAGAGGATAAAGAATAATGGGACACATCCCTTTAGAACATGGTTTGATCGTTGCAACCATCCTTTTTGCACTGGGTTTTTACGGTGTAATGGTGCGACGCAACCTTTTATTTATGCTAATGAGCCTTGAGGTGATGATGAATGCTGCTGCGTTGGCATTCGTCTTGGCAGGTAGTGTTTGGGCTCAGCCAGATGGACAAATCATGTTCATTTTGATTCTGACGCTTGCTGCAGCAGAGGCATGTATTGGTCTTGCGATCGTCCTTCAGTTTTATCATCGCTTCCATCACTTGGATGTGGATGCTGCTAGTGAGATGCGCGGATGAGTACATTATATTTAACCGTTTTATTCCCGCTCATTGGTTTTATCCTGTTAGCGGCAGGGCGTGACAAACTTTCTGAAAATGTCGCTGCCATTATTGGTGTCGGTTCAGTTGGTTTATCTGCGTTATTTGCTTTAATTGCTGGTCTTGCATTTACTAGCAGTGGTCAAACCGTTTTTGTTCAACACTTATGGACGTGGTTCAGTGTTGGTGGTTTTGAGCCAGGTATCAGCTTACAGTTAGATGGCTTGTCATTATTGATGACAGGTATGGTGACAGGTGTTGGTTTCCTGATTCACATCTTTGCATCATGGTATATGCGTGGTGAAGAAGGTTATGCGCGTTTCTTCTCTTATTTCAACCTATTCGTTGCCAGCATGTTGTTGTTGGTATTGGGCGATAACTTAGCGTTATTGTTCTTGGGTTGGGAAGGCGTAGGTCTGTGCTCATACTTACTGATTGGTTTCTACTACTCAAACCCTGCAAATGGTTGGGCGGCAATCAAGGCATTCACAGTAACACGTGTGGGTGACGTATTCTTACTCATCGCATTGTTCCTGCTTTATCAACAGTTTGGTACTTTGAATATTCAGTACATTGTTGAAAATGCAGCAACTGTAATGACGCAAAGCTCATCATTGTCAATTTGGACAGCATTGATGTTGTTCTTGGGTGCAGCAGGTAAATCTGCGCAAATTCCATTACAAACATGGTTAGCAGATGCGATGGCTGGTCCTACACCAGTATCTGCATTGATCCATGCCGCAACGATGGTGACAGCGGGTGTGTACTTATGCTGCCGTATGTTCTCTGTGATGGAAATGGCACCAGAAGTGATGCAGTTCATCTCGATTACAGGTGCAGTAACCTTACTTGTCGCTGGTTTTGCCGCATTGGTGCAAACCGATATCAAACGTATTTTGGCTTACTCAACCATGAGTCAGCTCGGTTATATGTTTATGGCGGTGGGTGCTGAGGCGTATCAAGCTGGTTTATTCCACATGCTTGCTCACGCATTCTTCAAAGCGTTATTGTTCCTTTCTTCAGGTGCAGTGATTCTTGCGTGTCATCACGAACAAAACATCTTCAAAATGGGTGGCTTACGTCACAAGATTCCATTTGTATTCTGGTGTTTCGTGATTGGTGGTGGCGCATTGGCAGCACTTCCAATCGTGACAGTCGGCTTCTTCTCTAAAGATGCGATCTTGGGCGCGGTATATGCTCAATCGACCATTGCCAACCTTCCGCTTTATCATACCTTGTACTGGGTCGGTGTTGCGGGCGCATTCTTAACGTCTATTTATACCTTCCGTTTAATCTGGGTAGTATTCTTCGGCGAAGAGAAAACCCATGCACATGCCATTCATGGCGTGACGTATTGGGGCCCACTTGCGATTCTTGCTACGTTATCAACAGGTATTGGTTACTTCTTGCAGGCACCAGTTGCCAAGTTATTGACGACTGCAAATATTCCAAGTTTTGTGATTCCAGAAACATTAGAAGCTGCAGTTTCGCATGCTGAACATTTAGCAAGTGGCGTTGCCCTCGCTGGTTTAGCTGTGGGTATCTTCTTGTTTGCTTTTGCATATGGTGCAGTAAAAGCTTTTGCTCAAACGTCTTTGGGTTCTGGTTTAGCGCACATTTGCCGTACAGCATTTGGTTTCGATGCTTTGTATGACATCGTATTTGTAAAACCTTATTTATTGATTGCGAAAATCTTAGGTCGTGATCCAGTGGATAGTTTATGGCTGGTTCTTCCTGCGATTGTGAAAGGTGGTAATAGCTTTACCAGTTCGCGTCAAACAGGTTCATTACGTGAATACGCTTCAAGCATGTCACTCGGTGTAGTGGTGTTATTGATGATCTTGATCGTGATTCAGGTTGTGGGGAAATAAAATGGAAAACAATTTAATTTTACCCGCACTGATTTTAGTTCCTTTCATTGCTGGTTTTATTTGTTGGTTAGTTGATAAATACGACCAACATTTGCCACGCTGGATTGCCTTGATTGGTATGCTCATTACCTTTGGTTTGGGCATTGCACTGTGGCAAAGCGGTACATTTAGCTATGAGTTGGGGGGCAAAGTTCCGACTTGGGCTGCTGAATTCCATCTTCCTTGGATTCAGACTTTAGGCATTAGCATTCACTTAGCAGTGGATGGTTTGTCTTTACTCATGGTGTTGTTGACTGCATTACTCGGTGTACTTGCAGTGGGCTGTTCATGGGGCGAGATTCAAAAGAACGTTGGTTTCTTCCATTTAAACTTACTTTGGAGTTTAGGTGGGGTTATCGGTGTATTCTTGGCGATTGACTTATTTTTGTTCTTCTTCTTCTGGGAGATGATGCTCGTACCAATCTACTTCTTGATTGCGTTATGGGGTCACTCAGGGTCGAATGGTCGTTCGCGTGTTTATGCTGCAACCAAATTCTTCTTATATACTCAAATCGCTGGTTTGATCATGTTGATCGGTATCTTGGGCCTTGTAGTCTATGGATACATGATGACAGGTATGATCGGTTTTGATTACAACTATTTATTGGCTGTTGCGAACCACTTACCACCTGAAGTTGCTTATGCATTTATGCTGTGTTTCTTCATTGGTTTTGCGGTGAAATTACCTGTATTCCCATTACACGGTTGGTTACCTGATGCACATGCTCAGGCACCAACAGCGGGTTCTGTGGACTTGGCTGGTATTTTGATTAAAACAGCGGCATACGGTTTGCTTCGTTTCGTAATTCCATTCTTCCCAGCAGCGTCAGCACAATTTGCTGATATCGCGATTATTTTGGGTCTGATTGGTATTTTCTACGGTGCATTCTTAGCGTATCAACAAACAGATATGAAACGCCTGCTTGCGTATACCTCTATTTCGCACATGGGTTTCATCTTACTTGCAATTTATGCAGGTAACATCCTGACTTTCCAAGGCCTCATGATCATGATGTTGGCGCATGGCTTGTCATCTGCTGCATTGTTCATTATGTCTGGTCAAGTGTATGAGCGTTTACATACACGTGATTTACGTTTGATGGGCGGTCTTCGTGGTCAGCTGCAATACTTGCCATTCTTCTTAATGTTCTTCGTTGCAGCATTGGTTGGTGTACCAGGTCTAGGTAACTTTATTGGTGAATTCCTGATCTTGATGGGTTCATTCAAATCTTATCCAGCGTTCACCATCATCGCAGCAGTGAGTTTGGTATTTGCTGGTCTATATGGTCTGATCTTGATTCACAAAGCATTGTTTGGTGAACCAAATCCAGAGCAAAAGCAGCACTATACCAGTCCGCTTAAAGATCTATCTGCACGTGAAGTTAGCATTTTGATGATCTGTGCGATCGGTTTGGTTTGGTTAGGTATTTACCCGCAAACATTCTTGGATATGTCTCATTCAAGCATGCAATGGTTAGTAAATAGTTATATGCCAGTACAAGAAGTTGTCGAAACTGTTCAACAGGCAGCAACTCAACTTGAACATGTGGAGATGCAATAAATCATGAACTTCACAATTTCTTTTTCTGAGCTAATGCCACTTGCTCCCGTGATGATTGTGGCTTTGACCGCAATCGTCGTGATGTTACTGACTGCGATTAAACGTAATCACAATCTGATTGCGACAACGTCAGTTATCGGTTTAAACCTTGCTGCAATTTATATTGGATACACCATGTTTACTGGGCACTTTGCACCAGTAAATGTGATGGGCATGTTTATGGTTGATCCATTTACCATGCTCTATCAATTCTTGATTTTGATTGCTGCCTTAGCGTGCTGTACTTTATCTCATGCCTATATTGAGACCTATAAAGACAACCGCGAAGAGCTATATATCTTGCTACTGTGCTCAGTCACTGGCGCAATGTTATTGGTTTCAAGCTCACACTATGCAGCATTCTTCATCAGCTTAGAGTTGATGTCGATTCCTGTATACGGCATGTTGGCTTATACCTATCAACGTAGTCAGTCTTTGGAAGCGGGGATTAAATACCTTGTACTTTCAGCGACTGCTTCTGCAATGTTGCTCATGGGTATGGCTTATATCTATGCATACACAGGTTCATTGTCATTCTATGACTCTGTTCAGGCATTGTTCGCTGCGATCAAGCAACCAATGGTGTTATTGGGCTTAGGTTTAATTACCTTTGCTGTTGCATTCAAGCTTTCACTTGCGCCGTTCCATAAATGGACGCCAGATGTGTATGCAGGTGCACCAGCACCTATGGCGACCTTCTTGGCAACGGCTGCAAAAGTTGCAACGATTGGTTTATTTGTACGTTACTTACTGACTTCTGGTGCAATCTTGGTTGAATCATTAGTGACAGTGATTACCATCATTGCGGTATTGTCGATCGTGGTGGGTAACTTACTTGCAGTTCGACAAGTTAACTTGAAGCGTATCTTGGGTTACTCATCGATTGCACACTTCGGTTATTTGTTGATTGCTTTAATCAGCATGACTTATGCAAGTCTTGGTAGCGTCACTGTTTATGTGATTACTTATGTATTGACAACAATCGGTGCCTTCGGTGCAGTTGCATTAATGTCGAGTCCTTATAACAACGTCGATGAAGCACAAAGTCTTGCAGACTACCGTGGTTTGTTCTGGCGTCGTCCGATCTTGACTGCAACATTGACCGTGATGATGTTGTCTTTAGCAGGTATTCCATTAACCGCAGGCTTCATTGGTAAGTTCCTTGTGGTTATGGCTGCGGTGACAACGCAACACTGGTTCTTGGCGGCAATGATCGTTGTGGGTAGTGGTATCGGTTTGTACTACTATTTACGTGTGATGGTGGTGATGTACATGACTCCACCAGATGTACCACGTATTGATGCAGATGCGCATTGGGGCAGTAAAGTCGGTGGTCTTATGGTGCTTGCTGCTGCGTTATTAGTGTTGGTGATGGGTGTTTATCCAGATCCAATGATTAACTTGGCATTGAAGGCAGAGATCCTTTCTCCATTGCACTTTATGTTGTCTCAACAACAGTAATCGTCGGATTTGTACAAAAAAGCCTCCAAAGTTGGAGGCTTTTTTATTGATGAGTAAAAAAACACTTTATAATAGAACGAGATTAATATTACCTAGGTACTCATTCGTGTCGATTCAAGAAATCCGTCATCCGCTTATTCGCCATAAACTTGGTTTATTACGTCGTTCAGATATTAGTACCAAGAACTTTCGTGAATTAGCGCAAGAAGTCACGATGTTACTGACTTATGAAGCAACAAAGGATCTTCCTGTTGTTGATCATGAAATTGATGGGTGGGCAGGGAAAGTCTCAACTCAGCGTATCGCAGGGAAGAAAATCACCATTGTTCCGATCTTGCGTGCTGGTATTGGGATGCTTGAGGGTGTTCTCAGTCTGATCCCAAGCGCGAAAGTGAGTGTCTTAGGTTTAGAGCGTGATGAAGCAACTTTAGAAGTGCGGACTTACTATAAAAAGTTAGTCCCTGATGTTGCAAACCGCTTGGCCATGATTATTGATCCGATGCTTGCGACAGGTAATTCTTTAATTGCTGCAATTGATGTATTGAAAGCAAGTGGCTGTAAAGATATTCGTGTTATGGTATTGGTTGCTGCACCAGAAGGTGTTGCGAAAGTAGAAGCGGCACATCCTGACGTTTTGATCTATACCGCATCGATTGACCAAGGTCTGAATGAGGAAGGTTACATCGTTCCTGGTCTGGGTGATGCTGGCGACAAGATTTTTGGTAGTGTTCAAAAAGACTGATTTTTGAAACATTCATAAAAAGAGACTTGATCTCATCCTGAAGCAGTTTTGAGGATAGATTGAAAGTCTCTTTTTTATTTTTATATACTGTGATGATCAGATTTACGAAGTAGGATAAATGTCATGAAGCAAGAGTTCTATCAGGGAAAAATTAAACAATATAATCCAGACAAAGGCTTTGGCTTTATTGGGACCTCTGAAGGGGATGTGTTTTTTCATATTTCAGAGTATCCAGCTGGTGGTGAGCCGAAAAGAAATGAAAAAGTGAAATTTGTGGTCGTTGAAAATGACGGGAAGTACAAAGCCACAAAAATTGAGCTTGTTGATCCTAATCCAGCGAAAACCAGAAAAACTAAAATAGCAACGCACAATAATTCGATCACATCAGAGTTGTTATCAAATTTCAGACGCTGATTTCTTTGCGATGGTTTGACCTGAACTGGGTTGAAATTTTTAGAGAAAAGAGGCTTTTAGCCTCTTTTTTTATTAGAATAGTAACTAGATAAAAATAGAGTATTTGTTATGTTTCTTGAGGGAAAATTAAAAAATATAATTCTGAACGGGGCTTTGGTTTTATTGAGGTAGGACATAATCAAGCAGATATTTTTTCCATATTAGTGACTTTCCAAAATCTGCAGGAGAACCAAAACTTGGAGAAAGACTCAAATTTCTTCTCGTTGAGGATAAAGGAAAATTTAAGGCAGCAAATATTGTTCGTTTGGATTTAAAGCAATCAAAGGCAATCTATGCATCCTCATCCAATGACATATTAGAAAAATCAGTTGAGTTGAATCCTACTCAATCAAGTGCTAAATCTGGAAAGATCTTTACGGTTGTTGGGTTAATTATTATCGTGATCTTAGTTGGTCTGGTTTTTCAAAAATATCAGTCCTATCAACAGTCGAAAGAGTTAAAAACGGCACAACTGATTAAAGAACAAAAACACATTGTTGAACAACAGCGTAAAGCAATTGGTGAACTGCCCAAAGTCACATTATCAGAAAGAACAGAACAAGCATTAAAATCTGATCCGGCTCAGCCTGTTCAAACGGTGTCGTCACCAGCTGCTGCAAGTACTCAGTTTAGTTGTGATGGGCGTGAACATTGTTCTCAAATGAATTCTCGTGCGGAAGCAGAGTTCTTTAGTCGAAATTGTCCAAATACTAAAATGGATGGGGACCAAGATGGTATCCCTTGTGAAAATGATTCTCGTTGGTAAAGACCTTATGTTTAATACAGCGCGAAGAGGGTTAAATGCTAGCTTTAGATAAATATACTTATATAACTAACAGATTTAAAATAACTTATTCGCATTATCGTGATGTGACATAATTGAATTTATTTGAGTAATTATTGTTTTATTAATGATTTTTATTATCATTTGTTAGTTTATCTTATATACTGTGGTCAAATTTTTATCGGGGTTTGATCACTTGAAAAAGAATATATTATTTTTATCTCTTATTGCTTTGCCAATGTTTGCTGTTGCTGAAGACAATACCGTTTTACCAACGATTACGGTAAAAGCAGACTCTCAAGCAACAGATGCGACGGGCAAACTTAAAAAAGATGCGAGCTTAGGTATCCTTGGCGAGAAAGCAGTATTGGATACCCCTTTTAGTATTCAGTCTTATACAGAACAAGCAATTAAAGATAAGCAGGCAGATTCGATCGCAGGCATTCTTAAAAATGATCCAAGTATTCGTACCACCACCAACAGTGGTCATTTAAACGAAAACTTTATGATCCGTGGTTTTGCTGTGACGTGGGAAGATGCCAACATCAATGGTTCTTATGGGATGTCACCAAGTGGTCGGACTCCAACTGATATTTTGAGCTCTGCCAGTGTACTAAAAGGACCGAATGCATTGATTGCTGGTATGGCCCCAGGTGGTAGTATTGGTGGTGTAGTGATGGCAACTACCAAACGGGCCGATCGAGATTTGACCCAAGTCTCAGCCATGTATGAGGATGGTGGTTATTACAAATCAGGTTTTGATGTAGCTCGTCGTTTTGGTGAAAATCAGGAGTTTGGTGCACGTGTCAGTGCGACCTATGGACAAGGCGAACATATTGTTGATGGTTTAGAAGATAAAAATACCGCGGCTGTATTGGCACTGGACTATACGACCGATCAAGCCAAAATCAACTTCGATGCCTACACTACACGCGACAGTCGTGATGGTGGCTCACCTGCGATGATCTCTTTTTCAACCTTGAAGCGTGTTTTACCCGCGCCAGATGGTAAGCTAAATTATTTCCCACATTTAGAAGGCATGCAAAGTGCCAACTATGTGGGTTTATCGGGTGAATATAAGCTTCTACCTAATTTAAAAGCATTTGCTGGTGCTGGGTTCAATGAACGTGAATACCGTGGACATTTATTTGGGACACGTATGATTGTACGGGATATGCCAGCCAACTCGATGGGTATGAATAATTCTGCTTTGGTTGGTGCGAATGGAGATGCCTTGGCGCAATATTATCGAGTCGGTTCAAAAGAACATAACACCACGTTTAATGCGGGCCTAGAAGGTCAAATTTTCACGGGTGATATTTCCCATACTTTGGCATTCCGTGCTGATTATCTAAAACGCAAATACAGTCAGCATAAAGGGCGAGGTGCAGCAGAAGTTTACTTCCCAACCAATATTTATGATCCAAGCAGTGAAGGACATATGCCAAATACATGGCCAGAGATTATTCCAACTGCGGATGATGTGTATGTCAGCTATAGCTTGAGCGATCAAATTTCCATGTTGGACGATAAGCTACAGTTTATTTTAGGTGTACGTTATCAAGACATGAATTTAAAGGCACTCGCGACAAATGCGCCACCATTGAATGCTGATAAAGTATCTCCAAGTGCTGCGATTGTTGTGAAACCTTTTGGTGAAGAAACCTCATTCTATGTCAGCTATGTTGAAGGCCTAGTGAGAGGCGCAACTGTCAGCGTGGCGACTGATGCGAATTACAATAAAACATTTGCACCGTTTGAAAGTAAGCAATATGAAATTGGTGCTAAATATCAAGGCGATCGTTGGTTACACACTTTAGCGCTATATCAAATTAAAAAGCCAAGTACGCTGACGGATCTAACCTATCGTGATCCAAATGATGCAAAGATTACCCAAATCACAACCGATGGTGCGAAGACTGAATCAAAAGGGGTTGAATACGGTTTTTCTGGTAAAGTCACTGAAGACCTGATTGTTTACGGTAATTTGGCATACATTGATACCGAATATACAAAAGCGATTTCAAGTGGTGTGAATCTTTCAGGTAAAACCATTGAAGGTACACCTGAATTTACCGCAGGTGTGGGTGTGGATTATCAAATCCCATTTGTTGAAGGGTTAAGCGTAAATGCGTTTGCTACCTATGTCGATGAACAATATTTAACTGCGGACAATACGCTTAAGTTACCTGATTATACTTTGGTTGATTTAGGTGCAAAATATGCGACCAAACTTGGCGGTGTAAATACAACTTTCCGTGCCAATGTCGATAACGTTGCTGACAAAAAGTATTGGGATGGTGTTTTCACCAGTGGCTTTACTACTGTCGGTGCAGGTCGTACTTATAAGCTTGGGGTGAGTTTCGATTTCTAAATTTTAATAAATAAAAAAACGCTTCCAATCGGAAGCGTTTTTTTATTTTCAAACAGATTAAACCTGATCTTCGCAGAATTGTAAAAAGGCTTTCAGCCCTGGTCCTTGATACTTCTGACGATGAACGAGCATATACAGTGGGCGAGTTAATTCCCAGAAAGGGGTATCGATAATCACCAATTGACCTTTTTCTTGTAATGGTTCAATCGCCAGTCTGGAAACACAAGACATGCCTAAACCACCAGCGACAATTTTTAAAATTGCTTCATTATGACCTAGGGTCAAACGGATATTGGCATCGGGAAGGTCTTGCAAAATTGCATTGTCAAACACTTCACGTGTACCAGAGCCTTCTTCACGTAAAATCCACTCGACATCATTGAAATCAGTCGCGCTGATTGGACGGTTTAACTGCGCTAAGGGATGATCAGGTGCGCAACAAACAGCTAACTCATCATCACGCCAATGGATGCATTGTAATTGGGGTAAGTGGCAAGAACCTTCAATCAAAGCCAAATCAAGTTGAAATTGATTGACGGCTTCAATCATTTGACGGGTATTACCGACTTGTAATTGTAAATGGGCCTTGGGATGACGTTGTAAGAAGTCAGCCATCAGATCAGGCATTAAATAATCACTGATGGTGAGGGTTGCGCCTAAACGTAGATCAATACTTTGTAATTCGCCCTTAGCCGCTTGTTCAAAAGAATCACAACGACCTAAAATTTCTAAAGCTTGTGGGAGTAAAAAACGTCCCAAATCATTGAGTTGTAATCGTTTACCCAAACGATCAAAAAGTGGTGCACCCAGACCATCTTCTAAATCTGCTAAAGCCATACTTGCCGCACTTTGTGTAAGTCGGACAGCATCGCTCGCTTTGGTAACAGTTCCTTCTTGAGCGACCGCCACGAAAACAGCCAACTGGCGTAATGTCATGCGCATGTTAAATAGCCTTAATGTTTTGAGTATCCATCAATTATTCGATCATGCTAACATGAGCCTACTGTTTCGTGCCACGTTCAAATCATGTCAATTGAAAAATTTAGCTTAGAAAAGGTTTTGTCTGTACACCGTTGGACTCACAATTTGTTTAGTTTTACGATGACCCGACCAGCTCATTTTAAATTTACCGCAGGTCAGTTCGCGCGTATTGGTCTAATGGTTGAAGGGGAGTTGGTTGTTCGTGCTTATTCAGTTGTCTCTTCACCTTTCGATGAAACTTTAGAATTCTTTTCAATTGTCGTTCCAGATGGGGCATTTACCTCTAATCTGCAACATCTGAAAGTAGGCGATGAGCTTTATCTTGAAAAAATCTCTTACGGTTATCTGACCTTAGCACGTTATCAGCAGCCTTTGCCGCAGGATTTATGGTTATTGGGTACAGGCACAGGATTAGCGCCATTTTTGTCGATGTTGCAAGACTTTGAAACATGGAACAAATATCAGCAGATCAATCTGGTCTATAGCGTACGTACCGAATCTGAACTGGCCTATGTGGATCGGATTCAGGAAATTGCGGCGCTGTTTGGCGAAGGCCATTCAGGCTTTAAATTTGTACCCATTATCACACGCGATCCAAATGCGGCTTTACATGACCGTTTACCTGTTTTAATTGCCAATGGTGAATTAGAAAAAGCAGTTGGACTTTCTTTTAACCGAGACAGCAGTCATGTGATGTTATGTGGAAATCCGCAAATGGTGGAAGATACCAAAGAAGCGTTGAAGCGACGTGGTTTAATTATGAATCGTCGTGGTGAAGGCAATATTGCGGTAGAAAATTATTGGTAATGAGCAGCTTTGCCTTTGCGAGGATAGCTTAAAGTAGAGGGTGGAAGGATATGTTTTAATGAACAAACATATCCATAAATTCACGAATTTCTTGAATCGCAGTATCCACATCTGTGGTTAACCACGTTGGTTCAAACAGCCCGATATAATGTTCCAACCGATCTTGAGGCACCACCAGACGCACTGGGCAATCTTCTTCAAGTAAACGCCAAGGTAGGATCGGAACTTCATTGTCTAAAAATGGTTGTACATTTCGAATGTCTACAATCATCGCATTGATGCAATCGGGTAATGGCATCACAGAAAACTCTTCTGTACGACGACGGAAGTATTCTAAATCACCCCATTTCAAGATATAGCTTGGCTTATTAAACTCAATAATTCCAATCAAATGTTCATCGCGTGTGTGATGTAAAAAACATTGATGTGTGACATCAGTGTCTAAATCAAGAGAAACACTTTGTTGGCTATAGGACATAAAGCAGAACGGCTGAGAAATGAGGCGCGTATTATAGCTTATTTTAACGTATTCTTAAACCGACTATATTTTAAACAAAAAATAAAATAAAAAAAAGTAGAGTTCTGCAACTAGCGCAACGATAGTCCGAAGCTTCTTCACACAACGCTACATAGGGTATTGCTAATATAAAACTTGAAAAGTAATAAGGATGAGGGCTGCTATCATGCATGATTTTAGTAAGCCACAACCTCATGTGGCGAGCAAAGAAGAAATTACCAAAAAGAGAAGATTACCTGTTTATATTTTGATTTTAGTGGGAATCTTCCTGATTGCATTACTTGTATATATGGTTGCTGACCATTCAGCCAATCCAACTGCTCAAGTGATCATGTCACATATGCAGTCGGCCATTCTGAATGCTTAAGCAGGCATATCTTTAGACCAAACTAATTCCTCATAAAGCTCATTGGTGTGAATCAATGAGCTTTTTTGCAAAATTATGAGACTTTTTTGTTGTATTAGTGCTGCCATTGATTGATTGGAAAATAGACAAAAACTATGGTGGAAGCATCCATAAATCATGTTCTTAATGGTAGAGCGTTTATCAATGGATTTATAGCAAGATTTACAAACACAATATAAGGATAACAACATGAATGAATTTTTTAGTGACCCCGCCAATCGTGGAGGATTTGATGCAATGTATTATTGGGATCAGTTTCATCCTATCTTTGCTGCTGTTGTCATCCTGCTTGTTGGTTGGATTGTTGCTTTAGTCATTGCAGCAGGTGTAAAGAAATTATTGCAAAAGCTTGATACCAATCAAAAGTTGTCTACAGCAACGGGTCGTACGCCAAATATTGAGAATCTGGTGTCCAAACTGGTGTTTTGGTTTGTGTTGATTCTTGCGGTGGTCGGCGCATTAAATGTTTTAAATATTAGTGGTGTGAGCGATCCATTTAGCAATATGGTAGGTCGCGTGTTGGCGTATATACCGAACTTGCTGGCTGCTGTTGCCGTGGGTTTTATTGGCTGGATTGTTGCACGTTTGGTTCGTGCAGGCCTGACCAATGTACTTTCCAGAACTGAGCTAGATGAAAAATTAAGTGGCGAAGTGGGGGTGAGTTCCCTCAGTACCAATATCGGCGAGATTTTTTACTGGCTGGTTCTACTACTGTTCCTACCGATTGTGCTATCAATTTTAGGCTTAACAGGTCTGTTAATTCCTGTACAGAATATGGTGAATGAAGCGATTGCTTATCTACCGAATCTGTTTATTACAGGCGTGATCATTTTCGTGGGCTATATTCTTGCGAAAATTGTGCGTGGCATCGTAGAAGGCTTGAGTAATAGCCTGGGTTTACAAGCACAAGCGGAGAAAGTTGGTCTATTTAAAAACTCCAATGTGTCTAAATTCCTAGGCTCATTTGTGTTTGCCATCATTATTATCACCACCTTAATTGTGGCCTTTGAAGCGCTCGGGATCCAAGCGATTTCTCAACCAGCAACCGCAATGCTGAATGAAATCATGTATGCAATTCCACAAATTATTGCAGCAGGTTTGATTTTAATTGTGGCTTATATCGTCTCTCGTTTTGTGGGGCGGTTAGTGGCTGAGCTGATCTCAGGAGCCGGCGTTGATGAAATTCCAATGAAGCTTGATTTACAGCGCTTCCTTGGACAAACCCGTGTTTCGGATGTTATTGGTTATTTAATCGTTTTCTTTACCATGCTGTTTGCAGTTTCAGAAGCAGCCAATCGACTTGGATTGGAGCAAGTCAGTGTATTGATTGCGATGTTTATCCAGTTTGGTGCAAGCATCTTGCTTGGTGCGGTGATTCTCGTTATTGGCTTCTGGTTGGCCAATATCGTTGCGAATATCGTACAGCGTGGTGAATATAACAGTTCACGTTGGTTAGGTAATCTGGTCCGTGTTTTAATTATGGGCTTGGTGATTGCGATGGGCTTAAAAGCCATGGGTATTGCTGATTCGATTGTGAATTTGGCATTTGGTCTGACCTTGGGCTCAGTTGCTGTGGCATTTGCATTGGCCTTTGGTTTGGGAGGACGTCAACCTGCGGAACGTTTGCTGACCGATCTTTTAGATAAAGCAAAAACTGAAGCAAAACAGCCGAATCCTTTGCACAAGGAGGAGGTGGCGCCGACAAACCCTGTCAGCCCAACTGCACCAACTTCAACTGATCCGGTGAATCCAGTTCCACCAACACCACCGTATTCGGATGAATAGTAAAAATAATCTTTGATTTTTTTAATCAATTCGACCACTCTAAGCAGGGTGGTCGTTTTGTTTGTATAAGCGCTATTGAGCTTTATCTGGGATTGTAATCGGCATTTTGAGCAGGCTTATACGGCTGAAATCAAAAATTTGACCTAAAAAGCAATTCATTTATCGATAAAGTATCACTAGTCTCTAAATAAAAAGTCTATAGGAGAATGAAATGAAGAGGCCAAATCGAGTATTCGCACCTATTATTATTGCAGGCATTACTGTCGGATTTTTAGCGAGTGCTTATAAGTTTGTGATTACGAAATCAAACTCTTCTAAAGAGAAACCGCTTGAAAGTAGTCAGCAAATCTCGACCTCAGAAGCAGCCAATTCTTCCGATGAACACAACTAAAGCAGACATCATCGTATATCGTCTGAAGTGTGAATGTTGTGATGGATCAGATCGCATTAAACAAATTGAGCTGCGGCTTGCGCAGAAGACCATGCCCATTGGAAGTTATAGCCGCCTAAATGTCCTGTGACATCGAGCACTTCACCAATAAAATATAAGCCTTTCTGCTTTTTGCTTTCCATGGTCTTGGAAGATACTTCACTGGTATCGACACCGCCAAGGGTGACTTCTGCGGTGCGATAACCTTCGGTTCCTGAAGGTTTAACCGTGAATGCGTGCAGTTGTGTTGCAATATGCTCAAGCTGTATGTCACTGAGATTACCAATTGCTATTTCGCTTTGTTCAGCCCAAATTAATTGTTGTAGCTCCAGTACAATACTTTTCGCCGTAAATTCACTCAGTAGCGTGCGAAGCAGCACTTTAGGCTGTGATTTTTTCTTTTCTTTAAAAAATTGATTCAGCTCCTGAGCTGGAAAGAAATCAATTTTAAAGCTTTCTCCGACATGCCAGTAGTTGGAAAGCTGTAATGAACTTGGACCACTCAAACCACGATGGGTAAACAACAATGCCTCAGTAAATTGATGGCGTTCATTGACTAGGGTTGCATCTAAAGCATTGCCACTTAGACGTGTCGTGACTTCTTTAAAATGATCTGAGAAAGTAAATGGAACCAGACCTGCGCGTGTTGGATAGACATGATGCCCGAATTGCTGTGCAAGTTCATAACCAAAGCCTGAACCTCCTAATGTCGGAATAGACAAGCCACCTGTTGCCACGACGAGCGATTCACAGTGATAAGTTCCTTGGCTAGTTTCGACGATAAAACTTGAATCAGCTTGGGCGTTGACTTGCTGTACTTCGCAACTCGTTTGAATCTCAACCCGTTTGGCCTTGCTGCATTCGGAGAGCAACAGTTCAAGAATTTCTTTGGAACCCTTTAAGGTAAACAATTGCCCATGCTTACGTTCTTCATATTCGATTCCGTATTCACAGACTAAGCTGATAAAGTCCCAGTTGGTGTAGCGGGTGAGGGCAGAAATCACAAAATGTGGATTTTCAGAAAGATAATTAGAAGGTTCAACATCGAGATTGGTAAAGTTACATTTACCACCACCTGACATCAAAATCTTTTTACCAACTTTATTGGCCTTTTCTAATACCACGACTGAGCGCCCACGTTTAGCTGCTTCCGCAGCCAACATCAAGCCTGATGCACCAGCACCTAAAACAACAACATCAACTTGATGAACCATGGGAGAAATACTCGAAAGAGGAAAAGCGGGCAATTATAAAAGATTTAAAGCATTTTGAGTATGTAGATTGTTTGATTAAAAAATATACTTCCAAAATCAAAGCATGTTATAAAATTGATCTCGATAGAGGGGATTAGAATAATGAACGATAAGATATTTTTAGAAAATACGCCGTCAGAAAAGCAAGATCAATTGCGACAATATACCTTGATCATCTATGGACTGTATGCGCTGAGTATTATTGTGGGACTAACCAGTATTGCCGCAATTATTATGAATTATATGAAGCGTGAAGAAGTACAGGGTACATGGCTAGCCAGTCATTTTGAATGGCAAATCAAAACCTTTTGGGTCACTTTAATCATTGCTGTAATTGGTTTGGTGCTGTCGTTTGTGCTGATTGGTATTCCTATTCTGTTTGCGGTGTCAATTTGGTTTATTTACCGCATCGTAAAAGGATTGGTGGTGTTTATGGACAATAAACCAATTAGTGATGGATGGTTTTAATCATCCTGTTTAATGAAAAAAGTCACTTTAAGGTGGCTTTTTCTATTTCAAGCGACCTTGTAGCCCACCCGTATGGATCGCCAAAATACGTGTATTTGCAGGAAAGTGATTCTCTTGAATTAAATCGAATAGGCCCAGCATCATTTTGGCGGTATAGACCTGTTCTAACGGAATTGCGTATTGCTGTTCAAATTGCTGCATAAATTGCAGCAATTCTGGATGGGTTTTAGCGTAGCCACCACAGCAATATGTATCGGTTAAAGACCAATTTTTTTTATCAGTCCACTGCTGAATATCTTTTTGTAGGAAGTCGCCTTTTAGTGCTGAAAAGCCGAGTATATGTTGCTGATCTGTGCTGCTTTCAATCAGCCCTGCAATGGTTCCGCCTGTACCGACGGCACAGCAAATTACATCATAATTTTCTCGATCATGTTCGCTCAAAATTTCCTGAGTGCCTTGTAGTGCAAGCGCATTGCTGCCACCTTCAGGAATAATAAAGGCTTGTGGATATCGCTGTTGTAATTGCTGCAAATACGCAGTTTCATGGCGTAGTCGATATTCGGCTCGGCTGACAAAATGCAGTTGCATGCCAAAATCTTGTGCAGTTTGTAGGGTGGGATTTAGCGGTTGCGAATGAAGTTCTTCGCCACGAATAATGCCAAGGCTTTGAAAACCAAATCGCTGAGCTGCATATGCCGTCGCGGCAATATGATTTGAGAAAGCTCCACCAAAGGTCAGAACTTGCGTAAAGCCTTGCTGTTGAGCGGCAAGCAGGTTGTATTTCAGCTTAAAAAATTTATTGCCTGAAATTTGTGGATGAATCAGGTCAAGTCGTTTGATCGTCAATTGAACCGAAGTGGACAGTTCCAATGTTTGATAAGGGGGAGAAAAAGCAATGTGATCAAACATTTTAGAAAACGAGAAATGAATTTGATCACATTGTAAATGTATTTGATTGAGAATGTCAGTATTGCCTTAAGAGTCCGTGTTTACAGATGTGACCACAGACATGCCTGGGCGTAAGTTCTCGATGCCTTTTTGGTTTGGATCTATCGCAATACGGACTGAAATACGCTGTACCACTTTGGTGAAGTTGCCTGTCGCATTGTCAGGTTTGAGTACACTAAACTCTGAACCTGCGGCTGGGGAAATCTGCTCAACATGCCCTGTAAATTTTTGATGATTCATGGCATCAACCGTGAAATAGGCTTTTTGCCCAATTTTCATATTGGCGATCTGGGTTTCTTTAAAGTTGGCAATGACCCACGTTTGTTTCGGGATCAAGTAAAGCAACTGCGTACCCGCAGCAACGTATTGACCCACCCGTGGATTGACTTCACCCAACTGGCCATCCAGCGGAGCAACAATGGTACTGTAATCCTTGGTGGTATTGGCCTGATCAAGTTGTGCCTGTGCACTATTCACTTGCGCTTTTAAACCTGATTGCGCCACCTGAGCAGTTTTTAAAGCTTCTTGTGCGACCAAAATATTGGCTTCAGCTTGTTTCAGTAACGCGTGATTATTATGCGCATCAGCTGCAGCTTTGTCCTGTTCGGATTTTGAAGCTGCACCACTGTCGCCAAGTTGCTGATAGCGTTTTAACTGTGCCACAGATAAATCATATTGTGCTTTGACTTGATCCAGTTTGGCTTGGGCTGCTGTGACATCTGCCTGACGTTGCGCAATCGCTTGGGTTTGATTGGCAAGGCTATTTTCGGCCTGCTCGACACCAGAAACGGCTTGCGTCACTTTTTGATCATAAGTGGTTGCATCGATATGCATCAGTACTTGACCTTGTTTGACCTGATCAAAGTCTTTGACCAATACATCTTTGATATAGCCATTGATCTGTGATGACAGGATCGTGGTTTTACCTTTCACATAACTATTGTCCGTCTGCTCAACGGCAGTATGAAAGGGGCCAATACGCCATGCCCATAAAATAATGGTGATCCCGACAATTAAAACCAGCAGCATCCACCACAAAGTTGAGCGCTTGGTCTTGATCAACTTAGTGGTTGGCGGTGGAGGCGGTGGTGGCATTTGCACGACAGTCTCTGGTGCCTTTACTGCTTCAGGTGTTTGTTTTTGCTCGGTATCAGGAGCTGTATTTTCGGGTTTATCTTGTTCAGACATAATGTTTTCTCAATCACATACATTAAAGGCTAACTGGCTGCTTGCAGATTTTTTCGGGTCTTGTATTTATCCCGTATATATTTAAATAGTCCCCATAGCAGCAACACCACTGCAAAAATGCCGTTCAATACGATGACATCGTTATAGGCACGTACCTGAGCTTCACGGGTCACCACTTTATTCAGATTCTGCAAGGCCTGATTATTTTGTAAAACAGGATCATTACTGCTGAGTACGGCACTATGTTGATAGGTTTGCAGACGCTGTGCGACCAAGGGATCGGTTGGATCAAGATTACTGTTGATCTCAACTTTGTAGTCATAGGTATGGCGTTGTTGATAGGTATTAAAAAATGATGAACCGACCAGACCACCAAAATTCTGAGTAGCAGAAAACAATACAATAAAGGTCACGACGTATTGTGGCCCACGTTGCAAGGTTCGCATAAAGCCCATCAACAGCAACGGTCCTATAAAGACACCACCTGCAAAACTCACTAAGAATTGACTGCGATAGAAGTTGGCAGGGCGAACATCACTGGTGAGGTGATAGTCCAATGCACAGGCAATTAAAATTAAGATCTCAGCCAGAAATAAATTTAAAATTAAACGTTCACGATGGAAGGTCAATGCACTAAATACCGAACCTGCAATCGTTCCACAGAAAATCACCACATACAGCGGAACAAATTGATCGGGTCCCATACCCATGGTTTTCAGAAAATTCACCGCAGCATAACTTTGTTCCGACATGAGCAGACGTAGTGCAAAAGCACTGACCACGAAACTGAGTAAATCACCAGCTGCCAGCCAACGGGTCATAATCAACGGATTGGTTCGATAGTGTTCGTAGGTTAAACCCAACACAATCAAACAGAAGCCTACGATCAAGGTATAAGCCAGCCACGGGCTATCAAACCACCACAGAATAGGCCCTTGGGTCAGCACAATACACAGGCAGGCAAAGCCGGGAGCCAGTAAGGCAAAGGTAAAGAAATCTTGCTTCTCAAATACTTCCATACGTAAGCTGCGTGGTAGTTTTAATGACACCACCATCGCGAAACAACAAATGGCCAGACCCAATTCAAAGGTATAAATCACATCCCATTGATTGGCACTGAGCAGAAAAGGCGAAATAATCCAAGCCAATGGCAATCCCAGTTGCTGAAATCCAAAAGCCAGATAAATCCCTTTGGCCATGTCTGCTTTGCCAAACGCCTGCATGGTGTAATACATTCCCAACGAACTGAGTGGGGCGGCGGCCAGACCTGCAATGAAACGGACAAATAGCGCCATTTCATAGGTTTTGACAAAGGTATGTAGGATCAAGACACCAATAAAGACCAGCAGGCCTATTTCTGAAAACAGGCGTAAGCCATACTGTTGACGTGCTTTGAACAAGATCAGGTTTGAGCTGACATTCGCCATTACATAAGCAGCGGGAAGCCATGCCGCTTGAGAGGGGGTTAAGCCATATTCCCCTTGGAAAATCGGTAAATTGGCAACGATAAAGCCATTACTTAAGCTGGCTGCAATACAAATGAACAATCCAATAAAAAAGTAGGCAAAGCGTTTTGGTCTGGCATGTGCAATTGCGGCGGGCGAGCCGGGGAGTGTTGGGCGCTCATCAGCAGACCAATCTGGAGGAGTCTCAAGATAGCGAGGGCTTTTATCCATGTTATTCCTCGAACTAAACTTTAATGCCGTTTAATAATAATTCTATTGCACGTTGAGCTAACCGAACCTGATCTGAAGCCTGATGCCCTTGAAACGAAGAGCCCAAGATCGCAGTAATCATGCCGAAATCTTGTGGTGTTAAATCTGCACGGCATAATTTGTGTTGTATGGCTTGATCAATCAGCGGTTGCAATGCTTTATCGCGTCTTTCATAAATGTTTAGCATGATTGGGTCTTGCCGATCAATAATGCGCCAGTAATCAATCAATACAACCAGATGTGGAAGTTGTTCAATATGACCTTCTATCAGACGAATAAAGCCATCGTTGAAGCTTTGTAGTGCGAGAGCACGTTGTTCCAAACGGCTGATTGCCCGTTCTAATAGGGCAGCAATCAGCGCTTTGCGATCCGCAAAATTACGATAGAAGGTGGCGCGACCAACACCCGCATGATCAATTATCGCTTGCAAAGGCACATGAACGCCTTGCTTACGAAAGATTTCCTCCGCAGCATTGAGAAGTTCATCCCGATTATGGGCTGCTAATTGTTGGCGTTTGATCATGGCGAAAAGTTCGAAGAAGTGCTAAGGTGAATTAAACGGACATTTTTGTCCGAAGTAAATATCCTCCGAATCTTTATTTTGTTTAATTTAAGTAAAATAGCTGCAATCAGCGATGTGGCAAAGACAATACAATGCTAAAAAATAAGCGTAAATTAGTCATGAATAAAAATATAAACAGGTGAACAATGCAGGGATTTTTACAACGGTTGGCCAGAGGGATAAAACACCGTCCATATTTATCTGCAACTTTTGCCTTAGGGCTAGTGATCTATGGGTTATTGCATATATTTACCCAATGGCAATGGGCGACGTGCTTACAGCTTGGCTGGAATATTGCCATCTGGTTGTATTTATTTCTGACCTTGAAAATGATGTGGCATTTGGATGCAACGCATATTTTAAAACGTGCCCAGCAACAGGATGAAGGGAAGTGGATGATCCTGACTGTGGTGTTGATTGCAATCGTGGTGTGTTTTATTTCGATTGTGGTGCAGTTGAGTCATGTGCCGAAAGATCTACCGATCTTAAAAGGTGCGCTGATCCTGCTGACCATGGGTACGATTTTTTCAACGTGGCTGTTATTGCACACCTTATTTGCCATTCATTATGCCCACGATTTTTATCTCGCCAAAAGTCGGCACCAAGAAGCGGGTTTAGAATTTCCAAAAACTGATCAACCCGATTATCTCGATTTTATTTATTTCAGCTATATCATTGGCACCTCTGCCCAAACAGCAGATGTTTCGATTACCAGTTCTTCGCTCCGACATTTGAATATCTTTCATTGCGTACTGGCATTTATCTTTAATACCGTCATTTTGGCGGTTGCAATCAATGTCGCGGCCAGTTTGATTGGATTTAACTGATAAATATTTTTTATTAATTTAATTAAAATTGATCATTTTTATTTTTGGTTAAGCTTGGCTATTTTAAATAGAGACAGGCACAGCAAGGATAAGAATATGAGCACCCAGCATCAGGTCAATCAGCAGCAATACCAAGATAAATCTCAGGCTTATTTAACCAGTACCGTACATGCGCAGGGCATTGAGTTTCAGAAAATGCAGCAATTAATTCAGTCACATCAAATTAAAACAGTGTTGGATTTAGGCTGTGGCGGCGGGCATGTCAGCTACCAAGTTGCGCCGTTTGTAGATCAGGTAACGGCCTACGACTTAACACCGTCTATGGTAGAACTGGTTGCTGAACAAACCAAACAAAAAGGTTTGGGTAATATCACTGCTCAGCAAGGCGCAGCCGAGCTTTTGCCTTTTGCAGATCAAAGTTTTGATTGCATTATTAGCCGCTATTCAGCGCATCATTGGCATAATGTTGCACAAGCCATGGATGAGATATATCGAGTTGTGGCGCAGCAGGGCAAAGTGATTATTGTTGATATTTTAGGAAATTCAAATCCTGTGATGGATACTTTTTTCCAAACCATTGAGACGATTCGTGATCCGAGCCATGTGCGTAATTATAGTTTGAGGGAATGGGCAGGTTTTGCTGAATATGCAGGTTTTACTGTTGAGACTATTGAAAAACAGCATTTGGATTTAGAGTTTCAAAGTTGGACTGAACGAATGCAAACACCTGAATATGCAGTTCAGACCATACGTGATTTACAGCGCAAAGCCTCTGATCAGACACGCCAATATTATCAAATCCAAACAGATGGTTCATTTCGAAGTGAAGTCGCTTATTTGGTGTTCACGCGACCTTAAATTATCGTTCAAACCAAGTGTGACAAAAGTACATGATGGGATAGAGATACAAAAAAATGCGGTGGTAACTCAAAATTTATGTATCTCCTCAATCCCTATTTAAGTAAAATTAATATTTGAAAATTATTCTAATCTAGAGGTCTATCTTGGAATCGTTATTGATTTTAGGCTCCATTGCTTTGGCACTGATGTTGGGTGCAATTAGCCCAGGTCCTACATTTATTTATGTGGCTAAAAACTCAATTGCGATTTCACGTAAACATGGTTTATTTACAGCCTTAGGTACAGGTACGGGCGCAGCCTTATTTGGTTTGCTTGCTGTCATGGGCTTACAGGCAATTTTATTGGCCGTGCCTTCTGCATATATCGCTTTAAAAATATTTGGTGGTTTGTACTTACTTTGGCTGGCGTATAAAATTATCAAGCATGCCAAAGAGCCAATGGAAGCAGGGGACGGTACTGTTCAGGCGATGAGTTATGCACAGGCTTTTCGCCTAGGGCTCATTACTCAGCTCAGTAACCCGAAAATTGCCATTATTCTTGCCAGTATTTTTACTGCATTATTACCGAAAGAAATCCCAAGTTATTACTATGTGGTGTTGCCAATGCTGTGCTTCTTTATTGATGCAGGTTGGTATTCGCTTGTGGCTGTTGCATTATCAGCAGAAGGGCCACGCAAAGTTTATTTAAAATCCAAATCACTGTTTGATCGTATCGCGGGTGGCGTGATGACACTACTCGGATTAAAGCTGATCTTTGGTATGAAATGATGCAGTAGAAAAAAGCGACCGTATTGGTCGCTTTTTTATTGCCTAGAATCAGCTCTTTGGTCTTAATCTTTAAAATGTACAGGTATCCATTGATAGCTCTTACCGTCTGCTGAATAAATATGTCCAATCCCCGGGAATGGTAAATGTGGTGCGGCAATGGTTTGTCCATTCTTCGCGAAATCAGCGAACTGTTTTAAACGCGTTGCCACTGCTTTTTTCGGATCAATATCATATTCAATCGCAGTTTTGGGCTGATCAAACTGTACGGTATGTGAATGTACAATATCCCCAATAAAGACCACACTTTCACCTTTGGTTTTTAATTCATAGCTAAAGTGACCAGGCGTATGTCCCGCCGTGTTAATGACTTTAAACCCTTTAATTTCATCACCCAGTTTATAAGTTTTAAAGCGTTGTTTGGCTTGGTAAGGCGCAATCGCTTGTTTAATGTGCTTCACCGTTCCTTCATAACCCGCTTGTTTGTCTTTTGGTAGCTTGGCTGCTTGTTTGGGATCTAGCCAGTAATTGGCTTCATCACTAGAGACATACACGGTTGCGTTGGGGAAATTGGCAACGCCATCTTTGCTGATGCCACAGACATGATCGGGATGTAAATGCGTAAGTAAAATGGTATCGACCTGTTCAGGTTTGTAGCCAGAAGCGACCAGATTTTTTAGGATTGAACCTAAATGGGCACCAAAACAACTGGCTGCACCGCTATCGACGAGTACCAGTGATTTTCCTGTATTGACGAGGAAAGCATTGATGGATGTCTGCACGCCTTTCTCTTGATCAGCGTAGTACTTTTTCAGGATATGTTGAACTTGTTGCGGTGAAATATCTTTAAACAGGCTTGGCGACATAAAGTTGGTGCCATCCAATAATGCAGTGATTTGCACATCACCCACTTGGTGCTGGTAGTAACCAGCGACTTGTTTTTGTTGTTCAATGATCGGCAGGGTCTTGCTTGTTTCTGCATGGCTCAGTAAAGGGATGCTGCTCAAGATTGAGATAGAAAGGAGTAAGGCTGTTTTTTTCATTTATAGATATTCTCAAGTTTAGTTGAATTGTCTACTTTTTAGCATGTTTTGAGGTTGAATTACATTAGATCTTTATTGTTTTGAGCGTAAATATAACGATTTTTATGCTTTTTTATTAATGAATTTACCCAAATAATTTTATTAAGATCAGATGTATCCTCTAAAAAAATTAAAGTATTTATTAAATTTTTATTAGGTTGACTTTCGATATCCGCAAGAATAATTTTTTTAGAGTTTTTACAGTAAGAGTTTTCTTTAAGTATTAGGTATATATGTGGAGAAATAGGAAAAACACATTCAAACTCAGTATTATTTGTTTCGTTGAATTTATAATTTATACAAGGATTATCAGAGGTAATAAGATTTACATTAGTACTATTTTTTACGATATGAACTGTGTATAAGTCAGAGGTAAGGGATTGACTTAATTTAGTATTCATTATTAAAGATGTATAAATTGATATCGTATACATTTCTTCTTTTGTTAAAGTTGGATAATACTTATGAAATTCTGTATTAGCTTGATCCAGAACTTTTCTAGTCCTAAGGAATTGTAAGGTTATGAAGAATATTAAATTCTGATAATCCTTCCAATCTATATAAATCTCTTTATCTTTTAGAATTTTTTTTAGAACTGTTGATGCTTTATCTTCAAAAAAAGCAAAATAATCTTCAAGACAATTTGTTTGAAGCTCTTTAATCATTTCATCTAATTCTTGATATGAATTTGATTGTTCAGTAGGACGTGAATCCTGATGTTTTTTTGATTTTAAAATTACTCGATTTATAGATTGAATAATTTTTTCATAGATTACAGTATTATGAGCATTTAGTACCTTTGCAATATTATCTAAAGCAGATATTCCATTAATGCTCAATGGGTTCACTCGATAAAAGAACTTACTATATGCTGTTGCATTTGTTTTTACTAAAAACGGTGGGGATTTCTCATCATAAGCAAAAATTTGATCTTTATGTATACTCCATGCTTTTAAGTAAAACTGACTTACATAATGATGTTTTTTCTTTAATTTCATAAGTTATAAAAATAAAAAAGCCCTACTAGAATATAGCAGGGCTTTTTATAAGTGTCTAAAGCTTAAGACACTTTATCACCTGGTTTCGCACCAGATTCAGGAGAAATCACCCAAACACCTTCGCCATTACCTGCGGCAAGTACCATACCGTTAGAAATACCAAAACGCATTTTACGAGGCGCAAGGTTAGCCACCATCACCACCAATTTGTCTTTTAAATCTTCTGGTTGATAGAACTCACGAATACCACTAAACACATTACGTGGTTCAGCTTCGCCTACATCTAAAGTCAATTGCAACAATTTATCAGAACCTTCAACAGTTGCAGCTTCTAATACTTTTGCTACACGAAGATCAATTTTCATGAAATCTTCAATACCAATAATTTCAGCTTCACCTACTTTTGGCTCAGGCTTTTTCTCGGCTTTCTTTTCTTTTTTCTTCTCTGCTTTTGGTGCTTCTGCCGTTGCAGCTAAAGAATCTTTAGATGCATCCACCATTGCAGCTACAGCCTTGGCATCAACACGTTGCATTAAAGGCTGGAATTGCGCAATTGCATGTCCAACTAAAATTTGCTGACGTGATGCAAAGTCAAAGCTTTCAAGTTGTAAGAAGGCTTGAACCTGTGCCGCAAGCGTTGGTAAGACTGGAGCCAAGTAAATTGCAAGTTGACGGAATAAGTTAATACCCACCGAACACACATCATGAACTTGTTGTTCTTGACCTTCTTGCTTCGCAAGTGCCCATGGTTTTTTCTCATCGATGTATTGATTTGCACGGTCAGCCAAAGCCATGATTTCACGAATTGCTGCTGAGAATTCACGTGCTTCATAAGCTTGTGCGATTGAATCACCTGCATCAATAAAGCTTTGAACCAGTTCTGACTCTGCACATGTATCCGACAAAGTATTGTTGAAGTTGGTGTTAATGAATTTTGCACAGCGGCTGGCAATATTCACCACTTTACCGACAAGGTCAGAATTCACTTTCTGAACGAAGTCATCTAGATTCAAATCTGAATCTTCAACTTTGTCGGAAAGTTTAGATGCAAAGTAATAACGTAAATATTCAGGATTTAAATGTTCTAAATAGGTTTCAGCTTTGATGAATGTACCGCGAGATTTCGACATCTTCTGACCATTCACGGTCAAGAAACCATTCACGAATAAGCCTGATGGGGTACGGTAGTTGGCACCTTCAAGCATTGCAGGCCAGAACAGTGCGTGGAAGTAAACAATGTCTTTACCGATGAAGTGATAAACTTCTTTATCACTGTCTTTTTTCCAGAAATCATCAAAACTTAAATCTGGACGTTTGGCTTTGATGTAGTTTTCAAAACTCGACATATAACCAATTGGTGCATCGACCCAAACATAGAAATATTTGTTTGGCGCATCTGGAATTTCAAAACCAAAATAAGGCGCATCACGGGAAATATCCCAATCCGATAAACCTGCTTCAAACCATTCATCTAGCTTGTTGGCAATCGAAACTGGCAGACGACCTTGGTCACGCGTCCATTTCTGTAAGTATTCAGAGAAATTCGGAAGTTTAAAGAAATAATGATCCGATGATTTTTCGATAGGCGTTGCGCCGCTCAAGGTTGAGCGAGGATTTTCTAATTCGGTTGCATTATAGGTCGTACCGCAGACTTCGCAGGCGTCGCCGTATTGATCTTCTGACTTACATTTTGGGCATGTACCTTTAATGAAGCGGTCAGATAAGAACATGCCTTTTTCAGGATCAAATAACTGGGTAACAGGGCGAATCGCAATATTACCTGCTTCACGGTTTTTGATATAGATTTCTTCTGAACGTGCTTTATTTTCATCACTATTAGTTGAATCATAGTGATCGAAATGCACGCCAAAACCATCAAAGTCACGAATATGTTCTTTCTGAACATTGGCAATTTGCTGTTCTGGACTGATGCCATTTGCTTCAGCACGTAGCATGATCGCTGTACCGTGAGCATCATCCGCACATACATAAGTCACGTCATGGCCCATTGCACGCATCGCACGAACCCAAATATCTGCTTGGATATAACCGAGTAAGTGACCCATATGGATAGGACCATTGGCATAAGGTAGGGCATTGGTGACTAAAATTTTACGCACGGATATTGTTCTCTCATTCGTATTTGCAAGGCAGATGATTTTACATGACTTGGCCCTGACTTGCACAAGGGATTCAGTGAAATCTTTTCAACCCATATTTTTATCAAATCTCGGACTTCATCAAAGCTTCACTTACACTTCAATCAAAACCCATTTCCTTTACTGATAATGGCCGCATGCTAGATAGATAAAGGAAATAACAATGAGGTCTTGGTATTTACTGGGCGCATCTCTGAGCGCAAGTTTAGGGTCGGTTTTTAGTTTTATTATTCCATATTGTTTGTTTTTAAATTTTCAGCAGAACCATTTATTTCATGTGGTCAGCAATGCGATGCAAGTGATGCTGTATTTGATTCCATTTTTGATTGTGCTTGCTTTTCTTTTCTATGCCATTGTTTTATCGGTACTGAAATTACCCAGAAAAATTTTTGATGTGCGACAGTTTCTAAAAATCAGTCTGGTATTTTTTGTGGGGTGGATGTGCTTAGTGCTGATGATTTTGTTTGAAGATCAGGTCAATATCTTTGATTTTGAAACATTAGTCATGAGTTTTTTCATTTTTCTTGCCGTTTTGCCTGTGCTTGCACTGGGTTGTGTCAGTGCCAATATTTGTTATTTTTTGATGTGTAAAAAGAATGACAGAGGCTTAGGTAAACTTAGACAAATTTAGAGGGAAGAGTATGCATCCCGAAGGATTACATACTCTGCATTTGTTTGACAGTTACACTGTGCTTAGAGTTCTTTCTTAACGAAATAACTTTTCCTTTAGACAGGAAATGGATGTGATAGCTCTTTAAGCCGTCCGTTTTGGGATCAAGCGTAATTTCAGCAAACATTGGTGTTTGCCAAAGTTCATCGCTGCCCAAAGTACCTAACCATGCCTGTGCTTTTAATGCCACAGTAAATTCATCTTTGAATTCAAGCTCAGTGATATTGAGTTCGCTGCACCAATGTTCGGTTTTAGGAAATTCAGCTTTAGAAAATTTCCAGCAAATGGTGAGGGCCAGACTACTTTCAACAGGTGCTTTATCATCACTTTGTTGATGAATCACAGGAATTAATTGTTCAGCCAGATCTTTTTCAAAAGAAAGAATCATATTTTGGATTCTTCTTTTACTTGAAAGAATGTACTTCAAACGTTTTTCTTGGGCTTGAAGTTCATGCTGAATTTCTAAAAGTTCATTTTCATTCATATTAGGTAATTGCGACGACAAGGTCTATGATTGAGATATCTCGGAAGTATATCCGAACTATCTCCTTATATTGTTAATAGTTTTTAATACATATTTATTGGTTCTAAAAATGATCGAAACCGCACGGCTACGCTTAAGACAGTGGCGAACAGAGGATTATGCACCTTTTGCTGCGATGGGGAGTCATCCTCAAGTGATGGAATATTTCCCTAAACTCCTGACTAGAGCAGAAAGCGATGCCATGATCGATAAAATGAAATCGATTATCGACGCACAAGGTTGGGGCTTATGGGCGGTTGAGCTAAAGCACAATCAACAGTTTATTGGTTTTGTTGGATTGCATGATCAACCGACACAGTTTTCCTTTTCGCCATGTGTAGAAATCGGTTGGCGGCTCGATCAAGCGTATTGGGGGCAGGGCTATGCACCCGAGGCTGCTCAAGCTGCTCTAACATTTGCTTTTGATCAATTAAAGCTAGAAAAAGTGGTGGCATTTACCACCTTGGACAATATGAAGTCTCAAGCCGTGATGCAAAAATTACAGATGAAGAAAGTTTCTGAATTTCAGCATCCAGCTTTGAACGTAGATCATCCTTTAAGCTGGCATGTGCTGTATGAAATTCTAAAGGCTGACGCTAAAATCTAAATTAAAGGCAGCGTATTTTATCTAGAATTTAATGCTGCTAGAGAAAACCAGAGTTCTAGGTTCGCCTAAAATAGACTCATTGGCCCAGTAATGTTTGTTGAATAGATTATTAATATTTAATCGAAGCGTCATAGGGTGGTCTTTTAAATCAAACTGATAACGAGCACCTACATTAAAAAGAGTGTAGGCCGGAAGTTTATCTGTATTTTCAGCATCGGCATAACTTTTGGCAGTATGGTTAAAACCTGCGGAAAGACTAAGAGCTTCGTAGTTCGGAACTGTATATTCTGTATAGAGTTTAAACATTTTTTGTGCAACTAGAGGTGGCCGTTTACCTTCAAGCAGTGGATTTTGTTTCTGTTTTTTTATTTCAGGATCTAGCCAAGTAAACCCTCCAAGAATGCTTAAATGATCAGTTGCTTTTCCTATTGCTGTAAATTCAATGCCTTGATGCTCTTGTCTGCCATCCTGAACAAATTTAGGTGCAGTCGGCATGCTCACATCATAATATTGTAAGCCTTTATCAATTTTAAATAGGGCTGTGGTGAGCAACAGATCACCTAAACTGAGTTTTGCACCTAATTCTATTTGCTGACTTTTCAATGGAGCGAAAATATCACCTGCGTTGCTTACTCGAGCGCCACGATATTCCTCAGCAGCTATTCCTCCAGCCTCTAAAGACTCGATATACGTCAGATAAGTAGTGAGGGCGGGATGTGGACGATATGAGATAGAGAGGTTGGGTGATATTTTTGATTCGTCATAACCTGCTCCCATTTTATTGATAATGTTGACATAGGCTGCACCCAAGAGTAACGACCATTGATCATTTAGAGTGATGTCATCGCCAATTAACCAGCTTTTACTTTGTGTATGAGATCGGGTTTGAATATCACCTCGATCAAGCTGTTGTCCCGCAGGCTTCGGCATAGATACAGGGAAGTCGAGGCTTAAATCTTTAAATACCACCTCCTTTGCTTCTTTTTGATAACGCTTTTGTTGAGTGTCACTCATCTGCAAACCAGTGGTAAGTTTATGGCTGATCTGACCAGTATCAAAAGCAAAATCAACATAAGTGGCCCAGCGCTTATCGTACTGTTGACTACTCATTCGGTCTACACCCGCAGCATAAACACGTGAAACAGTTTGATCATAAGTATGGTCTGATGTAACAGTATTGGTGGTTAATTGCGTGCCTCTACGGCTATAACTATCTAGGTATGAACTTCTTATTGTAATATTCTGATTTGGGGTCCACTTTAAATGAGCACCATAACGCTCGGAATGATAAAAATTATTGGTCCAAGGAACGCTCCAAGAAATGTTGTTTTTGAGTCGATCTGCTGAAAGTCGGTCGATTCCTTTTGCAAAGTTCCAGTTGGCAACTCCACCATTAATATCATAATCTCGTTGCATGGCATCAACTTGAATGAGCAAATTATCCAAAGCTTGCCAATCCAGCGCAAGACTTACAAAATCTTTTTTAATTTCTTGTTGTTTAATGGCTGTATCACCTCCTTGTTTTGCCAGATTGAGTCGATAGCCAAATTTTCCAGCGTCATCAAACTTTCCACCAAAGTCAGCATGGGTATACCAGCTTTTACCTCCCAAATTCGCCAGATTAATTTCATTTAATCTAGTATCTGTTGAGCGTTTGGTGACATAGTTAATCAATCCGCCAACATTACCAGGGCCATATAAGAACCCAGATAATCCATTGAATACCTCTATTTTTTGTGCATCTTCAGTGGTGGTGCCGTGTCCATATTGATCTCCTTCCATGCCATCTCGATAGGCATTTGCGACCCTAAAGCCACGTGTATAGGTAACAGGTTGATCATTCTCATATTGGGAACGACTTAATTGGCTGGTTGGATTCAGACGATAAATTTCATCTGGATTGGAGGTTGCCTGAATATTTTTGAGCAAATCATTCGAAAAGACCTGTATGGAATAGGGTAGCTGCTGTAAGGAACGGCCTTGCCAAAGACCCACTTGAGATACCGTATCTTCTTTATAGCCTTGTTCAGCAGTACCTTGGCTATCTTTTGATGCTGTGACCTTTATAGGGGCCAAGACATTAACACTGGATTGCTCTTCGGCAAAAACATGGTGACTAACACATGCGGATGAGACGATGATGCTGCTCTGCATGAACAGTGAAAAATGAGTACTGAGAGCAGTTTTTTTTAAAATGAATTGTTTATTTTTTCTTAACAACTTAGATCACCATAAATATTTATTTAAATAATTGATGAAATCATATTTATTTTTTGATCCAAGGAAATACTTTTCAAAGCTTAATTGTAAATGATTATTATTAGCAATTATGAGGCTAATATTCTTATGTGATTTAAAAGTTAAAATATTTGAATCTTCCTGTATCCCATTTGTTTCAATTTGCAGCGTTGCACAAAAAATTACGCTAAACACGGTATAACTAAGATTGCTCCAAACAATATGTTTTTTACCTATATAGTGAGGAAATACCATGACAAATGAAAAAATTGATGACTTAAAAAACCAAGCGGCAGAACTGGGTAATGACTTAAAATACAAAGCAAAAGAAGCTCAGCTACAAGGTGAAAAAGCAGTCGATGACTTAAAACATTCCGCAGAGGAATTGAAGTTAAAAGGCGAGAAAGCGCTGGATGATCTAAAGAAAGATGTCTCTGAGCAAAATGCTGAAGGTAAAGAAGCGGTTTCGAGTAAAGTCGATGATATCAAAGCCAAGCTTGAAGATACCCAACATGCGGTTCAAGACAAATTTGACCACTTTAAAGAAGAGGCTGGTCATAAACTGGATGATGCAAAGGCAAAAGCTTCTGAGTTAAAAGATGAAGCTGCGGCAAAGTTTGATGATCTGAAAGCTCAAGCTAGCCATAAACTGGATGATTTAAAGAAAGCAGCAACCGATACCATTAATAAATTTAAAGGTTAATCATTGAGTTGCCTCTAAATAATTGACGCTTATATCGAGAGAAGAAAATCGGCTATAAAAATGAGCAATTATCTTCTTTGATATGAGCGTCTATTCTTCAATACTGCTAAACTAGCCAAACTCAGTGATATGTTGAACTGTTTTTGGAGTAAACAAAATGTCGTGGCTTTCTTCCTTAAAATCTGTTTTTTCACCATCGCAAGAAGTGAAGGAAGACGAGATTCAAACAGTTCTACAAAATTATGTATTGCCGCATTCTGAAAACAGTCTGAAAGATCGAATCAGCCAAGTGAATGTACAAGGTCGAATTCTGCAACTTACGGTGAATACTTTTCCTGAAGAAAAAGATCATTTACAGCAGATCCACGATGAGTTGGCAGAAGCTTTGGAAAAGTGTGGTATTCAAGAATTAAACTTACATATTATTCAACAGAAACATGCAGCGCATGGTGAAGCAGGTCATAGCTGCTCATCCAAGCCAAAAGCAGAAAATAGCAATTTACCCCCTGTGATGGATGCCTCTCCTAAAGCAGAAGCTGATCCGAATAATCCACCGATTCAAAAGGCGGCACCACAACAACGTGATGTGGCCGCACATCCACGGATTCAAAATGTGATTTTGGTATCGTCAGGTAAAGGGGGAGTGGGTAAATCAACCACAACCGTCAACCTTGCACTCGCGCTACAGCAATTGGGTTTAAAAGTGGGTGTGTTAGATGCCGATATTTATGGCCCAAGTATCCCAACCATGTTGGGTAATGCGGGTAGAACGCCGCAGATTGAAAATGAACATTTCGTACCTTTAGATGCTTATGGTATGGCAGTGCTGTCGATTGGGCATTTAATTGGTGCGCACAATACGCCTGTGGCATGGCGTGGTCCAAAGGCAACTGGTGCACTTATGCAACTGTTTAATCAAACCTTATGGCCTGATTTAGATGTATTGGTGATTGATATGCCACCAGGTACAGGTGATATTCAGCTAACCTTGGCGCAACGTATTCCAGTAACTGGTGCAGTGATTGTAACGACACCACAGAATGTTGCGTTGATGGATGCGACCAAAGGGATTGAGCTATTTAATAAAGTGAATATTCCAGTACTCGGTGTCATTGAAAATATGTCGACGCATATTTGCTCCAATTGCGGTCATGAAGAGCAAATCTTTGGTACAGGCGGTGGTGATCAATTGTCTGAGCAATATCATATTCCACTGCTGGGTCATTTACCTTTGGATGCTAAAATCCGTGAACATGCAGATAAAGGTACACCAAGTGTGATCGCAAAAGATGCAGCCGCAGACAGTTATCTCAATATTGCACAAGCTGTGTTGCAACAAATGGAGAAGTTACCAAAACGTCAGAAAGACGATAAGCGTATCTTCTAAAATGCTTAAAAACCCAGCACATCCTGCTGGGTTTTTACTGTTTGATTAAAATAAACTTTTATTTTTACGCTTTAAAAATAAATTAAAAAAATAAAAAATGGTATGTTGCTTGCTTATCACTTGTTTTGATTTTTGAGTATAGATCAATGATGCAATTTAAAAGCCTGATGGGTATTGTCAGTGTTTGTGCGGCTTTAGTTTTGAGTGCTTGTAATGGAGATAGTTCTTCAAATAGTAATAATCAGGTACAAGAAAAACCCAAGTTACAACCGATTGTGATCCAAGGCGCATTGCCTGTTGAATCAAAAAGAATGGCCTCAAAATTAGACAATGTCAGTGAAGAAACTATTGGTGGCTGGGAATTTTGGAAAGGCACCTATAAAGGTTATCCAATGGTGATCTCTAAAACCCGTATGGGCATGAGTAATTCAGCCGCAGCGACAGCCATTGCCATTCAGCATTATAAACCGATTGCGATTATCAATCAGGGCACATCGGGTGGTCATGATCCAGACTTGCATGTATTTGATATCGTTTTAGGAAAATACACCACCAATATTGGTGCATTTAAAACACCAAACAAACCGATTGGCGGTGGTTCAAATGCGCTTGAGTGGAATGAAGCATTTGATGTATTACCCGATGATGAGTCTAATCCTGAACCGATTGCAATTCGTAAATTTGAGGGGGATAAGGAACTTTTAGTCGCGGCTTACAAAGCCAAAGTGAATTATACCAAAGGGCAAGTGGTAGAGGGGACAATTGGTTCAGCTGATACTTGGAATAATGAGCTTGATCGTATCAAACAGTTTCATACAACTTATGGCACCTCGGTAGAGGAAATGGAAGCAGCATCGGTTGCTCAAATTGCACATCAATTTGAAGTGCCATTTCTCGGAGTTCGTATATTATCAAATAATATTACCAATAATGGGGCATATAACCCTGCAACTGGCGAAGCTTGTCAGGACTATGCACTTGATGTTGCTGAGCAATATATGAAGGCCAAAGCAGAAGTAAAATAATCTGTTTTATCAAGAAGAAACCGTTTAGGTGGTTTCTTCTTTTCTGTGTTTATAACGATTTTTCCAGCTTCTAATGACGATCCAACGCCAAAGTAGGTGCGTGGTCAGATAAAATAAAACAGCAAATAAAATAGCTTCAATGACCAGACCCGAAACCAAGATCTTGGCTAAACTAAAATCAATATGACCATGACCAAAATTTTTAATCCAGTTTAGGACTTGATGTAATACACCAAGCAGCATCTCTTTGCTGATCATATTGACGTGATATATCTTTGTACCAAACCAAAAGCCCAAATAAAGAATCGGCACCACGGTAAAAGGATTGGTCAGCCAAGCCATACATAAGCCAATAGGTAAATTTACTTCAAAAAATAACACAGTCAGAATAATAAACAGACTATGAAAAGGGACAGGTAAAATCCCCCAGAACGTGCCTATAAACATGGCTTTTGCAATTGACCGACGATTCACATACCAAAGCAATGGATTTAAGGCACGATCGCCAAAAATTTTCATCAGCTTTAAGCCAGCGACTTTTTCTGATGAAGGCAGCCACTTGTGAAAGAATTGCTTAGGCATAAATGCGAAAATAGACTCGATAGGACAAAGAAGTTTGTGATTGTATATAAAATAACACGATTTACTTAGTGAAAACTTAAAATCGCGTCAGACATTATTGCTCTAAAAATAAGCCCAAGATGAATAGTTTACATTTATTGTATTTAAAATAGACGCTCTTTATGCAGTGACTGTGGAGTAGAGTAGGCTTGAATTTAATAAAATAAATATAAAACAGTTGTTTAAGTTGCATTTGGTCATAACTGTTTACAGTTAATTTTTTGCTATGGCTTGTGAATTGGATTAATCTGAAACTATCTTCTAATGAGGTCATTCAATGATTTCATGGTTCTTTATTGGTTTAGTCATCACCATTTTATTGACGCCTGGTCCGACCAATACCTTATTGGCATCTTCTGGTATTCAGGTTGGATTACGCAAGTCTTTACTTCTGATTCCAGCAGAAGCGGTTGGCTATATTCTTGCCATTAGCGCTTGGGGCATGCTGATTGGAAAAGTGTCTGCCACTGTACCTGCACTGCCGATTTTTCTTAAATTATTGAGTGCTGCTTATATCGTATTTCTTGCGATTAAATTATGGCGCACTGCGAACCAAGAAGTAGCCTTAAATCAGCCGACCATTCGGCCTAGAGAGTTGTTATGTGCAACGTTATTAAATCCTAAAGCGCTGTTATTCGCTTCAGCGATTTTTCCTGCGGCTGCCTGGACGAACCAAGAGATTTATATTGCTCATATGAGCAGCTTTGTGGGATTAATTCTTCCAATCGCATTATTTTGGATTTCTGTTGGTGCAATGCTTGCAACCAATAAAGTTGCATGGTTGTCTCAATCAAAATTACAGCGTACTGCATCTGTCGTTCTGATGGCGTTCGCCATTCCGATTAGCTATTCAGCATTAATCAATTTATAACTTTGATAGCGTTATCCACATAACAGGATAGAGCTGTTGTTTTCATTGATATCATTTTACGTTAAAGTACTCGCCAATTATTAACTTCGTCTATGGATAAAAAGTCATGGCAATAAAATCTGATCGTTGGATTCGTGAAATGAGCGAAAAACACGGCATGATTGAACCTTATGCAGAGAATCAAGTTCGTTTCGATGAGAACGGAGAAAAGTTGATTTCTTATGGGGTATCGAGCTATGGCTACGATGTCCGTTGTGCACGTGAGTTTAAAGTTTTTACCAATGTTCATTCAGCGATTGTTGATCCAAAGAATTTCGATGATAAAAGCTTTATCGATATCGAATCTGATGTTTGTATCATTCCACCAAACTCATTTGCTTTAGCGCGTACCATTGAATATTTCCGTATCCCGCGCAATGTTTTGACAGTTTGCTTAGGTAAATCGACTTATGCACGTTGTGGAATCATTGTTAACGTCACGCCGTTAGAACCTGAATGGGAAGGTCATGTTACCCTCGAATTCTCAAATACAACCAATTTGCCTGCGCGTATTTATGCAGGTGAGGGTGTTGCACAAATGTTGTTCTTTGAAAGTGATGAAGTGTGTGAAACTTCATACAAAGATCGTGGTGGTAAATACCAAGGTCAAACAGGTGTGACATTGCCGAAGACTTAATTGCTCATTGTTTCAATTCTTTTAACCATTAACTATAGGGTTGATGGTTAAAAATCACTCAAATAAGAACTTTTATACGATCACAAAGCTTATCGGTTTTGATGAATACGAATTCCTCTCTTACTTTATTATTTCTAATATTTTCTCGTTTTGAATGGAATAGATTTTTATCATTCTAAATAAGACTTTTTATTGCTCGATTTTTTTGCTTATTTTTAATTTAATAAAAGAAAATGAAAATAAGTACTGATATGTGATTTATTCTATTACTTGATGATCTTTTAACCATTGGTCAGGAAAATATATAAATTAATCAAATAATAAAAAAGATATGCTAAAAATAAACCGCAATTTAAAAAAATATTAAGAAAGGGTGGGAATAATTGTGAATAAGATCTATCAAGTGGTATGGAATGCGACGCATCTTTGCTGGCAAGTCGTGAGTGAAATGGCGAAAGGTGGCATTGTTGTATCGAAATCAACAACAAAAATCAAATCTAAAATAGCAGTGGGTGACACAGCAAAACGAGCAGCATTCTTTGCTGTGAATGTATTGAGTGCAAGTATTGCATTTGCAGGGCCAACAGGTGGCGTGGTGAGTTCAGGCACAGCAAGTATTTCAACCGCAGGAACCACAATAACCATTAATCAATCAACGGCAAAAGCCGCGATTGATTGGAGTAGTTTTTCAACCAATAGCAATGAAATTGTGAATTTCGTTCAGCCAAGCAGCAGTTCGATTACTTTAAACCGAGTTACAGGTACCAGTGCATCAAACTTAAATGGCCAGTTAAATGCCAATGGGCAGGTGTTTATTATTAACCCGAATGGGGTGTTATTTGGCAGCACATCACAGGTGAATACTGCGGGTTTAGTCGCATCAACCCTCAACCTGAGCAATAATGATTTTAATAATAATTTATTCAATTTTAACAATACTGGTAATAATAAAACGGTTGAGAATCGAGGCAAAATTACTGTACCCACTGGAGGTACAGTGGCTTTAATTGCACCAACAGTCAAACATACAGGCACCATTAAAGCACCACAAGGAAATGTATTATTGGCAGCAGGTGGTGATATTACCCTGAATTTAAATAATGGTAGCTTGCTGGGATACACCATTAATCAGGGTAAGGCACAAGCCTTGATTAACTCAGGCGGAATGATTCAAGCTGATGGTGGTAAGGTGGTACTTACAGCCAAAGGGATTGATGATTTAAGCAATGCTGTGGTGAATAGTGTTGGAGTGATCCAAGCGCAAACGGTGAATAATGTTCGCGGTGTGATTGAGCTCGGCAGCGATTTAAGCAGTGGTACGGTAAATGTTAGTGGCACCTTAGATGCATCAGCCCCAAATGGCGGCAATGGTGGGCAGATTAAAACTTCTGCGGCAGAGGTACATGTTAGTTCGGGTAGCAATATCACAACACAGCGTAATAGCACGACCAGTTTACCACCGACCACCAGTGGCTGGGAGCTGAAAGCCAAAAATATCGATGTCGATTTCTTTGGCGGCAGTGTGAGCAGCAGTACATTAGGGGATGCCTTAAACAAAGGCAATGTCAGTTTGAATGCAATCGGTACAGCAGAAGGCCAAGGCAATATTAATGTTAATGATGCCACTAGTTGGAATGCCAATACTGCCCTGACATTGACTGCAAACAAAGATATTAATTTTAATAGTGATTTGGATTTAAGTGGAGATAAGGCCAAACTCGCCATGAACTATGGTGCAGGCTCGGATTACAACTTAAACAATGGTGCCAAGATTAATATCGGTGGTGCATCCCCGACCTTATTGGTCAATGGGACCTCCTACATTGTGATCAATGATTTAGGCGAAGAAGGTGATGCCAATATCAATACTTTGCAAGGAATGAATAATAACCTGACTGGGAATTATGCCTTGGGCAGCAATATTGATGCCTCTGATACGGCCAACTGGAATAATGGGAAAGGCTTTGATGCGATTGGACAGCTTCAAGTTAAGATTGATGGTGGTATACAGTTACCTGAAGGGGGGATTCCACCCGAATTAGAACTACCATTCTTTCAAGGAAATTTTCATGGCCTAGGACATCAGATTGATGCGCTAACGATTAATCAAGCTCGACCTGAATGGGGAAATTTAGTATCTGTTCCAGAGACAGCCCCGCAAGGTCTGTTTAGTATTACCTATGGTAGTGAATTAAGAGATGTGGGTCTTACTAATGTATCTCTTTATGGGTACGCTTATATGGGGGCACTCTCAGGCTTACACCTTAGTGGTAATATTAAAAATGCTTACAGCACTGGCCACGTTAATGGTTTGTTATATGTAGGTGGTTTAATTGGACTCGCAGGCCATAGTGTAGGTACTGAGTCTAGTTCGCAACGAATTAGTGGCAGTTATTCTAGCGCGAATGTTAAAGGTGTTCTTGGTGTAGGTGGATTAGCAGCAGGAAGTACGATGCCGATTTATGATAGTTATGCTACAGGTAATATTTCTTTGCCTGATTTTACAATGACTGTTGAGCAAGAGCAAAATCTGGATCCTAATTATACAGGGGGGTTAATTGCAGGTGGTTTAGTGGGAAGTGGACAAGGCATCTATAATAGTCATGCTACGGGAAATATCTTATCTGGCACATATGTAAATGGAAACTGGTATTCAGAGCTTGGTTTTGCTGGAGCAGGTGGTTTAGTCGGGTTCTTTGGGTCTCAAGAAAATAATACTCATTATATTGATCAAAGTTATGCTACGGGTAATGTGAGTGGTCTAACTGGTCTTGGGGGATTGGTAGGTGGTACTGCTTTTAGAGGTTATGATTTAGCTCCTCGTTTATATATCAACAATAGTTACGCCACAGGTGATGTAACAGCGACAGGTGGTATTAAAAGTGAGAATATTGGTGGTCTTGTTGGTGTGAATGCTACTAAAGATATTATTAATGGTAGTTATGCGACAGGGCGAGTTAAAGGTGATACCTATGTTGGTGGGCTTGTTGGTCGAAATGATGGTACTGTTACAAATTCATATTCAACCAGTGCGGTGGAGGGAGGGGCATCTATTGGAGGGCTGATTGGTTATAATGTTGGAACAGTTGAAAATAGTTATTCGAATGGTGCGGTAACAGGCGTAAATAATGTCGGAGGACTTATTGGGGAAAATAGTCCTTCTGTAGGTGTAGTTGCGAATAGCTACTGGAATACTGAAACCTCTGGTCAATCTAGCAGTGCGGGTGGTATTGGAAAAACCACCGCAGAACTGCAAAAAATTCTGACATTTTCAGGTTGGGATATTGCAGATGCTTCTGACCCAAATTCAAGCTCGACATGGGTGATTGATGAAGATAATAAGGCCCCATGGCTCCGTTATAATCATTAAGATTAAAAGAGATTATTAAGATATAAGACCAGAGGTTTAAGCCTCTGGTCTTAAATAATAAGATATTGATTAAATTTAGAGAAATAATGAAATTTTATTTATATAAACAAGCAGGGATGTATAATAGAACACTCCTTCAAGTAATGAGGGGGATTAGCATTTTTGTTGCTGGTTCTTCTATTGTTCATGCAGACGTTGTGATTCCTGACAGTGGTACCATTACCCAACAACTGAACCCTGAACAATTCAAAGAAATACCCAAAGTGGATCAACAATACTTTGGTATGGATTCTTCTCAGCCAAATTATAGTCAGGATCAAACCCCCATTTGGGTCACAAAAATCCAAGTAGAAGGAAATCAGCAAATTGCCACTGAGATTTTGCATGATTTAGTCAAAGCACTGGAAAATAAAAATAATGTACTCGCTGATTTACAGCTTGGGGCAGAACAAATCACTCGATATTATAAGAAGCAGGGATATTTTTTAGCGAAAGCATATTTGCCCAAGCAAAAAATAGAGAATGGAACATTAATTATCCGAATACTTGAAGGTCAACTAGGTCAGGTTATTTTAAATAACCAATCTAAAATTAAAGATACTGTGATTCAACGCTATACAGATCAAATTCATCGACATCAAGCGTTACAACAGCAGCAAAGTAATAAGACTTTGTTACTTATTTCAGATTTATCGGGCGTTGGGCAAATCCAAGCAAACCTACAAGCTGGCGAACAGACTGGGCAAACGGATCTTGTTTTGGATATTCTAGGACAACCAACTTGGCTCGGACGAATTGGTGTTGATAACTCTGGAAGTAGCTATACAGGAAAATATCGACTTTCAAGCTATCTCGAAAGTAATAGCTTGTTGGGATATGGGGAGAAATTATCTGCACAACTGTTAGGAAGTAATCAAGATTTGGTTTCTGGAAGTTTAAATGCTCGATTTCCTGTAACTGGAACAGGTTTATGGTTAGGAGGTGGTTATAGCAGAACTGAATATGAGCTTGGTGAACAATTTAAGCAATTAGATGCAACAGGAACTTCTGAAAACTATAATTTAAATCTGACCTATCCATTGATTCGGAGCCAAAAAACTAATCTGAATTTGAAATTGCTGGCCGAGAAAAGAAAATTATTTGATGAAATTTCAGTTACGAATACAGAGACATCCAAACAAATAGAGGCGAGTCGAATTGCATTGAATTATAGTCGAATGGATGATTGGGGCATTGGAGACTCAAGAGGTGGCTTCAATCAGCTCGAATTGATCACTACTATTGGGAATCTGGATATACAAAGTCCATCGGCCTTGAATATAGATCGCTTATCTGCAAAGACCCAAGGCAATTTCGATAAATATGAACTTAAGCTTTCTAGGCAGCAAAGATTAACAGCATATTCATGGTTGATCAGTGAGTTATATGGACAACTTGCATCTAAGAATCTTGATTCAGCTGAAAAGTTTTCTTTAAACTCGATGCGTGCTTATCCAGCTGCAGAAGGACTTGGTGACCAAGGTTGGGGTGCGTCAATCAATGTGTATTACCAGTTGACACCATTTTTAAATACGTATTTATTCCAAGATGTTGGTGAAATACAGCAAAATAAAAATTCATATCTTCTCGATAAAAACAGTCGCTCTTTAGCAAGTACAGGGATTGGTTTTGGTGGTGGATATCAAGATTTTGATTATAATGCGACACTCGCCTGGCGAAATACATCGGCTGCAAAAAGCGATAAGGATCAGCAACCACGGTTGGAGTTTAGTATGGGGTGGAGATTTTAATTTTTTATCTCAAGCTATTGAATTAAATAGCTATTATGATTGGACGATGGTTGAATCTTGGGAACGAAATAGAGAACCTGTTGTAAATGTAGACTTATGAAATCTGTTAAATCTCTTACAGACGATAAAGACCGTGGTGGTAAATACCCAGATCAAACAGGCATGGCATTGTCGAAGACTTAATTATTAACTTACATTTTGCAACAATCGTTTATTTAAAGTGATTGTTGCAGGTTTATTTTATAGAAAATAAGAACAAGATAAAAATCATTTACCTAGCTAAATTTTAAATATCCCATATTTTATTTCACTCATCGGAAAATAGACCATTTACCTAAATTATTTTGCTTTTGTGTAAATTATCAGCATAATGAAGAATGAGATTATGTAGGCAGATTGTCTACATTTGAGTGATGCATAAATACGGTTTTCCTACAGTTTGTAGGGCATCACTCAAAAGATGGATGTTAGAAAAAGAATGATGATGCGGAGCATCAGGTAATAGGAAGGTCAAGATGACTAGATTAACTTCTACGGTTTTGTTTAAAAGAACTGTTTTAGCAAGTTTTATTAGCTTATGCATAAGTCAATCTGTTTTTGCACTACAAGAAATTTCCGATGATGCTTTAAGTGAAGCGACAGGTGAAGGGATTGCACTTTTGCCTGAAAACTTTTCTTTCCGTTTTAACGGCGCAGATACGGCCAATAGTGGTGCAGGAACCTATGGTGCAGGCTCGATTCGCTTGATTCCTGTAGGTCCTTTAAGTGCAACTGCGACCGCTAAAGGTTATAAAAAAGCAGATGCATGGCTATATGGTTTATCTTTATCTCAATCTAATAAGAATTTAGGTGCTGCAATCAATGGGAGTGATTGGGGAACACAATATGGTCGTCCAATTGATTCGTGGGGTACTGCCGATAACCCTTGGGTCGTTACCACATTAAACGATCAAAACGTTCCTAATTTCGCAGGAACAATTAGCAATGTCACTTATCTGGCTTTAGAAGCGCCGTTACGTAAAATGGTGCTTCCTGCTGCTGGTACAGCAGAATCTTCTGCATATAACTTAAAACTAGGTTTGTGGACAGACATCTTTCAAAGAGATGCTGCTATCCCTGAAAGTGGTCTAAATGGATTAAGTAATCGTTTACGTCTTGCCGCAGTGTGGGATGGTTTTAGTATTAATGGTTCAAACTTAAAAGTATTCCAGACGCTTGGTGGTGTAACACCATCTATGGGTGGAACTTATAATGCAACATTGAAAATTAATAATGTACCCACCCTAAAAACCTTTAATTATGGGATGAATACTAATTATAACAATACGTTTGGCGTAGCAGGGCTAATTCGCCTTAATAGTGGTGCAACCGATACCAAACGCGGCATAGTCAGTAACCAAACTGTGACTCGAGAAATTGTACAGATGAATTATGATCCAGCAACGAAAGCTTTTTCTGAAGGTGCTGTGTTAGCGACGACAAATGGAACAATGACGAATACTGCAGCGAGTGCAACTAATAATACCAATGGAATTCAAATATCTTATACACCAATGACCAATGGTGGTCTTGATCCGTATAATAAATTTTATTCGGGAAGCTTCCTGAATGCAGGAGTGTGTACAACGCCTGCTGGGAATACTAGCAGTGGTAATGGACAGTTTGGACAATGTTTAAACCAAAATGGTTTTACCACCCGCCGTTTAAGGGCGAAGGGCACCAATGATTGGACAGCACCAACCGCAACCAGTGTGTTTAGGATTAGTACCCAGGAAATCGCAGGTGGTACTTATGATAACAGTACCCCAGCATTGGGTGGAGCCGTTCCAAACTTTCAGCCCAATGCTAGTGCAGATGGTATTTTTCTCTATGATATGAATGTGAATCTGGTATTGGGTAATTTATACCAACCGCTAATGCTCAGTACCGATGGTAATAACTTCTCGATGGAGTTGGCACGTATCCCAAATGTACAGGAAGTGTATCGACGTATTTATACCCGTTATACAAATATTGATCCAGTAGCAACAGTTGATCCAAGTGTTACCTACTTGGGTTCAACTTGTAATATTTACCAGTGTGGCACTTCGACTGTGGCTGGCTATCAGGGTAGTAGTGCGACGCATAGCAGTATTACCATTGGTGCGACTGACTATAATCCTGTAACAAATCAGTTAACAGCACACAAAGGTGTTGGTGCATACGGTATCTCGTTTGGTGAGTTGAAATCTGGAACAGGATTAGTAAGTTCAGCCCAAGAGGATTTCACTCAAGTATGGCAGCGTTCACGAACTGCTAGTGGGAGTAATTGGGGAGCGTGGGGATCATGGGGAGCTGTTGCACCTAAGACACCGATTAGCGGTCAATTACATCCTTCTTTAAATCGCCCTGACCCGTATGAGACCACATGGCGTCAAAACTATAATAACCAGATATTAGGGATTCAAACCACCATGCCAACTGATATTGCTGGGCGTATAAATAATATGCAGCCACCAGGTGCAACGGTCAGCAATAACTTTGGTTCAGCGGCGATTGATGGTTTACTGATTCAGCATCTAAAGCTAACTACAACAGGCTTATAAGGATATAGGGCGATGAAGTTTATGAATCATAAAAAGTATGGTTATTGTGGTTTGATGGTGAGTTTACTTAAGGGCTGTGGATTATTGCTACTTTCAAGTTCGCTGTACGCGATGGAAAGTTTGGATGATTCCAGCCTAGAAAATGTGACTGGACAGGCTGGTGCAGATCTTTCCTTAAAAATGATTTTAAATCAGGATGACAACGCAAACTTTTTATGCGCAGATTTACTTTACTGCCGTTTGGCTTTGTCTTTAAACAACCGTTATCACGATGGTACGCAAGACACTTATGATGCTCAAGGTAATCGTGTGCCATCAGCAACAGGACGTAAGCAATGGTTAGTAATGAAGGGAATTCAAGGCACTGTTAATATTCAGCAAATTAAGTTAGATGGTGAAGATGTGATTTATGGCGGTCTAAATCATGCGGCAATCAAATTAGGTTTCGATCCGACCAAACCGATTCAATTTCGTAATGTCGGATTTCAGTCTTTATCAATTGAAACTGATACCTGTACTGAAAGTAATCAAAACTGTTCATCAGGTTCTACTAATTTGCCTGGTTATTTAACTCCTGCTACGACTTATGGTGGTACGGGTTTTGATGCAAACAAGGAAAAAGGCTTTATTGGTGTGAATATGAATGGAAATCTGTCGATGACAGGGCAAGTTAAAATATTTTCTTGTGGCACATCACATCCGCGTTGTTAAAATAAAAAGGAAATGGTTATGAAAAGGACAGTCAATAAAAATAAAACCAGCCATTTTGTTCTAACAACATTGGCAAGCAGCATGTTATGTCTGACCCAAACTGCTTATGCACTGCAAGAGCTTCAAGATACTGACCTTAGACAGATCAATGGTCAGGATGGGGTTTCTTTACAAACCACTTATGATGAAATTAAGGTTGATCAACTGTATTGGGAAGACCGTGCTGGTATGGCGAACAATGCCGAACAAACCCTGCGTGCAGTTGCCAATGATGTCAGAGTTCGTAAAAACCTAACTTATGATGCAGGAGCGGGAGCAGGCAATTATAACTTAGGTACAGATTATAAAATCAATACAGGTTCTAATGGCTCTAAAACAGGTTTGGACCTACAAATCAAAAGTATGCCATCGACTATTTCAGTTGGAAGTTTTCAGATCTGTGCTCAAACCCCAACCGTGAGTTGTAATGCCAGTATTGGGAATTTTGCCATTCAGACGGGTTCCCCACAAATTATTGCTTTTAATACCAAAGATGGTTTATTTAGTGCAAATTCACAATCCTCATTGCAGCTAGGTTTACAGAATATTAATTTATATGCGGGTTTGGGAACTGGAACAATAAATCAATATAACCAGTTAATTTTAAAGAATTTTAACTTTAATTTTTTAGGTAAAGGTGCAATGTATGTAGACGCAACAAAGGGGTTGATTTTACAAACCAATCTTGGTTTGGCTTCTGCAACGAAAACAACTGCTCCTGATGGAACTTATGGCTATGTTGATTTTACACGTGTCACGGATCCTAATCAGCTCGGTGCTGCAACAGGGACTTATGCAGGTACCAGTTCGGGTTTAAATATCGAATTAATGACTAAAAATAATGTAACCATTAATCCAACCAATCCAATTTATAATTTGGATAATAGTAAAGGGCTAATCCGTGTTGGAATGAGTGGTCGTATAGTTAATGGAATGCTTCAGGTGAGAGGTACCAGTGCAAATGGCATTGCTGCGCCTGTGGATAATAATACAACCAATACCCATACACTCAATAATGTATTGGGTTTCGCCAGTGATACCAATACAACAGCAAGTGGTGCCAATGGTACTGTGATTGGTTCTAGTGGTTTGGCAATGCGTCTCCGAGGTGAGTTTACTCAAAAAGGCGATGCAATGTTGGGTGGAGATGATAGTAAAGCAACCACTTTAGAAATTGGCGGAGCAGGTTCAAATACCTTTGGTTTCGAGTTTGGTGATCTTAGCCCTCTCGTGATCAATTCAAATCAACGTGCATATTTTGACAGTGGTAATGTCTATATCAACCTTGCCAATACACGTAATTTAAGAATGCCCGAAAACTCGGTACTCCGTAATGCACGGTTAGGTGGGAATGGCGGAACGCTAACCAATGCTGCAGATTATACCCAGCAAATTCACAACAATACGGTTAACCCATATAGTTTAGTAGTCGCTGTACGTGGTGCAGACTTCCAAGCGCTTTCAAGACGGGGGCGTTTTACATCAAGTAGTGGCGTCTCTGCGGCCAATGCGATCGCAGCGAATGATGGCTTAAATAATAAATGGGGTTTGGGTCTGCCTTTTTATAATGTCAATGCCAATCTGGCAACCTATGCAACCAATTATACGGGTGAAGTTTTTGGCTTAAATAATGTGAATAATAGTATCACTCGTTCGACTGTAACTAACTCACAACGTTTGGGTCTAGCTTTAGGATTGAGCACAGAAGGACGTAATGCCGATGGTAGTAAAACCACGTCAATTTTAATTGTAGATGGTGATAAAAACTATTATATGGGTCTACGTAATATTGATATGTTGCTACGTGGTTATGGCAGTATGGGCTTTGAAGGCGGTAATGTTAATGTTGAGTTGAAAGACTTACTCATGGTGATGGCTGCTGAAATTGCTGCGGGATATTTACCAACATATAGTAATCCAAACAGTGCAACCCCTGTAATGGTAAATCCATTTAACACCAAAGATGATGTGTTATTCGGTCTTAAACTTAAATTCTTAGGCGACATGAACTTGAGTCTCGTACCAAATAATGAAATCACAGCCACCAGTGGAAACAGATTGTCCTTTATTGGGCGTTATCGTCTTAGAGATGGTTCATTACAAATTAGCGATCCAATTGATGATGCTAGTATTGGTTTTGACAATATGACAGGCTTGGTTCAGTTTAATAATGCGATTGTGGTAAACAAAGACAATGTTGGTTTTAATTTAGGTTTTAACTTTAACCCAGACCGTACACCGAACGATGTCTTCCGAGTACAAGACATTAATTTTTATCCACGAGTAGATGCGACCAATAACAGGGCACAACGCCTTGGTGAGATGGTGATGACAGGTGGGCAGCTTCGTTCAGAATTTGCGATTAGACCACGTAATTAATTTGGGTAACAGGAAGAAAATGATGAAAAAAGGAATACAAAAATCAATATTGACCTCTTGTCTGCTCATGTCCTTGTTTGCAACTCATACATGGGCAAGCGGTGATGGGCTTGTTGAAATGACTGATAATGAGTTATCGGCAGCAAGAGGGCAAGCCTTACTCTCATTGGGTTATACGGCACCTGAGACAACGAACCCACTGAAAAATTTTGGTTATTATAAATTAGGCTTGGAAGCGAAGTTAGAGTTAAATGCCAATATTCGTGCTTTACAACTTGGATGTGGTGGTCGTAATGGAGCGGATGGGTGTGATATCGATATGGATAATGTATCGCTCAGTGGCCCACCAGATGGAAAATTGGCTGATGGTACACCAACTTGGTCTAAAGGTCGTGCCAATACCAGTGCCTCATTGACCAACCCTTTTATTGAATTTGCAATTAAGAACCCGACCAGTGCTTCCACAAGAGAAGTAGCTGGTTTTCGTCTTAGTGCTGAAGAGATCTTAGGTTATTTATCAGCGGGTACTGCTAATGATATCAATAGTAGTGGGATATCTACAGGGGGGGGGATTAATTCATTTAGTGGTTTTATTAAGGTAGGTGAAACTCCTGTAAATGCCTTTACTGATCCTGCGATATTTGGTACAAGTGATGATCAAGCAATTTCGGCTAGTGTGTGTTTGCGCCTATTATTTTGTATTAATCGTACAGCTACAAGTAATATTAATAGAATGACGCAGGGGCGTCCAGGTTATACAGCGCCAGATGATAACGCAAATATTTTTAAATACAATGGACAGAGTGTTTGGGGAATTAACGTTCCACGTCAAGAAGTTGCCTTTAAATTTCCTGAAACAATTGTAACAGGAAGTCGAATGAAACAATTAAATCTAGTGGTGAAAGATGTCCCTATCCCGCGTATTCCTATAGGCAGGGATAGTGGAGGAATTAGTTTGACACTTGATGATGATGTTTTGTGGGTAGAAAGAGCAACTTTTTTTATGGGGGCTAATAATAACCAGGGGACTTATGCTTATTGTGCAGCTAATTATAGTCCAGGTACATGTTCTTACATAACTGATCTTAAAGCTAATGTTCAAGTTAAGCAGAATTTTAATTTAATTCATAACCTACCGATTACCAGCGGTGGTTATCTTGCTTTACAAAATACTGCGCTACAATGGCCTGGAAGTGATACAGCAGATGTAGCCCAACCTGGTTGGTGGTTGTCTTTTAAAGATCCACTGGACTTTGGTGCCTTAAACCCAACGACTGGTATTCCAATGCAGGATGTATTGCCACAAATAGCAACTTTTATTACTGATTATTTATCAAAGCAAACTATTACAGTAACAGAAGGAGAAGCTTTGGCTGCTGCTTTTGGTGCACCAGTCTATAAAGGTTTAGGTGATATTCGTTTAGCCGCAGATGCTCGTGCCGTAATGGTTTTACAAAACCTTTTACTTGATAGTAACCAAAAACCAGTGTCTAACTGTTTTGGTGGTTTAAAGTTCTGTTAATCTAAACAGAATTTTATATAAGAATGAAAGTCAGCCCTCTAGCAAAATAAAGAGGGCTTTATAATAAATATTTAAGTGTTGTCTTTTATGTTGCTGTTGGAGAAAAATATTATTAGGAACGGTGTTATTTACAGCAGTGATTTATCATCCTGTTTTTGCGCAATGTAGTTTTAGTTTTAATGCAACGCAAGCACAGATAAAGCAGGCTAATCAAGAAGATACGACTTCTACAATTTTGAAATTTCCAAGTGTCAATGGGATGAAAGCTTCTTATACCGTTGCAGCAAATCCAGATATGGGAACCAAAATTAATTATTATGCTATGAATGGGGATGGATATAAATTCACTCTGCCCCAGACTGGCATTATTGCCTATGAATATCAATTTAAAGTACCAACCTCAGTCATTTCTGGAAATGGTAATATAGTATTTTTGCCAACAACAGGTGCTGGCGATGGTGAAAATCAGGCTCCTTTTGTAGTTATGGTGACTTATGCAAATAATTTTGACACTACAAAGGGCCAAAATCAAATTGGAGTAGGCGTTTATAATAGTAATGTATCAGGTGGAATGATGGGGCAAGCTTTTGATGTAACAGTAACTCCAACTGGTTATCAACGTTTAGGTGTTTATATTAATCAGGACACCAAACAAGTTGGTGTTATTTTTAATGGAGTAAATGCAGGTTATATCGGAATAGCCTCAACCAAACCTGTGAATTATTACTTTGCAATGAATTTAGGACAGTACGCAATTCCTGTAGGGAATTCTGTGATTGGGCAAGAAATTTCACAAGAGTTAATTTTGGATAAAAGCCAGTTACAGTTTAAATATCCTGTGGGCACAAAAGACATATGTGGAGCAGTTCTTTGATTTTTAAATAGCTTCAACATAAGATCTCTTTTAAAGAAAGAGAAATGTCTATGCTTTAGGGATTTTATGTTGTGGTTTATCCAGAGTATGCTAAGCTATAGTACATATTTTAAACATTTGTCTACGGATGAGGACAATGAATAAAAACAAGAAATTAGGATGGTTGTCACTATTGTTGTTGAGCCCGGTCTCAATGGCAATGCAACCGATGGATGACCAAAGCCTTTCTGCCATGACAGGACAGGATGGTTTAACAATTGGTGTCCAAGCAAACGTACAATTCAACCAAATGGCGATCATTGACAATGATGGCTTGTCTTATGGTGGCTATACAGCTCCATCATATACCAATCGAGCTGGTTTAGTCATTGCTGGCGTGGCAGGACAAGCAACGGCAGTACCTGTCAAGGTAACTGCTTTAAATGGTACTGCTGAAACGACATTAGGTTTTAAAGCCGTTGTAGATACTGATAAAGGAACCGCTGCTACAGGTGGAGCTTTTGCCAATATCGCATTGGCTTTTAATAGCAATGTAACGGGCATTCGGATTTCTCCATTTTCTATTTATACTGCTGCGGCAGGTTCACTTTCTAATTTAAGTGGAAGTACCTATACACGTAATTCTATTTTCAGTTCGGGTACCTTGCTAAAAAGTGATGTAAAAGAACTACTTCGTGTTGGTGGGATTGATATTGTTTTTGCATCGAATAAACCGAGTATGAATATCCAGATGGGCGCGGCTCCACAGGGGCATATGGTGATGTTTGATGGCGCAATTGAGTCGATCTGTGGTACAGGCACTGGTTGTAATATTATGTTGGTTTCGGATTATGTCGCGTCTGGAAACTCAACCACGGCACCTGTCGGTGCGAGTTTTGACTTTAAGTTGAAAGGAAATAACGGTAATCCCTTTGGTTTAAAAGGTTTTTATGCAGGGATTTATGGTCCAGCAGGGGCGACGGATAAAGGCGGGGTTATTTTTGGAAATTCAGGAACAACGGATAAATTTGATTTACAGCTAAATAATGTATTACTTGGTACAAATGGTTATCAGCAGACTGGGACATTTAATAACTTGCCAAATGCTTCAATTGGTAATATTGGTATGACTGGTGCCTCTGTGACGAATCTAAAAATGAAAATCAGTGGAATGTAGCAACGACATCATTGGTCTTGGTTATAAAAAGCGGCTTAAAGGCCGCTTTTTATTTGAAGAGAGATAGTTGTAAATTTAACTTTTCTCTAAATATTGAATGATTTCATCTAATTGTTTGATCTTTTTCACATGACCCCACAATGCTTGTGCTTCTGGATAAGCTTTGGTCATCATGCCTAACCATTGTTTATAACGTCCAATCATTCCAATTTCTGTCTTGTATTGACCGCTTAAAAAACGTTGTTGGAGTACAACCAAATCTTGCCAAGACAGTAGCGCATGATCCATATCTTGACGGATACATAGGGTTAAATCTGGTGTCGTCACTGCACCACGGCCAATCATCAAATCTTGGCAATGCGATTGTTCTAAGCAGGCTTTTGCATCTGCATTATTCCAGATTTCGCCATTGGCAATCACATTGATGTTTAGGGCTTCGGTAATCGGTTGGATCTTTTCCCAATAAGCAGGTGGAGTATAACCATCTGCTTTAGTACGTGCATGCACTGTAAGCCAGCTTGCACCTGCATCTTCAATGGCATGGGCATTATCTAAGGTATGATTTTCATCAAGATAACCAAGACGCATTTTTGCTGAAACAGGGATGTGTGCAGGGACTGCATCACGAACGGCCTTGACCAATTGATGTACGGTTTCAGGCTCATCCAGCAGAACCGAGCCACCACGATGACGGTTAACAGTTTTCGCTGGACAACCAAAATTAAGATCAATCGCAGGTGCACCTAGCCCAACCACTTTGGCGGCATTGGCGGCTAACATCTCTGGATTATTGCCAAGAAATTGAACATGTACAGGCGTGCCTGCCGCTGTTTTACCTTCATTTTTAAGTTCAGGACAGAAACTATAGTAGATATGATCTGGCAGAATGCTATCGGTAATACGGATAAACTCGGTCACGCACCAATCAAAACTGCCAACATGAGTGAGCACATCACGCATGATTGGATCAGTTAGACCTTCCATCGGAGCGAGTACAAGTTTCACGATTTTTACCTAGCTAAGCGAAAACAGCGTTATACGCATTTTCAGAAAGGCTGTCTAGTTTTTATTAGGATGCTAAAAATCTAACGGCCTAAAATCATTTCTAAAACAAATTTACTGCCCATAAAACCAATGGCAAGTAGGACAAAACCGGTAATGGTAAAATGAATTGCTTTACGACCACGCCAGCCAAATTTGTAATGTCCAATCAATAATGCGCCGTATAAGAACCACGAAATGATACTAAACGCGGTTTTATGTGCCAGATGCTGTGCAAAGAAGTTATCAATGGTAAAGAAACCAAATAACAATGCTGCGGTCAATAAACCAAAGCCTGTGATAATCAGGTCAAATAATAGTGATTCCATTACTTGAAAGGGAGGTAATAAATTGACCCAGATCCGTCGTTTTTGCTTTTTTTTCAGTTCTCGATCTTGAAACCAGAGCAACACAGCATGAATGGTTGCCATGAGCAAAACTGCATAAGCAGATAATGACAGAATAATATGTAAATCTAAGCCTAAGCTATGTTGCTCAATAATTTGATTGGGTTGGCTAAAGGCAAAGCCTAGAATTAGACCAAAGGCGGCAACAGGGGTTCCGATGAGGTTCAATGGAAGAATGGGGCGAATCAGACTCAATATTAAACTGAGTGCCAACATAAGCCCTGAAGTAAATGACATCAGGTTAAAGACATCATAGTTCACCCCAATCGGTGTCATCATGTCTTGATAGAGCACGCTACTATGCAGTACCAGCCCTAATCCAACCATAAGACCATAACACCAAAGATTTGGACTACGTTTTGACATCAATCGTATAAACAAATACCAAAAAGAACTGGTATAGGCGATAAGTGCCAAAATTGTGTAAACCAAGGGGAGACTGATCATGTCAAACCTTTTGTAGGAGGATGAATAATATTCACCATATAAGATATAAATTCACTTCGAACTACAGTATCCTATAGCATCTTACGCATAAATTTTCTATTTTAAGAAAGATTTTTTTGCAACTAGCCATTTTAAGCGGATTTCGCAATGTTTGATACCTTAACAGAACGACTCACACAGAGTTTAAGAAATGTTACTGGCTCAGGGCAGCTGACCGAAGACAATATTAAAGATACCCTACGTGAAGTACGTATGGCACTTCTTGAAGCCGATGTGGCGTTACCTGTAACTCGTGAATTTATCGCGAAGGTGAAGGACGAAGCGCTTGGGCAGGAAGTGATGACTCAGCTTTCTCCAGGTCAGGCATTTGTAAAGATTGTCTATGATGAACTCACCAAGATGATGGGTGAGGCAAATGAGAGTTTAGATCTAAGCGCAAAACCGCCTGTAGTGGTATTACTCGCTGGTTTACAAGGGGCGGGTAAAACCACAACTGCAGCAAAATTAGCGCGTTTCTTGAAAGAACGCCAAAAGAAAAAAGTCATGACCGTTTCTGCTGACGTGTATCGTCCAGCAGCAATCAAGCAGTTAGAAACAGTATCGAATGAAGTTGGCGTTGGTTTCATTCCATCAGAAGCATCTGAAAAGCCAATTGATATTGTTAATCGTGCTATCGAGCAAGCGAAAATCCAGTTTGCGGATGTCTTGATTGTCGATACTGCGGGTCGTCTACATGTCGATGAAGACATGATGGATGAGATTAAAGAATTACATGCTGCGGTGAAACCAACCGAGACTTTATTCGTCGTTGATGCGATGACAGGTCAGGATGCTGCCAATACAGCAAAAGCGTTTAATGATGCTTTGGCTTTGACAGGTGTAATTCTGACTAAGACGGATGGTGATGCACGCGGTGGTGCAGCACTTTCTGTTCGTGCCATCACAGGCAAGCCAATCAAGTTCTTGGGTATTGGTGAAAAACTAGATGCACTTGAGCCATTCCATCCAGATCGTGTTGCACAACGTATCTTGGGCATGGGTGACGTCCTTTCTTTGGTCGAAGAAGTTGAACGCAAGATCGACAAAGAAAAAGCCGAAAAAATGGCGAAAAAATTGCAGAAAGGCGGAACCTTCAACTTTGAAGATATGCTGATGCAGTTTGAGCAAATGAGCAAAATGGGCGGCATGATGGGTTTCTTGGATAAGTTACCTGGTATGAGTAATGCAGGTATTCAAGACGCGATTGAAAAAGCTAATCCTGAAAAGCAAGTCAAGCGTATGGAAGCCATTATTCAGTCGATGACGATCAAAGAACGTCGTAATCCTGATCTGATGAATCCAAGCCGTAAAAAGCGTATTGCTGCAGGTTGTGGTATGGATGTGGCTGAAGTCAATAAGCTGATCAAGCAACAAGCGCAAATGGCGAAGATGATGAAGAAATTTGCCAATCCATCAGGGATGAGCAAAATGCTGAAATCATTAGGCAATATGCAAAAACAATTCGGCGGCGGCGGCGGTAATATGGGCCCTTTATTTGGCAGCAATGACCAGAAAAAGTAAGTTCTGTTGATTTCCTAAAAAGGCGCTTAATGCGCCTTTTTTAATCTATTGAAATGAGGTCTGCTGTATAAATTTAATACAAAATATCAACATTAAATTGAATTTAAAAATAAGAAAATTAAAAGTAAGCCTATGTTTTATATTGAAAAGTAGTGTTAAATATGTCACATAATTCAAAAAATAATGTATTTATTCTGCATTGTGAGAATGCCGATCCAGAACAGCACTGGTATCTCTGGTTAGAACAGCAATTGAAAAGTGAAACGGTTGGGGTTGAACGTATTTTTCTTGCTGATGCAAGCCATCCTGAAGCTGAGATTTGGCAAACGTGTTTGGAAGCGCAGTTAAAAGGCTTGAATGAGCACAGTATCGTGGTCGCACATGGTTCATCTTGTGTGGCTGTCGCCCGATTTTTAGCAAAAAAATTACAGCAAACGACATTGAAAGCAGGGATTTTTATTGCAGGGTTTAATGATGCAATATCCAACCATCCAGAATTCAATGCTTTAATTGAGCATTCACCTTTTGAGAGCGGGATCTTGCGTGCCAATATCAAACGACGACTGGTTTTCTTTTCCAGCAATAATCCAATTGTACCTGTTCCTTTAACGTTTAAATTTTCCAACTTACTGAATGCCCAGTTGATTGAGGTGGCTCAAGCTGGGCATTTCCGTCGTGAAGATGGTGTTAATGAGTTTCCACAGTTATTGCAGGCGATTCAAACTTTAGTGAAAGCAGAATTGAGTTGAACATAATATCTTAAGCCTTTAAGCAACAAGTCGGATTCAACTTGAGGCTGATAATGACTGAGGAATTTAGAAAATAAGCTCGCATCGCCACCTGTTAAGATCAACTTTTTAGGCGATTGTTGCATAATTTGATCGATGCTACTGATTAGGCCAAGCAAAATACCGTGATGGACTGCATCGACAGTATTATGCCCAGGTTTTAAATTATCAAAAGCTGAATCAGGAATCTTGATGCCTTTGGTATTCTGGATCAGTGAATCTCGCTGCAAATATAAATTTGGCAGAATATAACCACCTAAATGCTGTAATCCTTCGACCAGATCAATGGTCAGTGCCGTACCACAACCAATTACACAAAAGTTTTCGTCAGGCTTCGCCATCGCCAAAACTTGCAACCAACGGTCAATCCCGAGCTGGCTTGGGACATCATAGCCACAGTGCAGCCCAGCATACTCCGCATGGACTTTGGCAAAAATAATCGGAATATCCAGAATGTCGAGAATCATCTGAATACGTTGATTATTCTCCGAATCTAGAACGGAAGAGATTCCGACACGACTTAAATTTTGATGGCGAAAGTGTTGAATCAATCCCAGCAATAGGTCAGCAGGCGATTGTAGATGGAGCTCGGCAGCATGTTCGATCACTTGATCGTGTGCCGTGATCCAGTATTTTAAGCGGGTATTACCAATGTCCAGCCATAAACTTTTCATAGAATCATCATTTCCTCAAATCGAAGCGAGACGCAAACGGCCTTGATAGAATTGTTGAGTCTGATCAGTTTTGATCAGTACCGCACCGTCATTATTGATCCCTTGAAACAGTCCCTGAATTTTGCCTTGCGTATATTCAAATTCAACTTGTTGATTGAGCCAAATCGCGTGATGGTTAAAGCGTTCCGCTAAATTATAGCTGCCATGTTCAAACCATTGTGCTGCTTGTTGAATTGCTGTGTAGAGTTCAGCAATTAGCGTTAAACGATCAATTTGAGCTAAACCTAGCATCGCTAATGAAGTAATCGGTTGATCTGCATTTTCAACGGGTGGGGTATTTAAATTAATCCCAACTCCAACAATGGCTTGATGAGGGGAAATAGGTTCAACCAAAATCCCGCCCCATTTACCTTGGAGGCTGTATAAATCATTTGGCCATTTGACTTGTAAGGTCAAACCACGCAAGCTCGGCATCTGTAGAATATTCAACGCAACTTCAAGCGCAAGACGACCATCCAGTGCTGTCTTGGTTTGAATCAGTGTGCTTAAATAAATATTGCCCTCAGGAGAGGCCCATTGTCGTTGGTGTTGACCGCGACCTTGTGTTTGTTGTGCACTGCATACCAATCCTGTTGTAATGCCTTTTTGTGCAATTTCACGTATATCATCATTGGTCGAGGTTGTGGTTGTTTTGAGTAGCACCACTTCTGGAAACTGATTTTTTGCGTTCAATAATTGTTGAAGCTGGCGGGTTGCGAAATCATCCATCATTTTTACAAGTAGAGTGGTCATGTGTTTATGGAGTTAATCATATATTTGCTGATTGGCGCAATTGCTGGATTTACTGCGGGGCTATTTGGTGTGGGTGGTGGCCTAATTATTGTGCCAATTTTATATATTGTCTTTACTCAAATGAATTATGACCCCAATGTCATTATGCATATTGCAGTTGGAACATCATTAGCAACCATTATAGTGACGTCGATCAGTTCGGTGATGGCGCATCATAAAAAAGGAGCGGTACTTTGGTCGGTATTCCGTAATTTAGCACCAGGTTTGGTACTCGGTTCATTCCTTGGCGCAGGGATCGCTGATTTGATGTCGGGACAGCATTTACAGTTGGTGATTGGTGTCTTCGCAGTCTGGATGGCGTATAAGATGTTTAGGGGCGCGAATGCTATTGTTAACCCAAATCGTCATTTACCGTCAGCGCCTTTACAGCTTGCTGCGGGTGGGGGCATTGGCGTGGCATCAGCGATTTTTGGGATTGGTGGTGGCAGCTTAACCGTGCCTTATCTCAATCGTCATGGTGTGGTGATGCAAAAGGCAGTCGCAACCTCAGCAGCGTGTGGTTTACCGATCGCGGTTGCGGGTGCACTCGGTTTTATGTGGTTTGGCGCGAAAGAGCAGATTGACGTACCGAATACCATTGGCTATATCCATATCTATGCGTTCTTGGGCATTAGTGTAATGAGCTTTATCACTGCAAAATTCGGTGCCAAAGTTGCACATCGTTTATCGCCAGCCATGCTGAAAAAATGTTTTGCAGGCCTGTTGGTAGTGGTCGGTAGTTATTTTATCTATAAAGGCTTGGTCTAAGTTCGTTTAGTGGGTTAGTCCATAATTTACTTCAATAGTTGCGATCAAGGTTTCGACCAGAAGAAGTACATCATCTTGCTGGCGTGCATCGATAAAAAACAAGGGATAATTTAATCCTTGTGCTGCTTGCCATTCTCGATAAATTGATCGTGTGCGTTCAGGCATACGATCAATATGAGTCACTGCAACTACGATATTATTGCCAAAGGGTTGGAATGCTTGAATATATTGCGCTAAATCAAGCAGCGGATTTTCAGCAGCATGATCTATCATTACAATCGTACCCATTGCGCCTTTGCAAATCACCGACCAGATAAAATCAAAGCGGTCTTGACCTGGTGTGCCATATAAACCGACTTTGACCCCATCATCCAAGGTCAGCTCACCATAATCAATGCCAACAGTGGTGAGCCGTTTTTCATGTGATTCGGTATCTGTATTCAGTGCCTCCGTACTCAGCACCTCAATTTCAGATAAAGCTTTGATTGCTGTGGACTTACCCGAGCCCATCGTGCCACCGAAGACAATTTTATATTGGTGTAAGATCATATCTGTAACCTTGATTAAAAGCCTAAGCGATGACGGAGTCGACCAAACAGTTTTTTCATAAAATGCTGTTCTGTCTCGTTCTGCTGATTTTGGGGACGATATTTCGCTTCTGGGTCTTTAATCAGTTTTCCACAGTTTGCACCTAAACAAGCAGCAACGAAATGCCGTACTTTTTGTTCAGGTAGATTCAATTGACTGGCAACGATGCTGATTTGTGCACCTTGGGCAAAGCACGCTGACATGCGCAGGATATCTTGACGATCCATTTTATGCTTTGGTTGTGGCCAGACATCCAGATAAAAACTGGAAGCAGAAGGGGGACACAATTCTTCAAAGTCCATAGATGTCCACAAGAGATGCCATAGCCATTGTTTTAAATCTTGTTGTGGTGCATCGGCAATCCAATGCTGATCATTTTGAGTGGCGTAGGTGTAATTTAAACTTGGATCAGTTTGAAAAGACTGATATTCAGGATTTTGCCAAAGCCATTCATTGCGTGGATCTGCAATCGCAAGTAAACCCTGACTATCAAAAAGCTGTATCTTGCCATTTTTAGGGTTTTGGATTTCTTGCAGTACCTGTTTAATTTGTTTGCGGTGGAATAGAGGAGATGCATCTTCTTCAAGCATGACCTGATCTTGGTCTAAACCCGTATTCAGCCGAAGGCTAAGCCAGTGGTGTAAGGAGTGAAGGTGATTCAGCGGCAGAAACAAGGTGTCATTTTCTATAGCACTATTTTTATCTGCATCATTGGCGATTTTGAGGACATTGATCCTGTTATTTTGCAGCAGGCTTTTGATATTAGGAGAGTCAAAAAACACATGATTGATCATTAAGATATCAAGTTGCGGTTCGGCAATATTACTCCAATTAATTTGCACATGATGAGGAACAGCCGTTTGAACTTGCTGTTTTAACTCATTTAATGTTCTGAGACTGAGCCCAAAAATTGCAATATTAATGGCTTGATGAACACCCATGCTTTTACTCATCTATATGCCCACTGAGTCATTCAGCAGCGAATTTAAACTGTGATATTTTTTATGAAAATATTATTTTTTGTGATTTACATCAATTAAAAAGCGATAAAAGAAGATGTTTCAGATATATGGTTGAAGGGAGACTCAATTAGATAATGTATTGATATTTTAAAGATAAAATCTTTATTCTTTTACAAGGATTGAGAATTTTTCCTAAATTTTTATAACGATTGGCTTAAAAAGCAATAAAATTGTCAGACAATGATATAGAATTTATGGGGCCAGATCAGTTAAAACAAAAAAGCGCAAAGAGCATTGGACAATGCGTATAACAATGATAGCGAGGGGCTCATGAATCTCGAAGAGGCTGATAGTCTTTCTGAACAGATTGCAAAATATATTAGTGAACAAATTATTAGCGGTGAGCTGGTTGAAGGCGAACGTATTCAAGAGCTGCGCATTGCGAAAGAATTGGATGTCAGTCGTGGCTCAGTTCGTGAGGCATTGTTGTTACTAGAACGTACCTATTTAATTGAAATTTTTCCGCGTCGTGGGGCGATTGTCTCTGAGATGTCAGCACAACAAGTCAAAGCATTATTTGACACCAATGTGATGGTGTTGGGACATATTGTGCAACGCATTAGCGAAACTTGGCGTGTGAATGAAGCGGAGCAACTACAAGCGTTATTGGATCAACTGGTCGAGTTTGTTCGTGCGGGGGATATTGAAAAATTTTACGATGCGATTTTTAAATATCTGGCTGAACAACACGATATGGTGGCAAATCCCTACTTGATGCAGTTCTATAAAGAACTATTGCCTTCATTACGTCGTAGTTATTTTTTAACCTTGAATACCTCACGTCGTGAGCTACAAGAGTCATTTACCCTATTTAAACTTGTGATTGATGCTATTTTGATCCGAAAATCACAACAAGCTGCTTTATTTATGGAAGATTTTTGTCGACACTTGCGCAACCTTGTGTTGGAATCTCTGACACGTATGAAACAGATTGAATTGGCTTGGGCTAGACGCTCACGCCGCTAGTTAGGGCAGTATGCGTTTAAGCAGTTTAAAACTTTCAGGCTTTAAATCTTTTGCCGATAGTACAACATTACATTTTAAGGCAAACCGTACTGCGGTGGTTGGGCCGAACGGTTGCGGTAAATCGAATGTCATTGATGCGATTCGCTGGGTTATGGGCGAGTCCAACGCACGTCAATTGCGTGGCGGCAGTATGCAGGATGTCATTTTTACCGGCACGGCCAAGCGTAAACCTGTTGGTGTTGCCAGTGTAGAACTTCGTTTTGACAATACCTATGGCAAATTAGGTGGGGCCTATAATGCCTATAATGAGCTGGCCGTGCGTCGCCAAGTTACGCGTGAAGGTAAGTCTGAATATTTCTTGAATGGCACCCGTTGCCGTCGTCGTGATATTACCGATATTTTCTTGGGAACCGGTTTGGGGCCACGTTCCTACGCTGTCATTGAGCAGGGTATGATTAACCGTCTGGTTGATGCCAAGCCAGAAGAAATGCGCGTGTTTATCGAAGAAGCAGCAGGGGTATCGCGTTATCAAGCACGCCGTCGAGAGACTTTACAGCACTTAGAACACACTGAACAAAATCTGGCGCGATTGGATGACATCGCCGCGGAGCTGAAATCACAGCTGAGAAGTTTGAAACGTCAATCTGAAGCTGCGATTCAATATAAAACTTTAGAAGGTCAGATCCGTACTTTAAAAATCGAGATTTTGTCCTTCCAAGCCAATCAAAGTCAGAAATTACAGCAAGAATATACCGTTGAAATGACGGCACTGGGTGAAAACTTTAAACTGGTTCGTTCTGAGTCACAGACCATTGAACATGATCTGGAAGCGACCAGTGCTTTATTTCAACGCCTGATTCAGCAATCTTCACCTTTGCAGCAAGAATGGCAAAAGGCAGAAAAAAAGCTAGCTGAGTTGAAAATGACGTTGGAGCAGAAACAGAGTCTGTTTCAACAAAATAGCACGAGTCTGGTTCAGCTTGAACAGCAGAAAGTCCAAACCAAAGAGCGTTTGCAACTATCAGAGTTACAAGTCGAAACTTTAACGACCCAATTTGATGAGCAGAATGAAACATTGCTGGCGTTAGAACAGCACACACAAACAGCAGAACAGAATTTTACTGATATTCAGACACAACAAAAGCAAGCACAGCAGCAATTTGAGCAACTTAAAACACAGGTCGATCAGCAACAACAGCAAAAGTTGCAGATGGCTGCGCAAATTGAACAGCTAGGTAAAAATGTGCTGCGAATTGAACAGCAAAAGCAGACATTGCAAGCACAAAGCAGCCAAATTCGTGCACAAGTTCAAGATGATGAACAAGCTCAACTCGAACAATTACAGCAACATCTTCAACAAGAGATTGCTGTATTAGAAACTGAGATTGAACAGTTACAGCAAAATCTACAGATCCAGCAAGATCAGCAACAGTTGCAAAAGACTGATGTACAGAGCTTGAAAACAGAGATTCAAGTTTTACTGGCTGAACAAAAGAATTTGAATCAACTCGTTGCAAAGCAAAGTCCGAAACAGAATCAAAATGTGACTCGTCTGATGCAGGGTTTGCGTTTGACAGTTCAAGGTAAAAGCCATGCGACGATTATTGAAAAATTCCTAGCCAAGTGGTTGCAAGCGCATTTATTGGAAGGCGAACAACCATTTCAAGAAGGTGTGGCGAGACAGTTAAGAAATCCCTCTTGCGGAACTACAACCGTTCCTCATCCCTTTGATAAAGGGGGGAGTTCTCCTCTTTTTCAAAGAGGGGTTAGGGGAGATTTAAAATATCTATCAGACTGGATTGAAGCACCCCAATCATCATTATGGGCAAATGTTGCTGTAACTGACACCTTAGCGGCTGCATTGGAACATCAAGCGGATCTCAATCAAGCACAGTCGATTCTAACACTGGATGGTTATCATGTCGGTGCCGATTGGGTTATTGCGTTGCATTATGATGAAGACAGTCAAACTGCGCAGGGCATGCTCAGTCATCAAGTGCGTTTAGAGGAAATTGAACAGCAACTTGCGCAGAAACAACCACAGTTACATGAACTGGAAACTCAATTCTCCCAACAGCAGCAAACTTTACAACAGCATCAGCACAGCTTGCAGCAACAGCAGCAAAGCCTGAAACTAAAGCAAAAAGAGCTGCAACAGTTGGATGTACAGATTGCCAAATTACAAAGTACAGCGCAGGCATTTGTCATACAGCAACAGCAACTTGCTGACCAACTCAAGCAGTTGGATGTGCAACTTGAAGAAGATGCGATGCAACGGGATGATCTGGAAATTGATCTACATGCATTGGCAATCAAGCTGGAAACGGTATTACCCAATTACAAGACCTTGCAGTTTCAGGTTGAACATCTCAATGAACAGTTAGATGAACAACAGCAACAGCTTAGTCAACAATTACAACAACGTGAAAGTTTGCGTCGTCAAACATCTCAGGCCAATCAGCAAATTGAATTGTTAGAGAAAGATATCTCGTTCCTGAAAACACAATATCGTCAAATCATTGAACAAATTGAGCAGGCCAAGAAATTTGTTGACCCGATTCAGCTTGAACTGCCAAATTTAGAGTCGCAATTCCACGAGCAATTTCAGCAAACAGAAAAGCTGCAAAAAACGTGGAATGAATGGCAGCTTGAACTCAATCAAGTCCAAGAGAAGCAACAGCAACTCACTGAACAGCGTCATCAGGCTCAGCAGAAAGACGAGCAGGTGCGTGAGCAGTTGGAACAAAAGCGTTTAGCGTGGCAGGCTGCAAAATCAGATCGTGAGCATTATCTGGAACAACTCAAGGAGTTGAATGCAGAAGTTTTAGCTGATCTGTCGATTGGAATTAAAGACCATCAACAAAAACTGGAAAAGGCACAGCAGCAATTTGAAAAAATTGGTGCGGTCAATCTGGCAGCCTCACAAGAATATGAAGAAGTGTCGCAACGTTTTGATGAACTCAGCCATCAGATGCAGGATCTGCAAAATACCGTCGATCAGCTCAAAGATGCGATGAAAAGCATTGATCAGGAAACGCGTAAACTGTTTATGACGACTTTTGATCAGGTCAATCAAGAGCTACAAGTGCTGTTTCCAAAGGTGTTTAGCGGCGGTGAGGCGACGTTAAGCCTTGAAGATGATTGGCAGTCAGGTGTGAAATTGATGGCACGACCACCAGGAAAGCGCAATAGCTCTTTAGCCTTGCTTTCAGGGGGGGAAAAGACCTTAACGGCCTTGGCACTGGTCTTTGCCATCTTTAGATTGAACCCTGCGCCATTTTGCGTATTGGACGAAGTTGATGCGCCACTTGATGATGCCAATGTACAACGGTATTGTAATTTGGTAAAAGAGCTTTCTGAACAAGTGCAATTCATTTACATTACACATAATAAACTGGCGATGACCATGGCAACTGATTTACTTGGAGTAACCATGCCAGAACCAGGTACATCAAAATTAGTGACTGTCGATTTAGAACAGGCAAAAGAATACGGGTTAGTTGCGGAGTCTTAGTATGGAAATGAATACAATAATAGGCATTGTTGCCGCCGTTGCGATTATGCTCGTTGGTTTAATCATGATTTTAAGAAAACCAAAACCAGTTGAGCCGTCTTTAGAAGCAGATTTACATATTAATCCTGATAGTCAGCAACCTGTCATTCCTCGTCATGTGCGCGATCAACTTTTACAAAATGAAGTGCTGACCACAACTGAGCGTGTTGAGCCAAGTTTAAATACTGAATCGATTCCAGCAGTGCCTCAAGCTGAAAAAGCTGCTGATACGTCAAGCATTGCAGCAGAAACAGAACAAACAACAATACCAACAGCTGAACCTGTGGTAGAGGTTGACGCTGTACAGAAAGAGCAAGTAATAATCGCTGAGTCTGAAACTGAAGTTGTTTCTGAAGATGTAGCAGCAGACAAGGCTGAGGAAAGTAAAGCTGAAGCAGAGCTGAGCTTGAATCCAAATATTGAAACGGTTGCAATTGAGGAATTCGACGGTGAAAGCAATATTCTGGATGTACATTTACATGAACAGCAGCGCTACGACGACGAAAGTGCCTTAGCAACCGCAGAACAAATTATTGCCCTGAATGTTTATCCGAATCCACGTCGTGCCTTGTCTGGTGATAAGGCACTCAAAGTATTATTGAAATACGGTTTACGTTTCGGTGAAATGTCGTGTTTCCATCGTTATGAAAATACCGATGAACCAAGTGCCTTGATGTTCTCGGTATTGCGTATGACTGATAATGGTCCTGCAGGTTTTGATTTAGAAACTTTATCGGGCGAACAAGTACAAGGTCTTGCATTCTTCTTGGCATTACCAAACAGCAAGGCCGTTACGGGTTATGACATGATGACCAGTATTGCTGGCTTAATTGCGCGTGAAGTCGATGGTAAGGTTTATGATGAAAATAATCTGGAATTTACCCCACAGTTGAAAGAACATTGGCGTCATCATGTGATTGATTATCGTCCAAATCAAGCAACGGTTTAATTAGCTTTTTTCTAGTATGATTAACCCGTTTTTAAATTTTTAAAAATAAAGAGCTTAATGGAGTCGTGTTAGGCTCTCATCCTATTTTGGATTAAACCTTCGGTTCGACTTACTTTTGTTTCGTCAAAAGTAAGCAAAACCATTGTCATCTGCAAAACCTGTTCACTACTTTTATCAAAGTGATTTTATTGCAAAAACATTATCTTGTTTAAATTACGCAGGTTGCAGATGACATTTCTGAGTATCATATTTCATGTCTACCTCAGGTTCGATATACTAAATTTAGTAAAAAGTTATAGGGCGGTTTTTCCGCCCTTTTATATGGTGAAATTTAAATGGAACACAACTCAGTTATTGAGCAAATGCGTCAGTTGATTCAACTGATTGCAAAACATAATCATGCTTACTATGTGATGGATCAACCCTCCATTTCTGATAGTGAATATGACCATTTATTTCATCAACTGAAAGCCTTAGAACAACAATATCCAGACTGTATTCAGGCAGATACGCCGACCAATAAAGTAGGCGGGCAAGCCTTATCCAAATTTGAAAGTGTCACCCATGCGGTACCCATGTTGTCATTGGGCAATGTTTTTAATCAGGAAGACTTGTTTGCCTTTGCGCGTCGTATTGACGAGCGTTTACCGAACCAGAAGGTCCAATATGATGTTGAACTGAAACTGGATGGTTTAGCGATTTCATTGTGGTATGAACATGGTGTATTGGTGCGTGGTGTCACCCGTGGAGATGGTGAGACAGGCGAAGATATTACCCAGAATGTCAAAACCATACGCAACTTGCCAAAAGTTTTATCGAGTCAGCATCAAGCGATTCCAGATTTCTTGGAAGTGCGTGGCGAAGTGTTGATGCCGAAGCAAGGCTTTGAAAAACTCAATGCGGATCAGGAAGCTAAAGGCGATAAGACCTTTGCCAATCCACGGAATGCGGCAGCAGGTAGTTTAAGACAGCTTGACCCAAACATTGCAGCCTCACGTCCATTGGCGTTCTATGCCTATGGAATTGCGCAGTGTGTACCGAATCATGGACTTGAGACCATGCACGATAGTTTGCATTGGCTGACCAAGTTCGGTTTTGAAATTGCAGAGCGTCAGTTCCTCTGTGCTTCGATTGAAGAAGTCCAACAACGTTATGAACAGATTCAACAAGAACGCCCAGACCTCAAGGTTGAAATTGATGGCATGGTGATTAAGGTCGACAGCCTTAAACAGCAACAACAATTGGGTTTCTTGAGTCGCGAACCGCGTTGGGCAACGGCCTATAAATTCCCAGCACAGGCTGCACTCACCAAAGTGGAAAATATTGACTGGCAAGTGGGGCGTACTGGAACACTGACGCCTGTTGCGCGTTTGGCACCAGTTTTTGTTGGTGGGGTGACAGTGTCCAATGTGACCTTGCATAACATCGGTGAAATTCATCGTTTAGATGTGCGTGTCGGGGATACCGTTAGTGTCTACCGCACGGGTGATGTGATTCCAAAAGTTGAGAAAGTCTGGGCGGAGTTTCGTCCTGTGGATGCCGAAATGGTGCATCTTCCTGAAAATTGTCCAATCTGTGATTCGCCTGTGGTCATGCCAGAAGGTGAGGCATTGGCACGTTGCTCAGGTGGTTTATATTGTGCGGCACAGCGTATTGAGGCAATTCGTCATTTTGTTTCGCGTAAAGCCTTGGATATTGAAGGCTTAGGTGATCGTTGGGTGGAATCACTTCTGCATCTCAACTTACTCAAAGATGTGGCTGATATTTATCATTTGCATGAGCATCGTGACACTTTATTGACCATCGAAAAAATGGGCGAGAAATCAGTCCAAAATCTGATTGATGCGATTGAAGCGAGCAAGAAAACCACTTTGGCACGTTTTATTTATGCTCTGGGAATTCGTGGCGTAGGGGAGACGACAGCACGTATGTTGGCCAATACTTTCCAGACGCTGGAGGCACTGAAAGCTGCGGATATTGAAGCACTGAAAAAAACCCCTGATGTCGGTGATATAACTGCTGAATGGATTGCTGATTTCTTCCAAGCACCACATAACCTTGAGGTACTCGATCGTTTATTGGCGGCAGGCATTCATTGGGATGCACCAACCGCACCAACACGACAACCGTTGAATGGTGAGAGTTGGGTGGTGACAGGAACACTGGAAACTATGGGGCGTGATGAAGCGACGCAGAAGCTTCAAGCTTTAGGTGCACGTGTCAGTGGCAGTGTGTCCAGTAAAACCAAATGTGTGGTTGCAGGTGAGAAAGCAGGCAGTAAACTGGATAAAGCGCAGAAGTTAGATATTCGCGTCTTGAATGAGCAAGAGTTCTTGGAATTTTTGGCGCAATACGAGGCTTAATCTACCAAGAAAAGCCCATTCAATGAATGTGAGTTGAATGGGACTATTTAATTAAATCCTGAGACTGGGAAATAATTATCTTGACAGAGTCTTGCCGAGTTTACACTCAATTTCAGGATAAGCTTTCAGCTGGACTTACTTTGGTTTTGCCCAAAGTAAGCAAAGGCATTGTCATCCACAAAACCTGTTCATTTCCTACAATTGATTAATCTATCGCAGAAAAAGTCTCTTTTTTGTATCACGCAGGTTGTGGATGACGTTTCCGAGTATCCAATTTTATAACTTGAGTCGAATACCTATATGATGTTGTATCAAATATATTTTTTCACAATACCGTCATCCAGCAATTGCTGGAAATGTTCACAGACACTTTCACGAATATCGCGATATTGAATCCCTAAATCTTTCTCACTACGCTGCGCATTAAAATAGATTGGATAACCCATATTCAATTTTACAAATTCACGTGAATGGCCGAGAATCGGTGCAACAAAAGAAAAGGCTGTTTTTGGCACAGTAAAGTGCGGGAATGGAAACTTATAGCCAAACTTCTGCGTAAGTGCCTTGCCCATGTCCAATAAGCTGAGTGTGCCACCACAAATGATATAGCGGCCCTGTGCTTGTGGATTTAATGCCGCAGCGACATGTGCATCCGCAACGTCGCGAACATCGACAATTCCATTCCACATTGGCGGAACACCGAACAAGGTCGTGCCATTACCAAATTGTTGTAATACTTCAATACTCCCTGACTGACTCGCATCGGTCAGAGATGGCCCCATCACTAAAGCTGGGTTAATGCATACCAGATCCCAACGATTTTGTTGCTCGGCCATTTCCCATGCTTTACGTTCTGCCGCGACTTTTGAATAAGGATAAGGCTGATGTGTTTCGCTACTGGTATTGTTCCAGTGACTTTCATCAAATTCATTATTGGCGGTATTTTGAATCTCAACCGCATCACCATAGGTCGATGCAATACTTGAGGTCAGTACGACACGTTTTACCGATTCAGTACGATTAACACTGTTCAAAACATTTTCTGTGCCTTTCACTGCAGGCTCAATGATGTCCTTCACAGCATCTTTATAATTGGTGACAACGAAAGGCGATGCGGTATGAATCACGATTTCGCAACCTTTCATGGCTTCATCGAATGAACCTGCTTCAAGCAAATCTGCTTTGAAGAACTGGATCTGTCCTGATGATTGATCGGCAAGATCATACAAATGCTGGATTTTATTTTTCTTGGATGGGTCACGCACCGTCGCATGAACCGTATAGCCTTGATTCAACAGACGTTCAATAATCCAGCCTGCAATATAACCCGTCGCGCCAGTGACCAAAATTGGTTTGCTTTTATCCATTGTGGTTTCCACATTATGTTTTTGTGATTGCTGTTATTTACCGAATTTCGCTCAAACAAACAACAGCTGAGCAGTCATTTTTTACGATTTTTTGATCAAAACATCAGCGGAATAAGAAGCATTGCTAATGGTTACAAAAAATCAAACAAATGATTTTCAATGGGATTATCACTTTTTAAAGCCATAAATGATATGCAAAGGCTTATTTTATTTAGATAAATTTAGCCAATTCGAATTGTAAATGCGTATGTTTCTCATTTTAATTTTATAAAAATCATAAACTTACACACTTTTGTTTTTGCAATTTCGGTTTAAGTTGACCATAATGTTGTCATTCGATAGGAGTAAGTATTATGCGTGGCAATCCAGAAGTCATCGACTATTTAAATATGCTCATTGGCGGTGAATTGGCTGCTCGTGATCAATATTTAATTCATTCAAGAATGTACGAAGATTGGGGCTTGAGCAAAATTTATGAGCGTATTGATCATGAAATGCAGGAAGAAGCGTCTCATGCCGATTCAATCATTCGCCGTGTGTTGTTCCTCGGTGCTCAACCAAATATGAACCGCGAAGATATCAATGTGGGTTCGGATGTTGTGAGCTGCTTAAAAGCAGATTTAGCACTTGAATATCATGTCCGTGAAAAACTTGCAGTTGGTATTAAACTGTGTGAAGAAAAAGGCGATTTTATTAGTCGTGACATGTTGCGTCAGCAGCTTTCTGATACAGAAGAAGATCATACGTATTGGTTAGAAAAACAATTACGTTTAATTGAATTAATTGGTCTGCAAAATTATATTCAATCACAAATCTAAGCGATTAGCGTGATGAATAAAAAGGAACTTCAAATGAAGTTCCTTTTTATTTTGTATTGAAAATGATGAAAGAATAGAAAGTTGAAAGGACGGTTTAGAATTTTTTACTGTAGTTCACAAATAGGCGATCTTCACCAAAGTCATTGCCATGTTTCACGTTATAGTCAATCCGGATGTACTGTAGCGAAAAACCTTTGAGAGAAGGCTGTTGGAATGCGTAGTTGAGAATAACATTGGATTCAGATTCATGATTTTTTTTACCATTGGCGGCTTTAAAATCATGACCATAGACATATTTCACCATAGCATTGAAACCAGGAACATAGTTCTTGAAATCATAGCCATACATCATGTGATAAGACTTTTCGTTCTTTTTGAAGAAGCCCGTCGCATTCCAGTTAATAAAATAGGTCTCAGGCAAGAAGCCATCAGGCAAGGGATAAGCCGATTCACCGATAATTTGCTGATAACCCAAACCAAATGACTGATTGTTCACTTTCAGCATTTCAAGCAAACCAATATTTTGAGCATCGATATCGAAGTTAGCACCATCATTCTTGGCATTAAAATATTTAAATCTGGAATTAAGACTAAAATTAGGCTGTTTCCACTGATGGTCTACTCCCAGATAATGCTTGTTGTATAAGTCTTCTAAATTGCCAAAATAGTATTCTGCCTTCAATGATGGCGTGAGCTGATAGCGCAGATCCAGATAATTTAAGCCATCTGAGTAAATGGTTTTTCCATTTGCGGTAAAGGAAAACTTTTTAAAATCTTCTTCATTGCGTGGAGAGACTTTGTCGATTCTTCCTATTTCGGCATATAGCTGATCAGAAATTTGTGACTTTAAATTTGTCCCCCAATAAGAGGTGAGTAACTGACGGCTGCTATCCACCGCTGTCACAGGTAAATCCAACCAGAGTTCACCCACACTCAATAACGTTTTGTCATAGCCTAATTTTAAAGTGGCACCATATTTTAAATAGTCAGATGCTTGTGACTGTGTTTGGGTGTCAAAGGGCAGGACCGTATCAGCGACATGTTTATCTTGGCTCAAACGCACTGCATATTGCACCGAAGCATCTGCACCAATGGTGATCGGCTTATCTGCGATCTGCAGTGGCGTCTCCTGCATTTTGGATTTATAAAATAAGGATGCCGCTTGGGACCAACTGCCAGTATCTTTGAGATTTGGATTGTCAAAGTCTCGGTTGATATAGGCATTCTTCAGGGTAAATTTCCATTCATCTTGAACAGTTTGAGTCGATTCTGCGGCAGCGAGTAGCGGGCTGTAAAAGCTCCCCATTAAAAGCAATGTAGAGAGCGTTAAGCCATGTGGGCTAAGGCGTTGTAATGATGTCATAATCCATATCCAAATGTGATGCGCCAGTCCTCGGTGCACCTCGTGTTATTGCTGAGTAAGTGAAGCTTGTGTGTTAAAGTTAGGTGCAGATTGTGCTGCCACTGAGGCTTTTAAATTGACCATAAAGATGGCAAAGGCTGCGATAATGCCCGGGATGGCAATCGCGAGAAAGTTCATTTGGTGAGGCAGTTCAAAGGTGAGCAAAGCACCCGTTAAGACAGGACCAATGATCGCGCCAATTCGTCCAATGCCTGAAGCCCAGCCCATGCCTGTTGAGCGTAATGCAGTCGGGTAGAATTGAGCGACAAAAGTATAGAGTAGAATTTGTGAGCCAATGGTTGCTGCACCTGCGACCGCAATCAAGCTATATAAAATAAATTGTGGACTATTAAAACCAAGCAGGATCAGGGCTGCCGCGCCAATCACGAACATACTGGTAATCACAGGTTTTAAATGGAATTTATCTGCCAGTGCACCGCCGCCAATTGCGCCCACCATGCCTCCAATATTCAGTGCGAATAGGAATAACATGCTGGCACCTAAAGAATAGCCTGCCTGTAACATTAGTTTAGGTAACCAGCTTCCCAATGCATAAACCATCAATAAACACATAAAGAAGGCAATCCAAAACATGAAAGTACTAAAGGTACGACCTTGTTGGAACAGTGCACGGACAGGTGCCTCGGTGGTGGTACTTTCATTGAGAATCAGTTGTGTATTGCTGGTTAATTCAGTTTTAGGTGCAATTTTAGTGACGATCATTTTGGCTTGATCGTGATGATTGGATTTCACTAAAAATGCCAGAGATTCAGGCAGGAATTTCCAGATCACAGGCAACAGTAACAGGGGAATGCCTGCAATTAAAAACATGATTTGCCAACCCATGTCTTTGACCAGCCATGCACCCAGTAAGGCAGAGCTCATACCGCCAATCGCATAACCGCTAAACATTAATGCAACTAAGGTACTACGAATTTTTTTAGGCGCATATTCAGTCATCAGGGCCACGACATTGGGCATTACACCACCAATGCCTAAGCCTGCAATAAAACGTAAAATTGCAAATTCAATTGGATTATTGGCAAAAGCACCGAGAAAGGTAAATCCGCTGAATAAAGTGACACAGATCAGAATGGTTTTCTTACGGCCCAGTTTGTCTGAGAGCGTGCCAAAAATCATGGCGCCAAACATCATGCCAAAGAGTGCTGCACTGGCAAGCAATCCAGCTTGCACGGCAGTCAGTGACCATTGCTGCATCAGTAATGGCAGCGCCACACCATAAATCACCAGATCGTATCCATCAAAAATAATAATGATTAAACACCAAATTAAGACTTTCCAATGAAAAGCTGCAAAACGAGCTTTATCAATAATGTCATTAATATTGACCTTGTTTGTATCCATTGCTTCACCTCCGATTTGTGAAGTACAGGTTATTTTTTATTAAGCTATTTTGTTATTGGATCGGAGTCAAAAACCTAATTGATATATCTTTATGTCATTAAAGTATTGTGATTTTATCAATCTAAGGTATTGATAGTTATTATTTAAATTTAATTTTTTGATTGGTTGTTAAAATTGAGTTAAATATTAAATAGTGAGAATTTTGATGATTTTTTTATGGCTTTTTAGCTGATTTTTAAATTGGGAAATCATGAGGTAAATAAACCCTCTGTTTTTAAATAAGAACATATTTTTATTTGAGTTGTTGAGATAAAAATACAGAAAATTTTATTTAGGGAAAAGATTTTATATTTGGAGGGGAATTTTTGAGATGATTTGCTGACGCTTAAAAGTTTAACTTCATGATCAAAGTCTCTTTTATTCGCCAGCAAGCAGCAAGATCGTGTATTTATGAGTTGCTTTTGGTTGATTGTACTGGAGAGGATTGAGAGAGAATAAGATGAGCAATAACGCCAATACAGATCCCCCAAAACACCGAACTTAAGCCTAGAAAATGCATACCAGAAGCGGTAGCAAGAAAGGTAATCAGTGCAGCATCGCGGTGTTGAGGATTTTGCATGGCAGCAGTGATATTGGTTGCAATCGCTCCAAGTAAGGCTAAGCCTGCCAAAGCCGCAACCAGTTCTTTGGGCAATAAACTAAACAGCATAACAATACTGCCAGCAAACAGTCCGCCGAGAATATAAAAAATCCCATTGGCGATCCCAGCGATATAACGCTTTTCTTTCAGTTCATGTGCATCTTTACCCATGCATAATGCCGCGGTAATCGAGGCGAGGACGATGGTAATACCGCCAACACAGGCAACCGCTAAAGAGGCAATACTGGTTGCACTGATAATGGGTTTGGCTGGCGTGTCATAACCACTCAGTTTCATGATTGCCATACCCGGCAAAAACTGACCTGACAGACTGACTAGAATCAAAGGCAGCGCCAGATTTAAGGTGGAGTTCCACGTCCATTCGGGGCTGATCCATTGTGGAATTGCCAGATGAAAACTGACTTCTACAGGATTCATTTTTCCCAAGAATAAACTAAGTGATATGCCTGCTGCCAATACCCAGATCATGGTATAGCGAGGCATCAGCCGTTTTGCAATCAGAAATACAATCAGCATGCTGAATACAATCAAAGGCATGCTATCTGATGCCGTAAATAGATTGATTCCAAACTGAAACAGAATTCCAGCCATCATCCCCGCAGCAACATCTTGAGGGATCCACTTTAGGAGTTTGTCGAAATAGCCTGTTATCCCAATGAGGAAAATCACAATCGCAGAAGTGATATAGGCCGCGACTGCTTCATTCAGCGAAATGTCAGGAAATAGTGTCACCAATAACGCAGTACCTGGTGCAGACCATGCGGTAATAACGGGTGTTTTATATTTTATTGAGAGATAAATCCCCGCAACCGCTGCACCGATAGAAATGCCCCAAATCCATGACACCATCATTTCGGTGGAGACATTGGCACGTTGCGCTGCCTGAAAGAAAATGATTAGTGGGCCAGAATAGGAAATCAGCACAGCAAGAAAGCCTGCAACCGTGGCTGAAATAGACCAATCCTGTTTTAATGTTTTGAGTAAAGTTGTCATGGGATGATGGCCTCCTTGCTCATCCGAAACGAAAAAGATCAGGACTAACCCTGATCTCCACCTCCGACGGGGATGACGCTGCCTGTGATATAAGATGCATCATCGGATGCAAGAAAGACAATGGCTTTGACCTGTTCTTCAATACTGCCATAACGGCCCATAAATGTACGGTCTATGGTTTGATCGACGACCTGTTGCATCCAGTCTTTTTCATTTTGGCTCAGTGGATTGCTATTGCGAGGCACTTTGCGAGGTGGAGCTTCAGTTCCACCTGTGGCAATGGCATTGACGCGAATTCCATCTTTGGCATGTTCAAAGGCCAGCGATGCCGTTAGTGCATTGACGCCACCTTTGGCAGCGGAGTAGGGAATACGATTAATCCCGCGAGTGGCAATCGAGGAAACATTCACAATCACACCGGCTTGTTGCTTGATCATTTCGGGCAACACTGCTCGACAACACCAAAGCGTTGGAAATAGCGAACGATTGACCTCTTTGATAATTTCTTCTTCAGAAAATTCCTGAAAAGGTTTCATCCAGATCGCGCCACCGACATTGTTGATCAATACATCGACTCGACCAAAATGTTGAAGCGCTTTTGCAACGACGTTTTGTGCACCCGTAAAGCTTTCAAGATCAGCTTGGATGGTCATGGCATCAGCACCCAATGCTTTTACTTCAGCCAATACTTCTTCGACATAATCAGAACGATCTGCCAGAATCAGTTGCGCACCTTCGGCAGCCAGTTGTAGTGCAACTCCACGGCCAATGCCTTGAGCACTGCCAGTCACAATCACCACTTTATGCTTAAATCTTTGTGCTTGAGACATAAGTTAATTCTCCAGTAATCATCAATTCGCAGAGAACTTTTCGAACAGGAAATTGGCAGGTTTGATGTGTTCCGCATCTAACCAGCCACGGACTGCTTCGACCATTGGCACAGGACCACACAGATAAATATCGACATCGCCCTTGTTCAGCCATTCAGTCTCAATATGTCCTGTGACATAGCCTTTACGCGCATGTTGACTATCAGGATGTGCAACGACAGTTCGATATTCAAACCAAGGGAATTTCGCTTGTAATTCTGCTAGTTTTTCCAAAGCCACCAGATCACAATCGTTGGTCACGCCAAACACTAAACGGATCGGTTGGGTCGAGCCTTTTTCTTCCAGTACCTGCAACATCGACATAAAGGGAGCAATACCCGTACCGCCTGCGAGCATCAGTACAGGACGCGTCACATTACGCAGATAAAAGCTACCGAATGGTCCGGTAAAGGTCATCTTGTCGCCCGCTTGAGCGGTTTTACTCAAGAAGTCACTCATTTTGCCATTTGGGACATTACGAACCACAAAGCCTGTTAAACGGTTACCTGGCTTGGAGCTAAATGAATATGAACGGGTTTCACCTGTTGCTGGAATACCAACATTGACATATTGTCCTGCAAGGAAATGGATATCGGGCTGGCCTTCATCCAGTTGAATATCGAAAGTAATGGTGGAATCAGATAGATTTTCAACGCGGGCTAAAGTCCCTTGAAAACTATGAATTTCAGTTTTACAAACATCAGATGATGCTTGAATCTGGAATACTGCATCTGAGCTTGGGCGACATTGGCACGCCAGAATATAACCTTGTTCAGCTTCTTCAGGCGTCAAGGCATCTTCAATATACGTTTCTTCTGGCATGTCATAACTGCCAGATTCGCAGAAGGCACGACAGGTACCACAGGCACCGTCACGACAGTCCAGAGGAATATTAATTTTTTGGCGATAAGCTGCATCGGATAGGGTTTCACCTTGCGCGACACTAATAAAACGTGTCACACCATCTTCAAATTGAAGTGCTACATTGTGGTTTGACATGAGAGATCCTACAAAAATAATTTAAATTTGGCACCTCAGCCAAGAGTCCGTTTGACTGAGGAGACCTATTCTTTTAGAGGTGATAGATATCAATCACTTGATTGATATAGTCATTTTTAAGCACCACATATTTGCTCAGGATTTTTGCTTCCTCACCCGAACAATCAATCACATAACGTGACATGCCAAAGTAGCTATAGGTGGTTTTATAGCGGAAGCTCAAGGTGTTCCAATTGAAGCGAACCGTGAGTTTATCTCCGTCGCGCGCTACGATTTCAACGTTGGCAATATTGTGGCAAGTACGGGTATCAGGCATGGTGGCAGAGGAGCGTTCAGTTTTGATACGGAATACGCGGTCTTCCAAACCTTGACGATCTGGGTAATAAATCAGTGAAATTTCTGATTGTGGATCCTCAGTGAGTTGATCATTGTCATCCCACGCTGGCATCCAGAAACTCGCTTCTGGCGCATAGCAACTGAGCCAGTCATCCCATTGTTCATCATCTAAAAAACGTGCTTCGCGGTAGAGAAACTGGGCAATATTTTCCAAGCTGGTTTTGTCTTGATTGCTCATGCGTTTTCTCCTTGAGTTGCGATTTCCTTCTCTGCGACAATGGCGTGTTTCATGGTATGTAACCAGTATTGATGTTGCGCCAGATATAAACCTTCATCTTCGGTTTTAATCCCGCTTAACATCGGTTTGAGACCAATTTCATTGGCCGCATCATCTGGACCATAAATCCAGTGTTTTGAACCGCGGCACATGTCATTCCATTCCAGCGCGATGCCTGCATAACCTGCCTGACAGGCACGGAATTCTTCCAGATCATCAGGCGTGGCCATGCCAGAAGCATTAAAGAAATCTTCGTATTGGCGAATACGACGTGCACGTGCTTCTGGGGCTTCATCTTTCGGTGCGATACAGTAAATCGTGACTTCAGTGCGATCGACTGAAATAGGACGCAATACACGAATTTGCGAACCGAACTGATCCATCAAATACACGTTTGGATAGAGGCATAAGTTGCGCGAGCGTTCGATCATCCATTTCGACATGGAAGCGCCGTATTTCTCGGTATATTCTTCTGCCTTTGGAAAGTTTGGACGATCTTCAGGATTGGCCCATTGTGTCCAAAGCAGCATATGACCATTTTCAAAACCATAAGAACCGCCGCCTTGCTTACCCCAAGACCCAGCACTCATGGCACGAATATTATCGGCAGCTTGAGTCTCTTTGCGGTGTTGTGTGGTTGCGGCATAGTTCCAGTGCACTGCTGAAACGTGGTAACCGTCAGCACCATTTTCAGCGGTCAGTTTCCAGTTACCTTCATAGGTATAAGAGGATGTACCACGCAGAACTTCTAGACCATGTTCAGATTGATCAACAATCATGTCGATAATTTTGCTGGTTTCACCTAAGAACTCTTCAAGTGATGGCACATCTGGATTGAGGCTGCCAAATAAAAAGCCTTTGTAATTCTCGAAACGCGCAACTTTTTTCAGGTCATGTGAACCATCTTGGTTGAAGCAATCCGAATAACCTGCCTCGCTTGGGTCTTTGACTTTGAGCAATTTACCTGAGTTATTGAAGGTCCAGCCGTGGAAAGGGCAGGTATAGGTTGCCTTGTTACCACGCTTATGACGACAGAGTTGTGCACCGCGATGGGAACAGGCATTGATCATGGCATTCAGTTCGCCATTACGATTACGGGCAATAATGATCGGTTGACGACCAATATGTGTGGTGTAGAAATCGTTGTTATTGGGAATTTGGCTTTCGTGTGCAAGATAAACCCAATTGCCTTCGAAAATGTATTTCATTTCGAGATCAAATAAGGCTTGATCGGTAAACACTGAGCGATGAAGTTTGAATTCACCCGTGTCGATATTGTCTACAAGTAACTCATCAATACGGTCAAGGTGGCTGGTATTGATTACAGGAATACGTGGCATGTCCGTTCTCCGACTTTCCAAATCTGTGGAAGTCACCGAGATGCTCTCGAAAGTATCTCGATATCCTAATGGGTTAAATTCTGTGTGGGGCTTTTGGCTCGAACCGATAATGATGAATACAGGCAGCAATCTCAGCGGGGCGATTCATATTTCATCGGTTTATCCCTTGTCTATACCTTAAAAGAATGAGTAAACTGTGTCTAAGACTGAATTTATATTTTTATATATCTTAAAGGTATGGAAACCTCATGGAACTACGTCATTTGCGGTATTTTGTAGCGGTTGTTGAAGAACAAAGCTTTACCAAGGCTGCAGAAAAACTATTTATTGCTCAACCACCTTTGAGTCGGCAGATTCAAAACTTGGAAGGAGAGCTTGGAATTCAACTGTTTGAGCGAGGAAGCCGCCCCTTACAGACGACACCTGCTGGGCATTTCTTTTATCAGCATGCGATTAAACTTTTGTCTAATGCGGAAGAAATTAAGAGTATGGCCAAACGCATTGGATTGATTGAACGCAGTGTGACGATTGGTTTTGTGGGATCGTTACTGTATGGATTGTTACCTCGGATCATCTATTTGTTTCGGCAGCAGCAACCTCATTTAAATATTCAACTGGTGGAAATGAGCACCACGGAGCAGTTGCAAGCTTTAAAAGAAGGTCGAATTGATGTGGGCTTTGGACGTTTGCGGATTAGTGATCCTGCGGTTAGACGGATTCTGTTGCGTAAAGAGCGATTGGTTGTGGCGGCACATACCAGCCATCCGATTGCGCAGCGGACGGAAGGGGTATATTTGGCTGATTTGATTGATGAAAAGATGTTTATGTATCCTACCTCTCCAAAGCCTAATTTTTCGACTCAGCTTCTGAATATCTTTGCTGAGCATAGTTTAGTGCCGAAAAATATGCATGAAGTGCGAGAAATCCAATTGGCCTTAGGTTTGGTTGCAGCAGGTGAAGGCTTGTGTGTGATTCCTGCTAGCGCCGATACCATTCGCTTTCCCCATTTGAATTATATTCCTATTTTGGATAATGGCGCGGTTAGCCCAATTTTTCTGACTGCACGGGCAATGGATCGTAGCGAAGACTTACAGCTGTTATTTGATTGTGTTTATCAGGTCTATGATCTGGAAGGTATTCCATATCAACGGACTGTATTTACACTGGATCAAAACCCGATTGATGATTCGGTTGGGATTGATTTTTAAAATATGTCCATAAAAAAGCCTAGTGTCAGAAATGTGAACTAGGCTATTGATCAAGAGGTTGATTTAACCGTATTTGAAAAGATTATTTGGTTTGCAATGTTTTTAAATCTTTCAACACTTGATCCGCATGAGTCTGTGTATTCACACTGGTATAGTGATACATCACTGCGCCTTGAGGATTGATTAAAAAGCTTTCCCGCTTGGCAATTTTAGCAATGCCCAAGTTTCGGACAATGCCAAATTTAGTTGCAAGTTCGCCTTTATCATCTGCAAGAATTGGGAACGGTAAACCAAGTTTTTCTGAGAATTTTTGATGTGATGCGACATCATCCAGACTCACACCGAGTACAACCGCATTCGATTTTAAGAACTGTGGATACAGCGATTTAAACTGATTGGCTTCTTGGGTACAGCCTGCGGTGTTATCTTTAGGATAAAAATACAAGACGACCCATTTACCTTTATATTGATTTAAGGTATGCCATTTGCCACTTTGATCTTGCAGTTTAAAATCTGGCGCTGATTGTCCAACCCATTCTTTTTGTGCGTTATCTTGCTTAGAAAATAAGGTGCTTTGTGCTGTACTTAGGCTGGGTGCGCTGAGTAAAAAAAGTGAACTGCATAGCACTAGAACTTTGGACTTTATCGTATTCATCATTCTATTCTCAAAGTGTAATAGTACATACTTTAGCAAATTTAGAAATTGAATGTGTTAGAAAATTCTTTACAGAATTTTGATCTGCTTTATATATTTAAATTGAATAGTGATTTAAAAAAAGAAAAGGTAAATCAATGGATGTTGGCGCGGTTCTCATTAAATTAAAAACAAATAGGCAGGCTGAGGTCGAGGCTTGGCAGCAAGAAATTGAGCGACGTAAAGCAGAAGCAATTGAAACGCTTCAAGCTGAAGGTGTGAAAGTGGAATCGTGGTTTCAACTTGAATTAAATGGTGAAAATTATTTGCTTGCTTATATGCGTGCTAAAGATATTGCCCAGGCACAACAGGTGGCAAGAAATAGTTCCTTTCAAATTGATAAAGTTCATCAACAGTTTAAGCAGCATTGGGAGCAAGTAATTCCTGCAAAATTATTGATCGATTTGGAAAATAATGATGAGAAAGAAACAGGTTATACTTCGGAGCAAGTGTGAATAATTAGGTAAAAGCGTGGAACATAAGATTTTACTGATTACGGGATGGGGCGGTGGTGCTGAATTATTAAAACCGTTACATGAGGCTTTAGAACAACAAGGGCATGTCGTTGAGCGGATTGATATTTTTAATGCCTTGAATGATGACGTTTTACACCAGCATGTCGAACTTGCCGTGAAGTTTGATGTGATTATCGGATGGTCGCTTGGTGGACAATTGGCAACCATCTTGGTCAATCAAATACAACAACAATATGCTCAACAGAAAGTTTTAATCACTTTAGCTTCAAATCCCTGTTTTGTTGGTCAATCAGATTGGTCAGCAGCCATGCCTGTAGAAACCTTTATGCAGTTCAAGCAGTCATTTGAACAGGATGCGATTACCACGCTAAAACGATTTGGCTTATTGGTCTGTCAAGGTGCAAGTTCGGCAAAAAAAGACTTCGTAGTCATGCAGAAATTGATTCGTCCACAACCGATTGCATTGCTTAGGCAAGGGTTGCAGTTGCTAGAGCAATTAAATCTGGTTGAGTTGTATGAAAATTATCAAGGTAGACAGTTGCATGTCTTTTCAGAGCATGATGCTTTAGTTCCTTACCAAGTTATGCAGAATATTCAGGATTTATCTGCAAAGAATTTATCTACTATTTCTGTTGAAGGTGCTTCACACGGTTTTCCATGCTTTATGGTTGAGCAGACTGTGCAAATAATTGAGGATTTTCTGAATGAGAGGGTTTAATCTTGCTTGAATTGAAAGTTCTCGCAATTTATTTTAGATTTTGACAAGTTTAAGATTGCACATACAGACTTTATAGTTGTTAGGGTGAAGTCGTGCTGAGTTTTAATTTAATTTCTGGATAAGCTTTCAGCTAGACTTACTTTGGTTTCGCCCAAAGTAAGCAAAGGCATTTGTTAAGCTGATGGTACATCCTTGTACCACAGCTTAACGGGCGGCATCCATGCCGCCTCCATAATCGTAGACATTGCCATGAATTTAGTTGGCTTAGGATGAGGAGTAAGTAAAGGGTGACCGATTTATTTGATTTAGAACATATATGGCATCCTTATACTTCGATGTTAAATCCACTACCAACCTTTAAAGTCAAACGTGCCTATGGTGCGACTATCGAACTAGAAGATGGGCGAACTTTAGTTGATGGCATGTCGTCATGGTGGTGTGCGATTCATGGCTATAACCATCCTGAACTTAACCAAGCGGTTTCAGATCAATTACAGAAAATGGCGCATATCATGTTCGGTGGTCTGACTCATGAACCAGCGATTGAGTTAGGCAAATTATTATTAAAGATTACGCCACCAAGTTTAGATAAGATTTTTTACGCAGATTCAGGCTCGGTTGCAGTAGAAGTGGCCTTGAAAATGGCAGTGCAGTATTGGGCTGCACTAAATCAACCAGCCAAAACCAACTTTATTACCACCCGTTCTGGTTATCATGGCGATACCTGGAATGCGATGTCCGTGTGTGATCCGGTCACGGGGATGCATCAGATATTTGGTAGCAGTTTACCGAATCGAATTTTTGTCCCTGCGCCACAAAGTCGATTTGATGGAAAGTGGAATCCTCAAGATATTCAGGAACTGAAGCAACAGATTGAACAGCATCATCACAGTATTGCTGCACTGATTATTGAGCCGATTGTACAAGGTGCAGGCGGCATGCGTTTTTATCATCCTGAATATTTACGTCAAGCCAAAGCTTTATGTGAGCAATATAATTTATTGTTGATCTTTGATGAGATCGCAACAGGTTTTGGGCGTACAGGCAAAATGTTTGCTTGGGAACATGCACAAGTTGAACCCGATATTATGTGTATCGGTAAAGGTTTGACTGGTGGCTATATGACATTATCCGCAACCTTAACCACCAAGCAGGTAGCTGAAACCATCAGTCGTGGTGAAGCGGGTGTATTTATGCACGGCCCCACCTTTATGGCAAATCCATTGGCTTGTGCTGTTGCCTTGAGAAGTACCCAATTATTGGTTGAGCAAGATTGGCAAGCGAATATTCAACGGATTGAAAAGATTCTGGCTGAACAATTAACGGATTTAGCTCAGCTTGACCATGTTGCAGATGTACGGGTTTTAGGTGCGATTGGGGTGGTGGAGTTAACCGCCAATGTTGATATGAAAACCTTACAGCAACAGTTTGTAGAGCGTGGCATTTGGGTACGACCATTTGGAAAATTGGTCTATGTGATGCCGCCGTATGTGATTAGCGATGATGAACTACACTATTTATTAGCACAGCTGATTGAAGTAGTGAAAAGCATGCAGGGAGTCAATGCCAATGTCCTTGCTTGATTATTATGCCGAGCACCTTGACCAGCTCAAACAACAAGGGAATTTCCGTCAATTTACTTCAAATCAACAGCAGGGAAAATGGATTACGATCCAAGATCGGACCATGTTGAATTTGGCATCCAATGATTATTTGGGCTTAGCCGCTGATTTAAGTTTAAGAGAAGAATTTCTCGATACAGTGAAAATCGAACGTGCATTGTTTAGTTCATCGTCCTCGCGCTTACTGACTGGTAATTTTGCCGAATATGAACAATTTGAAAATAGCCTAAGCAAAGCATTTGGTCGCGCTGCTTTACTCTTTAATAGTGGCTATCACATGAATATCGGCATCTTACCTGCTTTGGCGGATAGTAAAACTGTGATTCTGGCTGATAAATTGGTGCATGCCAGTATGATTGATGGGATTCGATTATCGACCGCTCAATATGTGCGTTATCGACATAATGATTTGCAACATCTGGAACAATTATTGCAAAAGTATCATCAAGATGAGCAAGTTGAACGGATTATTGTGGTGACAGAAAGCATATTTAGTATGGATGGTGATGAAACTGATTTAGCTGCGTTGGCTCAGTTAAAGCAGCGTTTTAACAAAACCATGTTATATGTTGACGAGGCTCATGCCATTGGCGTAAGAGGCGAGCAAGGTCTGGGGTGTGCCGAGCAATATGGGGTGCTGGATCAGATTGATTTCTTGGTTGGAACCTTTGGTAAGGCGATTGCGTCGGTGGGTGGCTATATCATTTGTGATCCAATCATCCGTGACTATCTCATCAATAAAATGCGTCCATTGATTTTTAGTACCGCATTGCCTCCAATTTCGATGGCATGGTCTGATTTTATCTTTAACAAAGTTTTGAACATGCAACAACAGCGTCAGCACTTGGCTGAAATCAGTCAGTATTTACAGCAGGCAGTGATTGCAAAAGGTTTCTCAAGTCCATCCAGCAGTCATATCATTCCGATTATTCTTGGAGAAAGCCAAGCTGCAATTGAAAAAGCTCGCTTTGTCCAGCAACAGGGTTTTTATGCTATGCCTGTACGACCACCGACCGTACCGCAGAATAGTTCTCGTTTACGTATCTCGTTAACGTCTATGCTACAAAAAAATGAATTGGAACAATTGGTGGAGTGTTTGTGAGTATCAATAAAGCACTGGTTGCACAGCGTTTTGCCAAAGCAGGACAAAGCTATGTTGAGCATGCGGTTATACAAAAGCAGATTAGTGCACAGCTATTTGAATATCTCAAAGCCTATTGTCCACAATCCTTAGCCTCTGTACTTGAGATTGGCTGCGGTTCAGGCAATTTAACCCATTTGTTTCAGTCTCATTTTCAAGTTGAACAACTGTTTTTAAATGACTTGTATGACGATGTAGAGCAGCATTTTTTAAGCGTCGAAAATATTAATTGGTTGATTGGTGATATTGAGCAATTGGTTTTACCTCAGTCCTTGGATGCTGTAATTTCCAGTTCAGCATTACAGTGGATGATTGATTTACCTGCTTTATTGCAGCGGATTCATTCTGCGTTAAAACCGAATACCTATTTTTGTTTTTCTACCTTTGGCCCTGACAATCTGACCGAAATTAAGCAGTTAACAGGACAAGGTTTAAATTATGTCGATTTGGATACTTTGCAACAGCAACTTAAGCAACAAGATTTTGAAATCCTGTTAATAAAAGAACAGCATAAGCAGCGTTATTTTGATCATCCGAAATCGATATTGCAGCATTTAAAAGCAACAGGCGTGACCGCAACAGCAAGGTCACATCGCTGGACCAAGCAATCCTTGCAGAAATTTTATTTAGATTATGAACAGTTTCATGATGAGCAGGGTTTTAGTCTGACTTATCATCCGATTTATGTGATCGCGCGGAGAACAGCATGAGTCCAGCAATTTATTTTGTCAGTGGTATTGATACTGAGATTGGTAAAACTTATGCCACAGGCTATCTCGCTAAGCTCTGGACAGAACAGGGGCAACGTGTCATTACCCAAAAGTTGGTACAAACAGGTAATGTCGATATCTCGGAAGATATCGAAAAACATCGTGAAATTATGGGCAGTGGCTGGTTTCAGGAAGACCATGACAAACTGACCATGCCTGAAATTTTTACCTATCCAGCCTCACCCCATTTAGCGACGCGTTTGGATGGGCGAGATTTAGATTTTGCCAAGATTGAAGCTGCGACTAAACAACTTGCCCAGCGTTTTGATGTGGTACTTTTGGAAGGGGCCGGTGGTTTAATGGTACCTTTAACCACAGAATTACTGACCATTGATTATATTGTGCAGCATCAATTTCCTGTGATTTTGGTGACTTCTGGGCGTTTAGGCAGTATTAATCATACTTTGTTGAGTTTAGAGGCTTTAAAGCAGAGTGGTTTGAGTTTGCATGCTTTGGTGTATAACTTAAAGGATGAGTCGAAAGATCCGATTATTTCAAAAGATACCGCAGATTATTTAAAGACTTATTTAGCAAAGCATTTTCCTGATGCTCAATGGATTGAATTGGAAAAGTTTTAACTCATTCTAGGTATTGCTGGTCGAGTAAATCTCTGTAATCGTGATGGGCGGCAAGGATGCCGCCAAGTTAGACTGCGGTATCATGGATGTACCGTCAGTCTAACAAAAGATTTTTGTTACTTTTCATCTTTGAAAAGTAAGATGATATTCCTGTGATTAGATGAGAGCTCGAGAAGACTCCGCTAAGATTACTTTCAGGTTTAATTTCTAAAGGAAAATCATAATGAATAAAAATAATTTTATCTGTATGGCTCTATGCCTATCAGGCCTAATCTCGACAACTCATGCTGCCGTACCAACAGATAAAACCATTATTAGTTGGATTACTAATTTTCAGGATTCAAATGCCAACCCGCCTCAAGCCATTCAGATCGCTTCCACCGAAGCAGTGAAATTGATCTCGGGAGAAGAAGCTTATCTATCAGGTGTGAGTTTCGAAAATGCGGGACGTAATTTTTGGGCAGGCTATGTGCTCACCCGTCCAAAATTAAAGCAGCCGAGAATCCTAAAAGAGTTTGGCGGTCAATCGAATAGCTTCACAGTACATTCCACCGTTTATAAAGGTAAACAGATTCAGTTGGTGGAAATTGAAAGTGCAGGTTCAGGTCAGGGGACAGTTGAATCGAGTAAAAGTCTAGTTTATTTAAATCAATGGACGAGTAAGCTGATTGCAGAGGTCGAAGAATCTTCTTATGAAGGACGCTTTGATGACAAATTGGGTGCAGAGGATTGCCGAACTGGTCGAGATAATTCAGGCTATTTAAATGTGATGCCTTATTCACCTTATGTGATTCAGACTACAGTCACAGGCAATGCCTGTAATAACAAACCGCAAGGCTATAAAGTCAGCAGTAAGTTGATTCCTATTGTGATCAGTGAAATAAAATAAAAAAAGCTAACAAGTGAACTTGTTAGCGCAGGAGTAAACTTCTCATTATTGGAATAATTTCTTGTTTTTATTATTTAGTTATTGCTGACGATGCCGATTTTAGTGACATTGGTTTGTTGAGCCAGCGCCATGACCATCGCGATATTCTTATACTCCGCTTGTGCATCAGGCTTAAATTTAATTTGATCCTGCTCAGCTTTTTGAGCCACAGATTCGAATAAAACCTTGAGTGCCTGACGGTCTGCAACGACCTGATCATTCCAGAAAATATGCCCTTGTGCATCGACACGCAGGTTGATCGTTTCTGGTGGCTTTTGATCAGTGGATGGCGGTGGCGCACCATTCGGTAAGTTGATGTTAATGGCATTATTCGGAATTGGGATGGTGATAATGAACATAATCAACAACACCAACATGACGTCAATCAATGGTGTCATGTTGACGTCGAGCATCACATCTTCTTCATCATTTTTTGAACCCACATTCATACCCATGTGTGATTGCTCCTGTTATGGCGAAGTCGCAGGTGGAGTGGTGACAAATGCAATTTTGCCAATACCCGCTTGCTGAGTTGTACTAATCACCTGATCAATCGCTTCGTAATGGGTTAGTTGATCGCCACGAATATGAACTTCAGGCTGCGGACGTTTTTGCGCTTCAGCCTGCAAACGAGCAAGTAAAGTTTCTTTATTCGCCACATGTTGTTCATTCCAGAAAATATCGCCTGTTTTATTCACTGAGAGCTGAATATTTTGTGGTGTCGTGGCATAAGGTGTATTTTTTTCTTCTGGTAGTTTTACGGGAACCGTGTGTGTGACCACTGGAACTGTGATTAAAAAGATAATCAGCAGCACCAGCATGATGTCGACCAGCGGCGTCGTGTTAATCGTTCCGATCACATCATCATCACTTTGATCTGAATTAATCATCATGCCCATAGTGTTATTCCTTATTTAGAATCACGGTTTGGGTGATTGCCGTTTAAGTCACCACTGAGTAAGACAGCGTGTAGATCTGAACCAAATGAACGGACATTGTCCATCACGGCTTTATTACGGCGGGTTAACCAGTTATAGCCCAGTACAGCAGGCACTGCGACCGCAAGACCAATCGCAGTCATAATCAATGCTTCGCCCACAGGGCCAGCCACTTTATCAATGGATGCTTGGCCTGAAATACCAATTGCAGTAAGGGCATGATAAATTCCCCAAACCGTTCCGAATAAGCCGACAAATGGTGCGGTTGAACCAACCGTTGCAAGGAAGGCTAGGCCATTACTGAGATGACTTTGCACCTTTTCAATGGCACGCTGAATTGAAATGGTCACCCATGTATTGAAATCAATACGTTCTAATAAAGTGCCATCATGGTGTTTGGTCGAGCGAATGCCTTTTTCTGCAATATAACGATAGCTACTGTTTGCATTTAAGCTATCGGCTGCACTATCTAAAGATTCCGCTTCCCAGAAGTTACGTTCAGCTTCAGTGGCATGACGTTTGATTTTACTTTGCTGAAAGACTTTAGACAGAATGATGTACCATGTGCCAATCGACATCAGTACTAAGATAAATAAAGTCGATTTTGCAACTAAATCACCTTCACGCCAGAGTGCTTCTAAACCATAAGGGTTGTGTACTTTTTCAGCTGTTGCTGGTAATGGTGGTGGTGTTGGAGTCGCTGATGTGGTGGCATCTTTACTCACACTTGTGACGGCTGTAGTTTGCGCGGTTTCATCGGCCCACACTGTTGCAACAGGAAGTAAGGTCGTACCTGCAATGAGGCCAATTGCCGCGATTCGTGAAATACGTTTTGCTGTGTTTTTCATCTTTAAATTCTCCAAAAATTTGTTTGTTCAATGCATTTATTTAGGAAATCGTGAATGGATATTCGATTTCGTACCATTCTTGTTGTGGTACACCGTCTTTCATCGCTGCTTTAAAAGTACACAGGCTATAAGCTTTAATCGCTGCTTTATCCAAGCTTTTACTGCCACTCGATTTTTTAACTTTTGAGTCAATGACTTTGCCTGAACCATCCACCAATACACGAATACGCACAGTGCCTTCTTCTTCATTCATCAAGGCTTCGCGTGGATATTCAGGTTTTTGACATCCCGCTTCGCCTTCAGAAACACCGCGTGAAATCCCTGCTGGTTTGGCAGGAGCTGCAGGTGCAGTCGAGGCTACGGGTGCGGCAACTGGACTCGGGCTTGGTGTTGCAGGTGTTGGGGTCGCAACTGCTGTTTTGGTTGGCTGTGCTGGTGCTGGTTTTTGCACAGGCACGGCTTTCTCCACCTGTTTTGGTGGGTCTGGCATTTTTGCCACTTTCTCTACCATCTTCGGAGGTTCAGGTGGCTTTTCTTTGGGTTCCTCTGGTTTTGGAGGTGGTGGTGGTTTGATGTCCTGAATAATCTGTAGTTCTACAGGCTTATCGACAGGCTTGGTAAAGTCGGTCGCTAAACTTGTCATCAGAATATAGGCGATAATGAGATGTAGAAATAATACCAGACCAATACCGACAAGGCGTTTGGCAGGTTGATTTTCATTCTCAGAAAAGGGTATGCCCATAATTACTCCTGAAATTGTAATCATGGATTCATCGTCGTTTGGAGGAGGGGATCAATTAAAAAATTGATACGGACCGCGTTAATTTTTGATGAATCAGAGGATTACGGTGAACCACTACGACAGAAGGAACATCATGTCGTAGTGGTGAAGCACATTAAAATTTATAAGTACCGCGGGCGAAGTAAGTTCGACCTGTTACATCACCAAAACGTGGGTCATAGCCATACTGGAAATTCTCCAAGGTGTTGGATGCTGCTGGTTCTTCATCAAAGATATTTTTAATACCAAGTGTTAAATCCAGATTTTTGAAACCACGGTATGTGCCCGAAACGTTATAAAGGGTGTAATCACTGACACGATGATTTTTATAACCATCATCAAGATTTTCTGAGTTTTGATCTTTATAGCCGCGTGTAAATTGCTGTTGGAAGTTGAGTGACCAGTCTTCATAGCTCCAGTTAAGATTCGCGACATGTTTCCAGCGGATGGTTGGTCCATCGTCCTTGTAAACACCTAGACTGCTGATCCACTCACCATCTTTTTCATTTTGATATTCGTATTTGGTGACATAGGTTCCATCAATACCAAAGCCAAAACGACCAGTTGATGTGACAGGAGTTAAATAGTTCAGGCTGACATCAAAACCTTGGGTTTTTAAATTACCCATGTTTTGCATCGTGGTAATGATATAGTCGATTGAACCATCTGCTTTACGAACAAATTTGTCTTTATATTTATCTGGGCTTTCAAAGATGGTCGATGCTTCAAGTGCCGAGATTTGGTTCTTAACTTCGACATTGTAGTAATCTAGAGAAAACACAAGGTTTTTGATGGGTTCAAGTACAAAACCCGCTGTGATTGACGTCGATTTTTCAGGCTCTAACTCTTTGTTACCGCCCTGCATACGATCAAACTGCTGATTACAATCGCGTGCTTTACTCCCTCCAGCAGCAACCTCACCACCTGGACATAAAATTGGGTCACTGTTACTTGGTGATAACGTTCGACTGTTGGTTTTATTGATTTCATATAAGGTTGGTGCACGGAAGCCTGTGCTATACGATGTACGGAACATTAATTGTTTAAGTGGTTCCCAACGTAAAGCAATTTTTGGATTAAAGGTATCACCGACATCACTATAGTTGTCGTAGCGCGCTGCAATTTGTGCTTCTAATGTTTTATGTAGTGGGATTTGGAATTCGGTAAATACTGATGAGATATCACGTTTGCCTTCTTGATGTGGATTGTTTGGATCAGTTCCAAGGCTTGGTAAACGAGCAGCGAGATCTGAGTTTACAGTCGAATCCCACTTGTCATGGCGGAAACTACCACCAAATGCGAAACCAACCTCACCAGCAGGTAAGGTATAAATTGGTCGGCTAGCAGTAAAATCGACTGTACTAGATTCTAATTTTGCTTTGTTATAGTCTCCTGAAAGTGAGAGTTTGTTCCAAAGATTCGGGTCATCTCCAGCCGCCTGTGGTCCAAATGGATTAAGTTGGCCGGCATCTAAAGCGGATTGCACTGCAGCTTTATCTAAATATCCACTGCTTGCTGTCTCAGTGACGGCACTACGTGCATAGCTGACACCTGTATTGATATCCCAACCATATGCTTCACCTTCAAGACCTGCAAAAACTCGGTGAGATTCATTCTCTGTATCGCTAATACGGTTACCAGCTTGCGAACGTAGTGAGAGTAGAAGTGGTTCACCACTGAGGCCCGCAACAGCTGGTACGAAACCATTGCCTGGATAATACTTACTATTTTTGCCAAGGCTCACTTTATTATTGCCGTTATAGACATCAGGTGCGACTGAGGTGGAGACCTTGTTATTGGCATAAACATATTCACCAATAGCGTTGAAGCTATCATTTAGCTTCAGAGTTAAACGACCCATTGCGGAAATATCTTCTGTTTTCGGCACGATTCCAATCAAGTTTTGGGTGTTTAGTAGGCAAATATTATCAAGCGCTTCACTACCTGCATAACCGCCACAGCCCGTTGCTGCATAAGGATTTCCGCTGATTCCATTTTTAGAATCAACGAAATTGGCAGGAAAAGAGGCTGAACTTCTTGCATCAAGACCAAGCTCGGGAATCAGGCTGCCTTTGGCGCTAACCTTTCTGTCTTTAGCCATGATGTCATTGCCATGGCGATAATCAACCACACCAAAGACATTAAAACCATTGTCTTCAAGGTCGCCATAACCACCAAAAATACTGAAGTCTTGAGTATCACCACCTTTGTGTTCAGGTTGGGTAAGACCACCGCTGATATTTAATCCAGTAAATTGTTTCTTGGTGATAAAGTTGATGACTCCACCAATCGCATCGGTACCATAAATTGCAGAAGCACCATCACGGACGATCTCGATACGCTCAAGCATAGCAAGTGGAATCACATTTAAATTGGTTACACCACTATCAAACGCACTTGCAGCCAAACGGCGGCCATTGAGTAAAATCAATGTTTTATTTTCGCCAACTCCTCGTAAATTGGCTGTTGCTCCCGCAGTGCCAGAGCGTCCGACGTTTTGTGACGTAACAAAACCTGCTTGGTTGGCCGTAATTTTAGTGAGAGCTTCTTCTGTTGTCGTGACCCCTTGTTTCAGAATCTCATCAACTTTGACAATGGTAATGGGTGAGGCACTCTGTGCTGCAACACCTTTAATTGACGAACCTGTGACCGCAACTTTTACGACTTTGGCTGCTTTTTCCTCGGATGGTGACTCAGCCTCGGCAGCGTGAGCCATGGTTAAACACAACATACTTAAACTGAGTGTACTGAGTTTAAGTATGGTTTTGCTCGCTTTTGGCGAAGTGCTAGGTGGAGCGAAGTTGGCTTTTTTCATTGATTATTTAACCCCTAAATGGTTTGCCACTCTAAAAATTCAATAAATCCGTTTTAGCAAGACCTGTGCCAAACCCTATTTTTAGATTTCGCTTAATGTAGAATAAATTATGTAAAAGTGTTTTAGTTTTTATATATAAGCTTTTCATATTTTTACTAAATATTAAAAACCAAAGATAAATTGTAGCTGTGATTTTATTGTCATAAAGTTTCAAATAACGTGAGATTAAGCAATGCATTAAAATGAATCATAAAGTTTTATTTGTGCATTTTTGTGGTGCAAATGCTTTTTTATTTCAATAAAACCTGTATTTTATAATTTTTATTTCATTGAAACAGGAAATAATATATAAAAATATGATTTGGCATAAAGTTACTTTTATTTAAGATGCCTGAAAATTAACTTCAATTTAAATTCTTGCTGGTGAAATTTTGTGCATGTTTTTTTTAATTGAAAAGTGGCATGAAATTCGCTAGATAATTTCCAAGCTTTAAGGCGTTTCTCTTTTGGTTTAATTTTTCCAGCTGGTAAAAATCATTAACTGAATGATTTTTTAATAAAAAAATGGAATGAAAATCGTGAGGAGAGAAACTGTAGTAATGTTGAATGCTATGCGAAAGTCTAGTATTTATTAAAAAACGATGATGTGAGCACTGATTTGAAGTCAACTTTTTTTACGGTCACTTTGTTATCAACCGTTATTGCATTTATGCCAATGGGGTATGCCAAAACACCAGCACAGGCGGATAAAGTCCTTCGCGTGGCTTTTGAAGCACCAGATGATGGTTTTGATATGGTTAAAACTTTTAATTTTTACAGTGGGAATGTCGCCGATGTAATTTTTGAAAGATTGCTTCAATACGATTATCTAGCTAACCCAGTAAAGTTAGTTCCATCAACAGCAGAAAGCCTTCCTGTGATCGAGAAAAATGGGCAGGTTTATATATTTAAAATAAAGCCAGGTATTTATTTTACCGATGATCCTGCTTTTAAAGGCAAGCGCAGAGAACTGGTTGCAGAGGATTATGTTTATGCCATTAAGCGAATATTAGACCCTAAAAATCATGCGCCATCATTTTCTTTTATTGATAATAAAATTGTCGGTGCAAATGCGCTGGTTGATCAGGCCAAAAAAACAGGCACCTTTAACTACGATGCCCAGATTGCAGGAATCAAGGCACTGGATAAATATACAATTCAATTTACGTTGACACAACCTGATTACAATTTTTCCTATATTTTGGCTTATAGCACCTTTGGCGCGACAGCGCGAGAAGTGGTTGAGTACTATAAAGACCGTTTAGCGATGCATCCTGTTGGTACAGGGCCATACATGCTGAGTAAATATGTACCCCGCAGTAAGATCGAACTGGTTGCCAATCCAGATTATCGTGGTTTTGTCTGGAATTTTAAATCGACAGGCACTGCCTGGGATAATCAACTTGTCAAAGAAATGAGTGGCAAGCAAATGCCACAAATTGGCAAGGTCAACATCAGCATTATTGAAGAAGAACAATCACGTTGGCTCGCTTTTCAGTCTAAACAACTTGATTTTGATAAAGTCACAGATAATGCAATTCCTAAAGTGCTCGACCCAAATAACCAGCTAAAAGCAGCAATGCAAAAGCAGGGCATACGTCTTTATGCAAATAAAGAAGCTGAAATTACCTATTCCATGTTGAATATGCGTGATCCTGTCGTTGGTGGTAATAGTCTGGATAAAATTGCGTTAAGACGCGCAATCGCAATGTCTTTTAATGTGAATGAATATATCCGTATTTTAAGAAAAGGACAGGCTGTTAAAGCTGAAATGCTGGTACCAGAAGGGATCAGTGGACATAATCCGAATTATCGTAGCAGTGTTGGTTACAATCCAGTTTTAGCCAACAAATTACTCGATCATTTTGGTTATAAAAAAGGAGCGGATGGCTATCGCAATCTACCAAATGGCAAGCCTCTAACTTTAAAAATCAATACAGAAACAGGCTCTGCGAAGGTGATATCTTCGGAGCTTTGGAAAAAAAGCTTGGATGCGATAGGCGTTCGGGCTGATTTTAAAATCAGTAATTTTGCTGATAACTTAAAAGCAGCGACGCAATGTAAATACATGATGTGGAGTGGCGCGTGGCATGCGGATTATCCAGAGGGTGAGAACTTCACGCAATTACTCTATGGCCCGAATATTGGACGTGGTAATCAATCTTGCTATAAGTCAGCAGCCTATGACAATTTATATAAACAAGCGATGCAGCAACCGCCTGAAAAACGTATGCCTTTCTATGAAAAAATGAGCCGCCAAATTGAAGCAGATGGGACTTGGATTTTACAAGATACACGGATTCGTAACTGGTTGATCCAACCTGAAGTTCAGGGCTTTAAAGCACATCCGATTATGAATACCAATTGGCAATATTTAGATATTGTTTCACCAAGTGAAAAATAAGTGATACATGTATGATGAAACAAAATTTTAAATTTTCGATATCACCTTACGGTTTGGCATTGTTACTGGGGGCAGCCACAAGTTTTGGAATCTCTGTTGCAGAGGCGAAAAGCCCAGCAGATCCGAAAAAAGTGCTGCGTTATGCTTTTCCTGTGGCAGAAACGGGTTTTGACCCTGTTGCCACACAAGATCTATATTCAGCACATGTGCTGTATTCTATTTTTGAAACCCTCTACACCTATGACTATTTGGCCTCACCTGCAAAACTGGTTCCGAAAACAGCCGTTGCTTTACCGGAAGTAAGTGCAGACGGTTTAACGTATACCATTCGGATCAAGAAAGGGATTTATTTCACCCCTGATCCCGTATTTAAGGGCAAGCCAAGAGAACTCACCGCAGCGGATTATGCTTATTCATTTAAGCGTCTCATCGATCCCAATTTACACTCGCCGAATAGCTGGTTATTTGAAGATAAAATTGCAGGGATTGAACCTTTTATTCAGCAGGCCAGTAAAACTGGAAAATTTAGCTACGATCAGCCGATGGCAGGGATACAAACACCTGACCGCTATACCTTGGTGATCCGCTTAAAAGAACCGAATCATAATTTTCCGATGCTCTTGGCACATCAACCCACAGGTGCAGTGGCAAGAGAGGTGATTGAGCATTATCGAGATAAAGCGGGTTATGTGATGGGACGTCCAGTCGGAACGGGACCTTATGTCCTTGCGCATTGGACACCAGGTTCACGGATTATTCTAAAAGCCAATCCAGACTATCGTGGCTTCACATGGGACTTTAAGGCCAACAATCCAGAAGACCAAAAAATCGTGCAGCAGATGCAAGGCAAAAAAATGCCACAGGTGGGTGTAGTCGATATTCAGGTAATCGAGGAATCTCAATCGGGTTGGCTATCTTTTCAAAAAGATGGCTTAGATTTATTTACCTTGGATGGCGAATTGCCGGTACAGGCATTGCAAGCGGATGGGTCATTAAAACCTGAACTCGCCAAGAAGGGCATCCAACTGTCTCGAATTCTAGATCCATCGATTGATTATCTGTATTGGAATATTCAGAACCCAGTGGTCGGTGGTCTCAGTAAAGACAAAATTGCACTACGTCGTGCCATGTCTATGGCGATTTCCAAAGAAAAATTTATTACCATCTTGGCCAAAGGCAATGCCCAAAAATTAGAATCGCCAATCCCGTTTGGTGTAGCTGGACATGATCCAAATTATAAGAGCAGCATTCCTTATTCGGTCAAGGCAGCCAATCTTTTATTGGATCGTTACAATTATAAAGTCGGCAAGGATGGTTGGCGGACTTTACCCGATGGCAAGCCGTTGGTGATTGAGTTTATGCCTTCAACCAGCAGTGCCCGCAGTATGCAAATGGCAGAATTGCTGAAAAAAGATCTCACCAATATCAAGATCAATATGGTGTCGAAACCGGTTCCATTTGCTGAAGGCTTAAAGGCAGAAAAGCAATGTAAGACCATGTTTAAGGCCTCAGCTTGGATTGCAGACTATCCAGATGCAGATAACTTTGTACAGTTGTTCTATGGCAATAATATTCATGCAACCAACCATACCTGTTTTAAATTGCCTGAATATGATCGCTTATATGAGCAATCACAAAAACTTGATGATGGACCTGAACGCGATGTGCTGTATCGCAAAATGTCACGTCTGTTAGAGTTCTATTCGCCAGTACAATTCATGTCGACCCGTTACCGTACTGTCGTCGTACAACCACGTGTTATTGGCTATAAAAAGCATCCTGTGCTGCCTGCAGAGTGGATGTACATTGATATTCAAGATAAGAAATAACAAACACATTAAATTGGAGAAAAAGCATGGCGAAAAAAATGTTGAAATTATCAACCCTTGGCTTGTTATCGATGGCTGTAACAGGGATCAGTCAAGGTATATGGGCTGAAGAAAATACACGAACCACCTTACCCATTTTAAAAACCAGCGCCAGTGCCCAGTGGTGTGATGCCAATATACAGACATTAAAACAAAGTATTGCTCAGCTGGAAAAGCAAAGTATTAAACCGCAGTCCGATGCTGCACCTGTATTGGCTGAGTGGGATCGGTTGATGGCAACAGTTGAGGACTTTGCTGGCCCGATCAGCTTATATAGCAATGTTGATCCTGATGCCAGCTTACGTAAGGCAGCTGAAGACTGCGAAGTAAAATTGAATCAATTACAAACTGAAATTTATCAAAATCCGAAGCTGTACCAACGATTTAAAAATACCAAAGCAACTGATCCGATTGATCGTAAATATCGTAAGGATATTCTCGATGCCTTTGAAGATACAGGGGTACAACTTCCACCGGAAAAAAGAGCACGTGTTAAAAATATTTTTGATGAGTTGACCAAACTCTCGCAAGAGTTCTCTCGCAACATTCGTGATAATCCAGAAAAGTTAGAGTTTACACCTGCTGAGCTGAAGGGCTTACCTGACAGTTATATTTCAGGTTTAAAGAAAAATGACAAAGGCAATTATTTATTAGGGTTTGAGTACCCTGAATACCAACCATTCATGGAGTTGGCGGACAGTGATGATGCTCGAAAACGTTATCAGACCGCATTTACACGTCGGGGTACTGAAAAGAATCTTGTCTTACTCAAGCAAATCATCGATTTACGTTATGAACTGGCACAGTTATTTGGTCAGCCAAGTTATGCCGATTGGGCATTAAAGAAACGTATGGCGAAAACGCCAAAAACAGTCAATAACTTTTTGGCTGATGTGCATAAAGTCGTGGCACCGTTAGAGCAAAAAGAAGTGGATGAGTTACGTGCATTTAAAGCAAAAACTTTAAATACCTCTTTGGATAAAGCTGAAATTAATCGCTGGAATGTGGGGTATTGGAGCGAAAAACTACGGAAAGACAAATATCAGATTGACCAAGAAAAACTACGTGATTATTTCCCGACCCTTGCTGCACAAAAGTGGTTATTTGCAATTTCCTCAGACTTATATGGCATTGAATTCAAGCCTGCCAAAGTGGATACATGGCAAGACGAAGTTGAATATTACGATGTAACCGACAAGAAAACAGGTGAAGTACTAGGTGGCCTGTATATGGATAAATTTCCACGTGAAGGTAAATATGGCCATGCAGCCGTGTGGGGCGTCTATGGCGGCAGCACTTTAAGCAAGCGTAAGCCAATTTCAGTCTTGGTCACCAACTTTAACCGTAAAGGTTTAAATAGCGATGAGTTAGAAACATTTGTGCATGAGTTTGGTCATGCGCTACATGGCATTTTATCGAAAACCCGTTATTCAGGTCAGTCGGGTACATCTGTAGAACGTGACTTTGTTGAAGCACCATCACAAATGTATGAAGAATGGGCACGCCGTAAAGAAACATTATCTAAAGTTGCTGATTATTGTGATCCAGCTTGTCCTCGGGTAGATGATGCGCTGATTGCTCGTTTGAAATCGGTACACAATTATGGACGTGGTATGCGTTATGCACGTCAAACCCTTTATGCACAATACGACATGGCATTACATGGAGCAGACGCACTCAAAGTACAGCCGCTGGATGTTTGGAAAAAAATGGAATCGGCAACCGCTCTTGGCTATGTACCGAATACCGAATTCCCTGGTCAGTTTGGGCATTTGATGGGTTATCAAGCAGGCTATTATGGCTATATGTGGTCTGAAGTTTTGGCGCTTGATATGTTGTCTGCTTTTGGCGATAACTTGAATAATCCAGCTGTAGGGCAGCGTTATCGTCAGGCCATTCTTTCACAAGGCAGTCAAAAAGATGCAGCTCAACTGGTGAAAGACTTTTTAGGTCGAGAGCCTGATAACAAAGCATTCTTCAATGAAATCACAGGTCAACGGGTCAAATAAGGATTTGCCATTATGCTCGCTTATGTCGTACGCAGACTATGGCAAATGATCCCGACCATGTTGGGTGTCATTTTGCTCATTTTCTTTCTTTTTAACTGGGTGGGGGGAGATCCTGCATATATTTTGGCAGGCAAAATGTCGAACCCAGAGCAAATTGATAACATCCGCAAGCAGTTGGGTGTTGATCAGCCCTACTATGTGCAGTTGTGGATTTTTATCAAGCAGATTCTGACTTTTGATTATGGCGCAAGTTGGAGTACGGGAGAGCCTGTATCACAGATTATCCTGACCCGTTTAGGGCCTTCACTGACTTTATTGATTCCGCTCACGATTTTACAAACGGTGATTTCAATTATCCTCGCTTTAGCGGTTGCTTCAGTTCGTGGATCACTGACAGATCGTATGGTGATGATGTTATGTACCATTGGCATGTCGATCAGTATTTTAGTTTATATCATCGTGTTCCAGTATGTGTTGGCATACCAACTCAGTTGGTTCCCCGTACAGGGCTGGAGTGATAGTTTTAGCCAAAATTTATTCCATTATGCATTGCTGCCGATCTTAATCATGTTGGTGGTGAGTATTGCCCCAACTTTACGTTTGTATCGTAGTTTTGTACTGGATGAAATTAATCAGGATTATATCAGAACTGCCCGCGCCAAAGGTGTAGGTGAGTCTCGGGTACTCGGGGTGCATGTGTTGCGTAATGCCTCGATTCCAATTGTGACCGAAGTGATGGCCAGCTTACCTGCTTTATTGATTGGGGCATTTTTGATTGAGCGATTCTTTGGTATCCCAGGCATCGGGCGTGAAATTATTATTGCGGTTGAGCGTAGTGATTTCCCTGTAATTAAGGCCATCACGGTATATATCGCTGCTGTGACCATGATTTTTAACTTGATCGCCGATCTGATTTATAAGCTCCTCGATCCTCGCGTACAGTTGAAGTAGGGGGGGATGACGATGCTAAGTACAATTTTTAAAGATAAAACCTCCTCAAATGAATCATCTGCTTCAACAGGATTATGGCAACTGGCTTTGAATCGATTGAAATCAGATCGAATCGCCGTGGTTTCTTTCTTGGTGGTGCTGTTTTATTTCATCCTGCTCGCGTTATCAATGACAGGCGTGATTGCTTCCAACTGGAATAAAGAAGTCGCAGTCAGCTACGCGCCACCGACATTTTTAGGGGCGGATACTGAGTCCGATCAAATTAAAGACAGTAGTCAGAAGATAGAGGCATTACCTGAAAATCCAGTTGATCCATTAAAAGATGTGATTCAACAGCTCAATGCCGAAATTCAGGCTGAACAACAAGGTAGCTCAGTCATTGATAATTATGGTGTGGTTGATCCTTTAGCAGAGGATATGCAGCAAATTGATCAACAGCTTGGTGGGCATCTACTTGATCAAAAACAAGAGTTAAAAACCACGTTGCCTTTTGGGGCAGATAAGTGGGGGCAAGATGTCCTGCTCAAAACCATTAAAGGTGCTGAAACCTCAATTCTGGTCGGTTTGTTATCCGCTTTATTGGCTGTGGTCATCGGTACTTTCTTGGGTGCGATTGCAGGTTATTTCGGTGGTTGGGTCGATGATGTTCTGAACTGGTTCTACAACATTTTTACTTCGATTCCTTATTTATTATTGGTGTTGGCCATTGCTGCGGTACTCCAACAAAAGGGCATTCTATCGATTGTGCTGATTTTAGGTCTAACGGGTTGGACCGGAGTATTCCGTCTGATTCGTGCCGAATATATGAAGCATAAATCGCGTGAATATGTGCTTGCCGCAAAAGCCATTGGTGTCAGCCATTTACGCCGTATGTTTGTGCATATTTTTCCGAATGTCAGTCATATCGCGTTAGTTCAAATTTCGATTCTGGTGGTGTCATTTATCAAATCGGAGGTGATTCTGAGTTTCCTTGGTTTTGGTGTTCCTGTGGGGGTGGTGTCATGGGGCAGTATGCTGAATGAGGCACAAAGTGAATTGATTTTGGGCAAATGGTGGCAATTGGCAGCGGCATCGATTGCAATGGCTATTCTGGTCACAGCATTCTCCATGTTTACCGATGCATTGCGTGATGCTTTAGATCCTAAGTTGAAATAGCGGAGAAAAATTATGCAACCTCAAAATGAAACACCGCTATTACAGGTAGACGATCTTCGGGTCAGCTTTAAAGGCGAAAATAAACAATGGATCGAAACGGTTAAAGGAATTTCATTTTCAATTCCTAAAAATAAAACTGTGGCTTTGGTCGGTGAGTCAGGCAGTGGTAAATCTGTCACTTCTTTGGCGGTGATGGGTTTATTGCCGAAAGGGCAAAGTCAAATTGCAACGCAAAGTCGTATTACTTTTGAGGGTAAGGATTTACTGAATTTATCTGCAAAAGAGATTCGGAAAATCTGTGGTAAGGAAATTGCCATGATTTTCCAAGAGCCGATGTCTTCATTGAATCCTGTATTTACCGTGGGTGATCAGATTGCCGAAGTGCTGTGCATTCATTTAGGCATGGGACGCAAGCAGGCTAAAGTACGAGTGCTTGAGTTACTTCGAGAAGTCGGTATCCCTGCACCTGAAACAAAAATAGATGCGTATCCAAGTCAGCTTTCTGGTGGTCAGCAACAACGGGTCATGATTGCGATGGCAATCGCCTGTGAACCAAAATTATTGATTGCGGATGAACCAACCACGGCTTTAGATGTCACCATTCAAAAGCAAATCATTGATTTGTTGGAATCACTACGACAACGCCATGAAATGTCGATGCTGTTCATTACCCATGATTTAGCACTGGTTGGCGAAATTGCTGATGAAGTGATCGTAATGCGCCATGGTGAAATCCGTGAATCTGGCGCTGTTGAGCAAGTGTTGGAACAACCGAAAGATGTGTACACCCGTGCCTTGCTGCATTGTCGTCCGCAGCTTTCAACACGTCCATACCGTTTACCTGTGACCAGTGATTTTATGAAGCAGGACGAAAATGGACAACTGATTGAAGCAACCAATTTGTCCGAATTGAATCTGAAACAACGGTCGCGAGGACTCACTGGTGAAGAAGCCATTGTTTTAGAAGTCAAAGATTTGAAAAAATCGTTTTATAGCCGTAAAGGACTATGGGGCCGTGATGAATTTCAGGCCGTAAAAGGCGTGTCCTTCCAACTGGCTAAAGGCAAGACTTTAGGTTTAGTTGGAGAGTCTGGTTCTGGGAAAACCACCATTGGCCTATTGTTAATGCGTTTGCATGAGGCGACAGGTGGGCAGGCTTTGATTGGTGGCAAAGATATTCTTGCCATGACTGAGAAAGAATTTTCACAGTATCAGCGTAAAATTCAAATTATTTTCCAGAATCCATACGCTTCACTCAATCCACGCTTTACCATCGGGCAGATTTTATTGGAGCCGATGCGAATTCATGGCATTGGACAGAGTGATGCTGAACGCAAGAAAATTGCACTTGAGCTATTGGAAAGGGTGAGCTTACCAATACAAGCTTATGATCGTTATCCGCATGAATTTTCAGGTGGTCAGCGACAACGGATTGCCATCGCACGCTGTCTGACTTTAAAACCTGAGATTCTAATCTGTGATGAATCTGTTTCTGCCTTGGATGTTTCGGTGCAGGCACAAGTATTGAATTTATTGCAGGATCTACAGGATGAATTTGGTTTGAGTTATATCTTTATTTCGCATGATTTATCCGTAGTGAAATATATTTCTGACCAAGTGATGGTGATGAATCATGGTGAATTGGTTGAAATTGCCAATTCGGATGAGTTGTATTTACATCCACAACATGAATATACCAAGAAACTGCTGAATGCCATTCCTCAGGGTGTAAGCCATCATCATTAAAATTCAAGCATAAAAAAACGCTCTAATCAGAGCGTTTTTTTATTTTAAAGCCAAGAATTAGAACTTCTTAAAGCCTTTATTAAAACCAATGGTTTTACGACCATTGTTATTGTTGCCATTACCGCTTGGACGTTGTTGTTGTGATTGATCTTGTTCATCATCACGACGTTGTTGACGTAAATAACCACCACGACGTGCAGCCAATGGTTTTTCTGCCATTTTTTCAGTACGACGTTTTGCCATACCAAACAAGCCAGTACCTTGACGTGGTTTTAACTCAACTGATTTCGCTAAATTGTCGATATCTGTTTTATCTAATTCCATCCAACGGCCTGTACGTAGCTCACGTGGAAGAATCACCGTGCCATAACGGGTACGTAATAAGCGGCTCACTTTCAAACTTTGTGATTCAAAGATACGACGTACTTCGCGATTACGACCTTCTTTAACCACAACTTGATACCAACGGTTGATACCATCACCACCAATTTCAGAGAATGATTCAAACTTGGCTGGACCATCTTCAAGTTCAACACCTTTGAGCATGGTGTTGCGAATTTGTGGTGTTACTTCACCCATGACACGTACAGCATACTCACGTTCAACTTCATTCGATGGATGCATCAAGCGGTTGGCAAGTTCACCATCATTTGTGAATAACAATAAACCGGTACTGTTAATATCTAGACGACCTACCATTACCCAACGGTCATTGGCAATTTGTGGTAAATGATCAAATACAGTTGGACGTTTTTCAGGGTCATTGCGCGAGCAAATTTCACCTTCTGGCTTATAGTAAATTAAAACGCGACGACGAATTTCGTCTTCAATTTGGAATTGTACTTTACGACCATCGATACGGAGTTCATCAGTGGGTTCGATACGCTCACCGACTTGGGCAATACGACCATTGATGCTGACACGACCAGCAGCAATGACTTCTTCCATATAGCGACGCGAGCCTAACCCGACTCTCGCTAAAACCTTTTGTAATTTTTCACTCATGACAGCACAACCTTAGACATAATGATCAACAGTTCACCTTTCTCAGGACTTCGGCGCATGTGCGTCGAGTGTCATGAATGCTTCCTTGGCGTTCTGCAGGGGAGGCAATTGACCTAGCGATGCTAAACCAAATGCATTTAAAAATTGGGGCGTTGTAACTAACAACGCAGGTCTTCCAGGCAAATCTCTGAAACCAGCTTCTTTAATCCAGTTCCAGTCAAAAAGATTTCTCAAGATTTGGCTATTGTTGGATACACCACGGATTTGTTCGATATCAGCACGAGTTACGGGCTGATGATATGCAATTACTGCGACTGTTTCGAGTAATGAAGGTGACAATTTAGTCGGACGCTCTGGCCAAACTTGTGCAATGATATTTCTATACTTTGCACGCACCTGAAAACGAAAACCTTGTGCAGTTTCAATTAGTTCAATTGAGCGACCATGTTGTAACATCGCCAACTGCTGTAAAAAAAAGCGTAATTGCTGTTTATTATATTGGTTTTGAAAGGCTTCTTTTAGTCGGGCAAGTGAAACTGGTGAGTCACTGGCAAACAAGATTGCTTCAATTTGCAATAAAACATCATGATGAATGTCTTCGAGTGACATGCCTTCATTTTGATCAAGTTGCTCTAAACTCATGCTGCAACTCCTTGAATGGTCAAAGGAGCTTCAATTCCACTATGAATAATCTGAATCTTTTGCTGACGTGTTAACTCAAGTACCGCCATAAAGGTCACCACCATACCCATACGACCTTGTTGGGGATTTAATAATTCAATAAAACTTAAAGCCTCGCCTGATGCCAGTTGGCTTTCAATAAAAGCAATCCGTTCTTCTAACAATACGGGTTCCTGAGCCACGACATGGGTGATCGGTTCAGGGCGATTGAATACGCAGAATAAAGCATCACGTAATGCATCGACATCATAACCTTCATAAATGGGGGCAATGTGTCCAATACTCACGTTGGTGCTAAAGGTATCGCGCTCAAAGATTGGCATTTGTCCTAATCTTTCAGCTGCTTGCTTAATACGTAAATAGGTTTCTAAACGATCAATCAGTTCTTGCTTTGGATCTTTTTCAAATTGATCAACAGCCGCAGGTTTTGGGAGCAGTAAACGCGATTTCAAATCTGCGAGTAATGCTGCCATCACCATATAATCAGCCGTTAGTTCGATATTGAGCGATTTCATACTATCCATATAGGATAAGTATTGCGTGGCAATCGGTGAAATATCGAGCTGTAATAAGTTAAAGCCGTTTTTTTGAATCAGATAGATCAGAAAGTCTAAAGGACCTTCAAATTGTTCGAGTAAAATTTCAAACGCAGCGGGCGGTATATACAAATCTTCGGGTATGACTTCTTGCCACTCGTCAAGGACACGAATGGAAGGTGTTAACTCCAAAGCTGTTGAAGGGAGAATTTGATTCATTACCGTTATGAGCCACGCGAATTTTCAAAAGCATGAAAGATATAATTTTGTGTGCAAAAAGGGCACATGCTACCGAGAGCACGCCTATTCTAATCGAAATCCCCAATTTAATAAATTACTAGCTTACAAAAACCTTAAACTTCTCAGGGTATTTTCTTTATTTATATACGATGAGCTAGGGCATATAAAAAACTTATGCTTAAATTAGCAACGAAATCATTATTTTTATTAAATTATAAATTGCGATGAAAAAATATTTAAAAACACAACAGAACCAGTTTGGACAAAGTATTGGTTTCTCCGTCGAAAGCGATATGCCTAGCCAAGCAATCAATGAAAATTTGGTGGGTCAATACGTCAAACTGATTCATATTGCCGATGAAATTTCTGATCAAGCAGCAAGTCAGATTTGGGAAGCAGTATCCACAGAGCCGAATGCAGCATGTTGGACCTATTTACCTTATTCCGCACCACAGAACAGAGAAACATTAAAAGACAAATTACAAAATCTATTTGGTTTTAAAGGTTCAACTCATTTTTTGATTGATGTAGATGGTGAGATACAAGGTTGGATTGCCTTGTTAAATCCAAGACTTGAACAAGGTGTGATCGAAATTGGCAATGTCTATTTTTCCCATAAAATGAAAAAGTCCAAGGCTTCAACCGAAGTGATCTTCTTACTGTTACAACAATGTTTTGCCCATGGTTTTCGACGAGTGGAATGGAAATGTGATGATTGTAATGCACCGTCTAAAGCGGCTGCTTTACGTTTTGGTTTTCAGTATGAAGGATTATTTCGTCAAGATCGAATTACAAAAGGGTATAACCGCAATACGGCATGGTTTTCGATTATTGATGAAGAATGGCTCGCATTGGAAAAAATCTATCAGCAGTGGTTAAGCCCTGATAATTTTGATGCGCAAGGTTTTCAGAAACAGCGATTGTCAGATTTTTTTGAAGAATAATGTGCGATTGTTAAAATTCACTTATCCTATTTTTAAAGCATTCATCATAAAATTGAGGTTGATTATCTAGTCATCGGAAAAGTAAGTTTTTTTGATTTATTTTTAGCTTATTTTCTTGAATTTAATAAATATTTATAAATAATAACTCGATCATTAAGTGAGTGTGAACTCATGAATTATAAAATTAAATATTAAGAGAGAAATACAAAATGAATTTTAAGTTCGTTGTTGGTGGGGTAGCAATTATTGCGGCATTATATTTTGGTACTGAAAAATATTGGCAATATGAATTTGAGGAACAAGAAAGAAATAGTTTAAAAAATCTTGCCATTACTCCTGAGATGCAAACTGCTTCTAAAGGTTTACCGATCAAAAGTGATATTTTAAATCAGTATCCTAATATTTTCTTTTATATGAATTTTACACAGGATCTTCCTCAAGAGGCTGAAGCTTTTATTAAACCCAAATTACTAGAAAATAGTCAGAAGCTAGCCTGTGGATATTTTTCTCAATTACCTCAGCAAGATAATAAATATAAAGACAAGGCGAAAGCTGTTGTAAGTGTGATCGAGCAGGATAATGTCGTGATGACCTATATTGTTAAAAATCGTTTAGGGAATGTTTTGATGGAACACAAGCAAGTACTTTCACAATGTCCTGAATTTCAAGTGTTAAAACTGAGTATTGCCTAGATTTAATTTAATCTCCAGTTTGTAGGTTTTTAGATTAGAACTTTTTTAAATCCATTGTTATTAGGGCTAACTTTGAATGAAAAACATCCTTATTGTATTTGGGATATTGGCGATATTTTGGCAAGTGATTTATCCCAAATATCAATCATATAAATATGAAAAAGAAGCGAGAGAATATTTAAAAACGACTTGGGCAGATGAGACAAAAAAGGAAATTTCATCTAGACAACCACAAGGTTTACAAATTGATTTTTTAAATCAATATCCCAACATTCGTATTTATCAAAACTTTTTGGTTGATGCTGTTCCGATTCCTGAACTGTTAGATAAACAAGCATTTCAAAAGGCTTGGTGTAGTCAATTAAATGGGTTGACTGCGATGGAAGCTACACCACGTTTGGCTATGTTGAATATTTTTGAACAGGACAGAGTAACTTTTTATTTGACGATTAAAGATAAGTTTGGGAAAGAATTATTTTCCTTTCAACAAAGAGTTTCAGAATGCCCAAACTTCCATAAAATACGGGATGCTAAACAAGGTGAAGTGATTGAAGAAGCGAAAGAAGTCACCTTTATCCCAAGTGCTGCCCCAGCAGCACAAAGTGCTCCTAGCGAACAGGCTGCATCTGTTCAGTAAGCAATAGCAATTGAATTACTCAAAAGCACTGACATCACCGACACCACGACGGATAACTTCAGGGTTTTCTCCAGATAAATCCACGATACTAGTGGTGGATAACGTACCGAAGCCACTATCAATAAACACATCAATACGTTTACCAAGCTGATTTTCAATATCAAAGGGATCATCCAGCGGATCTTTTTGATCAGGTAAAATGAGGGTACTGGTTAAGAGTGGTTCACCGAGTTCTTTTAATAGCGCCTGAGCCACGGGATTACTTGGAATACGTAAACCAATGGTTTTTTTCTTTGGGTGCATTAAACGTTTAGGTACTTCACTGGTCGCGGGCAAAATAAAAGTAGTGACTGCTGGCGTATTATTTTTTAACAACCGATACATCGCGTTATCGACTTTGGCATACGTGGCAATATCGGATAAATCACAACACATGATGGCATACTGGTGCTTGGGTCCCAAACCACGAATTTGTGCAATGCGTTCCATCGCATTTTTATTTCCGATTTGGCAGCCGATTGCGTATGCAGCATCTGTTGGATAGACCACAACATCACCTGCACGGATACGGTCTACTGCTTGTGTGATTAAGCGCGCCTGTGGATTTTCAGGATGAATATGTAAATGCAACATTATTTTAACTCCCTGATTTATACGGCTAAATTCAGTATGAAACTTGTTAGGGGCATGTTGCAAGTCTTAGATGTGATAATTTTGTCATTTAATCAAGGTGTTCACGTTTAAATTCATCGAGTTGTAATGGTGTTCCATAGCGGGTAGACACGCAGATGTAATGAATGAAATGTGCTGCATCACGCGGTAATTTTGCTTCGCCAGAAAAATAACGTTGTACTTGCGCAAAAACATGATCTTTAAATTGATCGCCATTACCGCCATCGCCGGTTAAGTTATCCAGTGACACGCGGAATTTTCGACCAAAAGCAGTCGCAAATAGCCATTCTATAGCCTGAGGTTTTATTTCAACTTGTTCGAACAGTGTCTGTTGTTCTGAACTTCGTCCATCAGGCGCATACCAATAACCCAGGTCGGAAAGTAGGCGGCGTTGCTCGCCAGCAATGCTCCAATGGCTGATTTCATGTAGGGCACTATTGAAGAAACCATGGGCAAATTGGATCTTTGCAGGGTGCTCAGAAGTAGCTGGGAAATACTCTGGTTCAAAATCACCTTTAACTAGTGTGACATTATGGTGGGAAAACCAGTGATTAAAGTGTAAAATAAGCCAATCGACCTGTTCTGGTTCTGTTGTTACCTTTTGCCAAGATGAACGTTGCACTTGATCTAGCGCTAACACAGGAACAGAGGTTGAATGGGTGCTTACAAGTAATGAAGATGTTACTTCAAGTTGCGGCTGCAACAGGTACATTGCTTAATTTACCCCGAGTTCTGTCTAAAGAAGTACAAAATTGTATCTTAATCTTTGACAGAGTACCGATGAATTTGTAGAATTGCCGCCTTAATTATGTCAGCAAATACTTTTCCAAGCCAAATCGAGCCATTTAAATGGGCTGAACAGGGCTTTACATGGTCAGGAACACTGCCATTGTCTCGCTTTGCTCGTATTGCTCGAGAAGCTGTTGGTTCAATTGATGATCAATTGATCAACATAGACTGTAAGCTATCAATGGATATCTATCATCGTATTGTATGGTTAGATGGACACACTGAAGCCAAAGTTCCAATGGTCTGCCAACGTTGTTTGGAAGCCGTTGAAATTGAATTGGTTTCAGACTTTCATTTAGCTTTGATTGATGATGAGTCACTGATAGAGCGATTGGATGAGGATGCTGATTTCATCGTTCTAGGTGAAAGTGAATCTTCAAAAAAAGGTGATTATGATGCACCTGCAGTGATAGATTTGCTCGCACTACTAGAAGATGAGCTGTTATTGTTGGTGCCTTTATCTCCTAAGCATGATGCTTGTGAGCATAAGCATCAACCTGCCACTCCAGATGTTGTCGAAGAGAAACGGGATAACCCGTTTGATGTTTTGGCAGGTCTGAAGGGTAAACTTAACTCATAATTTATGTTATAATGTTGAGTTAAGACAACTGAATTTGTTCTGATCCATTTTTTCGATCTTTGTAAGGAGCCATCATGGCCGTTCAGCAAAACCGTAAAAGTCGCTCTCGCCGTGACATGCGCCGTTCACATGACGCTTTAACCGAGAATGCATTATCTGTAGACCAAACTACTGGTGAAACTCATCGTCGTCACCACGTGACTAAAGACGGTATTTACCGTGGTCGTCAATTATTCGCTAAAGCAGCTGATGCTGAATAATTGAACTATATGCATTAAGCGTTAGCTTAAAGTATAGAAAAAATGGGAGCGAAAGCTCCCTTTTTTGTTGTTTTTCGCAATTATAAAAAGAATTAATCAATGTTAAATTGCCGCATCGCTAAAGAGTCTATTGTCATTCTCATGTAGAATTATGAGTGTTGATAAAATTGGCGGTAGACTAATTTAAGGATTTTTATATGTCGACTAAACGACTTGAGCAGGCTGCTCAAGCAACAAAAACAGCATTTGTTTTTCCGGGTCAGGGTTCTCAAAAAGCAGGTATGCTGGCTGAACTTGCAGAGCAGTTTGGTGTCGTTCAAGATACATTTGCTGAGGCATCGGCTGCGCTAGGTTTTGACCTTTGGCAGATTGCCCAAACGGGTGAAGGCTTGGACCAAACTGAAAATACACAACCTGTGTTACTGACCGCAAGTATTGCGCTATGGCGTGTATGGTTAGAGCTGGGTGGTATTGTGCCGAAATACTTGGCGGGTCACTCTTTGGGAGAATACAGTGCGCTTGTTGCTGCGGAAGCAATGAGCTTGGCTGATGCCGTTAAACTGGTTCATTTGCGTGGCAAGCTGATGCAGAGTGCTGTTCCTTCTGGTGAGGGTGCAATGGCTGCAATTCTGGGTTTGGCTGATGAGAAAGTGGTTGAGCTTTGTCAAAATGCATCTGCTGCGGGTCAAGGTTCAGTTGAAGCTGCAAATTATAATGCACAAGGCCAAGTCGTAATTGCTGGTAGTGCTGCATTGGTTCACCAGGTGATGGCGGAAGCAAAAGAACAATCAGGTAAAGCAATTGCATTGCCTGTTTCTGTACCATCTCATTGCACTTTAATGAAACCAGCGGCAGAAAAGTTTGCTGAAGCTTTGGAACAAACTGCCATTGAGCTACCATGCCTTCCTGTAATACAAAATGTCAACGCGGAAATCGCGACAGATGTTGCTCAATTACGTCAGGCGTTAACGGCTCAATTGTACCAATCAGTACAATGGACGCGTACGATGCAATATCTGCAAGATCAAGGTATCCAGTACATGGTTGAATGTGGACCAGGTACGGTGCTGAGTAATCTTGCTAAGCGATTACCGAACATAGAAAAAGCATTTGCCCTAGATAGCAAAGCACGTATGGAAGATGCCCTAAACGCAGTGTTAGTGGCAGAAGGAAAAATTGCATGACACAACAACGAAAAGTTGCGTTAGTGACAGGAGCAAGCCGAGGCATTGGCGCAGCGATTGCACAGCAACTCATTCAAGACGGTTTTTTTGTGGTTGGTACCGCAACTTCTGAAGCAGGCGCGCAAAAGCTGACAGAAAGCTTTGCTGAACATGGGACAGGTGCTGTACTTGATGTCCGCAATGGCGAAGCGATTGATGCACTGGTTTCAGACATCGAGCAAACATATGGTTCGGTGCTGGTATTGGTCAACAATGCAGGTATTACCAAAGACAATTTGCTGCTGCGTATGTCTGAAGATGATTGGGATGACATTCTCAATATTCATCTGAAAGCGGTTTACCGTTTGTCTAAGCGTGTATTGAAAGGCATGACCAAAGCACGTTTTGGCCGCATTATTAATATTAGTTCAGTGGTTGCACATTTTGCGAACCCTGGGCAAGCGAACTACTCAGCAGCAAAAGCAGGGATTGAAGCATTCAGTCGTAGCTTAGCCAAAGAGATGGGTAGCCGTCAGATTACAGTGAACAGTGTTGCACCTGGTTTCATTGCCACTGAAATGACTGATCAGTTAAGCGAAGATATTCGTAAAAAAATGACTGATCAAGTAGCTTTAAATCGTCTAGGTGAACCTCAAGATATTGCAAATGCAGTGAGTTTCTTGGCGAGCGATAAGGCTAGTTACATTACTGGTACAGTTTTACACGTAAATGGTGGTCTATACATGGCCTAAGTGGCGATGTATAAACTTTAAAAAAATCTTATATTCAATTAAACTAGTGGCAAATTAAAACGCCACAAGCAATGAGGAGAATTCCTGTGAGCGATATCGAACAACGCATCAAACAAGCAGTAGCTGAACAATTAGGTATGCGTGCTGAAGAGATTAAAAACGAAGCATCTTTCATGGATGACTTAGGTGCTGACTCTTTAGATTTGGTTGAACTTGTAATGTCTTTTGAAAATGATTTTGACATCACGATTCCAGATGAAGATTCAAATGAAATCACAACTGTTCAATCTGCAATCGATTACGTAACTAAGAAACTTGGTTAATCATCTTGCATGATCAAAAGCCACCGAAAGGTGGCTTTTTTGTCCCAATATGTTTTGCAACAGAATGTTTTTCATCGAGTTCTAATTTAATATACATATATTTACAAGACCGCGTTAAATTGAAACTTGAGCCATTTATTTTTTCTGTATAACTAGATGTAGGTCTATTTTGACTATATGCAATTAATAATTACAGAGGAAATAACAATGGGTCTTTTTGATTTTGTTAAAGGTATTGGTAAGAAGAATACAGCGCCTGCAGAGCCACAAGCTGCACCAGCAACGCCAGCTGAACCATCAGCTCAAGAGATTGCGAATAAATTATTAGGTTTGATTAAAAGTTTAGGTCTTCCAGTTGATGGCTTATCGGTCACATATAATGGTAATACCGATACAGCAACGATTAAAGGGCAGGTTAAAACTCAAGCAGATAAAGAAAAGATTGTGCTTGCTGTCGGAAATATTGATCATGTAGCACAAGTTGATGATCAGCTTAGTGTGGAGACCCCTGAGCCAGAAAGTAAATTCTATACCGTGAAATCAGGTGACAATTTGTCTAAGATTTCAAAAGAATATTATGGTGATCCAAACCAGTACAATAAAATTTTTGAGGCGAATCGTCCATTACTCAAAAATGCAGATGATATTTTCCCAGGTCAAGTGTTGCGTATTCCACAATAATGTGTGGACACTAAAAAAGGCGCTGAATGCGCCTTTTTTTATTTGATCATTTCCAGAAAATCGATCACTTTCAACGTAGCCTAAAAACGTTTTGGAATCTTTTGCCCATTCGGTACAGGTGTTTCGGCATGTTTTAACACGCCAAATAGCCACGTTTCCGCATGTTGAACTGCAATTTTTAATGAATCACCAAGCGCCAAACGACCCGCGATAAAGCTTGCCAAAGAGCAGCCTGAACCATGGTATTGACCTTCTAAACGAGTGCAACGGCTTTCTGCAATCATTTTACCATCGGCATAGAGTACATTACGGATATGATCAGGGGTATCTTCATGACCACCTTTGACCAATACCGCTTTAGCGCCCATTTCAAAAAGTTTTTGTGTGGCTTGTTCAATATCATCCACACCTGTTAGGGCTCTTAACTCAACTGTATTCGGTGTGATCACCGTTGCCAAGGGAATTAGTTCGACAAAGGCTTTGACTAATGTGGCTTGATCACCCAGTGAACCACCGCTATTTGCCACTAAAACTGGATCGAGCACATAGAGATAATCGGGATGTTCACGTAAAAATTCAGCCAGCGCAGCAATATTGTCTGTCGTGCCTAACATGCCTGACTTTACACATTTAATTGGTAAATCATCCACCACCGCATTTGCTTGCGCGAGTAGTAACGCTTTTGAAGTTGCTTCAAAACCAAATACTTGTTGTGAGTTTTGAATCGTCAAAGCGGTACATGCAATTGCAGCATGTGCACCACTTTGCCCAATCGCTTCAATATCTGCTTGTAAGCCAGCACCCCCAGATGGATCTAGCCCTGAAAAACAAAGTACGGTAGGACGCACTGCAATTTCCTTTTATTCTGCAATCTACGGTAGTATAAGGAAGTTTCGAGAAACTCTCGACTGCGTTGTGTAAGGCTGTAAGAGATTGAGCGAATGACGATCAAAAATATTCTAATCGATTTAGATGGGACTTTAACCGATCCTAAAACAGGGATTCATGGTTCAATTCGTTTTGCTTTAGAAAAGTTAGGCCAGCCTTTGGCTGGTGAGGTTAATCTGGACTGGACCATTGGTCCGCCATTGAAAGCTTCTCTGGCAAAATTACTGAATACCCAAGATGATGATCTGGCTGAGCTGGCCTTGCTTGCTTATCGTGAGCGTTTCTCGGTGACCGGCTTATTTGAAAATGAAGTGTATCCATCGGTCGCAGAGACTTTGCAACACTTACAATCACAAGGCTATGCTTTGTTTTTGGCAACAGCAAAGCCAACAATTTATGCGAAACAAATCTTGGTTCATTTTAATCTAGACCAGTATTTTACCGAAATGTACGGCAGTGAACTGACAGGCGAGCGAACCAACAAAGCAGATTTAATCGCCTATATTCTTGAGCAAGAACAGTTAGATGCACAGCAGTGTATTATGGTAGGCGATCGTCAATATGACATTATTGGTGCGCGCGCCAATGCGATTGAAACTATTGCGGTGAATTATGGTTATGGCACGGCAGAAGAGTTGGCTCAAGCACAACCAGTGACTCAAATTTCGCAATTTAGCGCATTAATTGCATGTATTAATGAACTCAATGCAGAACGTAAAGTTTCATAAAATGAATTGTTAAAAAAGCCTCGATGATTCGAGGCTTTTTTATGTCTAATCAGACATTGTGCTTTAAACGGTATTGCACCAGTTCTTCAATACTAATCACGGTCAAGCCATGTGTTTGCGCATACGCCAAAACTTGAATGCCTGAAGCCATAGAACCATCTGGATTGGTTAATTCGCATAGGACCCCAGATGGCTTTAAACCCGCCAGACGCGCTAAATCAATCGTACCTTCGGTATGACCGCGACGGCTTAAGACACCGCCTTCACGTGCGCGTAATGGAAATACATGACCAGGTCGACTAAGATCACTGGCAACGGCGCCATCTTGGGTTGCAGCAAGAACAGTGGTCACACGATCTTTTGCTGATACGCCAGTCGTTACACCTTGCGCAGCTTCAATGGTCACGGTAAATGCAGTTTTAAACTGGCTAGAGTTATCGACTACCATTGGCGGCAGCTCTAAGTGATCAGCTAATGTTTCAGTTAAGCATAAGCACACAATACCTGAACCATCACGAATCATTTGTGCCATGGTTTCGACAGTTAAGGTTTCAGCAGCAATAATCAGGTCAGCTTCATTTTCACGATCAAAATCATCCATCACCAATACAGGTTTGCCTTGGCGGATATCTTCTAAAGCTTGTTGAATACGTTGTTCAGCAGGGGAAAGGGCTGAAAAGAAAAGTTCGGGTTGGATTAAACTAGACATAATGAAACGCTCTCGTAAATTGGATACGGTTGAACATTTCAGGACTGATGTAAAAATAAGCGGACACCAAAACAAACCAAAAGTTGTTTTGGAGGTTTCGTCTTCTTTCATCCGGACTATACCGTCGGCTTTGGAATCTCACCAAATCTGCGAGTATATAAAATATATACAGGCTCGTGGGCTGATTAGGTCATTTGAGTACAATGCCTAACTTACCACCGGTGGGGAATTTCACCCCGCCCTGAAGCGATGTGCTTTGATTATAGCCAGATTTTTAAGTGAAAAGGGAACTTTTTATAGAATGAATCGTTCTATAAAAATTCAAAAAATTGCTGAGAATTGGATCAACTTTTTTAACTACTCCGTGAAACTGGTAATCCATTTAAATTAAGCATAGACTCAAAAGATAAAACAACAATAAAGCGGAAGGATCACTCCAATGGAGAAAGCAGATAAAACAGAGCTAGAGCAATTGGCACAACAGTTACATCGGCCGGTGATGAGTCTTCAAACATTTTCACAGTTATCCAATCAAGATTTGATTTGGCTTAATCAACAATTACAACAAACGATAGAAAATGAAGACAAGAAACTGAATCAAAGTTTGTATCAAACGCCTTTTTTCCTGCGTTGGCTATTTCGAGATAAATAAAAGGATGGGACACCATGACTCGACTTGCAGTACAGGCAGAAATTATCAAGCTCTCTCGCATCTTAAAGGTCACAGAGCAGCAATTGGCCTTTATGCAGCCTTTGGCACCTGAGAGCTTAAGACAATTTCGTTTTGCGATCTTGGAGCGTTTACAAAAGCAGCAAAAAAAGCGTTTCCGTTATTTGGCGACATGGGTCAATTGGCTACCGCATTGGATCAGTGTTTTTATGGTCAAGCACTTTTTGGACCCGTTTATCGTGGCGCAAATAGCAGTGTATTTGCCTACTGAAAGTTCTTATCGAATCGCCAAGCATTTGCCTGCTAAAACTGTGGCTGCAATCTCGGTGTATTTAGATCCAAGATTAGCAAGAGAGTTATTGGGTTATCTGACCACACATCAAATTACCGATATTACCCAAGTTCTGTTAGCGCAGCGTGATTTTGTGACCATCGGGCGCTTTGTCAGTATGCTATCTGACACGGTTTTATTAGATGTTGCACAGATTGTCGAAAGTGAAAGTGATTTACTGGAAATTGCCTTTTATATTGAATCTCGTGAGCAGATTGATCATTTGGTGCATGTATTGCCAAAAGAGCGTATCGAGCAAGCGTTATTGATTGTAGGTGATCCGACACAACGGTTGGTATGGCCCAAAGTTTTGGCTTTAATGAGTTATATCAGTTATGGCTTGAAACAGGAGTTGGGTGATCTGGCAGTTCAGCAGGGGGAATCTGTGGTGAATGCGATTATTCAAGCGACACAGGAAGACCAGCTTTGGGAGGATATGTTGCCTGTAGTGGCGTGTTTATCACCACAAGCACAAAATTTTGTCGCAAATCTGCCTGCATTGAGACAAGTCGAAATTATTCAAAGTATTGTGGAGGCAGCAGATCGCTGTGATTTATGGGCAGATATGCTGGTGATTGTCAATTATATGCAAGACGAAGCACGGCAAACGGTGGCAACCGCAATTGCGCAGATCGATGAGGAGGTATTGCATCATATTGCCTATGCCTCATTGCTACGTTCACAATGGGAAGTCACCTTTGACATTATGCGGCGCATGCCTGTTGAAAAGCAGCAACAATGCCATCGTATTCTTGATGGTTATATGCAGCAATTAGACCCTGAAACTTATCAATATTTGGATGGTTTATTAGATCGCTATCACATTCAATCCTCGTTGACGCCATCACATGGCTAGATTAAGCGTTTGGTAAAGTCTCACGAATCGGGAGCAGTGTTTCTAAAGCATGCTCATAACCTCGCTCTACCAATGTATCTAATTTATGCCAGTCAAACATGCCAATGCCTTCGATGGGCATGCGAATATGTAAATTGGCACGTTCAATTGCAGCGGTTTGAATCATGGTGTCGCTGGCTAGAGTTGCTGTCCGCATTAAGATTTCTGCCAGTCGTGGTGCGTGTAGCAATTTATCCTTAATGATTTTATTCCAATTCAGTAAGGCGCTTTGATCAGGTTCGTCCAAACCGATGCCAGGGACTCGGATATCGTCATGCAGACTGACATTACTGGCAATAATGGTCCCTCTTTCCAGATTCTGCATTACGTCGGTAGGGAGGTTGTTAATTACGCCGCCATCACAGAGCAGGTTTTCATGCCAAGCCACGGGAGGCGCAACACCAGGCACGCTCATACTGGTTCCGACCCAAGTGGCCAGTTCACCTTGATCATGAATTACTGCCTGACCTGTAGTAAGGTTGGTTGAAATACAGTAATAGGTTTGCCGGAGTTCCTCAATTCGACGATGTCCAAAAATGGCATGCAGGCGGGTATGGAAACGTTGTCCCCGAATCAGGGAAACGCGAGGCATGGTGTAGTCATTGAGATAGTTTCGCGCCACAAAAGTTTCATAGGCGATATGGGTCATTTCAACACTATCAAAACCGCAGGCAACCAAGGCAGCGACAAAAGCCCCCATACTGGTACCACCGACAATATCAATCGGGATATGTAATTGTTCTAGCGCCCGAATCAAACCGATATGGGCAAAACCACGTGCACCACCACCGCCCAGCACCAAACCAACACCCTGACTGGAAATTTGGCGAGCAACCGCACAGATATCAGCTTGGGCCCAAGGATGAATAAAGTAATGCGCGCGGGCATGGTACAACTGCTTCCAAATCAGCGTATGTGGGGAAGGGTCACCTTCGGAGCGTAACAGGACCAATTCAATCGGACTTTGCCATTCATGTTGATTAAGCACATGCGATAAAGGGGTCTGTGTCGGTGTTTGATTTGCTTCAGCCAATATGAGGATTCGATCTGCTTGATGGAGACAGCGTTTTGACCATTCATCGTCACTACTATTGGCGGCATAAAGCACATAGCAATGCTTTTCTTCTAGGCTGGCCAGCCATTGGCGCAGTTGTAAATCCTCGCTACTGTAATCCAAAGGGGTTTGGCTAAACCCAGAACCAAACAGCGCATCTACATGGGCTGCGGTGACTAAACGAGCATGAGGCCAGCGTTGTAAATGTTCTGTCAGTTTCTCTGCCAGATGGGTGGCTGGAATATGTGTCGAGACAGGAATGACCGAAAGGGTACGACTATGTCCCATAGCATGGGTAAGTTGCTGCTCAGGTTGAGAGCGATGAATAATTAAACGAGACAGTGCAAACAAAACTTTGGGATATTCGTGGATGAAATCTAAAAACTGTTGCTGTGGAATACCCAATAAAGCAGTATCTCGAATGGCATTGACTGTACAGTGATGCGGTTGGTTGGAAATGACACCTATTTCACCGACAATTTCGTTTCGACCGTAATAGCTGAGTAAGCCTGCTGAGCTGGTGAGTTTTACTCGGCCATAGGCAACAATATAGACATGATCAGCAATATCATGCGCACAATACAGCTGTTGTCCTGTTTGCAGATGGCGAATATGACAATAGGGAACCAAGCTTTCCAGCGTCGCGTGATCTAATTCTGCAAAGAGGCTGACTTTGCTGAGAATATTCAGAATATCCATATTTTTCAAATTATCGTTATTGTCTATTTATTGAATAAGGCCTAGCACTGTTTTACAAGTTGGGTTCGGTAAAACTCGACCTTATTTTTCAGTGTTTTTGTATTTTTAAGAAATGGCAGATTTGGGAGTTTTTCACAATAAAAAAAAGCCAGTTCATATTGAGTGGCTTTTTTCAGAATCTATTTTATTGCTTATGCAATTTGCACAGGAATACAGTTTGCGGTGTGATTGACTGTATTGTCTGGATTTGCATACACAAGGCGTGGTTTGTGAAGATTTGCTTCTACTTCAGTAAAGTCACCGAAAGTCGCAATAATCACTAAATCGCCTACATCAGCTTGATGCGCAGCGCCACCATTGACTGAAATAATACCTGAATCGTCTTCACCACGAATTGCATAAGTTGTGAAGCGTTTGCCGTTAGTTACGTTCCATACGTGGATTTCTTCGTATTCACGAATCCCTGCTAAGTCCATTAATACGCCATCAATTGCACAAGAGCCTTCATAATGAAGTTCTGCATGAGTCACAACTGCACGGTGAATTTTACATTTTAATAAACGAGATAGCATGGCTAGCGTCTCCTGAGTAAGACCTAAGATGAATATCTTATGGGTGACTTGTCACGATTTCCGCGGGCTATAGGCGGTTTGATGCGCATTTTGCGCTTAAAAATGCAATATGGCAAGCGGGATTGATCAACAATTCAGTTTAAGTTAAGCGGGCTTGTAAGCGTTAATTTGATTCATAGCCTGTGAGACTTGTCCATCAACAAGCATTTTCACTTTAGAGAGGGCATGATCAATTGCTGCGTCCATTAAAGCTTGTTCACTGCTAGGCGCTTTGCCGAGCACATGACCAGAAACGCGCTCTTTAGCACCAGGGTGCCCAATTCCAATTCTTAAACGGTGAAAGTTAGCGCCGATATGAGGAACGATATCACGAAGACCATTATGTCCACCGTGTCCGCCACCTGTTTTCAAACGAATAACACCAGGATCCATATCCAGTTCATCATGTGCAATCAGGATTGCTTCAGGTGCAACTTGATAGAATTTAGAGAAAGGAACAACACTTTGACCAGAACGGTTCATGAAAGTGGTAGGGAGTAATAAGCGTACATCATGACCTTCAACTTGGCCACGACCACTGTATCCATGAAATTTTGGATCAGCTTTTAGAGAAATGCCATAAAGATCTGCAAGCTGTTCTACGAACCAGAAACCTGCATTATGGCGGGTTTGGGCATATTCCTTTCCAGGGTTGCCCAAACCAACAATTAGCGAAATATTTGACACTAATTTACGCCTTTAACACTTACGCGCGTTTGAAGTCAGCGTGCATAGGTGTGTTTTTAGCAGGGTGACGTTGTAACGCTTGGATTTTAACGTTTTCAACTTTGTCACCGATTTTGATTTCGATAACTTCTTCGAAGAAAGCGTTGTTTTCTAAAGCTTTAACGATTTCACGAAGCTCTAAAGTAATTGTTACAGGCTCAGCGCTACCACCATAGATGATTGCTGGAATTTGAGCAGCGTGACGAAGGCGGCGGCTCGAACCTTTCCCTTGTTGTGCTACTTCACGTGCTTGAGCGTTTAATACGAAGTTTGCCATGGGCATATCCTCATTGAGTTTGAGTAACTAAACTTGCGACCAGTTTAGTGATAGAAAAACCCTAGCGAGCTAGGGTTTAAGAAAAAAAGCTGGGCTATTATAGATAACTATCGAACATTGCGCTAATAGATTCTTCGTTATTGATACGACGAATTGTTTCAGCAACCATGCTAGCAACAGAAACTTGGCGAATTTTGCCTAAGCTTAATGCTTCATCTGAAAGAGGAATGGTATCTGTAACAACCAATTCATCAATCACAGAATTACGAAGGTTATCAATGGCTTTGCCAGATAGAACAGGGTGAGTTGCATAAGCAACAACACGGCGTGCACCAAACTGTTTCAGTGCATCCGCAGCTTTGCAAAGCGTACCTGCTGTATCTACCATGTCATCAACGATGACACAGTCACGATCATTTACATCACCAATCAAATGCATCACTTGTGATTCATTTGCTTTTTGGCGACGTTTATCGATGATAGCTAAGTCGATATCACCCATTTGTTTCGCAACAGCACGGGCACGAACAACACCACCTACGTCAGGTGAAACCACCACGAGGTTGTGATGTTGTTGTTGACGTAAGTCAGCGAGTAACGCTGGCGTACCGTAAATATTGTCAACAGGGATATCGAAGAAACCTTGAATTTGGTCTGCGTGTAAGTCAATCATTACCACACGGTCAATTCCAACGGTTGTGAGCATGTCTGCAACAACTTTCGCTGTAATTGGTACACGAGCAGAACGTGGACGACGATCTTGGCGTGCATAACCGAAATAAGGAATGACAGCAGTGATACGACCAGCACTTGCACGACGCAAAGCATCAGCCATAACCAAGATTTCCATCAGGTTATCATTGGTAGGCGCACAGGTAGACTGGACGATAAAAACGTCTTTACCACGAACATTCTCAGTAATTTCAACTGAAATTTCACCATCAGAGAACTTGCTAACAGAAGCAGCACCTAATGGAATATGTAAATGGCTTACGACTTTTTGAGCGAAATGTGGATGAGCACTTCCACTAAAAACGACAAGATTGGGCATGAAGCACCCTTGGCGGTTGGCTTATAATGAATTTGGATGGCAGGGGCGGCTGGATTCGAACCAACGGATGCCGAGATCAAAACCCGGTGCCTTACCACTTGGCGACGCCCCTAATGCGGCAGAACTTTAAAGGTTTTAGATGATAATGTCAATATATTTGATCAAATATCAATATAAAACAAGTCTGTCTTAATATATGGCAGGGGCGGCTGGATTCGAACCAACGGATGCCGAGATCAAAACCCGGTGCCTTACCACTTGGCGACGCCCCTAACATGTAACTGAAAAATGTCGTAAAGGTGATTCTGCTAGACTATTAACCAAGTAAGATTTACAAGGCGAGTTTTGCAAAATTTGCTCTATATTCATTTCATCGGTTACTTCAATAAAAACACAAGCACCTGTACCTGTAAGCTTTGCTAGACCAAACTGATCTAAATATTGCATCGCTTCTTCTACTTCAGGGTATAACTGTCGAGCCAGAGGTTCAAAGTTATTTCCAAAATTAGAAGGTTCTAACTGATAGGCGCAAAATGTAGTGATCTTAGAATCTCTTGTCAATGTTTTTTGCGAAAAAAGCTGTTGAGTGCTGATAAAACAGTCAGGTTTTAAAATTATGAATTCTTTTTGAGCTAAGTCTATGAATGATAAATGTTCACCGATGCCTTCGGCCCATGCATTACGACCTAAAACAAAGATCGGAACGTCTGCACCAAGCTGTACGCCATAATCGGCCAATTGCTGTTCATTTAAGTCACATTGCCAGAGTTGATTGAGTACAATCAGCGTGGTTGCTGCATTGGATGAACCACCACCAAGACCCGCACCCATTGGAATATTTTTTTCGATATTTATGCTGAGCCCACATGGTTTTTTTGCATGTGGGCGCAATAATTGTGCCGCACGATAGATTAAATTCTGTTCGAGTTTGACTTCGCTTAAGCCCACAATTTGAATGGTTTCTTCTGTATGCGGCTCAAAAGTCATCCAGTCATATAAATCAATGAGTTGAAATATGGTCTGTAGTTCATGATAACCATTTTCACGACGACCTGTGATATGCAGAAACAAGTTCAATTTGGCAGGGGAAGGCACTCTAATCATAAAAACAATCTAAATTATCGGTTTTGAATTACCATTGTAATACGGTTTTCTTTGTCATCAGCAAGTGCTTGCTTCAACAAAAGTTTATTGGGCAAGGTTTGGCCATCGTTATAGCTGAAATCAACAGTCCAGCCATCTTCAATCAGTTGTTTCAAGCGATTTTGTTCGTCTTTGCTCGCTTGTGCATTTTGAGTCGCAGGCTTGGCTTGTACCCAGTAGGCAAGGTGCATAATCGGTGCCTGCCAACCTGTCGCTTTTTCCAGTAATTCTTCAGGCGTAGCTGCCGTAATCAGACCTGTTTTCGCACTGTTTAAGGTGACTTGACCAGGTTTACCTTCAATCTGGGTTTTTCCGACACCCAAAATTCCAGTTAGTTCAATATCAAACTGCTCTTGTTGCTGTACCCATGTAAAAAAAGCACTACCAGATTGCTGCGGAGTACGGACACCAATTTTGCCCTGTAAGCTAAAATTATTTTCATCTTGGATTTGGGGTGAAGCAATCACTTTATTGGGCTGGCTTAAATGTTGGCAGCCAGTTAACAATAGAACGCTACTGCTACATACCGCGACGCATAATTTTGAAAACAAGCGCATGTTCTTTTAACTCTTTTTTACAGTGATGGGTAAGATTAAGCTATCAAGTTGTTGTAATTGTGGGGCATTGGCATGTTTTTGTTTCAATTGCTGTAACACCTCGCTAAATTGCGTGAGTGCCCCTTGCATATACAATGCTTTGGCATAACGGATACCGATATTGACATTGCCACTAATGGAATAAGCTTGACCTAAAACTTTAGACGCAGTATCAAAGTCATTTTGTAAAAAGGCGATATAGCCCAATGTATCTAAAATCGATGCTTGTTCAGGTGCGAAATCCAGTGCCAATTCTGCGTATTTACGCGCTTCTTTGAGACGGCGATTTTGCAGTGCCAAAGTGTAGGCATAAGCATTCAGATAGGTCGGACTATTTGGCTCAATCGTTAAAAGTTGTTTTAAGGTTTTGTCTAATTTATCTCTATCTGTATACGGATCAAGCAATAATACTTCTGCATAAATCAGTTCAGGGTCATCAGGTAAACTCTTAATGGCTTCATCCAGCAAGGCCAAAGCTGCCTTTTTGTTGTCCATTTTCTTTAAAATGTCAGCCTGCGCTTGATATAAAAAACTTGCATGTTGCGGATAGTTGACCCGTTCTTGCGTTAAAAAACGTAAGCCATCATTCAACTGCCCCTGTTTCTCAAAAATCGCAATCATATTACGGCGGGAAACAATATATAAGCTGCCATCAACCAAACGATAATAGGCTTTTGCGGTTTCATAATGCTGTTTACGTTGTGCATTGATCGCAAGGTAATAGTAAGCCTCATTTTGGTATTTTGCAGATGAACGTAATTCAACCAGATATTGTTCAGCTTTTTCATACTGCTTTAAATCGATACTGGTCAGACCTGCAATAAACAGGGCTTCTTCGGCTTTTGGGTGATCTTTAATGATATCTTCAAGTTTATCCAAAGCTTCTTGTTGCTGATTGATTTGAATGTAATAACGCGCTTCAGCCATACGAATATCAATATTATTTTTATTTTTCAGACTGGCTTTTTCAAACCACTTTTTAGTTTCTTCATCATCACGTAAAGCCATTAGCAGATTGGCTTTCATTAAAATAAAGCTGGTCGATTTTGAGCGTTTTCGTAATGCACGATTAATATTATTCAGTGCTTGTTCGTACAAGCCATCTTGTGCTTCTAAACCAGCAATCAGGGCTAAAATGGAAGGATTGTTCCTTTCTGCACTTGCTCGAAGTGCATTGAGTAGAATCTCACGATCTTGTGCTTGTTCAGGTGCAATCCCTGCTAAAATTTCTTCAAGATCGGCAGTCGGATCAATATTTAAAATCTTATCTAGCGTCTTGGCTGCGAGTTCATACTCATGTGTTTTTAGTGCAATATGCGACAAATAAAATAAAGCGGGAACATCTTTAGGTTCTTGTTCAACCCAATGGGTTGCAATGTCCAAAGCGGACTGTAAGTCGTTATATTCTAAAGCGATATCTAAAGCACGTTGCTTAATGGTGGTCGAGTTGCTTCGAATCGCAAGTACAGTATAGTTGTGTAGCGCGGTTGCAATATCATCATAAGCAAGAGAAAATTCGGCAATCATGCTTTGTTGAAGCGCATGTTCAAAGCTGTTATCTGCATACATGTCGTGTATTGCTTGTGCAGAGACATAAGAGCTCATGCTACCTAACAACAAGATTGTGGTAGAATACCGTCGAATCGTCTTGCCGCTAAAAAGGGTACGGCGATATAGCTGACGCAATTTTTATTGATCCAAAGTAATGCTTTTTATGACACCGATGTTGCACAATAACATAAATTTAGCGAAATGATGATCTGATATGTCTTTCTTTGCATTGGGCGTCAACCATCAAACAGCTTCTGTTGAACTTCGTGAACAAATCGCTTTCAATGCAGAGCGATTAGCTGCGCTATTGCTTGAACAAAACCAACGTTCATCATTGAATGATATGGTGGTTGTGTCGACCTGCAATCGCACCGAAGTGTATGCCATGACAGAGGATGCAGATAGCGTTCTGAATTGGCTGGCCCAAGTGAATAATATTGATGTAAAACAGTTAATTCATCATGTTTATCGTTACGAGAACGCCCAAGCTGTTACACATTTAATGCGTGTTGCCAGTGGTTTAGACTCATTGATGTTGGGTGAGCCACAGATTTTAGGGCAAGTTAAAAGTGCATTAGCGCTCTCTAAAGATGCAGAAACTGTTTCGCCCGAATTGAATAGTGTTTTTGAATATGCATTTTATGCGGCAAAACGGGTTCGCTCTGAGACGTCTGTTGGAAGTCATGCCGTTTCAATGGGTTATGCCGTTGCACAGTTGGCATTGCAAGTTTTTAGTCGCCCTGAAAAGTTAACCGTCATGGTGGTTGCAGCAGGTGAGATGAATAGTCTTGTTGCCAAGCATTTAGCAGAAATGGGTGTTGCCAAAATCATGATTTGTAACCGTAGTCGTGAGCGGGCAGATCTTCTTGCACATGAAATTGCACATCAAGTCGATGTAGAAATTATTCCATTTGCAGAGCTTGCACAAAATTTGCATAGAGCTGATGTTGTTTCCAGTTGTACAGGTAGTTTGCATCAAGTGATCGGATATGCTGACGTTAAAGTCGCTTTAAAGAAACGCCGTTACCAACAAATGTTATTGGTCGATTTAGCGGTTCCACGTGATATTGACCCAAAAGTTGAATCGTTGGATAACGTCTATTTGTATGGCGTTGACGATTTGCAAAGCGTGATTGATGAAAATTTAGCACAACGTCGTCAGGCTGCGGTTGAAGCTGAAATCATGGTCAATCAATTGGCAACCCAATTGATGACGCAACAAAAAGTAAAAGAGGCGAGCGGTACGATTCAGGCTTATCGCCAGCATAGTGAAGAAGTGAGCCAAAAAGAGTTGTCGCATGCGCTTGAGTCTTTGCAGCACGGAAATTCTGCTGAACAAGTACTGCAAGAGTTTGCACATCGTTTGACGCAAAAGCTGATGCATCCAACTTCTATTTTATTAAGAGAAGCGGCAAAAGCTGAAAATCCAGATTACTTTGAATGGCTGCAACAACATCTTCAAGATGTGTTTGAGCATGAGCGTAAGCCGAGACAGTAATTTTTAAGACAATAAGCGCAAGCTAATCTGCTTAGTGAGTTCATTCAGCTGTTGGCGTAAATTGCGCGACTCGATTAAAGAAATGGGCGATTTCAGCTTTAAGCGTAAATATTTTTCTTGTAATCCTAAAGCATATTCCTTGGCAAGTTTGTCTGCAATTTCAGGTGCTTGTGTTAAAGATTGGATGTTGGTACGTTGCATAATATCAGCCAACTCATGGCTAAAACTGCTACATGCACCAAGTACATAATAGGTCGCTAGTTCCTGATCATCAGGTAAATCATCAAACACAATATTCAGTGCAGCTAAAATTTTCGCCAATAATTCATTTTGATCAATCACTGCACGTAATTCTTCAAAATGAATATACAGGAACGGGTGATGCATCAAAATTGCCACCGCAAAATCTTCATCTTTGGTATGAATGTTAAAAGATAAAGACGCATCATGACTGATCTGAGGGGTAAAGCGTTTGCCGAGACCGAGTTTTTCGCGGAAAGATTGCGTGAGCAAATAACGAAATGAACCATGCTTCGGTAACAATTCCGTCAATTCACGTAGTTCACCCATCACCAAGCTTTTGCCTTCAGGAGAGCTAATATCATGCTGTCCTGTCAAATGTGCGAACACAAAGTCTGATAATAGTGGCGCTTGCTGTAATAGTTTTTGGAAATTTTCTAAGCCTTCACGACGGATCAGCGAGTCAGGATCGTGTTCATTGGGTAGCACAAAGAATTTTAATTCACGACCATCATTGAGCAGCGGCAGCGCAATTTCTAAAGTACGTCGTGCTGCTTTTTGCCCCGCGGCATCACCATCAAATGCAATTGTGATCCGAGAATTTTGTTTAAATAGCGTGGTTAAATGATCTGCGTTACTGGCTGTTCCGAGTGTCGCGACTGCACCATTGATGCCATATTGCTGTAAGGCAATCACGTCCATATAACCTTCAACCATGAACCAGTCATTGGCCTTAAGTTTACGGCCTTCATATAGGCCATAGAGCAATTGATTTTTATGGAAGACTTCGGAATCAGGGGAGTTGATGTATTTGGGTTTGATTTCATCGTTTAAGGCACGACCGCCAAAGCCAACGACACGACCTTTATGATCACGGATTGGAAAGATCACGCGCTCGCGCAATAAGTCAAAATCTCGACCGCTATCACTGGAACGAATAAGACCGATTTGTTTTAAACCTTCAATATCTTGTGGAAAGGCTTTTTCTAAATGTTGCCAATCTTCAGGCGCGTAACCTAAACGCCAAAATTGAATGGTTTGTGCAGATAAACCACGCTGTTTGAAATAGTGTTGTGCTTTCTGGCTATTGGGCAATTGACGTTCATAAAACTGGGCAACATTTTCCAACAGGTCATAAAGGTTGCCTTCTTGTACTTGTTCTTCAATGTTAAATGAAGGATCAAATTGTGCAAAAGGATCATCCATAAAGCGATCCATATCGACAAAATGATCGTCCAGTGCTTCATGGATCGATTGGGCAGGTGCGGTTGGTTGTTCTTGTTTTGGCGGTGTTGTTTGTGGAGCTGCGGCTTGTTGTGGGCTGCGCTTATAAGAAAGTTTTTTATTGTCGTGATTATCTTTTGGTAATTCGACGCCTGTCTGATTAGACAAATCTTTCATCACGTCGACAAAGTTACGACTATCAATGTCCATCAAAAAACGAATGGCATTACCGTTGGCTTGGCAGCCGAAACAATGATAGTACTGTTTATCTCGATAAACATGGAATGAGGGTGACTTTTCCTGATGGAAAGGGCAGCAGCCAGAATAGGTTCGCCCAGTCTTTTTTAACTTCACACGTTGACCGATCAAATCGACAATGTCGGTTCGATCTAAAATTTGATCAATCGTATGTTGTGGAATTGCCATGCGCGTTTAACCATCTCAAACAGGGGGAGAACATCCTTGCTCGGCAAAAATGTCAGAAATCATTGTTGCATAAAATGAAAAACAGGCAAGGGAATACTTGCCTGTTTGGTGTATCAGAAGATTGCAGATTATTTTGCAGCATCATCCTCAGCTGTTTTTTCAGCTTCAGGCTTATCTAACAGACCAAAGCTTAAACGGTTTTTCCAACTTGGTTTATTTTCCGTTGTCGCTGCAGGTGCTTCGGGCGCTGCGACAGGCGCAGGTGCTGCTTGTTCAGTTACAGGTTTATCCAACAAACCAAGACTTAAACGATTGGTTAAGCTACGTTGTTCGGTATCGCTTTTCGCTTCATCTTTAACTTGATTGGTTTTTGATTCACGACCAAGTAAGCCTAGTGTTGCACGGTTAACCCAACTTCCTTCTTTACGTGCTGCACGTAAATTCACTTCGCCATTCGATTTGACCAAGTTCGGATAGTTCAGTTTTAAAATATCAATATATTGTTGCGAGGTCGCTTTGTCACCAAGCTGTTGATAGCTATAGGCCAAAGTCGCTAATGCCTCAGGTGTTTGCGGCGTCTGTGGATAATGTTCAATCACCCATTGTGCACGTTCTGCAGCAGCAAGCCATGCTTTACGCTGAATGTTGAAACGTGCTGCATTCATCTCACTTTCTGCAAGTTCTTGACCAATAAACTTCATGCGTTGTGCCGCATCTACTGAATATTGGCTACTTGGGAAACGACGAATCAGCTCAACAAAATTTTGATATGCCACTTTCACATAGCTGACATCACGGTGTGATTGCTGTAAAGAGGTATAACGAATCAAGCTGTCGTAATTTTGTTCCATGTTGGCTACGCCACGAACATAGTAAGCGTAATCGACATTTGGATGCTGCGGATTTAAACGAATGAAACGATCTGCAAGTGCAATTGTGCCTTCATAATCTTTTTGTTTGAATTTCGCGTAGAGAAGCTCAAGTTGAGCTTGTTGTGTATATTGCCCAGTCGGATAGTAGGTATCTAAAGCTTCAAGTGACTTTACTGCATCAGTATATTGATTACGATCAAGCGATTTTTGTGCTTTTTCGAAATAAACTTGTTCACTTGATTGTGGTCCTTTATCCACCACTTCTTTCTTACTTGGATTGCTGCTACAGCCCACAAATGCAGATGCTACACCTAAAGAAAGTGCAAGCACCGTAATTTTATAACGTGGTAGCGACATAAAAACTCCTCTGTTATTCTGGGCAATGAGCTACAATGGTGCTATTAAACCATTTTTGTACCGATCATCAAATGACTTCAGCACAATCTTCCAATTCAAACATCTCTGAAACAGATTTCTTACTCGAAGATTCTGTCGATGCAGATAATCATAATTCTGACTCAACTGCAACACGTTTATCGTTGCAAATTCAACTTGATGAAGACTATTTAGGCCAACGCATAGATCAGGTTGCCGCATTGGTCTGGAGCGACTTTTCACGCGAGAAACTCAAGCAATGGATGAAAGACGGGCATCTGTTGGTAAATGGTAACATTGTTAAACCCAAGTACCGTTGTGAAGGTAATGAGCTGCTCACGCTTGAAGTTGAACTTGAAGCACAAACCTCGAGCCAGCCAGAAAATATTCCTTTAAATATTGTCTATGAAGATGACGATATTATTGTGATCAATAAAGAAGTGGGGATGGTGGTTCATCCAGGCGCGGGAAATCCAACTGGAACCTTGGTTAATGCCTTACTTTATCACGCCCCAAAATTGGCAGAGCTGTCTCGTGCAGGTTTGGTGCATCGTATTGATAAAGACACCAGTGGTTTATTGGTGGTTGCAAAAAACTTGGAAGCACAATTTTCTCTGAGCAAGCAATTGGCCAAGAAAACTGTTTATCGTGTTTATGATCTGGTTGTTTATGGCAATGTCATTGCAGGCGGCACTATTGACGAACCGATTAAGCGTCATCCTGTAGATCGTATCAAAATGGCGATCTTACCGGGCGGGCGTGATGCAGTAACGCACTATAATGTGAAAGAACGCTTCCGTGACTTTACCCGTATTCAGGCTCAGCTAGAAACTGGCCGTACGCATCAAATCCGTGTGCATTTTAGCTATCTTGGGCATGGCTTGGTTGGTGATCCAGTCTATGTCAATCGTGTTCGTTTCCCAGCAGGTGCATCAGAAACATTAACTGATATGCTGCGCAGCTTTAAACGTCAAGCATTACATGCCGCCAAACTTGGGTTGGTGCATCCACGTACGGGTGAAGAGATGATGTTTGAAGCACCTTGGCCTGAAGATTTTACTCAGTTGCTTGAGGTGTTACGCAGCGAAAATGAAGCCTATTAAGTAAAGTTCCTTTTTTAATAAAGGGTGACATACTCAGCTCCTCCCTTTGAAACGGGAGGTTGGAAGGAATTTTATGCAATTTGTACAAGGTCTACCTCAGGGTATTTATGTCGGTCAAACACGGATTGAACATCCTCAAAGCATTGCAACACTGAATCAAAACCTGTCTGGGTTTAATTTGGCTTTGCATGTGAATGATGATGCGCAGCGTGTTCAGCAGCATCGGATGGTCTTGTTGAATCAGTTTGCTGCATTTGGTGTAGATAAAATGACCTGGATGACACAAACCCATAGCACGATTTGTCATACTGTGAATGAACAGATTCCATTTATTGCCCTTGAAGGCGATGGTTTAGTGACGCAACGTGCTGGCCATGCCTTAATGATGATGACAGCAGACTGTCTGCCCGTGGTATTGGGTAATCATGAGGGAACTGAGGTCGCTAATCTACATGCAGGTTGGCGTGGCTTGGCCAATGGAATCATTGAAAATACAGTTGCTGAAATGAAATCTAAACCAACTTGGGCATGGTTGGGTGCTGCGATTAGTCAGCCGTGTTTTGAGGTTGGAGCAGAAGTCAAAACAGCATTTTGTGAAAAATATCCTGAGCTCGACACTGCTTTTATTGCTGGTCAGGTTGAGGGTAAATATCAAGCTGATCTTTATGCGATTGCTCGCTTTATTTTAAAACATTTGGGTGTCGAAACTGTTTTAGGTGGAGATCAATGCTCATATCAACAAGCCGAAGACTATTTCTCTTATCGCCGTGATGCAAAAACAGGGCGAATGGCAACTTTTGTATTTATGCAATAAATTGCATTCGTTGCGTTGTTGATTCGCCATGTCGTAGTGAAAATGTTAAACTTGATCTAATTCATTGGTTTTAAAATTCTCCATGTCTGTTATTGAGCAAATTACTCCTCAAGTTAAAGTTTGTGTGGTTTATCATAGTCCTTATGGGCATACCGCCAAAGTTGCACAATATATTACTCAAGGTGCCGAGCAGGCAGGCGCAGAAGTGCATCTCATTTCTGTGGCTGCGCCACAATGGGATCTATTGGACCAAGCAGATGTGATTGTTATCGGTTGCCCAACCTATATGGGCAGTCTGACAGCCGCATTGAAACAGTTCATGGAAGACTCGTCTAAACGTTGGTTAGCGCGGACATGGCAAGGCAAATTGGCGGCAGGTTTTACCAATGGCGGCGGTCTCAGTGGAGACAAATTGGCGGTATTGCAGCAAATTAACTTATTTGCGATGCAACATGGCATGTTGTGGGCTGGTTTACCATTTATGCCGACGGGAAGAAGTTCGTTAGATATTAACCGTATGTCGAGCTTTCTAGGCTTAATGACTCAGTCAGATAATGCCAGCGTTGAAATTACCCCACCAGAAGGTGATTTGGAAACAGCACGTAAGTTCGGGAAATATTTAGCAGAATTAAGATTAACGCATGTCTCTGTTTAATCTTGAATAAAAAAAACCTCCAATCATTGGAGGTTTTTTTTATTTGTGCAGCAGGCGAGATTTATCACGTTGCCAGTCACGGTCTTTTTCTGTAGCACGCTTGTCATGTAATTGCTTACCTTTCACCAGTGCAATTTCCAACTTAACCAAACGGCCTTTCCAGTAACAAGCCAACGGCACACATGAATAACCTTTTTGATTGACTGCACCCAAAAGCTTTTCTAACTCACGACGAGAGAGCAGTAACTTACGCGTACGTGTTGCTTCTGGAACCACATGGGTTGATGCAGACAACAAAGGCTGAATTTGTGAGCCCAATAAAAAAGCTTCGCCATTTTTAAAAATTACATAGCTTTCTGTGAGCGTCATACGTCCCGCACGTAGAGACTTTACTTCCCAACCTTGTAAGGACATGCCTGCTTCAAATTTTTCTTCGATAAAGTAATCGTGACGCGCTCTTTTGTTTTGAGCAATCGTGCCACCATTATGTTTTTTTACAACTGTTGCTTGCGCCATAATCTAAACTTCCACAATTACAGCTATTGTGCCGTAAAACGCAACCTTTTTCCAATGTTTAGGAATTTCGCGTTTAGGCCGAAGATTTGTTAAAATACGCGTCTTATCTCATTAACTAGAGTACAACGCATGTCTAAAACACGTGTGATTTATCCGGGGACTTTCGATCCAATTACCAATGGACATGTTGATTTGGTTGCAAGAGCATCAAAAATGTTTGATGAAGTTGTGGTTGCAATTGCGATTGGTCATCATAAAAATCCTGTGTTTAGTTTAGAAGAGCGTGTTGAATTAGCTAAAGCATCACTCAGTCATTTGACCAATGTTGAATTTGTTGGCTTTGATGGTTTGTTGGTCAATTTCTTCCGTGAACAGCGTGCAACAGCAGTACTACGTGGTTTAAGAGCAATTTCAGATTTTGAATATGAGTTTCAATTGGCGAATATGAACCGTCAACTTGACCCACATTTTGAATCGGTATTTTTAACTCCCTCTGAGCAATATTCATTTATCTCATCGACATTGGTAAGAGAAATTGCTCGTTTACAAGGTGATGTGACTAAATTTGTGCCTGCCGTTGTGGTTGAGGCCTTTGAACGTAAACATCAACAAGGTTGGTAGCGTGTCTTTATATATTACAGATGAATGCATTAACTGTGATGTCTGTGAACCTGTATGTCCGAATGAAGCCATTTATATGGGTGAGCTGATTTATGAGATTGATCCTGCACTCTGTACAGAATGCATTGGTCATCATGATCAGCCACAGTGTCAGTTGTTTTGTCCGGTTGATTGTATTCCGCTCGATCCTCAACATGTCGAATCGCATGATGACCTGATGGCGAAATACAAAAAATTAACTGGGCAAAAAAATGCGAGCAATTAACGCTTAAGTTTGATAAGATGCGCCACGAAGTGGGCCGGACGGTCGCTGCTGTGGAGGTCTCCGTGACTGAAACAGGGGAGGAAAGTCCGGGCTTCATAGGGCAAGGTGCCAGGTAACGCCTGGGCGGCGAAAGCCGACGGCAAGTGCAGCAGAGAGTAGACCGCCTCATTCGTGAGGTAAGGGTGAAAGGGTGCGGTAAGAGCGCACCGCGTGTCTGGTAACAGTTCACGGCAAGGTAAACCCCACCAGAAGCAAGACCAAATAGGAATCCTGAGGCACGGCCCGTGCTGGATTCGGGTAGGTCGCTTGAGCGTATGAGTGATTGTACGCCTAGAGGAATGATCGTCCTCGACAGAACCCGGCTTACAGGCCCACTTCAAAGATTTTTTGAAAATTGTGCTTGACGTGTGTAGCGAAAGTTAAGATAATGCGCCCACAGTTTTCGGCTATGTAGCTCAGTTGGTTAGAGCACCGCACTCATAATGCGGGGGTCACAAGTTCAAGTCTCGTCATAGCCACCATTTTATAGACCACGCTCCTGCGTGGTCTCTTTTTATCTGCAGTTTTTATCATCTTCAAAAAAGCTTTGTGCCTCTTTACATCATTCAGTTCTGAACAATGACAGCGTTTATCTTGATTCAATTTTTAATTTTGTGAGTAGATTTGCTGAAAAGTGATCAATTGATGGTTAATAGCATAAAAACTGTTCATATGTTCTATATTTTCAAGATCATAGACTTGACCCGTAATGCTGAACACTAGATAATGCGCGCACAGTTTACGGCTATGTAGCTCAGTTGGTTAGAGCACCGCACTCATAATGCGGGGGTCACAAGTTCAAGTCTCGTCATAGCCACCATTTTAAAAACCACGCTCCTGCGTGGTTTCTTTTTATCTGCGTGATATGTAAAAATAATAGATCAGATGTGCAAAAGCCTGTAAATAAGTCATTTATTTACAGGCTTTATTGTTTATAGATGTTTTTCGATTGTGGCGAGCGTCTGGGCGCTTTCATAGAAAGGTTTTAAAATTAAAGTGATGATCGGTTCCAGTACATCATGCTCATCTAATGCAACGACGGCTTTTGGATAAAAACGCACCGCTTCATTGAGTAAATCTGTTTCTTCTATACCGATTGCAGCAAAAACATCTTCCAGACTTTCATCTTTATAGAAGTCATAAAAGACTTTTACACCGTATAAGATCAAATCTTGTATGAAAGAGGATTGACGCAATTCTTTCCAATACTCATAAATCATCACAAAGAATTCTTCCACATCCAGTGGTGTGACTTGTTTGGTATATTCAGATAACGGTTTGGCTTTGTTATCGTCCCAAACATTGCGTGCAAGGCTCTCTAAATCGTCATTTGAAAGCAAACTGAGATCGACCAATTGTTCTTGTATGAAGCGGGCGATACTCTCTTCAATTTTCTGCTCAATGCGTTGCTGCTGGCGATGAGAAAAGCTTTTTAATTTGTGTTGCCACTCATATTTACTCTCAGAAATTCGCTCTTCATCGGACTGAGTAAATAGTTTTGGCAGTTTGTTTTGCAAAGTTGTGGTCGCAATGTATTGGCACAACTGTTGAATAGAAGGGCTTTCTTTTAAAAATTGATTCAAATAATGGCGAATATTTTCAAGTTCCAAAAATTTGGATAACCACATTTCAAATTGGTGGTCTGAAAATATATCTTGTAACTGAGCTGATGATTGCAGCGAGAATACATGCAGTCTTTGTGCAATTTCCCCAATAAACTCTAATAAACCTGCACCAAGCTGCATTTCAAAAGCATAGCGCTTTACCACAGCTTGGATTTGCTCTAATTCCACCACTTCTTTGAGTTGGATATTGGGTGCATGTTGGAGGAAAAGCTGAATAAATTGCTGGAAAAAATCAGCAGAAAGTTGAGTGGTGAGTTGGTGTTTATAAAATGCAACTTGCTCAAGCATAAGTGCTTGAGCAAGTAATTGTGACTTTTCAGAAACAATTTTTTCAGTCATTCGCGGTCCATCCGTTGACGATCGGGTAGCGTCGCTCACGACTGAAGGCACGTGAACTAATACGTGGTCCAATCGCGCCCTGACGACGCTTGTATTCATTGCGATCAACCAAACGAATCACTTTTTCTACGACAGCGGCTTCATAGCCTTTGCCGATGATGTCTGCTTGGCTGAGATCTTCTTCAATATAAGCATATAAGATAGCATCAAGTACATCATAAGCAGGGAGTGAGTCTTGATCTTTTTGATCAGGACGGAGTTCTGCTGATGGTGGACGAGTAATGACACGCTCAGGAATCACAGGTGTTTCATCTAGCGTGTTACGGTATTTCGCTAACTCAAACACAATGGTTTTATAGACATCTTTGAGAACTGAGAAGCCACCAACCATGTCGCCATAAAGGGTACAATAACCAACTGAAATCTCAGACTTGTTACCAGTAGAGAGTACGAGGTTACCAAACTTATTGGATAAGCCCATGAGCAGGGTACCACGAGTACGCGCTTGTAAGTTTTCTTCCGTTGCATCCGCTGGTGTGTTGCCAAAGAATGGGAACAAGGTCTGCATGAAGCTATTTACAATTGGGTGAATCTCGGCAATACCGAAGGTAACACCCATACGACGTGCTTGTTCAGTTGCATCTTCTACACTCATTTGTGAGGTGTAGGTGTATGGCATCATCACGGCTTGGACTTTATCGGCCCCAATGGCATCAACTGCAATCGCCATTGTTAACGCAGAATCGATCCCGCCTGATAATCCTAAAATTACTCCTGGGAAGCCTGAACGCTGTACATAGTCACGTGTTGCCATTACCAAAGCTTGATAAATTTCAGCAAAGGTTTCTAAAGCAGGTGTTGCATCTGCGGTTTTAAATTGTTTTTGTTCAGCATCAAATTCAGCAATCGCAATCGACTCTTGGAAACTTGGCACTTGTAATACCAGTTGTCCATTATTGCTGCTGACAAAACTTGAACCATCAAAAATAAGATCGTCTTGCCCACCGACTTGGTTCACATAAACGATATTTAGACTTAATTGTTTAGCAAGCTCATTTAAGGTTTGAATACGGTGCTGTGGTTTACCTACTTCATAAGGAGAAGCATTTAAGACCAGAACCGTTTCAACATTCAGTTGGCTGAGTTGCTTCACAGTATTCAGTGACCACACATCTTCGCAAATCAAGACACCAAACTTGTGCCCTAAATATTCAAAAACCAGATGTTGATGGCCTTCTTGGAAGTAGCGTTTTTCATCAAATACACCATAATTTGGCAAGTTGTGTTTGTTATAAACACCTAAAACTTGTCCATCTTTCATCACAGCAGCGGAATTATAACGATGGCCGTCTTCAGTTTGGTGCACAAAACCAAACACCATGAGGATATCTTTTACTTCACTTAACTGAGCAAACGCTTTTTGAGTACGTTTTTGTAGGTTTGGGCGAAGTATTAAGTCTTCAGCAGGGTAACCTAATGTAGAAAGTTCAGGGAAGATGATCAAATCAGCCTGTTGTTGTTTCGCTAAATTTGCTTGCTCAACCATCTTTTGAGTATTTGCATCAATATTGCCAATATGCGGAGAGAATTGAGCAAGGGCAATTTTAAAATTTTTCATTCAAACCTAATCCTAAGTCTTAACAAGTTATGATATACAAGTTTTTGATTTATATAAGTATAGTTATTAAAAACAAGTGTATATCATGGCGCCAAACATTTTATATCTTAAACAAAAATTACAAGTTTACTAATATATACTAAATGCACATTTTTCTGCGTAAAAATAACAAGTTTTTCTGTATAAAACAGCAACATTTCTCAATGTTTGCGTGATTATGGTGCATGATTGTGAATAAATTGAATAGAGTCACATAAAGTTTTTTTCATGTCATTTTCGCATCTTGCTGTGACACATCAATTACAGCATGCAAAAACAATAAAAAATTTGAGTAAAAAGAATCACTTTTGGTTTGTTGCGCATACTATCTGAAAAAATAGAACAGTTGTGCTTTTTTATAAAGCAATTATTTTCAATAGCTTGATCGGTTGTTGTGTGTTTTTTATACCGTTCATCGGGAATATCTTTGCGACACTTGAGTGTACATTTGTGCACTGCTATTATCCCAATTAATGTGAACGGATGTGCACTTTGATACTCATCAAGTGTACCCAAGCACGTAAAATGAAGAGGTAACAACAATGTCAGTTTTATTATTTCCTGTAATTGCATTTGGTTTAGCTGTAGTGGTTGGTCGTGTGGGTACAGTGATGTTCCAAGAAAAAGATCAATAAGTGTAATTGATCATTAAATTTTGATTCATTTTTGATGAGGTAACGAATGATGTCAGTTTTATTATTTCCAGTTATTGCTTTTGGTTTAGCTGTCGTTGTTGGTCGTATTGGAACAGTAATGTTCCGTGAACAAGATCAACAAGCTTAAGCTGATTTATTAAATAGTCATTTTAAATAAAGAGGTGCGAAATTATGACTTCAACGATTTTATTGCCTGTAATCGCCTTAGCTTTAGCTATTGGTGTCGGGCGTATTGGTACCATTGTTAAGGATGCGATGCGTGTAGATTTTACGACTGATATGGATGATAGTCATGAGCTTAAAACTGAAACTCAAAAAGGCACGACTGCATAATTTTTCTTGCAAAATGCTTACTTAAAAAGCCCTGTAGTTGAAACTTACAGGGCTTTTTATTTTTCTAGAATAATGTTGGGGATTTTGTGGAAAAACACATCTCGTGCAATATCACCTTGTTGTTCGATGTTATAACTCGAAAAGGCTTTGTTTTTGATAAATTGATATCGATATGGATTGTATTGCTTAAAGCTGAGGTAATAGCCCGCTTGAAGTATTGCGCCTTTAACAATGACATTGGTTCCTTGCTGATACTGTAGAATATGCGCCAACTCATGAATAAAGATTCCTTGTAGGGACATTGAGCATATTGAATAGTCAGGACGGAAATATTTCTGATGTACAAATAAGTTGCCGTTCGGTGCCATAAAAATATTGGCAGGTTGCCAAGGTAGATAGGGGATATTAAAAATCTTTATTTGTGCATAATCGATGAGTTCGCCAAAGACCGAGCGAGCAATTTTGATTTCGCCAGACGTCAATCCCCGATATTGAAATTGATTCATTTTGAGATAAAAAATTAAGCTAGAAATCAATCGCGCTTTTAATTGGTATATAAATGATTTGATCATCTGAAATTCAAGCGTGAAAAAAACATAAGTTATTTTTATTTTAGAATAAAAAAACCTCAGTTAAAACTGAGGTTTTACCACCACTAAGATGACTACGGCAAATAAGATCAGGGTCGGCATTTCATTAAAAAAACGCCAGAACTTATGTGATTTATAGTGGGCATTGCCAATCAGCTTTTTACGGTAATAACCGCAAACAAAATGGTAAATCACCAATAGGCCAACCAAACCGACTTTAAGGTAGAACCATAAGGCTTCATGATAATGTCGGGTTGCATCACCCCAATCAACGAGAAAGTGAGCCGTAATGAGTGTGGCAATCATAGACGGCCACATGATACCTCGATACAACTTACGTTCCATGACTTCAAAGCGTTGATGACTTACCGCATCATCACTCATGGCATGGTAGACATAAAGGCGTGGCAAGTAGAACAATGCAGCGAACCAACAAACCACGGCAATAATATGTAATGCTTTTACCCACAAGAAAGCATCAGAAGGTGCATCCATCGATAATCCTACGCAGGATTATGCATCCCACTTCTTGAAAATAAGGCAGGCGTTTACACCGCCAAAGCCAAAACTGTTACTCATGACAGTATTCAGTTTTGCATCACGTTTTTCAAGTACAATATCGAAACCTTGCGCGCCTTCATCCAGCTCAGTCACGTTGATGTTTGGTGCAATAAAGTCATTTTGCATCATTAACACAGAATAAATCGCTTCCTGAACACCCGCAGCACCTAAGCTGTGACCCGTCATTGATTTGGTTGAACTGAGTGGCGGAACTTGTCCTTCACCAAATGCACGTTCCATTGCTTTAAGTTCGGTCACGTCACCTGCTGGTGTTGATGTACCATGTGTGTTGACATAGTCAATACTTTCTACGCCGTGCTGTTTTGCCTCATCCAGTGCCATGATGATACAGCGTGTCGCGCCTTCACCACTTGGGGCAACCATGTCTGCACCATCACTGTTTGCAGCATAGCCAATCACTTCAGCTAAAATATTCGCACCACGTGCTTGCGCATGTTCAAGTGACTCAAGCACCACGAAACCACCACCGCCTGCAATAACGAAACCGTCACGGTCTTTTGAATATGGACGTGATGCAGTTTCTGGGCTGTCATTATATTTTGAACACAATGCACCCATGGCATCAAACAACAAGCTTTGAGACCAGTGATCTTCTTCGCCACCGCCAGCAAGCATTAAATCTTGTTTACCCAATTGAATCAGGTTATAGGCATAACCAATGGCATCGGCAGAAGTTGCACATGCGCTGGTAATCGAGTGTGCAACGCCTTGAAGTTTTAACGCAACCCCGACATTGGCTGTAATCGTGTTACTCATATTACGAGGAACAAAAAATGGACCGACTTTACGTGCGCCTTTTTCTTCTAAAAGTTTAACCATTTCGACAACTGATGCAGTTGAGTTACCACCTGAACCACCCGCAATCCCATAACGAGGATTATTTGCTAAATCTTCTTGTTTCAGCCCTGCATGTTCTACGGCTGCAATTGCGGTGTTGTAGGCATACATGGCACATACGCCCATAAAGCGTTTAACTTTGCGGTCAATCCCGTCAAAATCTTGTGCAGCTGCTGCGCTGACATGGCTTTTAAAATTCAGTTCGGCATAAGTCGGATTAAAACGTGTTCCTGAGATTCCATTTTTTAAAGAATGAGTGACCTCTTCTAAAGAGTTACCGATACATGAGTTAATGCCCATACCAGTGATTACAACACGTTTCATTTACAGATCCCTTTTATGGTAATACTTAAGCCCTGTGCATCTCGCTATGAATACAAATCAGGAGAAAAATAACGATTAAAATGGCTTATGAGTGAATGACACCATGATAGCAGAAAGGTTTTTTATTTCTTATGGCAAATCTTATGCCTATTTCCAGTTGTGTAAATATTCGTAAATATTCGCGATGTTGTGACGAAACGTAAAGAAAGAACACAGATAAAAGTTGAGATAAATCTGCATTCAACCTAGTATTTACCTAGAAATGCACAGATTACACAACAGAGGTACTTGATGACAAAATCTAAAAACAAGCAATCTTCAGGTTTATTTGCACAAGCCTTTGGAGTGGCTAAAAAGCTCAGTTCAGAATTACAGAAATTTCAAGTTGCCCCAACTACATCGGGTGCAGAACTTGCAAATTCATCCAATATGGTTGAAGGAAAAGCACGTTTCAAAAGTCCATTTGAGGTGGAAAAATATGAAAATCCTCAACAAATGCTGCGTCAACAATTTCCAAAACTATCGCATCAATTATTAGGTCGTCATTATAATCGAGTGAATAGTGTGGCCTCTTTTGTATCGCCAGATTTAGGTGATAAGGTCTCAGACTATTTATTTCAGTGGTTAAATGAATTTAGTTCGAATAGTTCCCTGACTGAAAAAATCCTTGAGGAAGCAGGGGTGAAAGATATTATGGAACTGACCACAGATACAGGGCGTTCACAGCGCTTGAGTCAGGCTTTGATCGAACAAAACAAATTATTAGCTGCTGCGCAAGGTGCAATTACAGGTGCAACGGGTGTTTGGGGTGCTGCAATCGATATCCCAGCATCTATTGTTTTGACCTTGAGAACAATTTATCAAACGGGCCGTTCACATGGGTTTGATTTATCTGAAAATGCTGACCAAGAAATCGTTGCATTTATCTTTAAAGAAATTGATTTGAGTCTGGTTGCTGAAAAACAAACTTTGTTGGTCGCGTTAAAAGCTTTGAAAGCTATGTTGGAAACGCATGATTTGCAACAGTTTCAGCAATTGTTAGGTTCGAATAATGATATTGAGTTGGTAAAAAAATGGCTGGTGGATGAAAGTGGTCAGTTTAAATGGAACTGGCTCAATCGTATTCCTCAAGCTTCAGTGATTGGTAAATTGACGCCAATTGCAGGTGCAGCACTGGGTGGTTTCTATAGTTGGAGACTGTTAGAAGATGTTGGACATAAATCGCAATCGATTTTTGGTGCAGCACGCTTTTATATGAATGAATATCCGAATGAAGAGATTTCGCCGCTAGAAGCATATTTTAAAGCAGAAGCATTATTGAAGAAGGCGAGTCCACGGTTATTAAGTTCTACAGCAGTTGAAAATAATAAGACCTCATTAGATGAACCCAATGATGTGATTACCAATGTAACCGTTAAAACCAAAGACAACACAACACCAACAGTCGCTGTAGATGACAAGGTTGAAGCTGGAATTCAACAACTTGCTGAACAGCATGTGGTTGAGCATCCTTATGCAGAGCAACAGCCTGCATTAAAGGTGCAGCAAGATGAAAATTTTGAGGATGCTGAAACAGAAATCACTGCTGAGCAAAAATCAATTGATATAGAGCCAGCCTCAACAAAACATAGCTAAATGTGGGTGTGGTGTTTTAGGTATTAAAAACACAACAAACTTCAGAAATGGTCGACACTTGAAATGTTGACCATTTTTACTTCTTAGCTTACAATTATGTGCCCTTAAAAAGAGGTTCTTTTCTTTTTTTAAGGTTGTTTAATAACGGGAGAATTGCCAAATGGCAACAACAAATCAGTTGATCCGTAAGGGTCGTACAACTTTGATTGAAAAATCTAAAGTTCCTGCGTTGAAGGCTTGTCCACAACGTCGTGGTGTATGTACACGTGTTTATACTACTACACCTAAAAAACCTAACTCAGCAATGCGTAAGGTTTGCCGTGTTCGCTTAACTTCAGGTTTTGAAGTTTCTAGCTATATCGGTGGTGAAGGTCATAACCTACAAGAGCACAGTGTTGTTCTTATCCGTGGTGGTCGTGTTAAAGACTTACCAGGTGTACGTTACCATACCGTTCGTGGTTCTTTAGACTGTGCTGGCGTTAAAGATCGTAACCAGTCACGTTCTAAATATGGTACTAAGCGTCCTAAGAAGTAATTCTAGGAAACTAGTCCAAAAAACCCTTTAGCGTTTCGCTTGTTTGAATTCTTCATAGTTTTGTAATTCAAGCGACGTATAGTAAGGCCAGCGAAAGTACATGACACTCGTACAAACTGCTGGATTATCCTGAAGTGTCATATTATTAGGTGTATTAAAATGCCAAGACGTCGCGTAGTCGCTGCTCGTGAGATCCTTCCAGATCCAAAATTTAGCAGCCAAACAATCGCTAAATTCATGAACCACGTAATGCAAGATGGTAAAAAATCTGTTGCTGAAGGTATCGTTTACGGTGCTTTAGAACGTGTTCAAGAAAAAAATAAAGTAGACCCAGTTGAATTTTTCGAGACTACTCTTGAAAAAGTTCGTCCTATGGTTGAAGTAAAAGCACGCCGTGTTGGTGGTGCTACTTATCAAGTACCTATGGAAGTACGCCCATCCCGTCGTACTGCTTTAGCTATGCGTTGGTTAGTAGATGCTGCTGCTAAGCGTTCTGAAAAAACGATGGCTTTACGTCTTGCTGGTGAGTTGCTTGATGCAGCTGAAGGTAAAGGTTCTGCGATCAAAAAACGTGAAGACGTGCATCGTATGGCTGAAGCCAACAAAGCCTTCTCTCACTACCGTTTCTAAGCGGATAAAACAGTCCCTAATCAGGAGAATATTCATGCGTACCGCAGCTCGATTCAACATCGCTCTCTATCAAAGTGGGGGCTTTGCGGGTATTTAAGTTGCCTGCTTGGATATTCGTGCGCATCAATTTAATTGATGCGTCCTGTTTTAAAAATAACATTTAGGAATGTAGACATCATGGCTCGCCAAACCCCGATTAGTAATTACCGTAACATCGGTATTTCTGCGCACATCGACGCAGGTAAAACAACTACAACAGAACGTATTTTGTTCTACACAGGTGTATCTCACAAAATTGGTGAAGTACACGATGGTGCAGCAACAATGGACTGGATGGAACAAGAGCAAGAGCGTGGTATTACAATTACCTCTGCTGCAACAACTTGTTTCTGGTCAGGTATGAGTAGCCAATTCCCACAACACCGTATCAACGTAATCGATACACCGGGACACGTAGACTTCACAATCGAAGTTGAACGTTCTATGCGTGTTCTTGATGGTGCGTGCATGGTTTACTGTGCAGTTGGTGGCGTACAACCTCAGTCTGAAACTGTATGGCGTCAAGCGAACAAATATAAAGTGCCTCGTTTAGCATTCGTGAACAAGATGGACCGTACTGGTGCAAACTTCTTCCGTGCTGTTGAGCAAGTTAAAACTCGTCTAGGCGGTAATCCTGTTCCTATCGTTGTGCCAATTGGTGCAGAAGATACGTTTGCAGGTGTTGTTGACCTCATCGAAATGAAAGCGATTATCTGGGATGAAGCATCTCAAGGTATGAAGTTCGAATACGGTGATATTCCTGCTGACCTCGTTGATACAGCTAACGAATGGCGTACTAAGATGGTTGAAGCTGCGGCTGAAGCATCTGAAGAGTTAATGGACAAGTACCTAGAAGAAGGCGATCTTTCTAAAGAAGAAATCATCGCTGGTTTACGTACTCGTACTTTGGCGTCTGAAATCCAAGTTATGCTTTGTGGTTCAGCGTTCAAGAACAAAGGTGTTCAACGTATGTTGGATGCTGTAATTCAATTCTTGCCTTCTCCAACAGAAGTTAAAGCAATTGAAGGTATTCTTGACGACAAAGATGAAACTAAAGCATCTCGTGAAGCATCTGACGAAGCTCCGTTCTCTGCACTTGCGTTCAAAATCATGAACGATAAGTTCGTAGGTAACTTAACATTCGTACGTGTTTACTCTGGTGTTCTTAAACAAGGTGATCCGGTTTATAACCCAGTTAAATCTAAGCGTGAACGTATTGGTCGTATCGTGCAAATGCATGCGAACGAACGTCAAGATCTTGATGAAATCCGTGCAGGTGATATCGCAGCGTGTGTAGGTCTTAAAGACGTTACTACGGGTGATACATTATGTGATGAGAAAAACATCATTACACTTGAGCGTATGGAATTCCCAGAGCCAGTAATTTCATTGGCTGTTGAACCAAAAACTAAAGCTGACCAAGAAAAAATGTCAATTGCTTTAGGCCGTTTGGCGAAAGAAGATCCATCGTTCCGCGTTCGTACAGATGAAGAATCTGGTCAAACAATTATTGCTGGTATGGGTGAGCTTCACCTTGACATCATCGTTGACCGTATGAAGCGTGAATTCGGTGTTGAAGCGAACATTGGTAAACCAATGGTTGCTTACCGTGAAACGATCAAAAAGTCTGTTGAACAAGAAGGTAAGTTTGTTCGTCAAACAGGTGGTAAAGGTAAATTCGGTCATGTATATGTTCGTTTAGAACCTATGGATGTTGAAGAAGCTGGTAAAGAATACCTATTCGCTGAAGAAGTTGTCGGCGGTACTGTACCTAAAGAATTCTTTGGTGCGGTTGACAAAGGTATTCAAGAACGTATGAAGAATGGTGTATTGGCTGGTTACCCTGTTGTGGGTATCAAAGCGACATTATTCGATGGTTCTTACCACGATGTCGACTCTGATGAATTGTCGTTCAAAATGGCAGGTTCATACGCTTTCCGTGACGGTTTCATGAAAGCGGATCCTATCCTTCTTGAACCAATCATGAAAGTTGAAGTAGAAACTCCAGAAGACTACATGGGCGATATCATGGGTGACTTAAACCGTCGTCGTGGTATGGTTCAAGGTATGGATGATCTTCCTGGTGGAACTAAAGCAATTAAAGCAGAAGTTCCATTGGCTGAGATGTTTGGTTACGCGACTCAAATGCGTTCTATGTCTCAAGGTCGTGCGACTTATTCTATGGAATTCGCTAAATACGCTGAAACACCACGTAACGTGGCTGAAGGCATCATCGCTAAGTTCCAGACTGGCGGTAAAAAAGGTGACGACGAGTAATCTTTCGATTACTATATTACCCAACTAAATTTAGTTAAAAAACCAAGTGCTCATGGGCGACCCTCATGAGCAGTTTATAAAGGAAGATCATCATGGCTAAAGCCAAGTTTGAACGTAATAAACCACACGTAAACGTGGGTACAATTGGTCACGTTGACCATGGTAAAACAACTTTAACTGCTGCGATTGCAACTATTTG